>CAZUMJ010000037.1:0-1850 GCA_964621605.1 uncultured Iamiaceae bacterium | reverse complement strand
CGGGGGTCTCCGTCGCCCAGCGCGTGATCAGGTCGTGGAGGTGCCGCGGCTTGGGCATGTCGTCGACGCCCGACACCTCAGCGGCTGCCTGGGCGGCGACGCGACGCGGCCAGCGCCCGGCGCGTCTCCATCTCGGCGTCGCGCTTCGCGATGACCTGGCGCTTGTCGTGCAGCTTGCGGCCTCGCCCGAGCCCGACCTCGAGCTTCGCCCGCCCCTCGTGGAAGTACAGCGACAGCGGCACCAGGTTGAGGTGCTCCTGGTCGACCCGGATGCGCAGCTCGGCGAGCTCGCGGCGGTGCACGAGCAGCTTGCGGTCACGTTCGAGCACATGCCCGGTGTGGGGAGCCGCGTGCGAGTACGGCGCGATGTGGAGCCCGATGAGCCACAGCTCGCCGTCGACGATGCGGGCGTAGGCGTCCGACAACGTCACCTTCGCCTCGCGCAGTGACTTCACCTCGCTGCCCCGCAGCACCATGCCCGCCTCGATCGTGTCGACGATCTCGTAGTTGCGGCGGGCCTGACGGTTGCTGGCAACCAGCTGTCGGGCGGGGTCGGGACGGGACATGGAACGACCGAGGCTATCGGCCCTGCGCCGGTTACCCGATAGCGTTTCGGCCGTGCCGCCCACGGTCGAGTTGTCCCACGACGCCCATCTCGCCATGCTCGCCCACGCCTACGACGGCTACCCGTTCGAGGCGTGCGGCCTGCTTGGCGGACGTGCGGGGAGGGGCACGATCGACGCGTTCGTGCCGTGCGAGAACGTCGACCGCTCGGCGCGCACCTATTCGATCGGCCCGCAGGGATGGATGGAGGCCGAGCGGGTGCTCGACGCCGCGGGCCTCGACGTCGTCGGGGTGATGCACTCCCACACCCACACCGACGCCTACCCGTCGCCGACCGACATCGACAAGGCCGACAACCCGCTGCTCGACGGGTGGCACTACGTGATCGTCTCGTTGCGCGACGACCTGCCGGTGCTGCGGTGCTACCTCCTCGACGGTCGTGAGGTCGTCGAAGAAGGAGTTGCGGTCCGTCCCCGGTAGAATCCCGAGCGTCCTACTCAACATTCGCGGGAGCGAGCGGTGGCGGTCTTCAACTCGGTGCTCGACCTGATCGGTAACACCCCGATCATCGACGTGAGCCAGCTCAGCCCCAACCCGCGCGTCCGCATCCTGGCGAAGCTCGAAGGGCAGAACCCGGCCGGTTCGGTGAAGGACCGCATCGCCCGTTCGCTCATCGAGGAGGCCGAGGCCGACGGGTCGCTCGTCGCCGGGCAGACGATCATCGAACCGTCGTCGGGCAACACCGGCATCGCGTTGGCGATGATCGCCCGCCTGAAGGGCTACCCGATCAAGATCGTCCTCCCCGAGAACGTGTCGATCGAGCGCCGGCAACTGCTCGAGATCTTCGGCGCCGAGGTGATCCTCTCGCCTGGGGCAGAAGGGTCGAACGGCGCGGTGCGGCGGGCCCAGGAGCTCGCGTCCGAGCACCCCGACTGGGCGTTCCTGTACCAGTACGGCAACGAGGCAAACCCGCGTGCGCACTACCGCACGACCGGGCCCGAGATCCTCGCCGACGTCCCCGACATCACGCACTTCGTGGCCGGCCTGGGCACCAGCGGCACCCTCATGGGGGTGGGCACGTTCCTCAAGGAGCAGAAGCCCGAGGTGCAGATCTTCGCGGTGGAGCCCCCCGCGGGTGAGCAGGTGGAGGGGCTGCGCAGCCTCGACGACGGCTACATCCCCCCGGTGTTCGAGAAGTGGGGCGGGCTCGAGCTGCTCGACGGCAAGAGCATCGTGCGACCCCGTGAGTCCCTCGAGTGGACGCGTCGCCTCGTGAACGAGGCCGG
>CAZUMJ010000036.1:0-29938 GCA_964621605.1 uncultured Iamiaceae bacterium | reverse complement strand
AGCGCAGCCGCTTCTCCATCTCCGGGGCGTAGCACTGGACCCAGCGATAGATCGGAAGCGAGGCGTTGGGATGACATCGAGCAGGTAATCGGCTGGTAGACAACGCGGTCGGCCATTTCCGGCGATCAGCGCAGATCGAGAGCGGTGCCCTGCCGGTGGCTTGCGCGCCGCGCTGCTGTCAGCGCGACAGGCGCAGGAGCACCATCGCATGTGGCTGCACGTCCCGCGTGATCGTGGAATCGGTCGGCTCGGTGTCGGAACGGTTCCACACGTCGCGGACCTTCCACGTCCCCGCGTCGGCTCCGACCTGAGCGAGATCGGTGCCGATCTGGGCTTGGCCGTCTCCGCTGTTGAGCAACGCGACGGCGAGGTCGCCGTTGGCCAGCGTGCGGACCCAGATCTCCCGGCCTTGCTCCGAGCTGACCCGACGTGCCTGGTGGCCGAGCGCGTCCTGGTCGATGGCGATGACCTCGGGGTTCGACAACGTGGCGAGCACCGCGGGAGACGCCTTGTCGAGGTCGGTGCCGATCATGAGCGGGGCGGCCAGCATCGCCCACATGCCGATGTGTGCGCGGATCTCGGCGTCGGTGAGCTTGCCGTTACCGACCTGCAGCATGTCGGGGTCGTTCCAGGCGCCGGGCCGTGCGTACTCGGCGAGATCGGCTTGGGAGTCGATGATGTGGGCGATCGAACGCCAGTTGGGTTGGATGTCGGACGTCGTGCGCCACATCTGGGCGATCCCAGGCGCCCACGTCCACGGCTGATGCTTGCCGTACTCGGAGATGCTGTAGAAGATCGGTCGCTTGAGGCGGTCGAGCTCGCCGCGCATCTGCGCGAACGCAGTCTTCGGGTCGAGCCCGTCGATCGTGTCTGCCGCGCACCAGTCGTACTTCAGGTAGTCGACGCCGACCTTGGCGAGCATCTCGGCGTCTTGGCGTTCGTGTCCGAACGAGCCGAGCCCGCTGCCGGGGTACTTGTCCCACTGCATCGCACAGGTCTTGCTGCCGGGTGACAGGTACAGCCCGAACTTCAGGCCCTTGGCGTGCACGTAGTCGGCGAGCGCCTTCATGCCCGAAGGGAACCGCTGTGGGTTCGCCTGGAGCGAGCCGTCCGCCGCGCGCGTCGGTGCCTGCCAGCAGTCATCGACGACGACGTACTGATAGCCGAGCTTGTCGAGGCCGTGGCGCACCAGGGCGTCGGCTGCTCGTTTGACCACGTCTTCGTTCAGGTCGTAGCACCGCACCTGGTTCCAGCTGTTCCAACCCATGGGCGGGGTGGCAGCAAGGTCCTTGCCGGTGGCCGCGGCCACGGTCGTGGCAGGTGTCGAGGTGGATGTCGACCTGTCGCCACCCGTGCTGCCTGACCCACTGCCGCACGACGCGAGCACCACCGCGGCGACGAGGACGACGCCCATGGTGTGCAGCAACCCTTTGAACGGTTGCTGCTGGTGCGGCGTCATGAGGTCTCACCTTCGGTTGGACGACGGAACGTGGATCGTACGGCAGAACCTGGTGACGCTCACGTGGGGCTCCCCACACCTGCCCGGCAGGGTCCAGGCATACGCCCGCCACGTGGTGGATAGGGTCTCAGAAGCGGAGGCCCTCAGGGCCGGCGTGTCGCTCCGGAGCGCCGCATCACTCCGACCGATCGCGCGCAACAACCTCTTGCACAAGGAGCACACCCATGAAGCTTGGAATCACCGCCGGCTACTGGTCAGCAGGCCCGCCCGCGGGCATCCACGAACAGATCGCCGAAGCCGAGCGACTCGGGTTCGACTCGGTGTGGACCGCGGAGGCGTACGGGTCCGACGCCATCTCACCCCTGGCGTGGTGGGGGGCATCCACCACCACGCTCCGCCTCGGCACGTCGATCATGCAGATGTCGGCCCGCACCCCGACCGCGACGGCGATGGCGGCGATCACGATGGACCACCTCAGCGGCGGCCGGTTCATCCTGGGCCTGGGTGCGTCGGGTCCGCAGGTCGTCGAAGGCTGGTATGGGCAGCCGTACCCGCGACCCCTTGCTCGCACCCGTGAGTACGTCGACATCGTGCGTCAGGTGTTCGCCCGCGAAGCGCCGGTCGCCTACGACGGCGATCACTACACGCTTCCCTTCCCCGGTGGTTCCGGGCTCGGCAAGGCGCTCAAGCCGACGGTGCATCCGCTGCGCAGCGACCTGCCGATCATGCTCGCCGCTGAAGGTCCGAAGAACGTGGCGCTGGCGGCCGAGATCGCGGATGGGTGGTTGCCATTCTGGTTCTCACCCACGAGCGACGCCTTCTACCGTGCCGCGCTCGCCGAAGGGTTCGCACGCGACACGAGCCGCCACCAGAGCACCGACACGTTCGAGGTCGTGTCGCTCGTGCCGGTGATCGTCGCAGACGACGTCGACGGGTGCGCCGACTTCCTCCGCCCCATGCTCGCCCTGTACATCGGGGGCATGGGTGCGAAGGGTGCCAACTTCCACTACGAGGTGTTCGCCCGGCTCGGCTACGAAGCCGAGTGCGCCAAGATCCAAGACCTCTACCTCGACGGCCACAAGGCCGACGCCATCGCTGCCGTCCCGCTCGCGCTCGTCGAAGACGTGGCGTTGCTGGGCCCGATCGACAAGGTGCGCGACGAAGCCCAGCAGTGGAAGGACACGGTCATCACCACGGCGCTGCTACCCGGGCCGCCGTCGCAGTACGAGATGATCGCCGAGGTCCTCGCATGAACACGCTCTCGGTGCAGCGCACCGGAGACATCGTGGTCGTGCGTCTCGAGCGGCCCGCGAAGCTCAACGCCCAGACCCATGAGATGTGGTTCGAGCTGCGCCAGGTCGGTGCCGAGCTCGGCGAGGACACGTCCATCCGCGCGTTGATCGTGAGCGGTGCCGGCCGGTCGTTCTCGGCTGGCCTCGACACAGCCGTGCTCGTCGACTTCTTCGGGAGCAGCGCCGCGCCCGACCTCGACGGGCTGCGTGGCCCAGCGCTGGTGCGCAAGGTGCAGGAGAGCTTCACGTGGCTCGCCGACGCCCCGTACCCGACCATCGCCGCGGTGCAGGGGCATGCTCTCGGTGCCGGGTGCCAGCTCGCGTTGGCATGCGACCTGCGCATCGCCGGTGACGACGCCCGCTTCGGTCTGCTCGAGACGAACTGGGGTCTCATGCCCGATCTCGGCGGCACGGTGTGGTTGCCGCAGCTCGTCGGCCCCGCCAAGGCGAAGGAGCTGATGTGGCTCGCCGAGCAGTTCGACGCCGCCGAGGCGCTCGCACTGGGCATGGTGAACCGCGTCGTGCCCGTTGCCGAGCTGGAAGCCGAGGCCCGTTCGCTTGCCGAGCGACTTGCCACCCGACCGCCGCTCGCCGTGCGCGCCGTCAAGGAAGCCGTGCGTGCCGCTGGCGTCGACGCAGAGCACGGTCTCGCCTCGGCCGGCGAAGGGCAGGTCCGTTGCCTCGCATCGAACGACCTGCGCGAGGCGGGCACCGCGTGGATCGAGAAGCGCCCGCCGGTCTATACCGGCACCTGAGAGGGGTGACGCGGCGGAGCGGGGGTCCAGCGTGCGCTCACCTGACCGACTGCGCATCTCCTGCGGGCGTCGAGGCTGTCACCGGGGCCGGGGGAGGAGCACCGCGGGGTTCATGATGCCGACCGGGTCGAACGCGGCCTTCATGCGGGCCAGCACCCGGAGCTGCACCTGATCGCGTGCCAGCTCGATCGAGGCCAGCTTGGCGCGCCCGATGCCGTGCTCGGCGCTGATGCTCCCGCCGAGATTCGCGACGAGTTGGAGCACCGCCGCGTCGAGCGCGGTGTCGGCGGCGGCCGCGCCCGTCACGTTCACGTGCACGCTGCCCTCGCCGCCATGGCCGAACAGCCAGGTGCGCGCGCCCGGCGACGCGGCGGCCACGCGGGCAGGGACGAGCTGCACGAAGTCGGCCAGGGCACCCGGTGGCAGTGCGACGTCGAGCTTGTGCGGTACGCCGACCGTGGCGATCGCCTCGGTGTGGCGCTCGCGGTAGCGCCACAACCGGTCGCGAGCTGCCGCGTCTTGCGCGACCGCGACGTCGGCCACGCCGCCGAGTGCCGCAACCGCCTCGGCCAACTCCGCGGTCGGGTCGTCGTTGTCGGCCACCTCGGCGAGCACGTAACCGCCCGCGGTCTGCGCGAACGGCGGCGTGAGGCCGAATGCTCCACACACCAGTTCGAGGCCCTGCCCGAAGAACAGCTCCGCCGACTCGATCGCGGGGAGGAGGCCGCGCAGCGCCTCGGCTGCGTCCACCGCGTCGCGCTCGTTCGGGAAGCGCAGCAACGCCGTGGTGCGGTGGCGGAACTGGGGGATCAGCCGCAGGCGGGCTCGGGTCACGACGCCGAGCGTTCCTTCGCTGCCGGTCACGATCGACGGGAGGTGATAGCCGGTGTTGTCGCGCAACGTCCCGCCCAACTCGGCGACGATCTCGCCGGCACCGGTGACGAACTCGACCCCGATCACCTGACGGCGCGTGTCACCGTGGCGGAGCACCCGGGTGCCGCACGCGTTGGTGGCGATGGTGCCGCCGACGGTGGCCGAGTCTCGGCTGCCGATGTCGACGCCGTAGTCCCAGCCGATGGCCCGGGCCGCGTCCTGCACCTGCGCCAGCGTCGCTCCCGCGGCGGCGGTGAGCGTTCCGGCGTGCGCGGTGACGTGCTCGATCTCGACGAGCCGTTCGGTGCTGAGCAACAGCTCTCCCGACAGTGGGACGGAGCCACCCACGAGGCCGGTGTTGCCGCCCTGGGGCACGACGGCTACCCCCCGATCTGCGCACACCCCCACGACGGCCGCGACCTCGGCGGTCGAGCCCGGCCGCACCACGAGCGCCGTGGGTGCGATGTAGCGCTTCGTCCAGTCGCTGCGGTAACGCTCGGTGAGGTCGGGGTCGTCGAACACGTGCGCTGCGCCCACGATCGCGTGCAGGTCGCGCAGCAGGGTCGTGTCGGCACGCATCGGTCGAGTCTGGCATCCCCTGTCAGCGGTGCCTCAGCCGACTTCAGGCGGCGCGACCACGCACGAGGCGCCCCGGCCGGATGCCGCAGTCCTCGTCCCGCTCACGGGTGACCTCGCCCGCCACCAATGTCGCCACGTATCCCTCGGCACCCTGCAGGATGCGGCTCGCGCCGGCAGGGAGGTCGGAGCGCAGCTCCGGTGCCTTGACGGTGAGGCGGTCGAGGTCGATCACGTTCAGGTCGGCCCGCCGACCCGGCGCGAGCACCCCTCGGTCGTCGAACCCGTAGAGGGCCGCGTTCGCGCCGCTCAGCTTGTGCACCAGGAGCTCGATCGGGAGGCGTTCGCCGGCCGTGCGACTCCGCCCCCAGTGCGCCAGGTGGAACGTCGACACCGAGCAGTCCGAGATGAGGTTGACGTGCGCGCCCGCGTCGCTCAGACCGGTCACGGTGTGCGGCGACAGCATCATCTCTCGGCACACCTCGAGGTTCCCGCCCGCGAAGTTCGAACCCAGCAGGGCGTAGAACGCCTGACCGTCGTCGTCGAGCAGGCGGTCGTACATGAACGCGGCGGGGTCGACTCCCGCCGCGGTGGCCTGAGCGAAGATCGACCGGTCCATGCTCGGCTCGTACTCGACGGGTGCCGCCAGCGAGAACACCAACGGCAGGGCAACGCCCAGCAGGTTCGCCAGGATGAGCGTGACGTCCTTCGAATCCTCGACGGCAGGGTGCTCCGAGAGGATGGCCGTGCGCACCTCGTCGCGGCGCATCTCGCGCACCCGTTCGGCCAGCGGCAGCCCGGCGAGCTTCTGGTACGTGGGTCGGTTCTGGAACATGTGGTACGTGTCGAGGCTGGTCATGATGGTCACCGACCGCGGGATCACCTGCGGGCGCAGCGACACACCAGGCTCGGCGTTCGCGGCCGCGGCGGCGTCGAGGACGAGCTTCCAATGGCCCGGATCTTCGAAGAGCTGCACGAGGGTGAACGTGACAGGCCTTCCGCTCGTACGTGACACGTCGGCGAGCAGCGGCACCTCCTCGAGCTGGCGCACCTTGTCACCGGCAACGCTGCCCAGCGTGCCCGCCACGATCGCCTCGAACACGCCGTGCCCGCCGGTGCGCAACGCGTCCGCGATGGCGAGCAGCTCGTCAGCCGCGGCATACGTACCAGGCACCGCGCGGCCCGAGCGTGAGCGGTGGCCGGGGATGCGTGACGTCGTGAAACCGACCGCGCCCGCCGCCATCGCGTCGCGCACGATCGCCGCCATCGCGGCGAGGTCGTCCGCGGTCGCGTCCTCGTTCGCGGCGCCGCGCTCACCCATCACGTAGAAGCGCACCGCGCCGTGGGGCACCTGCGCCGCGACGTCGAGCGCGTACGTGCGGGCAGCGAGCACGTCGAGGTACTCCGGGAACGTCTCCCACGCTCCCCACGGCATACCGGTGCTCAACGCCGATCCGGGGATGTCCTCGACGCCCTCCATCAGGTCGATCAAGGCGCCGGTGGCGTCGGGGCGTGCCGGGGCGAAGCCGACCCCGCAGTTGCCCATCACCAGCGTGGTGACGCCGTTGCTGGCCGACGGTTCGAGTGCGTCGTCCCAGGTGACCTGGCCGTCGTAGTGCGTGTGGATGTCGACCCAGCCGGGCGTGACGAGCGCGCCGTCGGCGTCGATCTCACGCGTTGCAGCACCGCTCACCGTGCCGACCTCCACGATGACTCCGTCGCGGACCGCGACGTCGGCACCGAAGGGTGCAGCCCCGGTTCCGTCCACGACGGTCCCGCCCTTGATCACGACGTCGAACATGACGACCCCCCGGTTGTCGATCGGTGGCCTGTCCGCGGTGCGGACCCGTGCCTGAGAACCCCGATAGCGCCTTCGTAGCGCAGATTTGCCGGCGCTGCCCGACGCGTGCGGTGGCCGGGGGCGCGTGTGACGGCGCGCGAGACGCCACGCGGTTGACCCGCTGGCTCTGTCTCCCCGATGTCAACAGAACGACAAGAAAACCTTGACAGTCTGTCTAGGTCTGTGGTCTCGTAACGCCCAGCCGGACGAACTCCGGAGGGCGTATCCAGCGGCGGATCATGCGATCCCCCACGAGGAGGAGGAGACCTTGTGAACCACAACCCCACCCGTCTGACCGAGCCGACCACCGCGCCGCGCGCGGGCGGGCAGCGACCATCGGGCCTCGCGCGAGGGCGTGCACGGCTCGCCGTCGGCCTTGCCGCCACGGCCCTCACCGGCGCGCTGGTGTTCACGGCATGCGGTTCGGACTCGAAGGATGCCAAGGCCGATGCTGTGACCACGACGACGGTCGCGGCGATGGACAGCATGCACTCGATGGACAGCACGGCACCGTCCGACACGGGCGCACCGTCCGACACCGGCGCCCCCGCGTCGCCGACGACGATCGACATCACCGCGGTCGACTACGGCTACGAGGGCATGCCCGCGAAGATCGCGCTCGGGTCGACCCTGAGCCTCACCAACACCTCCGCGAAAGAGGTGCACGAGATGGTCGTGTTCCGCCTCCCCGACACCGAGACCCGGTCCGCCAAGGAGCTCATGTCGCTTCCGCAAGCCGAATTGGAGAAGGTGCTCACCGGCAAGCCGACGGCGGTGCTCGTAGCCCCGCCGTCGAACAAGGGCTTCGCCGTGGTCGGTGACGGAAAGATCACCGAGCCGGGCCGCTACCTCGGCATCTGTGCGATCCCCACCGGCGCGGACCCGGCGGCCTACATGGCCGCCGCGGCAAAGAGCCAGGGCGGCCCGGTCGACGTGCCCGGTGGGCCCCCGCACTTCGTGCAGGGCATGTACGTCGAGTTCACCGCCCAGTAGCGATGCGAGAGGCCTCGGCGCGGAGTGGCAGGAAGGTGTCAAGTCGATCTGGACGAGCTGTCCAGGCCTCGTAGAGTCTCCCGATGAGTCGGAACTCTCGTCAGAAGATCTTCGAGGCGACCCTGGCGATGCTCGAAGAGGGCGACGGCCACTTCACCTACGAACGTCTCGCCACCCGCGCCGGTGTCTCACGTCAGACCATCTACAGCCAGTTCCCCGGGCGGTTCGACCTGCTCGTCGCCACGGTCGACTACACCCGAGACAAGACCAACGCGCAGGATCTGGCCGCAGAAATCTACGGCGCGCTGACCGCGCGTGATGCTCTGGACGCGCTGCTGCGCTTCCATGCGGCGTACACCCCGAAGGTGATGCGCGCCGCGCTGATCCTGGAAGGAATCCGGGCGCACAACCCAGAGCTTTCCGCGCGCTTCGACCAACGATCGAACGGTCGGCGTCAGACCATCCGTCACGTCCTGACCCGATTGGCGGCCGAAGGCGACCTGAGTCCCACATGGACCATCGACGCCGCCACCGACCTCGTGGCGACACTGTTCTCCGCTGCGGTCACCACCGAGCTCCTCGACCTCCGAGGCTGGAGCATCGACGAGCTCACGCAGCGCCTGCAGGACCTCATCGAGCACACCCTGCTCACGACAGCGCCACCCAAGAAGCCCGCGGTGAAGAAGTCCGCGGTGAAGAAGTCCGCGGCGAAGAAACCCGCACCTACCCGTGGCGAGTCCACACCACCCTGAGGAGCAGCGACATGAGCATCGACCCAACCCACATCGCCACCGCCTTCTACGCCGCTGCGGAGGCGGCATGGAACACCGCGGACGGCGCCGGATTCGGCGCGCTGTTCGGTGACGACACCGAGTTCGTCGACATCCGTGGAGTCCGCCACAACGGCGGCCCCGCGTTCATCGGAGAGCAGCACCAGGGCATCTTCGACACCATCTACAAGGGCAGCGTGATCCGCTACGAGCTCGAGCGGGCACGCGAGATCGCACCGGGCGTCGTCGTCGCCAACGGCCGCGGCACGCTCGACTCGCCGTCAGGGCCCCTCGCCGGTGTGCGCCATGCCGTGAGCACCGTGGTGTTCACCGAGCTGGGTGGGCGGTGGCTTGCCGTGGCGTTCCACAACACGCTGGTGATGGAGTAGCCGCACGTCGAGCCGCCGTATGCGAGGCGGCCAGCGCCACGTCTCGCACGCGTCCCTTCTCGCGTTCTCTTCTCAGCCTCGGCGAAGGAGGCGGTGCCATCGGCGCGGGTGGTCGCGACGCACACGGAAGGCGGAGCCGCGTGCTTCGGAGACGATGCGACGCAGCGAGAGCCGCCGGGTCGAGGCGAGCAGCCCGAGGCGGCGGTAGCGCGGCACCCGAGACCCCATGAGGGCACGGCCGGCGAGACGGGGAACGACCGCCGCCTTGCGCGCCGCCTGGTACGGCTGCACGCGCAGAAGCTCGTCGGAGGTGTACGGCTGCGTCTCGATAGCGCCGGCTTCCTGCGCCTGACGGAGAAGAGCTGTGCCCAAGGGCGTTCGGACGATCACGACGCTCCGGCCGGGTGCCTCGTCGAAGCCGGGCCCGCCGTCTGCCTCGAACCACGCATCGCCGCAGGAGATGTCGGCCAACTCGCCCGTTGCATCCGGACAGATCTTGCAGCGCTCGTGCACCTTGCCCGCAAGGAGACCGCCCCACGACTCGTGGTAGCTCATCGAGGCTTCATCGTCGGCGGTGCGCACCGTCGCACGCCCCGGCCACCCCGCGCCGCGGTAGCGAAAGGTGACGACCTCGTCGGGTTCGTGGCCCAGCTGCCGGACCAGGTCATCGGTGGCGGAGAAGCTGGGGATGCCCGCACAGAAGAACGACAACAGCACCACCACCTGTGCGCGCAGTGCAGCGTCGCGCGTGAGCAACCCGCGCAGTGCGGCCACGTCGCAGGGCTTGCCCACGAACGCGATGCGTTCCCCCGCCGTCACGTCGGCGAGGGCCGCGAGGGGCGACGAGGGGCAGTAGCGGGAACCTGCGGTGACGTGCAGATCTCCGGCGTCACGGACGAGACGGGGGACGGGTCGTAGCGGGGAGTCCGGCGCGGCGAACATCGTCAGCACGGCGTCGACCCGGCCGCTGTCGAGCAGGTAGCCGCACAGAGCGCTCAGCACGCCGCCCGACGAGCCGAGGAATCGCACCTCGTCGTCGACGGCGTGCCCGGTCACCATCGTCTCGACCGGACCCCACGTACGCGACTGACGTACCGCCATGCCGGTGACCGACCGGCCGGGGCACACAGCGTCGAACGACGCGGCGATGGCATCGACCGCCGCGGCGTCGCGCACCTCCGGGACCAAGAAGCCGGACGGTGACTCGCCCATCGTGATCGCAGCAGGTCCGGCGAGCACCGCGCATGCACCGCAGCCGATGCAGAGCCCGTCGGCCACGACACGCTCGACGCACGTCGGGCCTGCCTTGGTGCGCATGCCGGTCGAAGATGTGCGCGAGCGTCGACGGCCCGTCGGTGCTGCAAGGGCGGTGAGGTGTGCAGCCACGACGTCGACGTAGTCGTCGAGCCTCTCCTCGGCGCGTGCCCTCGCGGCGGCGGACTGATCGGCGAGCGCCGCACGATCGTCGATGAAGGCGAGTGTGGCGAGGGTCGCCGCCTCTGGTGAGGCCTGGCGCAGATCCACGACCGGGGCGTCGTAGCCGACGGTCGCGAGGGTGTCGCGGAACTTGCGGCTGTACGCGACGGCGATCACCGGCTTGCCACTCGACAACGCCGCGATGCCGGCATGCATGCGAGACGTGACGAGCACGTCGAGGTTGCCGATGTAGCCCTTGGCTTCGCCGGGGGTGGCGAAGCGCTCCGGGCAGATCACCTCGGGACGCGCCGCAGCGATGCTGCGAGCCAGGGCGTGGTCTTCGTCGTGGGTGGCGTGCCGGTCGTCGCCCACGACGTGGGGCGCGAGGTGCACCGTGACATCGGGGCGGGCGCACAGCGCGTCGAGCAGCCGGTCGACGTACTCCTGATACCCGGGGACCGCGTAGGCGGCACCGTCGGGGGCGTTGTAGAGCAGTCCCGACACGTTGATCCCGACGTGGGTGGTGGCGGCATCGAACGGTGCGGTCGGGATGGGAGCGAGCGCGAACGCGACGTCGGGGACGACGTGGACGGGGCGGCGGCGGAAGCGTCTGGCGATCGCCGCGGACGGTTCGTCTCGAGCGCATACGACCGCGGCGGGCACGAGGATCGCCCGAGCCGCCCAGGTGGCCGGGCGCGAGAACGGCCCGAGGGTCTGCGGCGCGAGGATCAGCGGGCGTCGCGTCGCGAGTGCCGTCGCCTTCGCGAACGTCTGGCTCACCATGCGGGGGCGGCCGTAGATGCTGGCGAACGAATCGCCTGCGGAGAGGTCGACCACGACGTCGTAGGTGCACAGCACCTTCCAGAGACGCACGAACGCGGACGGCATCCACGACGGCTTGGATGGGATCGTCATCTGGCGCACGTCGACGTTGGGGCCGAGGTCGTCGACGCGGTCGAGGACCGGCTCGCCCGTCACGATCAACGTGAACGAAGCCGTCGCACCGACCTGCTCGGCCGCTCGCCGCAGCAGCGCGATGTTCGACCACGTGAGGGCCCCGACGCCGAGGTTCGCCATGCCGCCGCTGTGGCCGAGCAGCGCGAAGCGGATCTCGCGTGGGTCGCCCGTGTGCACTGGGCAACGCTATCCGCAGCACGCGCATAGGCCGGCAGCGACCCGCGGCAACGGTCGGGTGGTGCGGCTTCGACGGGCACCGCGACGTGGCGCTGGCGGGTCTACCTTTCGGGGCCATGGACGAGTTCGACTACGTGGTGCTCGGCGGCGGCTCGGCCGGGTGCGTGGTGGCGAGCCGGCTCAGCGAAGACCCGTCGGTGTCGGTGTGCCTGCTCGAGGCCGGTGGCGAGGGACGCGACGTGCTGATCCGCGCCCCGTTGGGGTTCGCCGCGGCGATGCCACGCGGCCGCAACAGCTGGAACTACTCGACGGTCCCACAGCCCGGGCTGAACGGTCGCCGTGGCTTTCAGCCGCGTGGGAAGGCGCTCGGAGGCAGCAGCGTCCTCAACGCCATGATCTACGCCCGCGGCCCGCGGTCCGACTACGACAGCTGGGCGGCGCTCGGCAACGCGGGCTGGGGGTTCGACGACGTCCTGCCCTACTTCATGCGCTCCGAAGCCAACGCTATCCACCGCGACTCGCCGCTGCACGGGGTCGACGGTCCGTTGCAGGTCACCAACCTGCGCAGCCCGAGCCCCCTGAACGATGTGTTCCTTGCGGCCTGCCAGGCGCAGGGGATCCCCTTCACGAACGACCTCAACGGCCCCACCCACGGCGGCTGCTACCACGTGCAGGTCACCCAGCGCGACGGTGAGCGTCACACCGTCGCGGCCGCGTTCATCCACCCCAACCTCGACCGCCCCAACCTCGAGGTGCGCACCGATGCGCATGTCACGCGGGTGCGCTTCGACGGGCGTCGAGCGGTCGGCGCCGACTACGTGGCGGGCCGCACACCCGCCACCGTCCGGGCCCGGCGCGAGGTGATCGTCTCCGCCGGTGCGTTCGGCACTCCGCAGATTCTCATGGCATCGGGGGTCGGGCCCGGCGCGCACCTGCAGCAGTTGGGCATCACGCCGGTGCTCGACTCGCCAGGGGTCGGGCAGAACCTGCAGGACCACATCTCGGCACTGCTCATCTACAAGGCACTCGTGCCGGACCACACCGTGGGCATCTCGCCCGTCGGGGTGGCTCGCCTCGCTCGGGCCATGTGGCAGTGGAAGCGCCACCGCACCGGCCTGATCACGAGCTGCGCTGCAGAGTCGGGCGTGTACTACCGCACCGCCCCCGACGTGGAGGTGTGCGACATGGAGATGGAGCTCATCGTCGGCATCGGCGACGACCACGGTCGCAAGCTCCACCTTGGGCACGGCTACTCGGCGCACCTGTTACTCGCACGCCCGAGGAGCGTCGGTGAGGTGCGCCTCGCGAGCCCTGACACGCACGACGACCCGCTGATCGACCCACGCTTCTTCAGTGACCCCTACGACATGGAGACCCTCGTCAAGGGCACCCAGATCGCGCTCGACATCATGGCCGACCCCGCGTTCGACAGGTATCGGGGCGAGATGCTCATCCCGTACGACCGCAACGACCCCGCGCAGATCGAAGCGACGCTGCGCCAGCACGCGGACACCGAGTACCACCCGTGCGGCACGGCGAAGATGGGCCCCGACAGTGACGCGATGGCGGTGGTCGACCCGCAGTTGCGGGTGCGCGGGCTCGACGGCCTGCGCATCGCGGATGCCTCTGTCATGCCGGCCATTCCGAGCAACAACATCCATGCGCCGGTGCTGATGATCGGGGAGAAGTGCGCGGACATGATCCGTTCCGGGCAGTAGCGCAAGCCTACTCCATACCCCCAGGGGTATAGACTGGATCTGACGCGAGGGTGGTTCGAGCCCGGTGCCCGGGTCGGATCTCCCGCGCAGACCATCATCGACCGCGCGGGTGCGCACGGAAGGGGCCACGTCATGGACTTGCCCGAAGAGACCCTCAAGGACCTCACCCACCGCCTGCGTCGCGTCGAGGGTCAGGTGCGGGGCCTGCAGCAGATGTTGTTGGAGCACCGTGACTGTCGAGACATCGTGATGCAACTCTCCGCGGCCAACCGAGCCTTGGAGCAGACCGGTTTCGTGCTCGTCGCGGCCGGGCTCACGTGGTGCCTCGAAGACCCGGCGCGCGCCGCCGATGCCGGGTACGACCTCAGCGATGTGCAGAAGATGTTCACGAAGTTGGCGTGAGGGCGCTGTCGATCTCGTTACGGCCGCCGATGTCGCCAAAGCGACCGATGTCGTCAGGCGCGGTGCAATACCAATCGTGTGCAGATACCCTGGGGGGTATGTGCAGACGAGTGGCGTGCAAACGTTGTGGCAAGGCGACCTGGGCCGGGTGTGGGGCTCACGTCGACAAGGTGCTGGCCGGCGTGCCGGCCGATCAGCGCTGTAGCTGTCCTCCGGCAGTCACGCCGCGCAAGCGCCTTTGGGGCCGTCGATGAGCGAGCCCGACGGCGTCGCCGGCGCGGCGCGCACCGATGCGGCCTCGGAACGTCTGGACGGGTCAAGCATCGCCGGACCCGTCGTGATCGTCGGCGGTGTCGCCGGAGGGATGTCCGCGGCCACTCGGCTGCGTCGCCTCGACGAGGACGTCGAGATCATCGTCATCGAGCGCAGCGGGCACGTCTCGTTCGCCAACTGCGGCCTCCCGTACTACGTCGGTGGGGTCATCGAGAACGAGGAAGACCTCACGCTGCAGACCCCCGCGTCGCTCGCCGCGCGCTTCCGGCTCGACGTGCGCGTCGACACCGAGGTGACGGCGATCGACACCGAGGCACGCAGTCTCACGGTTCGTTCGATGCGCTCGGGTGATGCGTCAACGCTGTCCTACGAGACGCTGATCCTGAGCACCGGTGCCGCACCGGCACGCCCGCCCATCCCGGGCTACGACCGGGCGCTCACGTTGCGCACCGTCGAAGACGCCGCACGCATGGCCGCCACCGTGACCGTGTCGTCGCGCAGGGCGGTCGTGATCGGCGCCGGGTTCATCGGCATCGAGGTCGCCGAGAACCTCGTGCAGATGGGGCTCACCGTCACCATCGTCGAGGGCGGAAGCCAGGTCCTCGCCCCCCTCGACCCCGAGCTCGCGGTGCTCGTCCGCGACGAACTCGAGGCACACGGCGTGCGGGTCGAGACGAACGCAACGGTCGCGGCGATCGGGGCGGACGACGTGACGCTCGCAGACGGGCGCTCCCTCCCGGCAGACCTCGTCGTCGGCGCCATCGGTGTCCGGCCCGACACCCGCCTGGCACACGAGGCGGGGCTGGCGCTGGGCGACGGCGGGGGCATCGTCGTCGACGACACCATGCAGACGAGCGCGCCGCACGTCTACGCGGTCGGCGACGCGGTGCAGAAGGCCGACGCGATCTCACAGGCGACCTCCCTCATCGCCCTCGCGAACGTCGCCAACCGCCAAGGCCGCCGCGTCGCCGACCACCTCGCCGGACGACCGGTTCGCCCGGTGGCGTCGCTCGGCACCGCCATCGTCAAGGTGTTCGACCTCACCGCCGCCACGGTCGGTTGGAACGAGACCAGGCTCCGCGCGGCAGGCCGCCCCTACCGGGTCGTGCACTCGCACCCGTTCGATCACGCCACCTACTACCCGGGCGCGACGCGCATGTCGTTGAAGCTCGCGTTCGATCCGGTCGACGGAACCATCCTCGGCGGACAGGCGGTCGGCAAGAACGGCGTCGACAAGCGCATCGATGTGATCGCCACCGCGTTGGCGGGGGGCATCACCGCGGACCGGTTGGCCGACCTGGAGTTGGCGTACGCGCCGCCGTTCTCCTCCGCGAAGGACCCGGTGAACATGCTCGGCTACATGGCCGAGAACGTCCTTTCCGGCGACTGCGATGTCGTCGCAGCAGGCGAGCTCGCCGGGCTCGCAGCCGCCGGGTGGGCCGTCATCGACGTGCGAACTGCCGGCGAACACGCAGCGGGCGCCATCCCAGGGTCGCGCCTGTTGCCGCTCGACGAGCTCCGCGCTCACCTCGACGACTTGGCGCGCAGTCGCGTCGTCACCTACTGCGCGGTCGGCCAACGCGGGCACACCGCCACCGCCTTGCTGCGCGACCAGGGGATCGTGGCACGCAACCTCGACGGTGGGTTCGCCACGTGGGAGGCCACCATGCGCGCGCAAGCGAGCGCGCCGGCACCTCCCGCTCAGGACTGAGGCGGCAGCTGATCGGGGGAAGGAGCGTGCGAGGATGCGTGTGTGCCGCCTCCCGCCGCCCCCGCACGGCCGCAGCTCTCCCTCCAGCTCCGCAACTTCGCCGCCACCGACCCGGGCTCGTGGGAGCCGCTTCTCGAGCTCGCGGTTGCGGCTGACCGGGCTGGCGTCGACCGTCTCGTCGTGGTCGACCACATTGTGTTCGGGGACGCACTCGACGACTATGCGAACCCAGCCCTCGGTGGCACCGACGGTGGCGTCCAGCCGACCGGCCCTGACGGTCATTGGCTCGAACCGCTCACGTTGCTGTCGGTGATCGCCGGCCGCACCACGCGGGTGCGCTTGGCCACCGGCATTCTGCAGGCTGCGCTGCGACGTCCGGTCGTGCTCGCCAAGAGCGTGGCCACGCTCGACGTGTTGAGCGGCGGGCGCGTCGAGATGGGGGTCGGGGTCGGATGGCAACGCGCGGAGTATGCGGCTGCGGGCTTGGCGTTCGAGGAGCGCGGTGCTCTGCTCGACGCGTCGCTCGAGCTGTGCCGGCAACTGTGGCGAGACGGTGTGGCAGAGGTGCCCAGCGTTGGGCCCGTGCAGCAGATGCCGAAGCCGCTGCAGCCAGGCGGCGTGCCGATCTGGGTGAGCGGCCGATCCACGAACCGGCGGGTGCGGGAGCGGGTCGCTCGCTTCGGTCAGGGATGGATCCCGTGGGGGGACGACGCCGCGGACCCCAGGCCGGGCATCGCACGTCTTCGCGACGCGATGGCGGCGGTGGGCCGCGCCGACGAGCAGTTGGCGGTGACGGCCGCGCTGCCGCGAGACCTCGACCGGGTGCCAGAGCTCGTGGCCGCAGGCGTCACCGACTTCAGGTCCTACGTGGCGAGTCCGTCACAGACGGAGCTCGTCGACCTCGTCGGCAGGTTTCGCGACGTGGCCGCTGGGGCGTAGCCGGCCTGTGGCAGGGGCCTAGCGAGTCGGCCTGTCGCTGGGGCGTAGCCGGCTTGTCGCAGGGGCCTACGGGCTTAGCGAGCGGGCCGCTCGGTGCCGTTCAGCAGTTCGGGAAGGTCGACCAGCGACGCCAAGCGCGTGCAGTCCGCGTCGGGTCGGAGCCCGAGCGGATCGAGCAGGACGGGAGTGACCCCCGCAGCGCGTGCGCCCACGACGTCGTAGCCCCACGCGTCGCCCACGTACACCGCACGATCTGCGCTGGCCCCGACCGACGCGAGTGCCAGCTCGAAGATGCGGGGGTCGGGCTTGGCGACCCCGACCACGCCCGAGTCGATGATCGCGGCGACCTCGCAGCCGGGACCTGGCCCGACCTGGAGGAGCTCGTGCGCGGCGAGGAGCTGATCGACGGTGCCGTCGGCGTTCGACACGATCACGATCGGCAGGCCGGTCGCCCCGATCGCCGCCAGTCCGTCGCGAGCCCATGGCAGCGGTTCGGTCCAAAGGCCGCCCGCGGCGAACAATGCGTCGAGCAAGTCCACCGCATGCTTGGCGACGGGCCCGATCAGGCCGAGGTGGCCGACGTACGCATGTTGGTACGCGTCGAACTCCTCGGGCCCGGAGCCTGCGACGTCGGCCGCGAGCATTCCCCGGTAGTGAGCCTCGAGGAGGGCCGCCGCGTCGACGGAGATCCCTGCCGTGGCGAGGTGTGCCACCACGCGTGCGCCGTCTGGGTGCACGAGCACACCACCCGCGGCGAGGAAGACGACGTCGAAGGCGCGCGCAGGCATGGGACGACCGTATACAGCGCGCGGCCGCAGCTCGCCTCTGGGCAGCCCATGCCGGTCGCTGGCTACCATCGGCGGGCCAGCAACCCGGCAGCACGCGGCGGCGACCTCGGGCGTGGCAGCTAGCAACTGATCAGGCTCGTCAGAGCGAACGAATGGGGTGGGACCATGCGTCGAACGAGAATCGCGGCCGGAGCGCTGCTGGTGCTGCTTGTGCTCGGAGGGTGCTCAGCCAAGACGGTCGATGCCGGCAAGGCGAAGACGACCGACTCGGCGCAGCAGACATCCGACGACACCGGCCACGCCAGCAGCGACGACTCTGCCGAGCACGACTCCGCCGACACGAGTCACGACTCTGCCGAGCACGACTCTTCCGACACCGGGCACGACTCCGCTGACTCCGGCGACCACGACTCCGCGTCCCCGGCCACAGACGGAGGCACCGGCTCGACATCGACCCCGCTGTGCACGTCGGATGCGCTGTGGGAGGCCGCTCGCACCAGCCAGAACATCGACCCGAACGACCCCGGGTACGCAGATCCGGCCAAGTACGGCGAAGGCCCCGGCGTCTATCACGTTGCGTGTGCCGGCGACTGGGCGTCCGCGCCGGTGTCACGCCCCTACACCGGGCTCACCGATGCCGAAGATGTGTTCCATTGGGTCGACGGGCACTGGACGTGGGTCGCAAACCCCGGGCCGCCCATCGCCACGTGCCGCATGGAGAAGCTCGGCATGCCCGATGACGTGATCCAGCAGCTGTACAAGATCGACCCGCAGGTCGACGCGGAGGAGTGCACCGCGTCGTAGGGCTTGCTGTTCGGGAGCCACCGAGGCCGCTCGCGTCCGAGAGCCGCGAAACCTGCTCGCACCCGTGGTGTTGGTCCGCGAGGATGCGCCCATGGACACGGTTGAGCTCTTCCTCGCCGGCGCGGCCACCATCCGCGACGCCATCGCCGACCCGTCCGTGGCAGCTGCATGGGATGCCCCGTCGGTCCTCGAGGAGCAGACGGTCGGCAGCCTTGCCGGGCACCTTGCACGCGGTGGGGTCTGGCAGGTCGGCGAGTACCTCGCGGCAGGAGTGCCGAGCGGCCCGCCGGTCTGCACGACCGCGGCGGCCTATTACGACCGCATCCTCGGGGCCGCGACCGAGGCCGACCACCAAGCCATTCGTGACCGTGGTGCCGCCGTCGCGGCGGTAGGCCCGGCGGCGCTGCTGGCCGCCGTCGACGAGCGCCTTGCCGCGCTCGCCGCGCACCTCCCCACCGTCGAGGCAAGCCAGCTCCTGACCGTCGCCGGGGGAATCGTCATGCCCCTCGGCCCCTACCTCGGGACCCGTGTGGTCGAGCAGGTGGTGCATCTCGACGATCTCGCACGCAGCCTCGACCGCGACCCGTGGCCCGTCGCCGACGATGCGATCGAGTACGTGGCCCACGTGGCGTTCGACCTCATCGCACGGCGTCGCGGCCCGCACGCGGTCATTCGGGCCCTGTACCGCGACGGTTTCGCCGAGCAGGTGCTGCCCGTGTTCTGAGCGCGAGATCACCCGCGATGAGATCCGGCCTCGCGTACCGTCAACCCCACCATGAAGCTCACCGTGCAGACGTTCGTGACCCTCGATGGTGTGATGCAGGCCCCGGGCGGCCCCGAGGAGGACCCGAGCAACGGGTTCGCCTACGGCGGATGGCAGGCGCCATTCGGCGACGAGGAGGTCGGGGCATTCGTCCACGAGCTCAACTCGCACGCCAGCGCGTTCCTGCTCGGGCGGCGCACCTTCGACATCTTCCGGAGCTACTGGCCCGACCAGACCGACCCCGACAACCCGATCGCCACCGCACTCAACTCGCTGCCGAAGTACGTGGCGTCACGCACGCTGACCGAAGCCGAGGCGACGTGGCGAGGTGAGTACCCCGACACGGGACGGCTGCTGCCGGGCGACGTGGTGGCCGCCCTGCGGGCGCTGAAGGACGAACCCGGCGACGAGTTGCAGGTCTGGGGGAGCGGCGACCTGATGCGCACCCTCCTGCGCCACGCGCTCGTCGACCGCCTGCGCATCCTCACCTACCCCGTGTTGTTGGGGTCCGGTCAGCGGCTGTTCGACGAGGGGGTTGTGCCGGTGACCTTGGCGCCCGTTGACATGCGCGTCACGGCAGGGGGGATCGTCCTTGCCGTGTACGAGCCGGCGGGACCGGTCGAGACCGGAACCATCGAGTAGGGCGCACGATCGCTCGAATCAGGCCTCGGCCGGCGCGTCGCCGTCGGTTCGGCGGCGTGGTCGAGTCAGGCTTCGGTCGGCGCGTCGCCGTCGGGGGATGCGATCACGACCGTGTACCCGTCGAGGTCGCGCAGCCACAGCTCTCGGTGGCCCGCGTTCGGGTTGACGTGCACGTCGAGCACGACCTGCGCGCCCATGTCGTGGGCGCGTGCCGCGGTCTCGTCGAAGTCGTCGACCTCGAACCAGAGCAGCGATCCGTTGCCGACCGGGAGCGCCGGGTCGCCGAGGTTGGCGTGGTGGTGGCCCTCTTCCCAGCAGTGCAGTTGCAGCACGAGCCCGTCGGACCCCCAGACCGAGTGGTGCAACGCCCTGTCGTAGAGGCGCTCGTATTCGAGGGGGCCGTCGCCGTGGAAGCCGTCATGGCCACGGCCGTCTCCTCCCAACACGAAGCCGAACAGTTGGCGGTAGAACGCGCTCGACGCGGCAACGTCTCGCACCACGAGAAGAGGTTGGGGGCGCATGCGGGGCACGCTACCGAGGACTTGGGCGCCGCGGGGCGGTGCCTACGCGCGGGGGTATGCCGCTCGCGCAGCGCGTGGATCGGCGCGCAGGCGCTCAACCCGTCGCCATCGCTTCGCGCAGCACCGCCTTGGTGCGTGCCTCCTCGTCGGGGTTGCCGCCGAGCGGCACCGCGGTGAAGTCGGTGGCGCCGCACGCCGCGATCTCGCCCAGGGCATCTCGCACGAATGCTTCACTGCCCACGATCGACAGGTCGCCGAGGCCCTCGACACCCTCACGGTCCATCATCGCCCGATAGCTGGGCAGGGTTGCGTAGTTCGCCAGGATCGCGGCGAGGAAGCCGCGTGCCGGGGCGGGATCATCGGTGACCCACACCGGGATCGAGCACACGATGGCCGGCGTGGGGCGGTCCGCCGCCGCTGCCGCGTCGTTGATCACCGGGCTGATGTGGTCGCGGATGGTCTTCGGGCCGACGCACCACAGCACGGTGCCGTCAGCTCGCCGTCCGGCGAGCCGCAACATCTGCTCGCCGAGCGCGGCGATCATCACCTTCGGAGTTCCGGCAGAGGGCTTGGTGCCCTCACCCTCGAACGACCATGCCTCACCCCGGTGCGATGCGGTTCCTTCGGCGAGCAGGTCGGTGAGGATCGCCAGGTAGTCGCTCATGTGCCGCACGGGCTTCTCCCAGCGCAGGCCCAGACGCTCTGTCACCTCGGGCTCGTGGTTCACGCCGATGCCGACGATGAGGCGGTCACCCACGAGCGCCTGCGTGGTGAGCGCTTGCGCCGCCAGCATGTGCGGGTGTCGCTCCCACGTGGAGATGACCGCCGTGCCGAGCTGCATGGGTGACCCGGTCGCGCCGTGCGCGCCAAGCAGCGTGAGCGCGTCGATGAGACCGACCTGCGCGACCCAATAGCTGGAGAAGCCGTCGATCTCGGCGGCGCGCAGGTCGTCGAGCACCCCCGCCACCCCGTGCGTCAGCATCCGACCCGAACCGTTGATCCCGTAGCGCATCTCTCGACGCTACGGGAGGTGGCCCCGAGCTGCCAGGGGGGGTCTCACCGGCGCCGACGGGGTGACAGGCCACGCTTGGCACTGCCCTTGTGGGCGGCTCAGGACGGCGGCAGGTGGGCGCGGAGCACGCGCGCGAAGGCCTCGGGCTGGTGGGCTCCGGCGAGGCCGTGCTCGTCGTCGAACACGAAGAACGGCACGCCGTGGATGTCGAGCTCGCGAGCGCGCGCCACATCGGCGAGCACCGCGGGCAGGAAGCGCCCGTCGGTGAGCGCCGCGACGACCTCGTCGCGGTCGAGTCCGACCTCTGCGGCGAGGTCGGCGAGGTCGTCGACGCGGCCGACATGGCGGCCCTCGACGAAGTACGCACGCATCAGCCGTTCGACCATGGCCGGCTGCCTCCCCTGCTGCTTCGCGAGGTGGAGCACCTGGTGTGCGAAGCGCGTGTTGGTGTGCCGGAGCGCGTCGAAGTCGTACGCGAGGCCGACCTTGGCGGCGATGTGCGTGACGCGCGCGAGGCCCTCGTGTGCCTGCTCGACGCTCATGCCCTTGTAGCGGCTGAGGAAGTCGGCCTCGGACCCGTCGAAGTCGACGGGCGTGTCGGGCGCCAGCTCGTAGCTGTGGAACTCGACCTCGACGGTCGCCGCAGCGTCGGGGTGCTGGGCGGCGAACGCGGCGAGCCCCGCTTCGAAGTTGCGCTTGCCGATGTAGCACCACGGGCAGGCGATGTCGGACCACACGTCGACCTTGATCACGCCTCCAGCATGCCGTGGCGTCGCCGAATTCCCGTGCAGACGATGCGGCGACGCGGGAGGATCAGCCGATGGGCGAGACCTATACCCACGGCCATCACGAGTCGGTGCTGCGGAGCCATCGCTGGCGCACCGCGCAGAACTCCGCCGGGTACCTCCTCGACCACCTGCACCCGGGGGCGCGCCTCCTCGACGTCGGGTGCGGGCCGGGCAACCTCACGGCCGACCTGGCGCGGCTTGTCGCCCCCGGGACGACCGTCGGGGTCGACGCGAGCGCGGACGTGGTGGCCCAGGCAGCGCGCGAGTACGCCGCCGGGCCGGACGCGCCCCGGTTCGAAGTCGGTGACGCGTACGCGCTCGGCTTTGCTGACGCCAGCTTCGACGTGGTGCACGCCCATCAGGTCCTCCAGCACCTCACCGACCCGGTTGCGGCACTGCGCGAGTGGCGTCGTGTGCTCGTACCGGGCGGGCTGATGGCAGCGCGCGACAGCATCTACGCGTCGAAGGCGTGGGCGCCTGACGAGCCAGCGCTCGACAGGTGGTTGGCGCTCTACCACGACGTGACGCGGCGCAATCGTGCGGACTGCAACGCCGGTCGCTATCTGCTCGCCTGGGCGCACGAGGCCGGGTTCGCCGACGTCACCTACACCACCTCCACCTGGACCTACACCGGAAGCGACTGCGCGTGGTGGGGCGACCTGTGGGCTACCCGCGTCACGTCGTCGAGCTTGGCAGAGCAGGCCGTCGAGTACGGGCTCGCGTCGACCGACGACCTCGACGAGTTGGCGGCCGGGTGGAGACGGTGGGGGGCATCACCCGATGCCGTGTTCGTGGTGGTGCTCGGCGAGGTGCTCGCGCGCCGGTAGGTGGGCCCTTCCAGGCGTGTGTGGTCGCGTCGGGCGGTGCAGCCGCGGGCAGCGCCGCGTGGTGGAGTGTCGGGTCGCGTCGGGCGGTGCTCGGTGTCGCTTCCTGCCTGTCGTCGACCGGGGGATGTCGTAGCGTCGACGCCCGACTGTTCGCCATCGACGTCCCACCGGGAGGACCAGCGTGTCCGGATCTGTGCACCTCACCTACGACGGGCCGATCGCCACGATCACCAACGACAACCCGTCGAAGCACAACGCCTTCGACGACGACATGGACGCGCAGCTGTTCGCGGCGTTGGCAGAGCTCAAGAGCCGCCCCGACGTGCGGGCAGTCATCTGGCGCGGCGAAGGGCCGTCGTGGTCGTCGGGGCGTGACGTCGGCTCGATCGGCACCAACAAGACAGACCTCACCCACCACGAGCTCATGGTGCGAGGACACGCCGGCATCCAGCAGGTGTGGGACATCAACGCTCCCGTGATCGTCGCC
Source organism: uncultured Iamiaceae bacterium (assembly GCA_964621605.1). GTDB lineage: Bacteria > Actinomycetota > Acidimicrobiia > Acidimicrobiales > Iamiaceae > CAZUMJ01. Next base: position 6,766 of record CAZUMJ010000036.1, on the reverse strand, counting down.
ATCCAAGGTTGGGCGCTCGGGGGGTCGTTCCAGCGGGCGCTGCTGTGCGACATCCGCATCTGCAGCACCGACGCACGCTTCATGCTCCCCGAGGTCGGTCACGGCGTCATCCCCGACACCGGTGGCGTGTCGGTGCTCGCCTCGATGTGCGGGCCCGGACTTGTCAGCGACATGGTCCTCACCGGTCGGCGCCTGTCGGCAGAGGAGGCGTTGTTCCACGGCATCGTGTCGCGGGTCGTCGAGCCCGACGAGCTGCTGTCGACCGCGCAGGAGATGGCCGAGAAGATCGCGGCATCACCGATGGTGGCGGTGAAGCTCGCTCGCCGGGTCATCAGCCACCTGCACCGCCCTGCGGTGCGGGCGTCCATGGATGACGAGTTGATCTACCAGACCTTCCTCAACCGCAGCGACGACTTCGCCGAGTTCCGAGCCGCCAAGGCCGAAGGCCGCGACCCGCAGTACCGGGGGAGCTGACATGGCTGACGCTGACGCTGACCGTCCCACCACCCCTGCCGTCGTGCCGCAGTGGCCCGGCATCCCGCGCCCACCGGCGGCCGGCGACACGGCGCTCAAGCCCGGGACGTTTGCGGGCCAGACCGTGTTCGTGACCGGCGGCGGTACCGGGCTCGGCAAGGCGATCGCCTCCGAGTTCGCCCGGCTCGGCGCGGCCATCGTCATCGCCTCGCGCAAACCTGAGCACCTCGAGGCCGGTGTCGCCGCGATCGACGCACTCGGCGCGCCGGTGCGCGCTGTGGCCTGCGACATCCGTGAGCCCGACTCGATCGCCGCGGCGTTCGACGAGGCCGAGACGGCCTTCGGCTTGCCCGACGTGTTGATCAACAACGCCGCCGCGAACTTTCCTGTGCCCGCGGAAGACATGTCGCCCAACGCGTGGCGCACCGTCGTCGACATCACCCTCAACGGCACGTTCTTCTGCTGCCGCGAGTTCGCCAGGCGTCACCTCGCAGTCGGGTCGCCCGGGTCGATCGTCAACATCGGTGCCTCCTACGCCTGGACCGGTGGACCCGGCTTCGCGCACTCTGCTGCCGCGAAGGCGGGCGTGAAGAACCTCACCGAGTCGCTCGCCGTCGAGTGGGGGCCCGCCGGCATCCAGGTGAACTGCCTCGTGCCCGGGCTGTTCCCGCACGAAGACATGACCGCGGACATCCAGGGCAACCTCGCGGGCACCAGCGACAAGGACGTGTGCCAGCCCGCGCTGCGGGTCGGGCAGCGCCAAGAGCTCGGCTGGGCGGCCACGTTCCTCGCGTCGCCCTACGGACGCTTCATCAGCGGCCACACGCTCACGGTCGACGGGGCCAACTGGCAACGACGGTCGCTGGTCAACCCGCCGGTCACGCCCATCCGCACCCAGATGGGCCGCGGCGCGTTCGGCGCCGACTGAGCACAGACGCCGTTCTCACGCGCGTCACCCCTCGCCGAGGGTCGGCTTGGGCACCGCGTGGATGCGCTCGTGCAGGGCGCGCAGCTCCGCGTCGTCCATGTCGGGCGCGGAGACCGACAGGACCATGTCGAGCGGCATGTCGCGCGCCATCTCCAACATCGGATGTGCCAGCAGCTCCTCGCCGAAGCGCTCGACGAGGATCGCCCGCGTCGCCGGTTCGTCGAGGAGCTCGCCGACGAGCGTCCAGGTTCCGAAGGTCGTCAGGTCGACGGTGATGTCCGCGTCCTCGTACCACGACGACATGCCGTCACCACCGCCTGCGCCCCGCACACGGCGTGGGGCAGGGCACAGGTAGGCCGGGTCGGCCTCGTCGACTCGCACGAACGTGGCGGTGGCCTGGTGGTCACCGGCGCGTGCCACGATCGAGGTCTCGCCCTCGCCGAGGTGCACGCGCCACCGGAAGATGCGACCGTCACGCTCGGGTGCGCCGGCGTCGACGCCGTTCGCGGTGAGGCGCACCTCGGGGTGGTTGGCGTACACCTTCACCTCGATCTCGGGGGTGTGGCGGTGCACGTGCCGAGCGCCGCAGATGTGCAGCACCGGTTCGTCGGACCAGTTCGCCTTGTACCACCAGAACGCGTCCTTGCGGACCTGCCGGTCGCGGGTGACGAGCCCCTTCATGTTGAACCCGCGGGTGCCGCCCTCGTCGCGGATCGACGACGCGAAGTCGAACATGTTCCACACATACGACGCCCACACCCAGGGCCGCTCCTCCAGGACGCGCCAGTACGTCTCGTGCAGGACGGCCTGGTACTCCTCTGTGTAGTCACCCGGCCGGGGGTCGTCGGTGTGGAACTCGGTGCGGGCGTCCGCGCCGTACTCGCTCAGGCCGACGGGCACATCCGGGTAGGCGGCGTGGTGGGCGTCGAGGGTGTGGGCGACCTCCTCTGCCCGGCCGTAGTACCAGCCGGCGTACAGGTTGAGGGCGTTGAGGTCGCAGAGCCGGTTGATGGGGTCGTCCGGGCGCACGAGCGCAACCTGCGCTTGGGTGACCGGCCGGTCGGGGTCGAGCGTGCGTGCGAGCGCGGCGAGCGCCTCGGTCGCCGGGCGCGGGTCGGTGACCGCCTCGCTGATGACCGCCTCGTTCTGCACTCCCCAGCACACGATCGATGGGTGGTGCCGCTGTTGGTGGATCAGCTCGGTGAGCTGCGCCTCGGCATTCGTGAGCGGATCGGTGGGGGAGACCTTGGCGTTCACCGGGATCTCGGCCCACACGAGCAGGCCACGCTCGTCGCACAGGTCGAGCACATCCTCGGCGTGCTGGTAGTGGGCGAGGCGCACCGAGGTGGCGCCGATCTCGCAGATCAGGTCGAGATCTCGGACGATCTCGACGTGGGTCACCGCGGGGCTGCCGTCGACGTCGTGGTGTCGGCTCACGCCGTGGAGCCTGTAGGGCCGCCCGTTGAGCGATACGCCCGTTGCCGGGTCGACCTCGATCGTGCGCAGCCCGAGCGGAAGTGCGACCCGGTCGAGCGCCGTGCTGCGGTCGTCGCCGGTCGCGTCGCCACGCGGTTGCGGGCGGACGCCGGGCGCCGCATCGGGTGCCGCTCGGTGGACCTCGGCGACGACGCGGTACAGGTAGGGGTCGCGGCGCCCATCCCAACGACGTGGTGCGTCGACCGTGAGCGGCACGGTCACCGCCCCGACAGCGCCGGGCTCGATCGTCGCAGGTGCCTGGGCTCGAGCGACGACCGTGCCGCCGGCGTCGACGATGTGGACCTGCACCGCGACGGACGCCGCAGTAGACGCCGTGCCGTGGTGCGCGACGGACACGGTCACGGACACCTCCGCGCGTGCCTCGTCGAGGCTGACCTGCCGTACGACCACGCCTGGTCCACCGTGTGCAGCGAGATCGATGTGGACAGGTGGGACGCGAACGAGTCGGGCGCCGCGGTAGAGCCCTCCGAAGATCGTGTGGTCACCCATGAGGGGGTAGACGTCGTCGGTCGGGGAGTTGTCGACCCGGATGGTCAGGGTGCCGCGACCGTCGGCGTCGAGGGCGTCGGTGAGGTCGCAGCGAAACGCGCCATACCCGCCGCGGTGGCTGCACAACGGCGTCCCGTCCACCGACACGTCCGCCACGGTGCCCGCCGCGCCGACTTCGAGCACCACGCGATCGCCGCCGAGGGGGCCGAGCATGAGTGGCCGGCGATACGTGCCCACCCCGCGAGGCGCGACGAGCAGGCGTGCGGGCTCCACCCCGGAGGTGTCCTCGCCCCAGGCATGCGGAAGGGTCACCGGGTCCCAGCGGTCTGGTTCGCGGTCGTGGCTGAACTCCCAACCGTCGTCGACCACCTGCACGTTGCGCACGTTCGATTCCCCCTGATGTCGCCGACGGTTCGGCTGCCCCGGTGTGTCGCCCCGACCCTCGGCAGCGTGCCCGTCCGGCGACGCTACAGGTGACGCGTGACGCCTTCCGTCGGGCCCTAAGGCCCCTATGGCATGAAACCTACGCTCGGTACGCTCCCGCGGTGCACGCGGGGACGGTACGGGGGATGAGCGAGAACGGGCGCGCTGCCGACGCCGCCGAATCCGATCCGACCGAATCCGATCCGCGCCGGTGGGTCATCCTCGGCGTCCTGTGCTTGGCGCTGAGCGTCGTCGGCATCGACGGCACCATCGTGAACGTCGCCCTGCCCTCGTTCGTGCGCGAGCTCGGAGCCTCGTCCAGCGAGCTGCAGTGGATCGTCGACTCGTACACCATCGTGTTCGCCGGGTTCCTGCTCATCGCCGGCAACACCGGTGACCGGCTCGGGCGTCGCCGCTGCCTCGTGCTCGGCATGGCAGTGTTCGGCGGCGGCTCGCTGGGGTGCTCCCTGGTGGACGCACCCGTCGGGCTCATCGCGTTCCGTGCACTGCAAGGGCTCGGGGCGGCGTTCATCATGCCGGCGACGCTGTCGATCCTCGCCAACGTGTTCCGCGACGAGTCCGAGCGGGGGCGTGCCATCGCCATCTGGGCGGGTGTGTCGGGGTTGGGGGTCGCGGTCGGCCCCCTCGCCGGCGGCTACCTCCTGGAGCACTACTGGTGGGGCTCCATCTTCCTCGTCAACGTGCCCATCGGCATCGCGGCAGTGGTGGCCATCATCCTTCTCGTCCCCGAGTCGCGCGACCCGGCGGCGCCTCGCCTCGACCTCGTCGGAACGTTGCTGTCGACGGTCGGCCTCGTGGCATTGCTGTTCGGCATCATCGAAGGTCCCAGCAAGGGCTGGACGGCATCGGTCGTGCTCGCCTCGTTCGGCGCTGCGGTCGTGCTGCTCGTGGCGTTCGGGCTCTGGGAGCGTCACACCGACCACCCCATCCTCGACCTCTCCATCTTCCGCAACGCCCGCTTCACCGCAGCATCGGTGGCGGTCACGCTCGTGTTCTTCGCCATGTTCGGCGCCATGTTCTTCCTGACCCAGTACCTGCAGTTCGTCCTGGGCTATTCGGCGCTCGTGTCGGGAGCTGCGCTCCTCCCCGTGGCGGCGACGCTCATGATCAGCGCGCCCCTCAGTGCGACGCTCGTCGCCCGCGTGGGGACGAAGGCGATCGTGAGCGTGGGACTCGTCCTGGTCGCCGTCGGGTTGTTCGGGTGCACCCTTGTCGACGTGTCGAGCAGCTACGGCGTCGTGGCCGGCGTGATGGTGGTGGTCGGGTTGGGCATGGGGCTCGCGATGGCGCCTGCCACGGAATCGATCATGGGGTCGCTGCCGCCGGAGAAGGCCGGGGTCGGCTCAGCAGTCAACGACGCCACGCGTGAGATCGGTGGCGCCTTGGGCATCGCCATCCTCGGCAGCATCACCAGTTCGGCGTACGCCGCCCGTATCGAAGCCCACCCCCAGTTCGCCACATTGCAGGCGGCAGCGCCAGAAGCTGCCGCCGCCGTGCGGGACTCAGTTGGTGCGGCAGCGCTGGTGGCCGAGCACCTTCCCCCCGAAGCCGGGCGACAACTGATCGCCGTCGCGAACGCCGCGTTCGTGCACTCGATCGATCGAGCGGTGTTCGCCGGTGGTGCGGTTGCGCTCCTGGGAGCACTCGTGGCGTTGCTGTTCCTGCCGTCTCGGTCACGGGCAGCAGACGCCGTCGACCGCCTCGTCGAGGACGCGTCCCTGCGGCTTCCCCCCGACCCGGCCCGGCGCTTGGGGCTGGCTCGTACCGTGCTTGGGCTGTTGGCCGAGGCCGGCATGTCGAGCCTCACCTACAACGCCGTCGCGGCCCGATCGGGGGTGGCGACCGCGACACTCGAACGGCACTGGACGTCTCGGATCGATGCGGTGGCTGACGCAGTGGCGGAGGTCCTCGCCGCGCTCCCGATCCGCGACACCGGTGATCTGCGCGCTGACCTGCGGGTGTACCTCACCGACCTCACCGACCTCTTCGCGCCCGATGATGCCAGGCGAGTGCTGCGTGCGCTCGTTGCTGAGGCGGGCAACGATGACGCGCTCGCGCAGGCGCTCCGTGACCGCGTCCTCGAACCACGCGAACGAGAGCTGGCGGCGCGCCTGGATGCGAGCGGGGCATGCGGTCCAGATGCAGCCGCTCACCTCGTCGACGCGCTCGTCGGCCCCATCTACGCCAGGGCCCTCCTCGTCGGCCCGCCGCCAGACCATGCCCTCGCGGAGGCGTTGGTCGATGCGGTGCTGCCGGCGGCGCTCCTGCGCACCTGAACGCGAGGGCCCACGCCAAGGCGGCATGCTGGGGGAGTCTGCGCGCGGGCAGGGCCCGACGCGCAGGACGTCATGACGCAACCGCCTCGAGGAGGACCCGTGCCCGCACCGAACCGTGCAACGCCACCCAGCCCCTACGACTACCTCGCTGAGGTGCCCTCCTTCTCGGTCGCCAGCGACGACCTCGTCGACGGACAGCCGATCCCGCTGCGCCACGTCGCGGACGCGTCGTTCGGATTGCGCGGCGGCAACACCTCGCCGCACCTGCGGTGGTCGGGCTTCCCTGCCGAGACGCAGAGCTTCGTGGTGACGTGCTTCGACCCCGACGCACCCACCGCCAGCGGCTTCTGGCATTGGGTGCTGTTCGACATCCCCGCAGCGGTGACCGAGCTCGCGACCGGTGCCGCGTCAGGCGACCTGGCCGGTACGCCGGCGGGCGCCATCCACTCGCGCAACGACACGGGCAACCGGCTCTACACGGGGCCGTTCCCGCCGGCGGGGCACGGCCCGCATCGGTACCTCTTCTCGGTGGCGGCGATCGACGTGCCGGCGCTCGGGCTCGACGCGGAGGCGTCACCCGCGGTGGTGGGCTTCTACGTCTCGAACCACATCCTGGCCCGGGGGACCCTGACGGCGACGCACGAGGAGCTGGCCTGAC
>CAZUMJ010000035.1:0-29964 GCA_964621605.1 uncultured Iamiaceae bacterium | reverse complement strand
CGTGAGGACGATTCGCTTGCCACGCAGTTCCATGCCCCGGCTCCAGTTCGTTACGAAGAAGGCTCAAGTGCTACGGTTTTGTGACGATGATGAGGGGGTGCCCGAGTGGGGCGTCCACGAACCCGGTCCGTGAACCCCCCACCGCCCCCGACGTACGAGGACCGCCATCGTGCACCATCACTCCCGACGTGTCACCTCCGATGCCCGCCCGGTCGTGCGCCGCACGACCCTCTGGGTGGTCTTGGCGCTCGGCGCCGTGGCGCTGGGGCTGCTCCCGACGCCGGCAGCCCACGCCGACCCGGTGGCCGACCTCCGTTCCCGTGCCGCGGCGGTGAGCGCCGAGATGAGCCAGCTGCAGGCCCAGATCAGGACGGCGACGACCGAGGTCGAACAGGCGCGCTACCGCGCCGAGAAGCTCGACGCCGAGATCGCCGACGCAGCGACGAGCCTGGAACGTGCCCGCGCGGCCGAGGGCGCGAGTCGCAAGGAACTCTCCTCGTACGCGTTGCGGGCGTACATGTCGGGCGGTGCCTCGAACGACCTGACCGAGATGCTCGGCGAGGGGTCCGACACCCGCGACCAGCGTGAGGGATACGTGGCGTCTGCGGTCGGTGACCGACAGGAGCTCGTCGACCAGCTTCGGGCATCGCAGCAGGTCACGCGTGAGAAGGCCGCCGACCTTCAGGCCAAGCGGGCCGAGGCCGCAGACGTGCTCGCCCGGGCCGAGACCCACCAGGCCGAGGCGCAGCGCGCCGCCGACCGCCTCGCCACCATGCAGGCACAGCTCCAGGGAGAGCTGGCGCAGGCGGTGGCCGAGAAGCAGGCCGCCGAGCAGCGTGCAGCCGAGGAGCGGGCTCGTGCCGACGCCGAGGCGCGCGCCCGGGCCGACGCCGCCCGTGCGCAGCGGGTGCCGTCGTCTGCGCCCGTGGCGCTCCCGCCGGTGAGTGGGACCGACTCGTCTGCGACGAACGATGACGAACCCTCCGGCGGTGGGTTCGTGGCACCGCCGAACGCGTCGGCAGCTCAGGTCGCGATCGCGGCGGCGCGGTCGCAGCTCGGCGTCCCCTACTCGTGGGGTGGCGGCACCGCCTCGGGCCCCAGCATGGGCTTCGGTGCGGGCGCCGGGATCCGCGGCTTCGACTGCTCCGGTCTGACGCTCTACGCCTATGCCCAGGCCGGTGTGTCGCTCTCCCACCTCACGTGGGATCAGATGCGCCAGGGGCAGGTCGTGCCACTGTCGCAGATCGCCCCGGGCGACCTCGTGTTCTACTGGGGTGGCGGCCACGAAGCGCTGTACATCGGCGGTGGCCAGGTGATCCACGCCCCGCGCACGGGCGACGTGGTCCGCTACGGCAGCCTCTACATGGGAACGCCTGAGCTGGTGGTGCGGCCCACCGCCTGAGCTGGTGGTGCGACCCACCGCCTGAGCGGTGCGTGCGCTCAGCCCGTGGTGACGGTGGTGAGGTCGTCGCCGACCACGACCGTGCCCGCGAAGTGCTCGGCGGCGAGCGCCCGCCACTCGTCTTCCTGTCCGGGCGCGACCGCCGGCACCTGGTGGGTGAGGACAAGGGTGCCGACCCCGGCGCGGGCCGCGGTGCGGGCGGCATCCGCGACCGACGAGTGGTAGTCGAGGATGTCGACGAAGCGCGCCAGGGGGATGCCCCGGATGAGGTCGTCGCGCACGACCGTCTGGACGTACACGTCTGCCCCCCGGCACAGGTCGTCCAAGCCGTCGCAAGGGATGCCGTCGCCTCCCAGTGCGACGGTGTGAGTGCCGTCGGCGATGCGGTACCCAACGGTGGGTTCGACGGGGCGGTGGTCGGTGCGCCCCACCTGCACGGTGGTGTCTCCGATGACGAGCTCGTCTCCGGGGAAGACCTCCCGCACCTGCACCTCCGGCGGGGCGAGCAGGTCGTCGTGGTGCGCCAGTCGATAGCCGATGTCGAGCGCCAACATGGCGAACATGCCGTCCACGACCTGGCGGGTTCCGGGCGGCCCGACGACGAGCAGCGGGTTCGGCTCGAGGGACATGACCCAGCGTGTGGTCACGACGTCGTTGAGGTCGCAGAGGTGGTCGCTGTGCAGGTGGGTGAGCAGCACCGCGTCGAGCATCGGGGGCAGGGTGGCGGCACCGGCGAGGCGCAGGGTCACCGCTCGACCGGCGTCGACCAGCAGGGTGGTCGTGGCGGTGCGCACGAGCGTGGCGGGCCCGCCACGGTTGGGGTCGGGGATGGGGCTTCCGGTTCCGAGCAGCGTCACGTCCACGGCTCAGGCTCCGGCGATGAAGTCGACGACGCAGCGGGCGAGCTCGGGCCCGCGGTCCTCCTGGAGGAAGTGGCCACCGCCTTCGATCGTGGTGTGCGGCTGGCCCTGGGTGCCCGGCACACGCCGGAGGAACACCCGGTCGCCGCCCTTGGTGATCGGATCGCCGTCGCTGAACGCGCATAGGACCGGTCGGTCGAAGGTGTCGAGCACCTCCCACGCGGCGACCTGGTCGGCGCGCGCCGGGTCGTCGGGGGAGGTGGGCACCAACGACGGCATCACCTTCGCGCCGGCCTGATAGGTCGGGTCGGGGAACGGGGCGTCGTAGGCGGCGACCACCTCGGGCGGGAGGTCGCTCGTGCAGCCCCCGTTGATGATCGCGCCTACCGGGAACGTGGGGGTCTCGGCGGCGAACCGCTGCCAGTTGAGGAAGGCTTCCGTCGGGGTGCCGTCGCCGGTGGGGAGGCCCGTGTTCGCGATCACGAGGCGGGCGAAGCGCTCGGGCGCGGCGGCGACGAGACGCAGTCCGATGAGGCCGCCCCAGTCCTGGCAGACCAGCGTGATGTCGGTCAGGTCGAGGCGGTCGAAGAGCGCTTCCTGCATCCATGCCACGTGGCGGGCGTAGGTGTGGTCGGCCTGTTCGGTGGGCTTGTCGGAACGGCCGAAGCCGACCAGGTCGGGTGCGACACAGCGGTGCCCCGCGTCGACGAGCACGGGGATCATCTTGCGGTAGAGGAACGACCAGGAGGGTTCGCCGTGCAGGAGGAGCACGGGTGCCGCGGTGGCGGGACCTTCGTCGAGGTGGTGGACGCGCAGCTCGCCGCCCTCTCCGTCGGCGACCGTGACGTAGTGCGGCGCGAACGGGAAGTCCGGCAGGGAGGCGAACCGGTCGTCGGGTGTGCGGAGTGCGTCCATCTGAACCCCCAGGGTGTTGGCATCTCGCGTGCCACTATTGACACTTGGCGTGACACTACTCGCGTCGGAGCGCCGATGCATGTGTTGACATTGACCGTGCCAGTGGTTTACTCGCTTCATGACGGATCCCGCTCCCTTCGCCGGCCACATCGGACGCACCCTGCGCGACTCCACGCCCGCCTGGCCGGACCCGCCCGCCGGTCTGGGCGGCGCCAACGTCGTGATGGTCGTCCTCGACGACGTCGGCTTCTCGCAGTTCGGGTGCTACGGCTCGACCATGGCGACCCCCACGATCGACCGCCTCGCCGCCGCGGGGCTGCGGTACACCAACTTCCACACCACGGCGCTCTGCTCGCCCACGCGGGCCGCACTGCTCACGGGGCGCAACCACCACAGCGTCGGCATGCGCGGGGTCTCCAACTGGAACACCGGGTTCCCCCACATGCGCGGGGGCATCAGCCCCGACGCCGCCACCATCGCCGAGCTGCTGCGCGCCCACGGCTACGCCACGTATGCCGCCGGGAAGTGGCACCTCGCCCCGATGGAGGAGTGCTCGGCCGCCGGCCCCCACCACAACTGGCCGCTGCAGCAGGGCTTCGATCGCTTCTACGGCTTCCTGCAGGGCGAGACCGACCAGTTCTCACCGGAGCTCACCCACGACAACCACCACGTCGACGCGCCGGGCACGGCGGCGGACGGCTACCACGTGAGCGAGGACATCGTCGATCGCGCGACGGGCTGGATCCGTGACCTCACCTCGGTCCGTCCGGACCGGCCGTTCTTCTTGTACCTGGCGTTCGGGGCCATGCACAGTCCCCACCAGGCCCCCGAGTCGTACCTCGCCCGCTGGCGGGGACACTTCACCGAGGGATACGAGACCTGGCGTGAGCGCTGGTACGCGAAGCAGGTGGCCACCGGGGTGATCCCCCCGGACACGACGCTCGCGCCGCGCAACCCCGGTGTCCCGGCATGGGACGAACTGAGCGTCGCCCAGCAGCAGTTCGCGGCGCGCCTGCAGGAGGCCTTCGCCGCGATGCTCGAGCACACCGACGACCAGATCGGGCGTCTCGTGGCGTTCCTGGACGCGCAGGGTCTGCTCGACGACACGCTGTTGCTGGTGCTCAGCGACAACGGCGCCAGCCGGGAGGGTGGGCCCTACGGGGTGATGGACGAGTGGAGCTTCTTCAACGGGATGCCCGAGGACATCGAGCACCTCGCCGCCCACCGCTTGGACGACGTCGGGGGCCCGCACTCGCACAGCAACTATCCCTGGGGGTGGGCGCAGGCCGGGAACTCCCCGCTGAAGTGGTACAAGTCGAACACCTACGGGGGAGGGGTGCGCGACCCGCTGGTGGTCCACTGGCCGAACGGCATCGATCCGGCACACCACGGCACGTTCCGGCGGCAGTTCTGCCATGCCGTGGACGTGGCGGCGACGGTGCTGGACGTGGTCGGGGCCCCGGCTCCCGAATCGGTGCGTGGCGTCGCGCAGCGCCCGCTGGCGGGTCGGTCGTTGCGGGCGACGTTCGACGACGCCGGCGCCCCGGCACCGCGCGACACCCAGTACTTCGAGCAGATGGGGCACCGCGGGATCTGGCACGACGGGTGGAAGGCGACCACCTATCACGTCGAGGGCGAGGACTTCGACGACGACACGTGGGGGCTGTTCCACCTCGACGAGGACTTCTCGGAGTGCCGCGACCTGTCCGCCGAGCAGCCTGAGCGGCTGGCGGACCTGGTCGCTCGGTGGTGGGAGGAGGCAGAGGAGCATGGGGTGCTGCCGCTCGACGACCGGACCATCGAGCTGTTCTTCGCAGCCCCCCGTCCAGGCACCCCCCATGCCCGACCCGCGTACGTGTACTACCCGCCGGTCTCCCACGTGCCTGCGGACGCGTGCCCGCAGCTCGGCGGACGCAGCTTCGAGGTGCGGGCCGAGGTGACGGTCGAGGACCGTCCCGGGGCGGGGGAGGGCATCCTGTACTCGCGGGGGAGCCACAACGTGGGGCATTGCTTCTTCGTGCACGACGGGCGGTTGACGTTCGACTACCGCGCGCTCGGCGTCACGTCACGGGCCGCCGGCGAGGTCCTGTTGACGCCGGGACGCCATGTGCTGCGGGCGGTCTTCGAGCGCGACGGCCTCGGCGGGGAGGTGCGCGTCGACGCCGACGGCCTCGAGGTGGGGCGTGCCGTGGTGCCGCGACTGGTGCGCCTGCTCGGGTCCACCGGCATGGACCTGGCGAGGGGGCCGGTCACCGCCGTGGTCGACGAGTTGGACGGCCCGTCGCCGTTCGCCGGTGTGGTCCACCAGGTGTCGTTCGAGATCCTGGGGCGGCGGAGCGCGGCCGATGTCGAGGCGACGGCGCGAGCCGAGCTGGCACGGGAGTAGCCCACCAAACCTAGAAGTTGACGTTAACGTCAAAGTTGCGGTAGCACGGAGGCACCCCGATCCGGAGCCTCCGACATGACAGACCGCTACAAGTGGACCGCCCTCTCCAACACCACCCTCGGCATCTTCATGGCGATGCTCGACAGTTCGATCGTGTTGATCTCGCTGCCGGCCATCTTCAGAGGCATCCACCTCGACCCGCTCGAGCCGGCCAACATCGGGTACCTGCTCTGGATGCTCATGGGCTACCTCGTGGTCACGGCGGTCATGGTCGTGTTCTTCGGCCGCCTCGGCGACATCTTCGGGCGCGTGCGCATGTACAACGCCGGCTTCGCGATCTTCACCGTGGCCTCGATCGCCCTGTCGCTGTGCCCCTTCGACGGACCATCCGGCGCCATGTGGCTCATCGGCTTCCGCGTCGTGCAGGGGGTGGGCGGTGCGCTCCTCATGGCCAACTCCACCGCCATCATCACCGATGCGTTCCCCGTCCAAGAGCGCGGCATGGCCATGGGCATCAACATGGTCGCCGGCATCTCTGGTTCGTTCATCGGCTTGATCGTGGGTGGCCTGCTCGCCGACTGGGACTGGCGGGCCATCTTCTGGATCAACGTGCCCTTCGGGGTGTTCGGCACGATCTGGGCCTACGCGAAGCTGCGCGACACCGGAGTTCGCATTCGCTCCAAGCTCGACTGGGCGGGCAACCTCACCTTCGGGGTCGGGCTCATCCTCGTGCTGATCGCCATCACCTACGGGATCCAGCCGTCAGGTGGGCACACGATGGGGTGGACGAGCCCCTGGGTGCTCGCCGAGTTGGTGGTCGGCGTCGGCTTGCTGGCCGTGTTCTGCGTCGTCGAGACGAGGGTGGAGGACCCGATGTTCCACCTTCGGCTCTTCCGGATCCGCCCGTTCAGCATGGGAAACATCGCCGGGCTGCTCTCTGCGATCGGGCGCGGCGGCATGCAGTTCGTGCTCATCATCTGGCTGCAGGGCATCTGGCTGCCGTTGCACGGCTACAGCTTCGAGTCCACCCCGCTGTGGGCGGGCATCTACATGGTTCCCCTCACCATCGGCTTCCTCTTGGCGGGGCCGACGTCGGGCTGGTTGTCGGACCGGTACGGCGCGCGCACGTTCACCGCGGGCGGGATGCTCCTCGCTGCCGCCACCTTCGTAGCTCTGATGGGCCTGCCGGCCGACTTCTCGTTCTGGGTGTTCGCGGTGCTGCTCTTCCTGAACGGCATCGGGATGGGACTCTTCGCCGCACCGAACGTGACCGGCATCATGAACAGCGTGCCGGCGGCCCAGCGCGGGGCCGCGTCGGGGATGCGATCGACGTTTCAGAACACCGGGATGGTCCTCTCCATCGGGCTGTTCTTCTCGCTCATGATCGTGGGCCTCGCTGCGACGCTGCCGACGCGCATGGCCGACCGGCTCGAAGCCGAGGGCGTACCGGCGGCGCAAGCAGAGGCGGTGGCGAAGACGCCTCCGGTGGGAAGCCTGTTCGCCGCGTTCCTTGGCTACAACCCGATGGAGAAGTTGCTCGGGCACCCCGGCCCGGACGGCCAGCCGAGCGTGCTCGCACAGCTTCCACCTGCGAAGGCGTCGGAGATCACCGGCAAGCGCTTCTTCCCCGAGTTGATCGCGGACCCGTTCATGGACGGGTTGCGCATCGCGTTCACCGCCAGTGCAGTGATGTGCCTGATCGCCGCGGGTGCGTCGATGCTGCGGGGCGGCAGAGACGCGCACCTCGGCGGGGGAGCGGGTGAGGATGGGCCGGCCCCTGACGGACCCGACGGCGGATTGGCGTCGGCGGTGTATCCAGACCCGGAAGAATGGGTGCCGGCATGACTCGCCCCACCACCACCGCCACCACGCGCGCCGCGGTCGCGTCGCCCGTTCCCTCCACCGTGGGGGAAGAGGTCGACACGACACCGCGCCATCGGATCGGCGAGGTGGCGACACAAGCCGGGGTCTCGACCCGCACCCTTCGCTACTACCAGGAGCTCGGCCTCTTGGCGCCGGCGGGCGCGAGTCCCGGTGGGAGTCGGCGCTACAGCGATGCCGACGTGGCACGCCTTGCGCGGGTGCTCGAACTTCGCAACGTGATGGGCTTCGACCTGGATCGCATCGGCGACATCCTCGCGGCCGAGGATCGCCTGGCGGAGCTTCGACGGGAGGCGAGAGCGGGCATCACGGCGGCGCGGCGGCGAGCGATCCTCGCCGAGGCACTGTCGATCAACGCCCACCTACGGGAACAGGTCGCTGATCGCCAGGCGGTCCTGTCGTCGTTCGCGGACGAGCTCGAGGCGACAGCCGCTCGCTATCGGGCTGTGGCCCAGGAATGGGGCATCGACCTCGATCGTGATTGATCGAGTCGATCACGCCGATCGAGCGAAACGATCGAGCAAACCTATCGAAATGATGAATGGTGATATAGAGTGCATATCACCAACCACTCCTTCGAAAGGTTCCTCCGATGGCTGTCATCAACACCGAGATCAAGCCCTTCAGCGCCACCGCCTTCCACAACGGGGCCTTCGTCGACGTGAGCGACGCCGACCTCAAGGGCAAGTGGTCGGTGGTGTTCTTCTACCCGGCCGACTTCACGTTCGTCTGTCCGACCGAGCTGGGCGACCTGGCCGACAACTACGAGGAGTTCCAGCGCCTCGGTGTGGAGATCTACTCGGTGTCGACCGACACCCACTTCACCCACAAGGCGTGGCACGGCTCCTCCGACACCGTCGGCAAGGTTCGCTACCCGATGATCGGTGACCCGACCGCGACGGTGACCCGCAACTTCGAGGTCTTGCGTGAAGAGCAGGGCCTGGCAGACCGCGGCACGTTCCTCGTCGACCCCGACGGCGTGATCCAGGTCGTGGAGATCACCGCTGAGGGCATCGGCCGCAACGCCGCCGAGCTGCTCCGCAAGGTCAAGGCTGCCCAGTACGTCCGGAACCACCCCGGCGAGGTGTGCCCGGCGAAGTGGGAAGAGGGCGACGACACGCTCGCTCCGTCGCTCGACCTCGTCGGCAAGATCTGACCCGTTCCGTCACGGGGCGGCGGTCGCCCTGTTCGGCCGCTGCCCCGTGACGTCTCGGCGTTCCCCAACCCCCTCGCACCTCCTGTCCCGGAGAGGAGTCCCCGCCATGCTCGATGCCAACCTGACTGCCCAGCTGCAGACCTACCTCACGAAGATCACCGAGCCGATCGAGCTGGTGGCCGCGCTCGACGACTCCCCCAAGTCGGCCGAGCTCCTCTCGCTGCTCGAGGAGATCGTCGCCCTGTCCGACTCGGTGCACCTGGTGCCCTCCGACCCGGAGGCGCCCGCAGATGTGCGGCGTCCGTCGTTCGCCGTGCGCCGTGCCGGCACGGGCACGAGCGCGGCGACACCGATCGAGGTGCGCTTCGCGGGCATCCCACTCGGCCACGAGTTCACCTCGCTGGTGCTCGCGTTGCTTCAGGTCGGCGGCCACCCGTCCACCGTGGCGGCGGAGCTGCTCGAGCAGGTCCGCGGCCTGCAAGGGCCCCACCACTTCGAGACCTTCTACTCGATCACCTGCCAGAACTGCCCCGACGTGGTGCAGGCGCTCAACCTGATGAGCGTGCTCAACCCCGGCATCACCCACGTGGCGATCGACGGCGCGCTGTTCCCCGAGGAAGCCGAGGCACGTCAGGTGCTGGCGGTCCCGACGGTGTTCCACAACGGCGAGTCGTTCGGTCAGGGACGCATGTCGCTCGAAGAGATCGTGGCCAAGCTCGATGACGGCCACGAGGCCCGCACCGTCGCGGCGCTCGACGCCAAAGACCCCTACGACGTCCTCGTCGTCGGTGGTGGCCCCGCGGGTGCGGCCGCCGCCATCTACGCCGCCCGCAAGGGCATCCGCACCGGCGTGGCCGCACAGCGGTTCGGCGGGCAGGTGCTCGACACGATGGCCATCGAGAACTTCGTATCGGTGTCGCACACCGAGGGTCCGCGCCTCGCGGCCGCGCTCGAGGCGCACGTGGGCGACTACGACGCCGACGTCATGCACCTCCAGGAGGCGACCGAGCTGCGCCCCGCCGGCGAGCCCGGCGGGCTCGCCCAGGTGCGGCTCGCCAACGGCGCCACGCTCCAGGCCCGCACCGTGGTGCTGTCGACCGGCGCCCGCTGGCGCCACATGGGCGTGCCCGGCGAACAGGAGTACCGCAACAAGGGCGTGACGTACTGCCCGCACTGCGACGGCCCGTTGTTCAAGGGCAAGCGGGTCGCGGTGGTCGGCGGCGGCAACTCGGGCGTCGAGGCGGTGCGCGACCTCGCCGGCGTGGTGGCGCACGTGACGCTGCTCGAGTTCGCCCCCGACCTGCGCGCCGACGACGTGCTCCAGCGCAAGCTGCGTAGCCTGGCCAACGTGGATGTCGTCACGAACGCCGCGACCACCGAGGTGCACGGCGACGGCGAGCGCGTCACGAGCCTCAGCTTCGACGACCGTGTCACCGGCGTCGCCCGACGCCTCGACCTGGACGGCGTGTTCGTGCAGATCGGTCTGCTCCCGAACACCGAATGGCTGCGCGACACGATCGAGCTGTCGCCGCGCGGTGAGGTCGTGATCGACGACCACGGCCGCACCTCCGCCGAGGGGGTGTTCGCCGCAGGCGACTGCACCACGGTTCCCTACAAGCAGATCGTGGTCGCGATGGGTGCGGGCGCCACCGCGGCGCTGAGCGCGTTCGACCACCTGATCCGCACGTCGGCCCCCGAGGACGAACCGGTCGGGGCGGGTGCGTGAACCTCCGCGACCTGCAGTATCTGGTGGCGGTCGCCGACCACCTCCATTTCCGGCAGGCCGCGGAGGCAAGCTTCGTCAGCCAACCCACGCTGTCGACCCAGATCAAGAAGCTCGAGGCCGAGTTGGGGGTGGCGCTCATCGAGCGCAACCCCCGGCAGGTGACCCTCACTGAGGTCGGCCGTCAGGTCGTGGAGCGCGCCCGCGTGGTGCTCGCGGAGGCGGACCACATCCGTGCGATCGCCGACCAGGCTCGAGATCCGGAGTCGGGGAGCCTGCGTCTGGGCGTGTTCCCCACGCTCGCGCCGTACCTGCTCCCGCACGTCGTCGGTGCGATCCACGACCGCTTCCCCAAGTTGGAGCTGCTCCTCGTCGAGGAGAAGACCGAGGTCCTGCTGGCGCGCCTGCGCGACGGGCATCTCGACGTCGCACTGCTGGCGCTGCCGGTGCACGGCCACAACCTCGACGTGGTGCCGCTGTTCACCGAGGACTTCGTTCTCGCCGTACCCGCCGACCATCGCCTCGCCGACTCGGAGGAACCGGTCGAGCTGGCATCGCTGATCGACGAGCACATGCTGCTCCTCGAAGAGGGGCACTGCCTGCGCGACCAGGCGTTGGAGGTGTGCCAGCTCGCCGGCGTGTCGGAGCGGCGCGGCTTTCGGGCCACGAGCCTCGAGACGCTGCGCCAGATGGTCGCGGCCGGGGTCGGCATCACCCTGCTGCCGAGGCTCGCCGTACAGGCGCCGGTACCGATGTCGCCCGGCATCCGCCTGCGTCCGTTCCGGGCGCCGGTGCCGCGCCGCGAGATCGCCCTCTGTGCACGTCCGACGAGCGTCTATCGGGGGCTGCTCCCCGACCTGGCGACCATCCTCCGACGTGAGGTGCATCCGCTCGCGGGCATCGGCGAGCCGGGGTGATGCCCTCGAGTGCCGCCGCCGACCCCGCGTCGCCGCGCCGGCTGGCCCGCCTCGCCGAGGAGCTGGCCGAGCACGGCGCCCACTTCGACGGGTCCGCGCCCTGGCACGCGGTGGCGCTCGCCGAGCTCGACTACGCCATGCGTCCCCACGTCCACGAGCGACGGGTCCCGAGCTACGGCTCGATCGTCGCGGCCGCGGCGCCCCCGGCGCGCTGGGAGGAGGCGTCGCAGCTCGCGATCACGCGGCGAGACGTGGGAGAGGTGCCGCTCGCGTTGGCACGGCGGTTCGCGGACGGCCTGTCGAGCTGGATGCTGCGCGACGCGACCGGGTCAGACGAGTGGGCGGTGTTCGACCGACCTGCGGGCTCCGAGCGCGACCTGGTGGTGCTCGCGGATGCGTTCGGGGGGCTGGTGGTGCAGCGGCATCCACAGGGGTCGGTGCGGGTGGCCGACGCCGACGGCGTGCTGCGCTGGGACGGGCGTGACTGGCACCGTGAACCGCCCATCGGGGCGTGGTTGGACGTGGTGGGTGCAGGCATCGACCAGGACGATCGGGTCGTGTTCGAGACCCTGCTCACGTTCGCGGTGCACGACCTCGGGGCGTGGGGAATCGGGGCGACGCTGGTGTTTCGTGCCGACACCTCGCGAGACGCGGGCTTCGACGAGCGGCTGCCGTCCCCGCCGCCGCTTCGGGTGACGCGTCCCGGCGATCTGGCGCCGTTGCGGCACGTCCTGGCGCAACTCGACGGGGCGGCGTTGTTCGACGCGTCGGGCGTGTTGATCCGCCTCGGCGTGCGCCTCGTACCGACCCCGGACGCCGAGGCCGACGTGGACGGCTACCGCGGGACGCGCCACACCTCGGCTCGGCGCTACAGCTACGACGATCCGGGTGCGATCGTGGTGGTCGTGAGCGAGGACGGTCCCGTGACCGTGCTGCGGGGCGGCGAAGTCGTCGGCACGTCGAAGGGGATCGGTACGCTTGAGCCGTGAGCGAATCTTCGACCCCTGATGTCGTGACCGTCGAGCGCCGCATCGCGGCGCCGCCCGAGGCGATCTTCGAACTTCTCGTCTACCCGGAGCGCCACCAGGAGATCGACGGGTCCGGCTCTGTCCGTGACGCCCGTGCCGGCTCCGGGCAGCGCCTCGCGCTGGGCAGCCGTTTCGGCATGTCCATGAAGATCGGCGTGCCCTATGCGATGTCGTCGAAGGTGGTCGAGTTCGAGGAAGGGCGGCGCATCGCCTGGCAGAGCCGGGCACCCGGCCCGGCGGGCAAGCTGGCGGGGGGCCGCATCTGGCGTTACGAGCTCGAGCCAGACGGCGACGGCACCGTGGTGCGCGAGTCGTGGGACATCCGGCAGGAGGGTGCCATCAGCAAGCCCGGTGTGCGGCGCATGGCGGCCATGACGCGCCGCAACATGGAAAAGACCTTGGAGCGCATCGAGTCGATCGTGACACGCTGAGGTGGTGTCGGGCCCCCTTGCGTCCTCCGGCGAGCGTCCCCTGCGGGAGCTCCGGCAGGCATCGAAGCTGCAAGACGTCGTCTACGAGATCCGTGGCCCCGCCAACGCGGCGGCGGCGCGCCTCGAGGCGGAGGGGCACAAGGTCCTCAAGCTGAACATCGGCAACCCGGCCGTCTTCGGCTTCGAGGCACCCGGTGAGATCGTGCGCGACATGCTGGCCGGTGTCGGGCAGGCGCACGGCTATTCCGAGTCGAAGGGCATCTTGCCGGCACGTCGTGCGGTGGTGTCGCGCTACCAGCTCGTCGACGGCTTCCCGCCGTTCGAGGTCGACGACGTCACCCTCGGCAACGGGGTGTCCGAGCTGATCATCATGACGATGCAGGCGTTGCTCGACGACGGCGACGAGGTGCTCGTCCCCGCGCCTGACTACCCGTTGTGGACCGCGGCGGTGAGCCTCGCCGGGGGCACGCCGGTGCACTACCGCTGCGACGAGTCCGACGGCTGGAACCCCGACGTGGCCGACGTCGCCGCGAAGGTGACCGACCGTACCAAGGCGCTCATCGTCATCAACCCGAACAACCCGACGGGAGCGGTGTACAGCCGCGAGGTGCTCGGCCAACTCGTCGAGGTGGCGCGCGCACATCGGCTGCTGCTGCTCGCCGATGAGATCTACGACCGCATCCTCTACGACGATGCGGAGCACGTGTCGGTGGCGTCGCTCGCGCCCGACCTGCTCTGCCTGACCTACAACGGGTTGTCGAAGGCGTATCGGGTGGCCGGGTACCGCTCGGGGTGGATGGTCGCGACGGGCCCGACCGGGCACGCACGTGGCTTCCTGGAGGGCATCGACCTGTTGGCGTCGTCGCGGCTGTGTCCGAACGTGCCGGCCCAGCACGCGATCGCGGCCGCGCTCGGCGGACATCAGAGCATCGAGTCGTTGCTCTTGCCGGGCGGGCGCCTGCTCGAGCAGCGCGACACGGCGGTGGCGATGCTCGAGAAGATCCCGGGCGTGAGCTGCGTGGTGCCGCGCGGTGCGCTGTATGTGTTCCCGCGTCTCGACCCGGACGTGCACGAGATCCACGACGATGCCCTGCTCGCCTTCGACCTTCTCATGCAGGAGAAGGTGCTGGTGGTGCAGGGGACCGGCTTCAACTGGCCTGAGCCGGACCACCTCCGCATCGTCACGCTGCCGTGGGCATCGGAGCTTGCCGACGGGATCGAGCGCATCGGGAACTTCCTGGCGTCGTATCACCAGTAGCGGGCGCGCACGTCGCCCACCCCACTGGGCGCGGGGTGGGCGACGGGATGGGAACCGAGGCGGGTTGCGGTCAGGCGACGTCGGTGCGGATGGCCGACACGTCGAAGGTGAGTGTGACCTTCTCGCTGACGAGGACGCCGCCGGCTTCGAGCGCGGCGTTCCAGTTGACGCCCCAGTCCTTGCGGTTCACGACGACCTGCCCCTCGAAGCCCACGCGGTGGTTGCCGAAGGGGTCGGTGGCTGCGCCGGTGAACTCGAAGGGGACGGTCACGGGCTTGGTGACGCCCTTGATGGTCAGGTCTCCGGTGACCTCGAGCGTGTCGCCGTCGGCCGTGACGGAGGTGCTGGTGAAGGTGATCTCGGGGTAGGTCTCCATGTCGAAGAAGTCATTGCTGCGCAGGTGCGCGTCGCGGTCTGCGTTGCGGGTGTCGATGCTGGAGGCCTGGATCGTCAGGTCGAGCTTGGTGTTGGCCGGGTTGGCCGAGTCGAGCACGCCGCTGCCGCTGAACTCGTTGAAGGCGCCGCGCACCTTGGTGACCATCGCGTGGCGGGCGACGAAGCCGATCGTGGAGTGGGACGGGTCGATCGTGTAGCTGCCGGACAGCTCGGGGGTCAGGGTCGTCATCGGAGGTCTCCTCGGTAGATGCTTGTGCAGGCAAGTATATGGGGCGGGGGAGCGGTGTGCAACTCGGGCTGGCTGGAGGAGCGGGAGCGAGGGGTGGACGCCGCCGTACGCGTTAGGCGGGCGGACGCCGCCGTACGCGTCAGGCCGGCGGACGCGGCTGGACCGGCTGCCCGGGTTGGCAGGGCTGACCCCAAAGCTGCGGCGGTTCTGGCCGATTTGCTTGTCGGGAACCGGGTGGCGGCGTGGCTGTGCGTGCGCGCTGTTTGGGGACGGTGAGGGGTGTGCCGTCGGGTCTGGTGAACGAGAGGGCTCCGTCGGTGAGGCGCGTGACGCTGAAGCCGCCTTCGTGGACGCGGTGGTGGTGGAAGCTGCACAACAGGACGAGGTTGTGGAGGTCGGTGGGGCCACCGTCGATCCAGTGCACGAGGTGGTGGGCGTTGGTTGCGCCGGGCGGTCTGTCGCACCCCGGGAAGACGCAGCCTTGGTCGCGGGCGGTGAGGGCGCGGCGCTGGGCAGGGGAGGGGAGCCGGGCGGTGGTGCCGAGGTCGACGGGGACGGAATCGGGGCCGAGGACGACGCGTGCGATCGATGCGTGGCAGGCCCAACGCCGTGCGGTCGTGGCGGTGACGGGATGACCGTCGGTGGTCTCGCCGACGACGTCGCCGGGGCGGGCGTCGTGGCGGACGAGGTTGTCGGTGTTGATCAGTGCCGTGAGCGCGGGGATGCGCGTTCCAGTGCCGTCCTCGGGCGCGGAGAGGGACTGCAGCGCAAGTTCGAGAAGTGCGTCGGCTCGGCGTTGCGCGGCCGTGGTGGTGACCGTGGTGCCGTTCGCGTCGGCGAGTTCCTTCTCGGCGAGGTATGCGGAGTGGCTGCGTCGGTCGAGTTCGTGGCGGAGGACCTCGCCGGCTTCGGGGGTGAGCTTGCCGTTCAGGAGCCACATGCCGTTGAACGACGACGACAGGTGCACGCTGCGGTCGGCGTGGTGCTTCGCGTCGCGCTCGGCGGCCCCGTCGGGGTTGGCGTGGCGTGCCCAGAAGGCGAGTGCCTTCGCGGCTTCATCGACGCGGAGCCCTTCGACCTGTTCGACAAGGAAGGACTCGTGTTGGGCGAACGTGTCGGGCGCCTGCCGGGCTGCGTCGGCGAGGAGGCGTGCTTTGGCTTGCCCGAGGCGGCCGGACCTGCAGGCGGCCTCGACCGCGGGCATGGTGCGCAACGCGCGGGCGAGGCGGACGTGGGCGGATGCAGCAGGGCGTGATTGCTCGGTGCGTGCCGCCACCCACCCATGGGCGGAGCGTGCCGCGTCGCCCGCCCAGACGCAGCGGGCGTCGAACGCGCCGAGGATGCTGGTGCGGGCGGCGTCGAGCCGGTTGAAGCACCCGTCCCAGCCCTGCACGAACTCCGCCAGTTCGGCGTCGGTCAACTCGCCTGGTGCGAGTGCGGTCAAGGCATCGGCTGCGGCCCGCAGTGCCGCATGCGCGGCCGCGAAGGGCGTGGTGCCGGAGGGAGGCACTTCGACCGGAGCGAACACATGTTCGAGTCTACATGGAATGACATGAGATCACCACCCCCAATCTGTTCCCGTCTGGTTACGGCTGGCGCTGCGGCGGGCGGAACGCAACCGCGCGCGGGTGCAGCGGACGGGGGCCGTGACGACGGCCGGCGGCGGGCCGCCTCGGCCCGGTGGCCGCCGGGCGCCCAGGGTGCGGACCCCTTAGAGCAGGCCGTGCTCACGGGCGCGGGCCACTGCTGCCGAACGTGACGACGCCCCCAGCTTCGTGAGAACACGTCTCACATGGGTCTTCACGGTGTTGGCGCTCACGTACAGCGCCGTGGCGATCTCGGCGTTGGAGTGGCCCTGCGCGAGCAGTTCGAGCACCTCGACCTCCCGCACCGTAAGGACCTCCCCGGTGCCAGGCACTGCCAGCGGCAGTGGACCGACCGGCCCGCGGTCGAGCGCGCGCACGGCGTCAAGGGCCGCGGAGTGGCCTCGGTCGGCGAGTCGTGCCAGGAGGTCGGACCCGTACGGAAGTGCCTGACGCACCCGGAACGGCGAGCCGAGTCGACCCGAGAGATCTTCGACGCGCGCCGCCAGCACGGCGAGTGCCTCAGCCTGCTCGCCTGCCTCGTCGAGCACCGCGGCGAGCAGGCAGCCGGCGTCGGGTATCGGCCCCGTCACCACCTTGTCGGGGGCTCCCACCAGGGCCCGCAACACGTCGACGGCCTCGGCGTGGTTGCCTTCGGCCCAACGCAGCTCTGCGTCGAGTTGGGCGCCCAGCGATCTGCCGGTGGGGCTCGCACGAAACTGCGCGGGAGCAGCGGCGAGCATTGCCGTGAGCCGTCGGAGGTCGTCGGGGCGGCGCTGGGCCCGATAGGAGGCGCTGAGCAGGGCGGAGAACGGCAACAGTTGCGGCGAGCGCGCACCGAGGATCGGCCCGGCCAGCGCTGCTTCCACCCCGGCGGCGTCGCCGGCGTGGATCGCCCGAGCTGCCAGCATCCAGAGCCGGCTCAGCGTCATCATCGGGAGGTTGGCGAGCAAGTCGAGGTCGGCCGGCGAGAGGGTGCCCGCTGCGGTCGGGCCGGACCGGAGCGTCTCGAGTTGGGCGGCGTGGGCACGCGACGCGACGTCGACCAGGCGTGACCTCGCCCCGAACCGTTCGGCTGCCCCCCGGTGGTAGCGCAGGATCCGGTCAACCGCGCCCGGGCTGCAGGCGAGGGGAGTCGCGAGGTGCATCGCAAGGCTCTCGGCGGCGACGGCATCCCCGGTTGCCTCCACGATGTCCATCGCAGCGGACGCACGTGCGTAGGCCTCGTCCGGGTGGGCGGACCAGTGCTCGGTCCATGCCACCGCGAGCAGGGCTTCGACGCGCAGCACCGGGTGAAGGCGTTGCCGATCCAGCTCGCTGGCCCGGTCGACGAGAGGCGTCCAGCGTTCGAGGTCCATGGTGGCGACGAGCAGCAGGCGCGACGCCAGCCACTGCAGTTCCACGTCGTCGTCCGCGGCTCGGGTGAGAGCATCGAGCAGCAACGGGACGACGTCCGCGGCGTTGTGCCCCAGCGCCGACGCGGTGGCGAGCGTGACGTCGAGCCACGGGTGCGCGATGCGGACCTCGGGTGGCAGGCGGGTGATCCATCCGGTCGCCTGGTGGTCGGTGGCGGGATGGCGAACCCATGCTCGCGACCGCGCTTCGATGGCAACCGCTGCCGACGCGTACTCCTCTGCCGCCAGGAGGTGTTCGACGCGGTCGTCGCCGTCGGTGGCGGTCGCCGCGCGGCGGTGCAGACCCGCCACGTGATCGTGGCTGGCGGTGGCGGCAAGCTCGGCACGGACGTGGTCGCGCAGCAGGTCGTGCAGGCGCAGGTGCTCGCCGTGCTCGATCACGAGGAAGCCGAGGCGGTCACGGAGTTGGCCGAGGATCGCCGCCGAGTCGTGCCGACCGGTCACGACGTCGCACACCTGCGCGTCCAGCGTGTCGACGATCGACGTGTCCTGGAGGAAGCGTCGGACGCTTGGTGTCTCGTCGGCGAGCACCTCCTCAGCGAGGTAGTCGGCGACCACCGGACCTCGTCCGCCGCGCGGGCGCCCGCTCGCTTCCGCCCGTGCCGCCAACAGGAACCCGACCATCCACCCGTTGATCTCCGAAGCGAGCGCCACCGCCCGTTCTGGTGGCAGGTCGATCCGGTGCCGATGCAGCGTCTCGACGGCGGTCGACTCGTCGACGCGGAGGTCGTCAGCGGTGAGGCGGGCCCACCTTCCCGCGGCGTGGAGGCGGGCCAGGGGCATCTCCGGCATCGACCGGGCGGTCACCACCACGTGGGTGTCGGCCGGGGCGAGGTCGAGGAGCGCGGCCACGACGCCGAGCGCTTCCGCGCTGCGCAGCAGATGGAGGTCGTCGAGGACGACCACGACAGGGCCGAGCGCGACGAGGTCGTTGACCAGGAGCCCGACGAGCTGCTCCACGGTCAACGCAGCCCCGGTCGAGCGCACCACCGTGACGGCGCCGGTCCGGGTGCGGTCGGCGTGTGCGAGCGCGAGCGACAGGTACTCGACCACGCGGACGGCATCGTCGTCGTCCGCGTGCCAGCGCACCCAGGCCACGGGCATGTCGAGGCCTGCGACGGCCGCTGCGGCGAGGGTCGACTTCCCGCTGCCGCCCTGGGCCACGAGGCTTGTCAGGCGGTGACGGCGGATCACGTCGCGGATCCATTCGAGCCGACCGGGGTCGATCGTCACCTCCGGGCCGACGACCGGTGGCACGAGCTTCGTCACCGGGACCCACGACGCCGTTCCCGCATCGCCCTCCGTCGCGTTCACGGGCTCAAGTATGCGGCAAGGGTCGCGACGGCCGGGCGACAGCGTGCAGTGGGTGAGCGCCGCCGGCCAATCACCCCTGCTGGGGCGCCGGATCACCCGATCGGGTGACGACCGCCGCGGCGTGCCTGGGTTCCATGGTCGTGAGCGCCCGACCTGAAGGAGAGCACCCGATGACCACGCAGCTGGCACCACCTTCGACAGAGGGCGCTGCTCACGCGTCGCGTGACACCACGGCACGGATCGTCCTGGCTGTCGCCGGGGCCCTTCTGCTCGTCGGTGGCGCGGCCCACCCGCCCGCCGACACGTCGGCGACCTACGAGCATGCGGTGGCCGAGATGCTCCACGACGGTGCCTGGCCCATCACGCACGGGCTCGTGCTGATCGGCATGGTTGCGCTCGCGCTGGGGCTGTTCCGCCTCCGCTCCACCGAGGGCGGGGCCTGGTCCGATGCGGTGCGGCGGTGGACCCTGGGGCTCTCGCTTGCGGCGGTGCTCGGTGTGGTCGAGATGGTTCCCCACCTGCTCGTCTACCTGCAGGTCGACGAGCTGGAGCGGCACGGGAGCGCGTCCCTGCTCGACGTGCACATGGCGATCCAGGCGGTGGCCTCGCCCGCACTGGGGGTGTGCTTTGCCGGAGTGGCCATTGCCACGGCGCGGCGTCGGGAGCTCGGCAACGGGCCGGTCCTCGCGGTGCTGGCGGTGGTCGGCGGGATCGTGTTCGGCTTGGCGGGGCCGCTGATGGCGATCCGGCACGATCCGGCGCTCTCGCCGCTGTTCTCGGGCGCGGCCGGCGTCGCGCTCTGGCTCCTGGTGGGGTCACTGCGCGGCCTGGTGGCTGCTCGGCGCAGCGTCACGACCGGCTGAAGCCCAGGGAGCACCGGCGCCTCGTTGAGCGCCGGACGCGCCACGCGCGAGGATCTGACGGACTGTCAGATCCTTCGCCCCCACCTGGAGCTACCACCATGCCCACCGACGTCGTCATCGTCAGCGCAGCCCGCACGCCCATCGCCACCGCCTACAAGGGCTCATTGGTGGGCGTCGACGCCTTCGCCCTCGCCGAGGTGGCGATCGGCGAGGCGGTGCGCCGCTCCGGCATCCCCGCCGCCGAGATCGAGGACATGGGTGTCGGCGAGTCGATGCAGGGCGGCGGCAACATCGGCCGCAACGTGGCGGTCCGCCTCGGCATGGCGAACGTGCCGAGCCTCGCCACCCAGCGCTGGTGCGCCTCGGGCATGGGTGCCACCCAGTGGATCGCCGCGAACATCGCCGCGGGCATGATCGACGTTGGCGTCGGCGGCGGGACCGAGTCCATGTCGACCGCGCCCGCCACCTCCAAGCCCGGGCCCGACGGGGTGCTCGCCCCGTGGATGTCGCCCGGCAACGAGCACACCGACGAGGCGCCCCCGTGGAACATGGCGCTCACGGTGGGCGACAACGCCGCACGCATCGCCGGGGTGAGCCGCCAGGAGGCGGACGAGTGGGCGTTCCGCTCGCACCTCAACGCCATCCGCGCCATCGACGAGGGCCGGTTCGACAACGAGATCGTGCCGGTCGATCTCCCCGGCGGCGGTCAGTTCAGCGTCGACGAGCACCCGCGGCGTAACTCGTCGCTCGAGAAGCTCGCCTCCCTGTCGCTGCTCAACCCGGATGTACCCACCGCGGTGACGACCGCCGGCAACTCGTCGGGCCTCAACGACGCCGCGGCCGCGCTGGTGCTGTGCAGCCGCGACTACGCGAACGCCCACGGCCTGGCACCCCTGGCGGTCATTCGCGGCTGGGCCTCGGCAGGCGTCGACCCGGTCGAGACCGGTCTGGCGCCGACCAAGGCGCTGCCCAAGGCGCTCGCGAAGGCAGGGATCGCCGTCGGTGACCTGCAGTCGGTCGAGATCAACGAGGCGTTCGCGTCGATGGCGGTCGCGTCGACCCGCATCTTGGGCCTCGACCCGGAGATCGTGAACGTGAACGGTTCCGGCTGCTCGCTGGGTCACCCCATCGCATGCACCGGCGCCCGCATGATCGTGACCATGGTCAACGAGCTGATCCGCACCGACGCCCAGTGGGGCGCGGTCGCCATGTGCGCCGCGGGCGGGATGGGTTCCGCGACGGTCATCGAGCGGGTCTGAGCTCGGTCGTCGTCGCGGTCGCCGCGGCGGTTCAGCGGGGCGGGTCTGGCGGCGCCCAGATCCCGAATGCCTTCCAGATGCTCCGGTAGGGCCGGCCGGTGATGCCGAGCTCGGTGCAGAGGTTGCGCACCTTGCGCAGTGCGACGCGCACCTCTGCACGTGCCTCGGCCGAGCCGTAGGCCTCACGGAGCACCTCGGGTGGGATCTGGTAGGTGCGCGTCACCACCCGGCTCGGGCGCATCATCATCTGGGCCATCGCGCCGAGGATGAGCGGCGCACCGACGGCCAGGCCCACGCGGCGGGCTCCGCCGAGCAGGGGTACGCGGCGGCGCAGGAAGTTGCGAGCGAACGAGAGGTGGCGCGCTTCCTCGGTCACATGGATGCGCATGACCCGCTCCAGCAGCGGGTGCAACTCCACGCCGGATCGGCGGGCGTCGAGCGCCTGGCGCTGCACGTGGTCGATCGGGTCCTCGCCGCCGAGCACGAACAGGAAGAACAGCTCGGGGAACCACCGGCCGAGGAGGGGGATGCGACGCGCGGCGAGGCGGTCGAGCGGGGCCATGCCGGGCGCCTCCATGCCGGCGCGGTTCACGAACTCCTGGAACATCAGCGAGTGATGGGCCTCTTCGATGAGCTCGTGGTAGGCGTAGCGGAACTCGGGGGCGCCGTTGGGGAGACGCTCCGCGAACTCCAGCAGGCCGCGCTTGAGGACCCGCTCGAACTCGAGGCCGAGCTTCATCTTCATGGCGATGTCGTGCAGGCCGATGCGGGCACGGATCGCTTGCGGCTGCGCCTGGTACCAGGCGGTCGCGCCCAGCGGGTCGCCTTCGGGCAGCTCCCACCGCGGGTCGTCGGGGTCGATGGCGAAGTCGGGGTCGTCCCAGGCGACGTCGCCGTAGGCGTCGAAGTGCTTGTCGAGCGACAGCCGGTTGAGGCGAGCGAGGAGGTTGGTCCAGTCCTCGTCCCGGCCGGTGGTGGAGGGTGCGGTGTGGTCAGCAGGGGAGTTCGTGGTGTCGGTGACGGTCATGCGGCAACCCTCGGGTAGACGATGCGGCTGAGGTCCTTCAGGCCGGTGAGCACGCCGGTGGCCTGTGCCTGGAGGCGTTCGTGGTCTTCGCCGCCGACCTGGCGGAGGGCGAGCCCGTTCAGGGTGGCAAAGGCGAGGTCGAGGACGCGGTCGCGCTCCTCCGCGGTGGTGAGGCCCGGTACGTCGCCGAACCAGGTGGCGAACTGCTGCGCGGCAGCGACGGCGAAGCGTTCGTCGGTCTCGGCCATCGCCTCCGCCAGGAGTCGGTCGCCGCGTGCGGCCACGCTCAGCTCGAGCCAGGCGAGAAAGGTCGGTCCCGACACGAGCTCCCACAGGGCGTCGATGGCGGTGTCGAACGGGTCCGCGTCGGCGTCGCGGACACTCATCGATGCGGCGAACTCCTCCAGCCGGCGTTCGAGGACGTGCTCGATCGCGGCGCTGAGCAGGTCGGCCTTGGAGTCGAAGTGGTGTTGCAGAGCCCCGACGGACACGCCGGCGCGACGGGCGATCGCGGACGTGCTGGTGCGGGGATAGCCCCGATCGACGAGGCAGTCGACGGTGGCGTCGAGCAGGTCGAGGCGGGTCTGGGCGCGACGTTCGGCTTGGGAGCGGCGCGGCCGGCGCCGAGCCGGGGCCTTGTCGGGGTGCGGTGTCGCTGCATCGGGCGCGTCGGCTGTCTCGGTGTGAGAGACCTGCGTTCGGCGCGGGGAACGAGTCTGCGTGCGATGGGCCATGCGGGCACGGTACGCCAGTTACAAGTTACATGCAATGCGTATTGTAAGTGCTCTGCGTCACCTTCAGTGACGAAGCCACGACAGCAACAGACCCACCGGAACGCTCGCGAGGACGAAACCGGCGAGGCCCCGATAGAGCGAACCTGCCCACCGAGGCGGCCGCGGATCGATGTGGCGGACACCGAAGAGGAAGCCTGCGAGCGCACCGACGGTGACGACTCCGCCGGTGCTCGTGATGGCGGGGGAGGCGACAAGTGTTCCGACCACCGTCAGGGCGGCGCCGAGGTTCCACGAGAGGAACTGCAGACGCGTCGTACGGCACGACGGCATCTCCGCCGCCAGCCATGCCTGGCCGGCTCCGAGGCAGATCTGCGCGACCCCGACGACGAGGACGAGAAAGGCGGCAGTCCACGAGCCGAGCTCGAACCCGGTCGGATGGGTCACTGCGGCGACCAGGCCCCCTGCCACGACCCCCACGCACCCGACGACGACGAACGCCCGTGCGGCGTGCCAGCGCGCCCGGAGGTCGGCGTCGTCGAGCACGCTCAGCCCTTGGTGAACAGCAACTGGAACTCGAGCGTGCCGTGGTCGTCGGCCGACACGACGACGGGGCTCTTGGGCACCGCAACGTCGTAGTCGGCAAAGGTGAGGTCTGTCGAACCGACCACGACGACGCGGTTCTTCACAAGGGTCGCCTCGATGGGGATCGACACCTGGTGGGTCACGCCATGGATGGTCAGGTCGCCGCGTGCGGTTGCCTTGAGCGCCGTGCCTTTCAGCGCGTCGGGACCGAACGCGACCGGCTCGGTGAGTGTGAATGTCGCGGTGGGGAACGTCGACGTGTCGAGTGCCTGCTGGATCTTGTTGCGCCGCTGGGACCGGTCGGTCTCGATCGTCGTCAGGTCGACCTTGATGGTGGCTGCGGTGAGCTGATCCTTGGTGAGGGTGAGTGTGCCTGTCACGTCGCCGGTGCGGCCGACCGCCGTCGTGGAGCCGATGTTGGCGAGGTTCTCGCCAATGCGGAAGCCCGCGAAGGTGCCGTCGGCCGAGTCGAAGTCGAACGTGCCCGTGGAGGTGTCGACCGTCCAGGTTCCTGCCACGTCGTCTACCGCGGCCTGTGCGGGCGCGTGCTTGGCGGCGTCCACACCTTGGCCGAGGGAGACCTTGGCGGGTGCGTCGTCGCGGAGGAACCACCAGATGCCGGCGCCGGCACCGACAGCCAGCACCACGACGACGGCGAGCACGACCTTGATGCGGGGAGACATGACACGAATCCTACGGGCTCCCGATGACGGTTCCCTGGGGAGAGGCTGGGGGTTCGATGAGAAGTGTTCGGGTGGTGCAGCGCGGGGATCTCTCCCGTGGTGGGGCTCGGCGGAGACGCCGGCGCGCACCGCGCCACCGTCACGTTCGGGCGCCTTGCGTGCCCGGATGGGCCGGTACCATCGGCCGCCATGCCGGCCGCCCCTCTTGCGTTCACGTTCCTCACCTCGGCGCCGGACGTCGACAGCCTTCCCGACTCGCGGGCAGAGGTGGCCTTCTTGGGGCGTTCCAACGTCGGCAAGTCCTCGCTGCTCAACGCCCTCGCCAACCGCAAGAGCCTTGCGCACGTTTCAAAGTCACCGGGCC
This sequence comes from uncultured Iamiaceae bacterium, assembly GCA_964621605.1. Classification (GTDB taxonomy): domain Bacteria; phylum Actinomycetota; class Acidimicrobiia; order Acidimicrobiales; family Iamiaceae; genus CAZUMJ01. The sequence goes on along the minus strand of CAZUMJ010000035.1, from coordinate 5,558 downwards.
GAACCCAGCTCCTGAACTGCTTTGCGCTGGGTGACGACACGACCGCGGTCGACTGCCCCGGGTACGGCTACGCCGCCGTGCCCCGACAGGTGCGTGACGGGTGGCAGGCGATGATGGACGGGTACCTGCTCGGCCGGGAGCAACTGGTGATGGCCCTCGTGCTCGTCGACGGCGAGATCGGTCCGACGAAGCTCGACGTGCAGATGCTCGAGTGGCTGCGCGCCCACGAGCGGCCCCATGTCGTCGTCGCCAGCAAGCAGGACAAGGTCAAGGCGTCGCGGCGTGATGCCCGCAAGAAGGAGCTCGCGGAGAAGTGCGGGGTGCCGCAGAGCGAGGTCGTGTGGGTGAGCGCGGCGAAAGCTGTCGGCATCGAACGACTGCGAGGGCTGATCCTGGGGTGGCTCGCAGCCTGAACCCGAGTCGTGCCGGTGCTGTGGCCGGCACGGGGTGGCTGACGAGCGGCGGGGTCAGGGCCAGTCGGGGTCCTCGCCGACGGCCACGACCCGGATCACCGCCGCGCCGTCGGCATCCGACGCGGCGAGGTCGACCTCGGCGAGGATCGCCCACGCGCCGTCACCCTCTGGGTCGTCGAGAACCTGACGGACGCGCCAGGTGGTCGGTGCACGTTCGATGAGGATGCGGGTCGTGCTGCGCGCGTCGGCGCCGACGCCGATGTGGTCGTAGCTCTCGAAGTAGGCGCCCATGGCCTCGCGCCATCGTGTGGCGGTGAAGCCCACGTCGGCGTCGAGCTCACCGAGCTCCTCCCAGCGGCGTCGCGCCGCCAGTTCGACGCGTCGGAACAGCGCGTTGCGGACCATCGTGTTGAAGGCCCGGGTGTTCTGCGTGAGCGGAGGCGGCGGCCGGTCGAGCGTCGTCGCCGCGGTGGCTGACGCCGGGTCCGGGTGCACGAGCTGTTCCCACTCGTCGAGCAGGCTGGAGTCGACTTGGCGGACCAGCTCTCCCAACCACGTGACGATCTCGTCGACCTCGTCGGTCCGGACGTGCGTCGGCAGGGTGCGGTCAAGCGTGCGGTAGGCGTCGCTCAGGTAGCGCAGCACGGTTCCCTCGGAGCGGGCGAGGCCGTGCACGCGGATGAGGTCGCCGAAGTCAAAGGCCTGTTCCACCATCTCGCGCACGACCGACTTGGGCCGCAGCACGTGATCGGCAACCCAGGGATGGCGCTGGCGGTACACGTCCAGCATCGGTTCGAGGAGCTCGGCGAGCGGTCGCGGGTAGGTGACGGTGTCGAGCTCGGCCATGCGCTGCTCGTAGTCGAGTCCGTCTGCCTTCATCTGCTGCACGGCTGCGCTGCGCGCCTTGTCACGCTGGGCTCGGAGGAGGGGGCGTGGGTCTTCGAGGACGGCTTCGATCACCGACACGACATCGAGGGCGAACGTGTCCACCGTCGGGTCGAGGAGGTCGAGTGCCGCCAGGGCGAATGGTGCCAACGGCTGGTTCAGGGCGAACGTCGCAGGGAGCTCGACGGTGACGCGCACGGTTCGGCCCAGGTCGTCGGGTTCGTCGAGCGCCTCCACGACCTCGGCGTCGAACAGCGCGGCGGTGATGGCCTCGGCACGGGCGAGGTGCGCGGCGCGGGCGGCTTCCGGCTCGTAGCTGGTCTCGATCAGGTGGACGAGCGCGGCCTTGCCGTCGCCGGGGCGGTTCAGCAGGTGCATCACCATGGTGTTGGTCACCGAGAAGCTGGACGCGAGCGGTTCCGGTGGGGCGCCGACCAGTCGGTCGAAGGTGGGCTGGCCCCACGACACCATGCCGGGCGGTGGCTTCTTGCGGACGACCTTGCGGAGCTTGCGTGGGTCGTCGCCTGCCTTGGCGACCGCCTTGGCGTTCTCGATGGCGTGCTCGGGTGCGAGGGCGACGACGGTGCCGACGGAGTCGAAGCCTGCACGCCCGGCCCGTCCTGCGATCTGGTGGAACTCGCGGGCGCTGAGCAGGCGGGTGGTCGCCCCGTCGAACTTCGACAGCGCGGTGAACACCACCGTGCGGATCGGGACGTTGATGCCGACGCCGAGCGTGTCGGTGCCGCAGATGACCTTGAGCAGGCCTGCTTGCGCGAGGCGTTCGACGAGGCGCCGGTAGCGGGGGAGCATGCCGGCGTGGTGCACGCCGATGCCGCTGCGGACGAAGCGGGCGAGCGTGCGCCCGAAGCCCGCCGCGAAGCGGAACTCGCCGATGGCGTCGGCCAGGGCGTCCTTCTCGGCGCGGGTGCAGAGCTGGAGGCTGGTGAGCGCCTGTGCCCGTTCGACGGCCGCGGCCTGCGCGAAGTGCACCAGGTACGCGGGTGTCTGGCCGCCCGCGACGAGCTCCTCGACGACCTCGGTGAGCGTGGCAAGGCGGAACTCGTGCACGAGGGGCACGGGTCGTGTGGCGGAGCGCACCACGGCCACGGGTCGCCCGGTGCGTGTCGTGAGGTCGTCCTCGAAGCGTGAGACGTCGCCGAGCGTCGCGGACAGCAGCACGTGCTGCGCTCGCGTCAGCTCCAGCAGCGGGACCTGCCACGCCCAGCCGCGCTCGGGGTCTGCGAAGTAGTGGAACTCGTCCATGACGACCTGGTCGACGGCGGTGTCCGGCCCGTCTCGCAGCGCCAGGTTCGCGAGCACCTCGGCGGTGCAGCAGATGAGGGGTGCCTGGGCGTTGACCGATGCGTCGCCGGTGATCATGCCCACCCGATCCGGCCCGAACTGTGCGGAGAGCTCGAAGAACTTCTCCGACACGAGCGCCTTGATCGGTGCGGTGTAGAAGCTGCGTCCGCCGTTCGCGATGCAACAGAAGTGCGCCGCGGCTGCGACGAGGCTCTTGCCTGAACCGGTCGGCGTGTTGACGATCACGTGCGATCCGGCCGCCACCTCGAGGATCGCCTCCTCCTGGGCGGGGTACAGGGCCAGGCCCTGTCGGTTCGCCCAGTCGGTGAACGCATCGAGCGCGGCGTCGGCGCCGCCGTGCAGCGGGAGGCGGTCGCCGAGCAGGTCCATGGGCAGTGAATCTACGGAGTGTCGGACGCGGGGCCGGTAGCGTTGCCCCATGGCCGACTACGAGATCCCACCACCGGAGCCGAAGGAGATCGACGAGAAGATCTCCCTGGAGCTGAGGCACATGGCCGATGCGAACGTGCTGCGCGGGCACGCCTACCAGGGCGAGCAGTGCGACAACTGCCTCTACTACCTCAACCCCGACGACGACCTCTCCTACTGCTGGCACCCGAAGCTGCGGATCCTCGTCGGTGCGCAGTGGTGGTGTCAGTGGTACGAGCCGATCCCGGACTGATCGCTCCGTGAGCACCGCCCTGCACCACCCCGTCAACCCGGTCCGGTTCGTGACCGCGGCGAGCCTGTTCGACGGTCACGACGCCTCGATCAACATCATGCGTCGCATCCTGCAGGCGCAGGGTGTCGAGGTCATCCACCTCGGACACAACCGGTCGGTCGCCGACGTGGTCGACGCGGCGGTGACCGAGGACGTGCAGGGCGTGGCGATCAGCTCCTACCAGGGCGGCCACGTCGAGTACTTCCTCTACCTCCTCGAGCTGCTACGCGAGGCGGGGCGCGGAGACGTGGCGGTGTTCGGCGGAGGCGGTGGGGTGATCGCGCCCGCCGAGGTGGCGCGGCTGCACGAGGCGGGCATCCGCCGCATCTTCACCCCCGAGGACGGTCAGGCCCTCGGCCTGGAGCAGATGGTCAACTCGATGGTCGTGGCGGCCGACCGCGACGTCACGGCGCAGCCGGCCGACGTCGAGGCGGTGCTCGGGGGAGACCGGGCGGCGCTCGCCCGTCTCGTGAGCATGCTCGAGGCCGGTGTGGCGCTCCCCGACGAGTTGCGGGCCGCGGCGGCGACGCGCCGCGTGCCGGTGCTGGGCGTGACGGGCACGGGCGGCTCCGGGAAGTCGTCGCTCACCGACGAGCTGCTGCGGCGCTTCAGGCTCGACCACGAGGACAAGCTGCGCATCGCCGTGCTCGCGGTCGACCCGACCCGTCGCCGCGGTGGGGGCGCCCTGCTCGGCGACCGCATCCGCATGAACGCGCTGGCGGCGCCGCAGGTCTTCTTCCGCTCCCTCGCGACGCGCGGCGCGTCGGGCGAGCTGCCGGGCTGCATGGCCGACGTCGTGGCTGGCTGTGCCGCGTCGGGCTACGACCTCGTCGTCGTGGAGACACCTGGGATCGGCCAGGGCGACGCCGGCATCGTCGACCTCGTCGACGTGCCGCTCTACGTGATGACGCCCGAGTTCGGGGCGGCGTCGCAACTCGAGAAGATCGACATGCTCGACTTCTGCGCGGCGGTCGCCATCAACAAGTTCGAACGCCGGGGGGCACTCGACGCGCTCCGTGACGTCCGCAAGCAGCTCCAGCGCAACCGTGGCGCGTTCGGGCTCGACCCCGAGGCGATGCCGGTCTTCGGCACGATCGCGTCCCGCTTCAACGACGACGGCGTCAACGGCCTGTACGGGTTCGTGCGTTCCGCCCTGCTCGACCACGGCCTCCCCGACACCTCGACCGGGTCGGTCGTGTTGCCCGACTCCGCGGTTCCGACCGCGGCGCGGCCGCCGGTGCCGTCCGATCGGGTGCGCTACCTGGCCGACATCGCGACCGCGGTGCGCGCCTACCACGCCGAGACCGACGAGTGGGTGGCTGGCGCCCGGCTCCGGGCAAACCTGCGCGCGTCGGCGGCGCATCTCGCCGCGGCCGGGGGCTGCCCGCCGGAGCTCGAAGCCGCCCGAGACACAGCCGAGGCCGAGCTCGCGCCGGGAGCGGTGGAGCTGTTGGACGAGTGGCCGGCACAGGCAGCGGCAGCGCGGGAGTCTGCTCCGCCGCGCCGTTCGCTCGCGGGGACGCCGGTCTCGCGGGTGGCGTTGCCCCGGCTCGACGACGACGGCGACCTGCTGCGCTGGCTGCGCGGTGAGCACCTGCCCGGCCACTTCCCGTTCACCGCCGGGGTGTTCCCCCTCAAGCGCGAAGACGAGGACCCTGCCCGGATGTTCGCCGGCGAGGGCGACGCGTTCCGCACCAACCGTCGGTTCCACCTGCTGGCGGCTGGCCAGCCGGCGACGCGCTTGTCCACGGCCTTCGATTCGGTGACCCTCTACGGGTTCGATCCCGACCGCCAACCCGACATCTACGGGAAGGTCGGCAACTCGGGCGTGTCGATCGCCACGTTGGACGACATGAAGGTGCTGTTCGACGGCTTCGACCTGTGTGACCCGACCACGTCGGTGTCCATGACGATCAACGGCCCGGCCCCGGCGGTGCTGGCGATGTTCCTCAACACGGCGGTCGATCAACGCCTCGACGCCTTCCGTGCAGAGCACGGGCGTGAGCCCGACGCGCTCGAACGGGCCGACGTCGAGGCCTGGGTGCTGTCTCACGTGCGGGGCACCGTGCAGGCGGACATTCTGAAGGAGGACCAAGGCCAGAACACCTGCATCTTCTCGACCGAGTTCTCGCTCGGGGTGATGGCCGACATCGCGGAGTGGTTCGTGTCGCACGACGTGCGCAACTTCTACTCGGTGTCGATCTCCGGCTATCACATCGCCGAGGCCGGCGCGAACC
>CAZUMJ010000034.1:0-32170 GCA_964621605.1 uncultured Iamiaceae bacterium | reverse complement strand
GGGACGGGGCGCCAACGTGGATGGCTACAGGCGTGGAGAACGAGCGTTTCGTCGGGTGGTGGAACGCCCACGGCTGGAAGACCTACAACATCGACTACCAAGTCGGCTTGCAGCAGGCGATTCCCGGTGTCGCGGCCTTCATCCAGGAACTACGGACGGTGACCGGATCAACCGTGCCCATCTGTGCCACTGGCTTCTCGGCTGGCGCGACCCTGTCCATCGCGCTCGCTGGCCGGAACGCGGTTGACTGCGCGATCGCGCTGTCCGGTCCAACAAGTGAGAACTTCTTGTCGACGCAGACCTACATGGTGAACACCGCGGCTGCTGCGCCGCTGACCCCGCAGAGGCTCGTGGCCGACCCGACCGCGTTCCACCGGCCGCTACTCATGGCTGCGACCGATTGGGAGCCCTACTACATGGGCACCCAGTCGGGCGCGACGGCACGCGATCACGAGGTCGATTCGAGCGGCGGCTGGTATTTCGCGCAGGAATGGGAAGCTGCGCATCCGACGGGGACATCGATCGTGTCGCCCTGTGTTGAGGCGCCACCCGGATCGACGCCCTGGCAGCAGCCCGCCGCGCTGGCCACAACCAGTGCCACGACGTGGTCAGCACCTCCAGATCTAGAGATGCTGTGCCTGCAGTCTGGCTTCACCTCCTACACCGGTGACACGACGACGTTCGTGCACGACCCGGCAGTGTGGGCCTACCCCAATGAAGTCGTCCCCAACCCGCTGACCATGGCGGACAGCAGCCTGGTCGGCCTGATCTCAACGACCAGGTACTTGGCAGCGCAGGAGCGGTTTGCCAGCCAGGTTCTCGCTCACTGGGCACCGCCTGCCCCCTGAGCGCCGACATTGCGACTCGGGGAGGGGCCGGGTTACGGCTGCGGCGGCACCTTGCCGTCTACGCTGGCTCGGTGCCCTTCCCCCGCAAACTTCTCAACGCAGGCGAAGAGGTCGTCATCGACATTCGCCCGCACTGGCTGTTCCTCGTGCCGTCCGGCGCGGCGTTCGTGGCGGCGCTCGTGCTCGGCATCGCGGTCCTCATGTGGGACCCGAGTGGCGCGCTCAAGACGATCGTCTTCGTGCTGGTCGGCCTTGTGCTGCTGCTCGCCCTCGGCTTCTTCGGGGTGCGCTACGCGAAGTGGGCGACGACGAACTTCGTGCTGACCGGTGACCGGATCATCTCGCGTCACGGCGTGCTGTCGAAGTCGGGTATCGAGATCCCGCTGCAGCGCGTCAACACGGTCTTCTTCAAGCAGAGCGTGTTCGAGCGCATGGTCGGTGCCGGTGACCTCACCATCGAGTCCGCGGGCGAGCGTGGAAGTGAGACGTTCGGTGACATCCGTCGTCCGGCCGAGGTGCAGCGAGAGATCTACGTCCAGATGGAAGAGAACTCCAACCGGGACTACCGGCGGATGGGCCAATACGTGGCTGATGCGCAAGGCGGTGCCGGGGCTGCCGGAGCGGGACGCTCGGTCGCGGAGGAGCTCGAGAAGCTCGACGAGCTCCGCCGTCGCGGTGTGCTCGACGAGGACGAGTTCCAACGTCAGAAGGCCAAGCTGCTCGGCAGCTGAGCTTCAGGACAGTTCGAGGCGAGCCCCGCCACTCGGGCGTACCGGCGTCGCCCAGGGGATCGCGCCGGGGCGCGTCAACGCAACTGCGCACCCGCCGAAGCCGGCGCCGGTGAGGCGGGCACCGAGCACGCCCGGCGTCTCGGAGAGCGACGCGACGAGCGCGTCGAGCGTCGGTGTCGACACCTCGAAGTCGTCGCGCAGGCTGGCATGGCTCGCCCACATGGCCTCGCCCGCAGTGACCTCGTCACCGCCGCGCAGCGCGTCGACGAAGGTCTGGACGCGCACGTTCTCTGTCACCACGTGGCGAGCGCGACGCCGCACGGTCGGGTCTTCGATCGCTTCGACCGCCGCGAGGTCGGCCTCACGCAATGGCCCGACGAGTGCGGCCGCGGCCTCGCAGGACGCGCGTCGGTCCGCGTAGGCGGAGCCGGCGAGGCGGCGAGGCTCACCCGGATTGAGGACGACGATGTCGAGGTCATCGGGCAGCGGCACCGGAGTGACGTCGAGGGTCGAGCAATCGATGAGCAGGGCGTGCCCAGCAAGGCCAGACGCTGACGCCAACTGGTCGAGGAGGCCGCACGGAACTCCCGATGCTCGGTGCTCGGCGGCTTGGCAGCGTTGCGCGAGCTCGAGCGGCGTTCCCTCGAAGCCGAGCGCCAGCGCGGTCGCGAGCTCGAGGGCAGCGCTCGATGACAGGCCTGCGCCGAGCGGAAGGGTCGTCGTGACCGTGCCGACGAGTCCTACCTTCGGGCGAAGCTCCGCCGCGACCCCCGCGACGTAGCGACCCCATGCCGGGCTGACGCCGGCAGGGTCGGCATCGAGTGCGAACTGCACGACTTCAGGTTCGGCGTCGGAGCGCAGCTCGATCGTGGTCCCCGAACGGACACCTTCGACGCGCGTCCCGAGATCGATCGCGATGGGCAGGGCGAGGCCGCCGGTGTAGTCGGTGTGCTCGCCGATGAGGTTGACGCGCCCAGGCGCCCAGGCGCGTACTCGGCGCCCCAAGGTCACGCCGATGTCACGCATGTGAGCCTTCCTCGTGGATCGGCGGGGTAGCGGCGCGCAATGCCGCGGCGGCGTCGAGCGGGCTCACCGGGTTGATGAAGACGCCGCTCCCGAGCTCGCCGGCGGCCACGAAGCGCGGCACGCCGGGGGCGCGCCACAGCGGGACCACCTCGGCGTGCAGGTGCGCCTGGGGCCAGGCGTCGCCGTCGCTCGGGCGTTGGTGGAGCCACAGCATGTACGGCGATGGCCGACCGAAGTGTGCGTCGACGCGCCCCAACGCGTCGCTGAGCAGCGACGCCAACGCGACGCGGCTCGACGGGCTCAGGTCTGGGAGAGATCCGACGTGCTCGTCAGGCGCGAGCAGCATGCCGAACGGGTGTGGAGAAGCTTCAGGGACCCACGCCCGCCAGCGGTCCGCGCCTGTGCCGTGCGAGGCCACCTCGAGCCCAGTGGCGGGGCCTGCACACAACGCGCAGGATTCGCTGGCCCGTGCCAGTTCGCCCGCCGGCACCGGCGGCACTTCGCCGAACGCGAAGATCTGCCCGTGCGGGTGGGGGATGGTCGCGCCCACTTCGGCACCGTGGTTCTCGAACACCAACACGTAGGCGACGTCGTCGCGGGCGCCGAGCTCCGCGGTGCGCGCCGCCCACAGCTCGACCACGGCGGCGACGTCGTCGAGCGGCATCGTGGCGAGGCGGGCGTCGTGGTCGGGGGAGAACAGCACGACCTCGCACCGTCCGTCGCCGATCGACGGCCAGCGGTTGACGAACGCCTTCACCCGATACGGCTCGGGTGCTTCCAGTCCGCCCACGCAGAACGGGCAGTCGGTGCTCGGACGGTTCGGGCGGCACTGACGGCTGCCGGCGATGATGACGGGTGCGCCGCTGAGCGGGTCGACGGGGAGGGGCACGGACTGCTACCGCCGGTCTTCGAGCTCATGGCTCGGACACGTCAGGACGCGGCGATCTCCCGAACGGAGCCCGTCGATGAGGCGACGGTATGCGCCGGCAGCGTCGTGGCCCATCGCGTCGCGGTCGGACCACCGCACCCCCCGAGCACGGTCGACGCCGTAGAGGCCGAAGCGCGGCTCGTAGCTGCCCCACTCGTAGTTGTCCGCCAGGGTCCAGTGGAAGTAGGCGCCGATGTCGTGGCCACGGTCGTGCAGCTCCATGAGCGCGCGGAGGTGAGCCTGGAGGTAGCGAGGGCGGTCCCAGCCGTCGAGCCTTGCGTGGCTGCGGCCGTTGCGAACCCGGTTGCAGAGCCCGTTCTCGACCACCCAGAGGGGAATGCCTTCCTCTGCGCTTAGGGGAAGGACCTCCGTGAGCACGTCGGGCTTGGGTGGGTCGTCCCACAGGGCGCGCACAGGAAGCCAGTTGCGTCCGCCGGCGCTGCGATGCCCCGGCATGCGGAAGTGCGAGCTGGTGATCGCGTTGTACCAGTCGACCTGGACGTGGTCGAGCGTGCGGGTGTGCGGGCTCGCGTACACCGCCTCGACCGTGCGTGGGAGTGCGCGGTCGAGATCGAGGCGACGCCCGCTGAACGCCCGCAACAGCCGCTCGGGACCGGCCACATGGCTGAACGCCACACGGTGGCTGGCTCGGCGTTCGACGAGCCAGCCACGGAGGGCAGCACGGTCGACCCCGTGCGCCCGGGCCGACAGGACATCGGTGTGGAGGCGGTCGAGCTCGTAGAGCGAGAACACGAAGTTGTTCATGCCGACGATGGCGTCCGGCCGGGCGGCGTGTATCACCTCGTAGGCCAGCACGTGCCCGGCGAGGAGGTGGTCCATCGCTCGGGCGGTGGCGGCGACGGACGCGACCTTCGCCGGAGGGAAGTCGCCGGTCAGCCAGGTCTGAATCGCGCAGATGTTGATCTCGTTGACGGTGACCCAATGGCGGACGCGTTCGGACAATGCGCCGACGGCGATCTGCGCCCAGGCAGCGAAGCGCTCCGGTGCCTCCTCGCGCTGCCAGAAGTCTTCGCCGAGCCACCACGGGTGGGTGAAGTGGTGGAGCGTGACGAGCGGCTCGATGCCGCGTTCGTGGCACGCGTCCGCGATCGCCCGGTAGCGCGCAAGGGCCTCCGTGTCGATCTCGCCCGCGCTTGGCTCCACTCGCGCCCATTCGACGGAGAACCGAAACGCATTGCATCCGGTCGCCGCGACTCGGTCGAGGTGGCGTTCGTAGTCATCCCAGAAGCCCACCGCCACCCCGGACGGCTCGACTCGGCCTTCGGTTTCGAAGCGAAACCAGTTGTTTCGAGGCTCGCCCGGCCCGTTGTAGCCCCCCTCGATCTGGAAGCCTGCGGTCGCGACGCCGAAGAGGAAGTCGTCGGGAAGCGGGCGAGGGTCGGGCATGGAACGGCTCCTGGCAGGGTGTGCCCCCGCACGGTACCGCAGGCCCCTTGGTGTTGATGCCAGGGTCCCTCGACCCTGATGGCGTGTGGCTCACGTGTCTTGACCAGACGGTCAAGGCGGGTGAGGATGTCGCCCATGCCAAAGGCCCACAACGGTGACATCGAGCTGCACTACGAGACGACGGGTGAGCCGACGGGGGTTCCCCTGCTGCTGGTGATGGGCCTTGGTGCGCAGCTCATCACGTGGGATGACTCCCTGTGCGAGGCGTTCGCGGACCTCGGCTACTTCGTGATCCGCCACGACAACCGCGACATCGGTCTGTCGAGTTGGCTCGACGAGCACCCCGTCGACGTGCAGGCGGTCGCGACGGCGCTGTTCGCCGGAGAGGCGGTCACGCCCCCGTACACGATGCACGACATGGCAGCCGACGCCGTGGCCGTGCTCGACGCTGCCGGCGTGGGCTCGGCACACGTGATCGGTGCCTCGATGGGCGGCATGATCGCCCAGACGCTCGCGGTCGAGTTCCCGCACCGGGTCAGGTCGCTCGTGTCGATCATGTCCACGACCGGCGACCCCGACGTCGGGCAGGCCGACCCGGAGGTGCTCGGCGTCCTGCTGAACCCGGTCGTGGCCGATGGAGACGACGTGCGGGCGCAGCGCATCGCACAGTCGGTCGCGACGTCTCGGACGATCGGGAGTCCGATCCACTTCGACGAAGCTCGCGCGCACGACCTTTCGGCGCGTGAGATCGACCGGGCGTTCCACCCTGAGGGGGTGTTGCGTCAGCTGTTCGCCATCATGTTGCAGCCGTCGCGAACGGCTGGCCTGGGCGCGTTCGACAAGCCGGCCCTCGTGGTGCACGGCGAGCTCGATCGCCTCGTGGCGCCAAGCGGTGGGGTGCGCACCGCCGAGGCCTTGCCTGACGCCGAGCTGGTACTGCTGCCCGAAGCCGGGCACGACCTGCCGCTGATCTACTGGCCCGACCTGCTCGAGAAGATCGCCGCGCTCACGGCTCGTGCCGACGCGGCAGGTGCCGACGCTGCCACGGCCTGAGCACCGTCCATACCCGATTCGCCAGCCGGGCCTCCGGCGCAACACGAAGGAGTCGATGCCGTGGGACCTCTCGCCGGCACGCGCATGATCGAGATCGCGGGGATCGGGCCGGGCCCCTTCTGCGCGATGGTGCTCGCCGACCTCGGCGCGGACATCATCCGCATCGACCGTTCCGGCAACGTGTACGGGGGGTCGCCCGACGCCCCGTCGGCGGACGTCCTCAACCGGGGACGGCGCTCGATCGGGGTCGACCTGAAGAACCCCGACGGCGTCGCGACGGTGCTCGAGCTCATCGACGGCGCCGACGCGCTCATCGAGGGGTTTCGCCCCGGCGTGATGGAACGTCTCGGCCTCGGCCCCGACGTGTGCCTCGAACGCAACCCGCGCCTCGTGTACGGGCGCATGACAGGTTGGGGCCAGGACGGCCCGCTCGCGCAGGTCGCCGGGCACGACATCAACTACATCTCGATCGCGGGCGCGCTCGGTTCGATCGGGCGTGCGGGCGAGCCGCCGCTCCCGCCGCTCAACCTGGTCGCCGACTTCGGCGGTGGCGGCATGATGCTGGCGCTCGGCATCGCGGCGGCGCTGTTCGAGCGCTCCACGTCGGGCAAGGGTCAGGTCATCGACGCAGCCATGGTCGACGGCGTCGCGGTCCTCATGTCGATCTTCCACGCGATGGTGGCGATGGGGTTCTGGCAGGAGGAGCGCGGCACGAACATGCTCGACACGGGGGCGCACTTCTACGAGGTCTATGAGACCTCCGACGGGCAGTACGTCTCGGTCGGCCCGGTGGAAGGGCAGTTCTACGCGGACCTGTTGCAGCGCCTCGGCCTCGACCCGGCGGACTACCCACAGATGGACCGGGCTCGCTGGCCCGAGCTGAAGGTGCGCTTCGCCGAGGTCTTCCGCACCAAGACCCGAGACGAGTGGTGTGCGTTGCTGGAAGGGACCGACGTGTGCTTCGCGCCGGTTCTGAGCCTCAGCGAAGCCCCCCAGCACCCGCACAACGTGGCACGTGGGACCTTCATCGAGGTGGCCGGCATCTCGCAGGCCGCCCCGGCGCCGCGCTTCAGCCGCACGGCGAACGACACGCCCGGGGTCGCTCCCCACGCGGGGCAGCACACCGACGAAGTGCTCGCCGAAGCGGGCTTCGACGCAGCTCGCATCGCGGCGTTGCGCGCCGCGGGTGCGATCGCGTAGCGGCACGTAGGCGCTACGGTCCGACGGATGGGCACCCTTGTCTGCTTCCACGCGCATCCGGATGACGAAGCGATCGCGACGGGCGGTCTGATGGCCCGGGCGGCGGCCGACGGGCACCGGGTGGTTCTGGTCGTGGCGACCCGCGGCGAGCGTGGCGAGATCGTGCCCGACGTCCTCGCCGAGGGCGAGCAACTCGGCGTGCGCCGCACGGCTGAGGTGTACGCGGCGGCGAAGGCGCTCGGTGTCGCTCGCGTCGAGTTCCTGGGCTTCGTCGACTCGGGGATGATGGGCGACGCGGGCAATGACGCGCCGGGCAGCTTCTGGCAGGCCGACGTCGACCACGCCGCGGCGCGACTGGGGCTGATCCTGCGTGAGGAGGACGCCGACGTGCTCACGGTGTACGACGACCACGGCGGCTACGGGCACCCGGACCACATCCAGGTGCACCGGGTGGGGCTGCGCGCAGCCGAGATGGTGGCGGGGGTCGTTCCCTTGCAGAGCACCATGAACCGCACGCGCATCGCGGCAATGGCGTCTGTGGCTCGTGAAGCGGGCGTGCTGCCCGATGACGCGGGCGACCGCTTCGAGCTTCCCGACGGGTTCGGGACGCCCGAAGAGGACATCACCCACTCGGTCGATGTCGGTGGCTTCACAGATGCGAAGCGCGCCGCGATGCTGTGCCACCGCAGCCAGATGGCCGACGACCACTTTCTGTTGGCGATGCCGCCAGAGATCTTCGCGGTCGCCATGGGCACCGAGTGGTACATCGACGCGCGGGGAAGACACGCTGTCGGCGGTGCGCTGGGCACTCTTTTCGAGGAGGTACACCCATGATGACCTTTGCGCGGCGCTCTCGCCTTGCCGTGCTAGCTGCTGCGGCCGCCGCCGCGGTGGTGGCCGTGGCGGTGATGTCGCCCGCCCAGGCCATTCCTCCTGACCCGGGCGGAAGTGTGCGCCTCAACCAGATCCAGGTGGTCGGGTCGCACAACAGCTACCACCTCGAGGCCTACCCGGCCGAGAGCGCGATCCGCAGCCAGTTCGCCCCGGCCTACGAGATCGGCTTGCAGTACGAGCACCCGGCGCTCGGGGTGCAGTTCGGTTCGCAAGCGATCCGCCAGATCGAGCTCGACCTCCACGCAGATCCGTCCGGCGGGTACTACGCCGCACCGGCGATCCGCCCTGTGGTCGGCGAGGGCCCGTTGCCGGCGGACGAGCTTGCGATCATGGATCAGCCAGGGACCAAGGTGCTCCACGCCGCCGACGTCGACTACCGCTCGAACTGCCTCACGCTGGTCATCTGCCTCCAGCAGGTGAAGGCCTGGTCGGACGCGCATCCCCTCCACGTGCCGATCGCGATCCTCCTCGAGTTCGTCGACGACCCCATCCCCGTCGTGCCGTCGCCCCCTGCGATCGTGCCGATCCCGTGGAACACCTCGACCATGCCCGCAGTCGATGCCGAGATCGCCTCGGTGTTCACGCCAGGCGACCTCATCACGCCCGACGATGTCCGGGGGGCCTACCCGAGTGTCAACGCCGGCGCGCTTGCGGGCAACTGGCCGACGCTCGCGGCATCTCGCGGCAAGGTGCTGTTCCTCATGGACAACGCCGGACAGAAACGCACCGACTACCTGACCTTGCACCCGGGCCTGCAGGGTGCGCCGATCTTCACCAACGCATCGCCGGGAGATGCCGACGCCGCGTTCGTCGAGCGCAACGACCCGACAGGAGCGAACCAGGCGCAGATCGCCTCGCTGGTTTCGCAGGGCTACGTGGTGCGCACCCGTGCCGACGCCGACACGATCCAGGCACGCGCCAACGACGTGACGCAGCGAGATGCCGCGTTCGCGAGCGGGGCCCAGTGGGTCAGCACCGACTTCCCCGTGCCGGGCAGCGCGAGCCGCTACGACGGATCGCCGTACTTCGCTGCGCTTCCGGGTGGCCAGGTCGCGCGCTGCAACCCGATCAACGCGCCCCAAGGCTGCGCAGACGATACCCTCGATTTCGAGCCACAGGTCCCTGCGCCGCAAACCCCACCGACCACGGCGCCACCCATCTCCGCGCCGAGCGCGTCCGTGCCACCGCTCGAGACGCCGCCCTCGACCGTGCCGGTGACCACGGCACCCGCGGGAGCGCTACCGGTGACCCGTGCCGCGGTGCCGGTCGTGGCGCAGCCGCGCTTCACGGGCTGAGCGAACCGGTGGGGTCGCGGTGACGCTCTTCGAGGTGCACCAGGCGTGGGCCTGGGTGGTGGTCGTGAGCAACGGCGTGCTCGGCGTGTGGTCGACCGCCGCGCACCGCTTCGCCCGCCTGCGCAGCCGCGCGCTGTGGTGGTGCATCTTGCTGGCCGAGCTGGCGATCGTGGTGCAGGTGGTGCTCGGCGCCGCGGTGATGGGAGTGGAACACCGACGTGCACCGGGCTTCCACCTCTTCTACGGCTTCGTGGCACTGGCCTCCATCGGGATCATCTACAGCTATCGCGAGCAGATGCGCCGCCAGAAGTACCTGCTGTACGGACTCGGCAGTCTCTTCTTGATGGGCCTGTGCATCAGGGCGATGATCCTCACCACCCCCGGCGCGCGCTGAACGCGCCGGGGCCGCGTGTCGAGCAAGTCGGCACGCGGCCCCGGGCAAGGTGGGAGCCGCACAGGCGGCGAGGGTGGGGCGTCAGCCGCCGAGCTGACCGCCCAGGGTTCGGCGTCAGCCGCCGAGCAGACCTCCGAGCCCGCCGAGCCCGCCGGTTCCGCTCGCGGGCTGCTGGGTCTGGCCGGTGCCTTGCTCGACACCCTCTGACGGCTGGATCATCACCCAACCCTGGCCGCCGAAAGCCAACTGCAGCATTTCGCCGGTGCCGCCTCGCATCATCGACTTGAAGCCACCGCTGTCGACCTTGGGCTGCATCGACACACCGTTGGTCCACATGACGACCGCGTCCGCGTCGGCGACCGTCTGCACCTGGGAGACGTCGAGTACGACAGGCGGGCCGTCGCTCGTGACCGCGACATAGCCGGTGCCGCGCAACGCCACCTGGTAGAAGCCGCCCGCCATGGCCGCGCCGGCCATGGCCTTGAGCCCGCCGCCGCCACCGCCGACACGCTCGATGTTGGCGTCGATCGAGGCGCTGTAGGCGAGGACCGAGGCGCCGTTGCAGAAGATGGCGTCGTTCTCGAGGTACATCACCTGGATGTCCATGCCCATGTTGGCGAGGAACACCTCACCGGTGCCCGTGACCTCCATGCTGTTGACGCCCTCGTTCGTCATGGCCTTCTTGATCATCTTGCCGATGCCGCCGGAGCCCTTGTTGGCGAAGCGGGCGTCACCCTGGAAGGCGACCATCGAACCGGTCCGGGCGTTCACCGGGCCGTACTGCAGGCTTACCTTCAGCAGCTTCTTGTTCTCGAGGTGGAACGGGTCGCCGCCCGGGTCCTCGTTGTACTGGGCGAAATCACCGTGGATCATGTCCGGCTCCTGGGTCGCGTGGCGCTGCAGGTCTTGACGGCCGACCGGCCGGCTCGTCCTCGCTGGGCCGGACCCGCCACCTTGGCCGACGTCAGCAAGGCGCAATGTAGCCGTGTCGCCGTGGTCCTGAGGGCCGACCGCCCCTACCGGTGTGAGATGCGGCGGCGTACGGTCATCGCGGAAGACAGGTCGCCGCATGCTGGCGTTCCCTACCCACGGAGGTCGTTGCCGTGATCGACTACGCGTTGCTCGACGGAGCTGTCGGGCACAACTGGTATGTGCTCGATCCGCTCTTGCAGGAGCGGGTCAAGGCGGATTGCCCACCGGAGAGCCTCACCTGGGTCGACGCGAAGCTCCAGGGGTTCGGCGAGTTGTGCGGCACGGACGTGGCACGAAACGCCGACGTGATCGACGCCAACCCACCGCAGCTGGTGCGCTACGACCGGTGGGCAGACGAGGTCGATCGCATCGACCACTCGGCCGCGACGCTCGACTCGAAGCGCAAGCTGTGGGCGTCGGGCTACGTGTCGACGTTCGCCGCGGACGAGCGACGTACGGGGCAGCGCGCACCCGCAGTGCTGCTGGCAGGCGTGAACTACCTGCTGTCGCAGGCCGACACGGGCATGGTCTGTTCGCTCGGCATGACGAGCGGCGTGGCCGGGCTCGTCGACGCGTACGCACCCGACGACCTGCGTGACGACCTGTTGCGGGCCTTGCGCAGCGACGACTTCGACGCAGGCACCGACGGGTCGATGTTCCTGACCGAGCGTCTCGGAGGTTCGGACCTCGGGTCGACGGTGCGGTGCGTTGCCCGCGACATCGGTGACGGGCGCGTGCTGATCAGTGGCGAGAAGTGGTTCTGCTCGAACATCGACGGCGGCGCGATCGTGCTGCTGGCACGACCCGAAGGGGGGACTGAGGGCGTCGCCGGTATCGGGCTCTACCTCGTGCCGAGCCACCGTCCCGACGGGACGCGCAACAGCTACACGATGCGGCGCCTCAAGCCGAAGCTCGGCACACGCAGCGTGCCGACCGGTGAGGTCGAGCTCCACGATGCGCTCGGATACGCGCTGCGCCCCCGTCACGGCGACGGCACGGTCGAGACCTCTGACGCGGGCGGCATGAATCGCATGATGGAGATGGTCAACGGGTCACGCTTCGGTGTGGCGATGATGGGTCTCGGCATCGCTCGACGCTCCTTCCTCGAGGCGGTCGTGTGGGCACACCACCGTGAAGCGAAGGGGCGTCTGCTCGTCGATCTGCCCCTCGTGCGCGAGCAGCTCGTCGATCAACTCGTCGAGCTCGAAGCAGCCTTCACCCTCGGCTTCGAGTGTGCAGCGGCGGCCCGCTTCGACGACGCGGTGCGCCTGCGGAGGATCCTCGTCCCTGCGGCCAAGGTGCGGTTGTGCCGCCTCGGCGTCGAGGCTTCGACGTACGCCGTCGAGCTGTTCGGGGGCAACGGCTACTGCGAAGACTTCGGCCTCACCCGGTTGTTGCGCGACGCGGTGTGCCACCCGATCTGGGAGGGGAGCGAGAACATCTGTGCGCTCGACGTCGTGCGGTCGATTCGTCGTGACAAGGCGCACGAGGCCGTGCTCGCGCGGGTCGACGCAGCGCTGCGGCGCGCCTCGGACGGGCCGGCGTTCCTTGCGCCGACCGTCGCTGCGGTCCGCCGCGCTCGCGACGATCTGGCGACGCGCACCGCCCAGGTCGACGCAGTCGACGCCGACTGGACCCACGCCGGCGCAGCGCGCCTCACCGACCTGTTGGTGCGAACGGCCTCGGCGGCCCTGCTTGCCGAACGAGGGGCCGAGGACGTGCGTGCGGCACTGGTCGCGGCCCGCTACGTACGGCGACGACTCTCGCCGGAGACCGGCTGGGACGACCGTATCGCCTACGCCGCGGGGCGTGCGTTGCTCGCCTACGAGGAGCTCGACGAGGCGACCGGCGCCGCCGCTGCCGCCGTCGCCTGACGCACGTCGGTTACAGGTTGACCACCGGGCAGGTGAGCGTGCGGGTGATGCCCTCGATCAGCTGCACGCGGCTGACGACCATCTTCCCGAGCTCGTCCATGGTGTCTGCACCGGCACGCACGATGACGTCATAGGGGCCCGTCACGTCCTCGGCAGTCGCGACACCCGGGATCGCGGCCACCTCCTCGGCCACCTGGGCGGCCCTCCCGACCTCTGTCTGGATGAGGATGTAGGCGTGCACCGTCATGTCGCGTCCTCGGTGGTGTGAGGGGGTGGATAGGCGTGGCTCAACGGTAGCCCTCGGTCGGTGACCGCGACCCTCGCCTGCACGGGTGCTCACCCCCGCAGCGTGCGTGGCCCCGGGTACCGCGACGGCCCACCCCGAGGGGTGGGCCGTCGGCGCAGACCTGCGGTGGGATCAGTCAGCGAGACGCTTCTCGAGCTCGTGCAGCTCGTCGTTGAGCTCGCCCGGGAGTCGGTCGCCGATGAAGGTGAAGTGCTCCTCGACGAGCGGGATCTCACCTCGCCACGACTCGGCGTCGACCCGCAGCAACTCGGCCATCGTGTCGGCGTCGAGCGGAAGCCCGTCGACGTTCAGCGACGCAGCCTCGGGCACGCGACCGATGGCGGTGTCGACCGCGGTGGCCGTCTCGTCGCCTTCGACCCGGCGAAGCACCCAGTCGAGCACTCGGCTGTTCTCGCCGTAGCCGGGCCACAGGAACGACCCGTCGGTGCCCTTGCGGAACCAGTTCACCCAGAAGAGGCGGGGAAGCTTCGACTCGTCGGAGGCGGCACCGATGTCGAGCCAGTGCTGCATGTAGTCGCCGGCGTTGTAGCCGATGAACGGGCGCATCGCGAACGGGTCGAACCGGACCTCACCGATGGTGCCCGCAGCGGCGGCGGTCTTCTCGGAGCTCATGATGGACCCGAGGAACACGCCGTGCTGCCAGTTGAAGGCTTCGGTCACGAGCGGCACGTTGGTCGCCCGCCGGCCGCCGAAGAGGATCGCCGAGATCGGCACGCCGGTGGGGTCCTCCCACTCGGGTGCGATCACGGGGCACTGCGAGGCCGGAGCGGTGAAGCGGGCGTTGGGGTGCGCCGCGGGCACGCCGCTCTCGGGGGTCCAGTCGTTGCCCTTCCAGTCGATCAGGTGCGCCGGGGCATCCTCGGTGAGCCCTTCCCACCACACGTCGCCGTCGTCCGTCAACGCGACGTTCGTGAAGATGCAGTTCTCGTCGAGGCTGCGGATGGCGTTGAGGTTCGTGTCTTCGCCTGTCCCAGGCGCGACGCCGAAGAAGCCGGCCTCGGGGTTGATCGCGTACAGGCGACCGTCGTCGCCGAACTTCATCCAGGCGATGTCGTCACCGATCGTCTCGACCTTCCAACCGGGGAGGGTCGGGATGAGCATCGCCATGTTCGTCTTGCCACACGCAGACGGGAACGCAGCGGCGACGTAGCGGGGCTCGCTGCCCGGGCGGGTGACCTTGACGATAAGCATGTGCTCGGCCATCCAGCCGTCGTCGCGGGCCATCGTCGACGCGATGCGCAACGCGAAGCACTTCTTGCCGAGCAGGGCGTTGCCGCCGTAGCCGGAGCCGTACGACCAGATCTCGCGGGTCTCCGGGTAGTGGGTGATGTACTTGTTCTCGGCGTCGCACGGCCATTGGAGGTCGGGGCGAGCGTTGCCGTCGGCGTCGACGAGCGGGTAGCCGACCGAGTGCAGGCACGGCACCCATTCGCCGTCACCGAGCACGTCGAGGGCACGCTGACCCATGCGGGCCATGATCCGCATGTTGACCACCACGTACGGCGAGTCGGTGAGCTGCACGCCGATGTGGGCGATCGGGGAGCCGAGGGGGCCCATCGAGAACGGCACCACGTACATGGTGCGGCCGCGCATGGCGCCGGTGTAGAGCCCGAGGAGCTCTTCCTTCATCTCTGCGGGTGCACGCCAGTTGTTGGTGGCACCTGCGTCGGCGGGGTCTTCGCAGCAGATGAAGGTGCGCTCCTCCACCCGGGCGACGTCGGCGGGGTCAGAGAGGGCGAGATAGCTGTTCGGACGCTTGGCGTCGTTGAGACGCTGGAAGGCCCCACCGTCGACGAGCTGTTGCGCGAGGCGGTCGTACTCCTCGGCTGAGCCGTCGCACCAGTAGACCGAGTCGGGCTGGAAGACCTCCGCCCAGTGGTCAACCCATTCCTGCAGCTTGGTGTTGGTGGTCGTAGCCGTCATGCCTTCTCCGACGTCGGTGGGATGGGATCACCGGCGAACGGGAACACGTGACGGGGGAAGAGCCGTGCAACGAGCCTGCGGCAAGCCGGGATCGTGGGGTCCTGTCACCCTACCGGGCGACCGTCACCGGATGCAGGTCGGCGGCGCCTGCCGTCGGAGCTAGCGGACGGCCTTGGTGACCTTGCCGGCCTTCAAGCAGCCGGTGCACACGTTGACCCGCTTGGTGGCACCGTTCACCACCGCGCGCACCCGCTGGATGTTCGGGTTCCAGCGGCGCTTGGTACGCCGGTGCGAGTGGCTGATGCTCATGCCGAAAGACGGGTGCTTCCCGCAGATCTCGCACACCGAAGCCATGACCGCGTACCTCACAAGGGGGGTGGATGAACAGCGCACCAGTGTACGGACGCGGCGGCGTGAACGCCAAGCCGGCAGCAGGGGGGGTGACGGGATCAGAGGCCGAGGCGACCGGCGACGTCGACCGCCATCTGTGCCAGCACCCGGGCCGCGCCGTCTCGCGGGGAGGAGCGCACGAGCGGTTCGCCGGCGTCGATGGCCTGCGGCACGGCGGCCGAGTCGGGGACGACGCCGACGACAGGCAGGCCCACGATCTGCTCGAACGATTCGGGCTCGATGTCGACACCTGAGCGCAGCTTGTTGATGACGAGCCGGGCGCGCCCCGGCGGGAGGCCGGCCTCGTGCAGGAGTTGGTACGCCACGATCACGTTCTTGAGCGACGCCCGGTCGGCGTTGCTGACGATGAACAACTCGTCTGCGTGGATCAGCAAGTGGGCGGTGTGCGACACCGGCGCGGGCGTGTCGACGACCACGACGTCGGAGAGGGTCTGCATCGCCGCGAGGGTCTCGAGGACGAAACGCTCCGACATCTGGTTGAGCGGGGTGCTCGAACGCCGGGCGCAGTAGAGCTGCAAACCCGTCGGCTTGTAGGTCACGAGCAGCTTCGCCATCTCGTCGACCGGCATCGTGTCGGGGAGTCCCTCGTCGGGCAGGACGGCGGGGGCGGGCATGCCCAGCAACATCGGGATGTCACCGAAGACCGGGTCGGCGTCGGTGAGGATCACGCGGACGTCACGCTTCGTCGAGAGCGTGAGCGCCATGCTCGTGGCGACGGTCGTGACGCCCGTGCCCCCCTTGGCTGAGCACACCGCGATGATCTTGCCGCCGACGCGTGGCCCCGCTGCGGCGGATGCGCCGGGCTGCTGCTGGGGCATCTGCTCGGCCAGGCGTCGTACGGCCTCCGCGAGCTCCTCAGCCGAGGTCGTCTTCGGGTAGACATCGCGCACGCCGGCGTGGAGCGCGACCCGGAGCGTGTCGACCTCCATGTGGCGCACCACGAGCAGGACGGGCAGGTTCGGGTGCGGGCGCAGCGCGGGTGCGAGCTCGTCCTCGATCGACACGTAGGCGTTCGGTCCGACGACGAGGATGCCGGGTGGGACATCGCGTTCGGGGCTCAGCGCGTCGGGGAGCCAGCTCACCGACGAGGTCGGCATGGCACCTCGCAGCCGCGACTCGACGCTCTCCCGCCAGAGGGGATCGGGGTCGACGATGAGGACGAACGGTGGCATAGCTGGCCTCGGGGAGTCGGAGGTGCACGACGCAGTGGTGGCAATGTACCGGCCGCGCCGTGGTGGCGTGTGACGCTGCGCGCGTGGTCTCTCTCGGGGCCGCCGCTCACTACCATCGGCGCCCATGAGGCTCGAACGACTCACCGCCAGCGACCTTCGGCACGTGGTCGAGAGCTTCCGGGACGCGCTCCGTGCACACCAACACGTCGTCGACCGCCTCAACGTCTACCCCGTACCCGACGGCGACACGGGAACGAACATGGCCCTCACGCTCGAATCGGTCGTCGCCGAGTTGGCTGACGTTCCCGAGGAGTTGGGTGCCGTGTGCGGGGCGATCAGCCACGGATCGCTCATGGGTGCCCGTGGCAACTCAGGGGTCATCCTCTCGCAGGTGTTGCGTGGCATCGCCGGCGTGGCTCGTGAACGCCCGGACGGTCTCGACGGATCGGGGTTCGCGGAGGCGCTGGCAGCTGCATCCACTGCCGCATACGGCGCCGTGATGCGACCGGTCGAGGGGACGATCCTCACCGTGGTGCGTGCCGCCGCCGAAGCTGCGCAGGGGCGGGCAGGGCAGGGTGCGGATCTCGTCGAGGTGCTCGAGGTCGCACACGCGGCAGGGCATGACGCCCTCGCACGCACGCCCGAACTGCTTCCCGTGCTCGCCGAGGCAGGAGTCGTCGACGCCGGGGGGACCGGGTTCCTCTTCCTGCTCGACGGTGCACTGCACATCGCCGACGGCCGGTCATTGCCGGAGGCGCCGGAGCTCGACGAGCTGCCGATGCCGGCTGGCGGCGGGCACGGCGGGCACGGCGGGCACGGTCACGGTGACGGACACGGCGAGGGCGGGGTCGGCGATCTGCGCTACGAGGTCATGTATTTCCTGGAAGCCCCTGACGACACCATCCCCGCGTTCAAGGACGTCTGGGCGGGCATCGGCGACTCCATCGTGGTCGTCGGCGGGGACGGGATCTGGAACTGCCACATCCACACCGACGACATCGGCGCCGCGGTCGAGGCGGCGCTCGACTGCGGGCGGCCGCGCAACATCCGGGTGACCGACCTGCTCGAGCAGGTGGAGGAGGAGCGTTGGGTGCGTGAAGGCGCACCGGAGGCGCCCGAGGTTTCGCCGGTGGCCACAACCCCCGTCGCCACCGCCGTGGTGGCCGTCTCGGTCGGCGATGGCGTCCGCCGCATCTTCCACTCGCTCGGCGTGCAGCAGGTGGTGGCCGGCGGCCAGTCGATGAACCCGTCCACCGCGCAGCTCCTCGAGGCGGTCGAGGCATGCCCGTCGGACGCGGTCGTGATCCTCCCCAACAACGGCAACATCATCCCGGTGGCGCAGCAGGTGGCGGAGCACACGTCCAAGACGGTGCGCGTCGTGCCAACCCGGGGGGTGAGCGAAGGTTTTGCCGCCCTGGTCGCCTACGACCCGCATGCGGACGCCGACACCAACCGGGACGAGATGGGAGCGGGAGCGGCGAGCGTCACCGCAGGCGAGCTCACCCGCGCCGTGCGCGACTCGAGCTGCGACGTCGGGCCCATCAAGGAAGGCGACTGGCTGGGCATCTCGCGCAGCGGGATCGAGGCGGTGGAGCAGTCGCTCACGGCCGCGGCGTGTCGTCTGCTCGATGTGCTCGTCCGCGACGACCACGAGATCGTGACCCTCATCGAAGGCGAGGGCGCGTCGGTCGCCGACACCCGCCGCATCACCGCATGGCTCGACGAGCACCACCCCGACGTGGCGGTCGAGGTGCACCACGGGGGCCAACCTCTCTACCCGTACCTCGTCGGGATCGAGTAGCCGGTGTCGGGTGAGGCCGACCTCGACAAGATCCTCGGTCACCTCCGGTTCTTCGGGGCGAGCATCCCCCACCTGCCCCTCTACCGGCGACTCGTCGAAGGGCTCACGGACGATCCCGTCCGTGCCGGCTTCCTGCTCGACGCCCAGCCCGGCCAGGCGCGGCCCGTCCTGCTGCTGGCGGCGGTGCACGCCGTGGTGCTCGCCCACCCCGACGAGCCACTGGCCCGCTACTACCCGTCTGTCACGCCGCCGGCCGAGCTGGCGCCGGGCGACCCCTACCCGGCCTTCACTGCGTTCTGTGAGGCACACGAGGCGGAGATACGCCAGCTCGTCGCCACCCGATCCACCCAGACCAACGAGGTGAACCGCGTCGCGCTGCTCGCACCGATGTTCGCCCACGTCGCCGCCTCCGAACCCACCCTTCCCATGAGCGTCGTCGAGCTGGGGAGCAGCGCCGGGTTGCTGTTGGGTCTGGAGCGGTACCGCTGCGACGTCGGGGGCGCCGTCTCGGGCAACCCGGCTTCGAGCGTGCACCTGCACGCCGACGTGTCCGGCACCCGGTTCCCGCCGACGTGGGTGTACCCGCCGTCGCCGGCGATCGTGGAGCGCGTCGGCATCGACCTCGCCCCGGTGTCGCTGGACGACCTGGCCGCGCTGCGCTGGCTGGAGGCGTGCCTGTGGCCGGACCAACCCGAGCGGATCGACCGCTTCCGCGCCGCGGTGGCGCTGCTTCGTGACGATCCGCCGTCGGTCGTGGCCGGTGACTTCATCGAGGCGCTCCCCGGGGTCATCGACCAGTTGCAGCCGGCCACCCACCTGGTCGTGTTCCACGGGTGGGCGCTCACGTACGTCGAACGGGAGCGGCGCCCCGAGCTGGCCGAGGTGCTCGCCCGAGCGGCGGCATCGGGCCGGCCGGTGTCGTGGCTGTCGGCGGAGGCCCCGCGGTGCGTGCCCGGCATCGACCCGCCGACGCTCGCGCCCGGCGACGAGGAAGCCACCCCCGAGACGGTGCTCGGGCTGCGCACGTGGCGCCACGGGGTCGAGCAGCAGCCGCGCGCGCTCGGCTGGGCGCACCCTCACGGCGCGTTCCTGACCTGGGAGGTGTGACGTGGCGCGCCACCTCGCCCGGTTGGCGGGCATCCCGGTGACCGAGCTGCGTGGGGTCGGCGACCGCAGCGCTGCGGCGCTGGGTCGTGCGTTCGAGATCGAGTCGGTGCTCGACCTGCTCACCCACTATCCGCGCCGCTACGTCGATCGTGGGAAGCGTCAGCTCATTCGTGACCTGCGCGTCGGCGAGGAGGCGATGGTGATCGCCACCGTGCGGCGCATCTCGTCACGGCGCACACGGGGCCGGCCGCCGAAGGTGCTGGTGAGCGCGGTGGTCGGCGACGAGTCCGGCACGCTTGCGGTGAG
This sequence comes from uncultured Iamiaceae bacterium, assembly GCA_964621605.1. Lineage (GTDB taxonomy): Bacteria > Actinomycetota > Acidimicrobiia > Acidimicrobiales > Iamiaceae > CAZUMJ01. Next base: position 12,521 of record CAZUMJ010000034.1, on the reverse strand, counting down.
CTTCTTCAACCAGGGTTGGCGGGAACGCCAGCTCCCCGTCGGCACCCAGTGCGCGCTGTTCGGCAAGGTCGGCGACTACCGAGGGAGCCTGCAGCTCTCGAACCCCGTGGTGGACCTGGTTGGCGACCGCACCGGCCGGGTGATCGCGATGTACCCCCAGTCAGAGAAGGAGCGCCTCACCACCTGGGACTTTTCGCGCTGGGTGACCGAGGCGTTGGAACGCGCCGGCGAGTTCGCCGAGGCGGTCCCAGCGGAGCTGCTCACCCGCCACGGGCTCGTCGACCGGACGACCGCCTTCCATGCCATCCACCTGCCCGACTCGATGGGCGACCAGGCGCGGGCACGGGCTCGGCTGGTGTACGACGAACTGCTGCGCGTCCAGGTGGCGCTCGTCCGACGCAAGCGGGAGCTCGAGCGCACCACCGTCGGCGTGGCGCACGTCGTGGGCCCCGACCCCGACCGCCCCGACCTGGTGGCGCGCTTCCACGAGCGGCTGCCGTTCCCGCTGACCGGCGCGCAGCGGCGTGCCATCGACGAGATCGCCGCCGACCTGGCCGCATCCCATCCCATGCATCGCCTGTTGCAGGGCGACGTGGGTGCCGGCAAGACGGTCGTCGCGGTGAGCGCGCTGTTGACCGCGGTGCGCAGCGGGCACCAGGGCGCGTTGATGGCACCGACTGAAGTGCTCGCCGAGCAGCACGACGCCGGCCTACGGGTGCTGCTCGATGGCTTCACGCTCGACGACGGCGGGGCCTCGCTGTTCGGCGAGCGGCCGTTGCGCACGGAGCTGCTCACGAACCGCGTGGGGGCCGCCGACCGTCGACGCATCCTCGCCGGCTTGGCCGACGGGACCGTCGACCTCGTGGTCGGGACGCACGCGCTCATCCAGGACGCCGTCGCGTTCAGGTCGCTCGGGGTGGTCGTCATTGACGAGCAGCACCGCTTCGGCGTCGAGCAGCGCGCCGCGCTGCGGGCCAAGGCTGCCGACGGCGCCACGCCCGACGTGCTGGTGATGACCGCCACGCCGATCCCGCGCACGGCCGCCATGACGGTCTACGGCGACCTCGACGTGTCGGTGCTCGACGAGCTGCCACCCGGGCGTACCCCGGTGCGGACCCGCTGGGTGACCGCCGACGCCGAGGGCGAAGCATGGCAGCGGGTGCGTGACGAGATCGCGGCGGGGCGCCAGGCATATGTCGTGTGCCCGCTCATCGAAGAGTCAGAGAAGCTCGACGCGCAGTCCGCCGAGGCGACCTACGCACGTCTGATCGCGCCCGACGGCCCCCTCGACGGCCTGCGGGTGGGGCTTCTTCACGGGCGCCTGCCCCCGGCCGAGAAGGACGCCGTCATGTCCGCGTTCCGAGACGGCACGCTCGACGCAGTGGTCGCCACCACGGTCATCGAGGTGGGCGTCGACGTGCCGAACGCGACGGTCATGGTGATCCTCGACGCGGACCGCTTCGGCATCGCCCAGCTCCACCAGTTGCGGGGCCGTGTCGGACGTGGCGCCGAGCGCTCGTGGTGCTACCTGGTTGCCGACGCCACCACACCCGACGGCGAGGCTCGCCTCGAGGCGCTCGTGCGCACGACCGACGGGTTCGCGCTCGCCGAGGTCGACCTCGACCTGCGCGGCGAGGGGACCCTCATGGGCGAACGTCAGAAGGGGCGCAACGACCTCAAGCTGGCGTCGTTGCGTCGAGACCGCGAATGGGTGGCACGTGCCCGAGCCGATGCGTTCGAGTTGGTGGGGGACGACCCGTCGCTCGCGGCGCATCCGCTGCTCGCCGAAGAGATCGACCTGCTGCTCGGCGAGGACGACGCCGCATTCCTCCTCAAGAGCTGAACGCGCGGAGTTCGCGCCGAACCCCGGAGGTCGGCGAGACTGGGCGCATGGCTCGGTCCCGTCCGTCGCGCCGCCCCGATGCGGCAGCTGGCAAGCCCGAGCAGAAGGAGGCGACGGGGCCGCGTACGGCCATCGGCAAGGTGGCCGACGTTGCCGCAGGCCAGCAAGAACGTCGCGTTGCCCTCATCCACGCACCCAATTGGCGCACACCGCTCATCATCGACATCTCGATCGGGGTGGCGGTGTTGCTCGCCGGGCTGACGCTGTCCATCGTCTGGAATCCGATCGGCGGGGGCGGGCTCGGCGCGCTGGGTGCGCTGTACGCGCTGCTGGCGGTGCGCCGGTGGCGCGTCTGGGCCGCCCTGCGTGCCGCAGCACCTTCGGAGTAGACAGCGAGGCACGGCGTCGCGGCGGCCGCCAACTACCGTGTCGGCGTGCTGATGACGGGCTCCGCTGCGGCCGACGCTGCGCCGACCGACGCCGCCGCGGCGCACGCGAGGTCGCAGTGGCCTCGCTTCGCAGCCTTCGTCGATCGCGTCGCCGAGCCCGTCTTCGTGTTGCTGGCAGTCGCGCTCACGATCGCGCTCAGCGGCCGTGGCGGGCCGAAGCTGTCGCCGGACAGCATGCAATACCTGTCTGTCGCAGAGCACCTTCGCACCGGGCACGGTTTCACGACCTACGACATGCGGGCACTGCAGGTCTTCCCGCCCGCGTACCCGATGCTGCTCGCGGGGCTGTCGTTCCTCGTCGGCGGTCACCTGCTGGGCGTCGCGCAGGTTGCGGGGGTAGTGCTCGCCGCGATCTCCGCGTCGCTCGGCTGGCGCCTCAGCCGCCTCCACCTCGGCCCGTTCGGCGCGGCGGTGCTCGCTGGCGGGTGGGCGCTGGGGATGGGTGGGGTGACGGCTTCGAGCCCGTGGGCATGGGCCGACCCGCTCCTCATCACCTCCATGCTCGGGCTGCTCTATGGGCTCGAGCGCACAGTCGAAGGCGAGCGGGCACCGTGGCGGTGGTTGTTGCTGGCGGGCGGATGCGGGTCGATCGCCGCGCTGTCGAGCTATGCGGGCTGGCAGATGGCCGGTGCAGGGGCGCTCGTCTTGCTTGCAGTGGGCCCGGCAGCCTTGCGTGAGCGGATCCGTCGCCTGTTCGTGTACGGCGTCGTCGTCGCGGTGCCGACGCTTGCCTGGGTCGCGCGCAACCTGGCCGGATCAGGCAATCCGGCGGGCCCGCGCGTGCCGTCGGACGTGACCTTCTCAGGGATGTTGAACACCGTTGGTCAGCTCACGACAGGCGTGTTCTTCCCGGGCATCGCCGGCGGACCGGGTCGCATCCTCCTCTTCGTGCTGCTCGTCCTGGCGGTGCCACTGGTGCTGGTCACCGTGGTCGGGCGTCTCCGGGCCGACGCGAAGCCCGACGGTGAGCGCTCGGCGGTGGCACTGGTGGTGTTCGGCGGCGTCTCGTACCTGCTGCTCGTCGGATCTTCGCTGTGGGTGTGGGTGTCGATGGACGCTCGGGTCTACAGCCGGGTCGCGTTCCCGCTGGCGCTGGCGCTCGCCGTGGCGGTTCGACGCACCGTCGGGCCACGCTGGCGCACGCTGGTGGCGAAGCTGCCCTCCCTTGGCATGCTGACCGCGGCCGGGGTGGTCTGCGTGTGGCTGCTCGCTGACTTCCACGGCATGTGGATCGCCGGCTCCGCGCCGCGCCGCGACTACAGCACCGTTGCGTGGCACGACCGGGTCGCGGCGGTCGACCGGGTGCTTCCGCCGGGCGCCGACGTGTGGAGCAACCAACCCGACGTGGTCTGGTTCTACACACGCCGCACGGTGAAGTTGCTCCCGCAGCAGCGGGTCCTGTTCGATCCGCGCACGCCGGCCGAGCAGCTCGCAGCCTTTCGCGAAGAGGTTGCCGAGACGCCGCAGGGCATCTACGTCGTGACGTTCGTGGGCGCGGGGCTGTCGACGTACCTCCCCGCCGAGGGTGTGCTGTTCCCTCGTGTCGAGTACCTGCACGGCCTGCGCCACCAAGTGGTCGCGTCCGGTCGCGACTGGGCGGTCGAGCACGTCACATCGCCGGGGCCATAGATCGCATGCCCGACCGACGGCTCGTGGGCAGCGGTTTGGGTGCTCAGCGAGTCGGCGGGGCCGTTCGGCGCTCCAGGTAGTGCGAGATGAGCGCATTGGTGGACGAGTCGTGACGTGACGGGTCGGGCCGGCCGGTGGGTTGGAGCTCTTCGATGATGCGCTGCGCCAAGTGCTTGCCGAGCTCGACGCCCCACTGGTCGAACGAGTCGATGCCCCAGACGACCCCCTGGGTGAAGACCTTGTGCTCGTAGAGCGCGATCAGTGCGCCGAGCGTTCGTGGGGTGAGCTCGTCGGCCACGATCGTGTTCGACGGTCGGTTCCCGACGCACACGCGGTGCGCGATCTGGGAGGGGTCGCCACCAACGGCGGCGGCGACCTCGTCGGCCGTGCGGCCGAACGCCAGCGCTTCGGTCTGTGCGAACAGGTTCGCCATCAGCTGATCGTGGTGATCGCCGATCGGGTTGCGGCTTCGACAGAATCCGATGAAGTCGCACGGCACGAGGCGGGTGCCTTGGTGGAGCAGTTGGTAGAACGCGTGCTGCCCGTTGGTGCCCGGCTCGCCCCAGATGACCGGCGCGGTGTGGTGATCGATCGGTCCGCCGTGCAGACCCACGTGCTTGCCGTTGCTCTCCATCTCGAGCTGCTGGAGGTATGCCGGGAAGCGATGGAGGTTCTGGTCGTAGGGGAGGACCGCTTGGCTCTCGGCACCGGAGAGGTTCAGGTGCCACACGCCGATCAGGCCGAGGAGCGCCGGCAGGTTTGCGTGCAGGGGTGCCGTCGCGAAGTGCTCGTCCATCTCGTGCATGCCGGCGAGCAGCTCGCCGAAGGCCTCGGGGCCGATCGCAACCATGAGCGAGAGGCCGATGGCCGAGTCGAGCGAGTAGCGGCCCCCGACCCAATCCCAGAACTCGAACATGTTCTGGGTGTCGATGCCGAAGTTGGCCACCTCGGCGGCGTTCGTCGAGACCGCGACGAAGTGGCGGGCAACCGCGGCGGTGTCACCGCCGTACGCGTCGAGCACCCAGGCGCGCGCGGTGCGGGCGTTGGTGAGGGTCTCGAGGGTGGTGAAGGTCTTCGAGGAGATCACGAACAGGGTGCGTCGCGGGTCGAGGTCGCGGGTGGCCTCCGCGAACGCAGTGCCGTCGATGTTCGACACGAAGCGGAAGGTCAGGTCGCGTCGGCTGTCTGCGCGGAGCGCCTCGTAGGCCATCGCCGGACCGAGGTCTGAGCCGCCGATGCCCACGTTGACGACGGCGGTGATCGTGTCGCCCGCGTGCCCTCGCCAAGAGCCGTCGCGCACCGCTCGGGCGAACCTGCCCATGCGGTCGAGCACGGCGTGCACCTCGGCGACGACGTCCACGCCGTCGACCACCAACGAGCTGCCTCTGGGAAGACGGAGCGCGGTGTGGAGCGCAGGTCGGTTCTCGGACGTGTTCACGTGCGCACCGCTGCGCATCGCGGCGATGCGCTCGGTGAGCCCGGCCTGCTCGGCGAGCCCCACCAAGAGGTCGATGGTTTGGGCCGTGATGGCGTTCTTCGAGTAGTCGAGGGTGAGGCCGGCGCCCGTAGCGACGAGTGCGGTGCCGCGTGCGGGGTCGGCGGCGAACAGCTCGCGCAGGGTCGTGTGCGCCATCTCGCTGTGGTGCTTCTCGAGCGCTTCCCACGCGGGGCTGGCGGTGAGCGCGTCTGGGGCGGGGATCGTCACGCGGGAGTCTCCTGAGCGTCGGGGGTTGGCACAGCGAGCGCTGGGGTCGCCGACCCCGGCGATGTGGCGTCGAGCGGAGGGTCGGCCCAGCCACCGAGGTCGGCGACCAAGCCGTCGGCCTCCGCCGGGCCCCAGCTTCCCTGCGCGTACGGGTGCACGGCGAGCACGTCGTCGAGGATCGGGTCGACCACGTCCCACGCCGCGACGACTGCGTCCTGGCGGGCGAAGAGCGCCGCATCGCCATCGAGCGCGTCGCCGAGCAGGCGTTCGTAGGGTGGCTTCTCGCCGGCATCTGCGCTGTGCACGACCAACTCGACGGCTTGCCCGACCATCGCTTCGCCGGGCACCTTCGCCCGGGCGCCGAGCGCGATCACCTGATCGGGGCCGAGACGGAAGCGCACGTAGTTGCGGCCTCCGACATCGCGGTCGCGGAACACGACCTGCGGCGGTTGGTGGAACTCGACGCGCACCTCGGTCACGGTGGCCGGGAGGTGCTTGCCTGCACGGATGATGAAGGGCACGCCGGCCCACCGCCACGTGTCGATGGACAGACGCAACGCCGCATACGTCTCGACCGACGATGCCGGCGCGACGCCGGGCTCGTCTCGATACCCGACGTATTGCCCGCGCACCATGTCGGTCGGTCCCAGCGGCCGGATCGCCTTCAGCAAGGTCGCCTTCGCGTCTCGCTGCGACTCGGGGTTCACGTCGGAGGGGGCTTCCATGGCGAGCAGGGCGAGCACCTGCAGCATGTGGTTCTGCACCACGTCGCGCACCGCACCGACCCCGTCGTAGAACGAGCCCCGGTCGGCCACGCCGAACGACTCCGCCATGGTGATCTGCACGCTCCGGACGTGCTGGCGGTTCCAGATCGGCTCGAGGAACGAATTGCCGAACCGGAAGAACAGCAGGTTCTGCACCGGTTCCTTGCCGAGGTAGTGGTCGATCCGAAAGATGTTGTGCTCGGGGAACACCGCCTGGAGGGCGTCGTTGAGGGCTCGGGCCGAAGCCGCGTCGTGTCCGAAGGGCTTCTCGACCACGACGCGCGCGCCCGCTGCGCACCCGGATGCACTGAGGGCAGCGACGACCGTCGCGAACAGCGCAGGAGGAATCGCCAGGTAGTGCAGCGGGTGGGACGCGTCGCCGAGCTCCGCGCGCAGCCGGCGGAAGGTGTCGGGGTCGGCGTAGTCGCCGTCGACGTAGCGCAACAGGTCTGCGAGCCGAGCGAACGCGGCCTCGTCGAGCGTGCCGTGCGCTTCGATGCTGGCGCGGGCACGGGCCCGGAGCTTGGCGAGGTCCCAGCCCGCCTTCGCGACCCCGATGATCGGGAGAGTGAGCCCGTCGCGGCGCACGAGCTCGTGGAGCGCCGGGAACACTTGCTTGTACGCCAGATCACCCGTGGCGCCGAAGAAGACCAGGGCGTCAGCGGGGGCGGTCGGCGCGCGTCCGCTCATTGGACGCCTCCGGGGCCCGCGGCAGCTGGCTTCTCGACGTGGCCACCGAACTCGTGGCGCATGGCAGACAGCACGCGGTTCGCGAGGTCGGCATGACCGCGGGAGTCGAACCGGTTGAACAGCGCGGTGGCGAGCACCGGCGCCGGGACCCCTTCGTCGATCGCCGCGGACAGCGTCCAGCGACCCTCGCCGGAGTCCGAGACGCGTCCGTCGAACCCGGCAAGCGCGGGATCGACAAGCAGCGCGTGCGCCGTGAGGTCGAGCAGCCACGACGCGATCACCGAACCACGCCGCCACACCTCGGTGATGTCCGCGAGGTCGAACTCGTAGCGGTAGTGCTCCGGGTGCTCCAACGGCGTGGTCTCGGCGTCGAGCTCGGTCGTGGTGGCACCGACGTTCGCCCCCGCGAGGATGTTCAGCCCTTCGGCGTAGGCGGCCATCAGGCCGTACTCGATCCCGTTGTGGACCATCTTCACGAAGTGCCCTGCCCCATGCGGGCCGCAGTGCAGCCAGCCGTGTTCGGCGGTGCTGGTGGCCCGGGCCGGATCGTCGGCGCGGCCGGGTGTGGGCGACGTGTCGCCCGCGCCGGGGGCGAGGCTCTCGAAGATGGGGGCGAGCCGTGCCGTCACGTCCGTGTCGCCACCGATCATGAGGCAGTAGCCCCGCTCGAGGCCGAACACGCCGCCGCTCGTGCCGACGTCGAGGTGGTGGATGCCGACGGCGTCGAGCGCCTCGCCGCGGCGGAGGTCGTCGTGGTAGTGGGAGTTGCCGCCGTCGATCACGGCGTCGCCTGCGGCGAGGAGGGGGGTCAGGTCGTCCAGCACGTGGTCGACCACACCGGCGGGCACCATCACCCAGATGTGGCGCGGCGCGTCGAGCGCGGCGACCATCGCTGCAAGATCGTCGACGGGGCGTGCGCCGCTGTCGGAGAGCGCCGCTCGCGCGGCTGGGTCGGGGTCGTACACGACGCAGTCGTGCCCGTCGCGTTGCAGGCGCCGCACCATGTTGGCGCCCATCCGTCCGAGGCCGATCATGCCCAGCTGCATGCGATTCCCCTTCGCCGAGTGCGGGGTGGCCAGCGGTCACCGGCCCTGACGTCGACCCTAACGCCGGGTTCGCGGCCTGCGGCCGCGCCCGTCCGGGTCAGCTCGCGTCGTCCTCCTCGTCGGGAAGGACGAGGTCCCAACGGTCGAGGCAGTCCTCGCACCGGTACGCCACGATCTCGCCGGGCGCGAACTCGCCGTCCTCGTCGGGGTACGAGATGAGGTGGCAGGTGCCGCCGCAGTCGATGCAGTCGATGGTGGGAAGGGCCTTCACGGGGCCGTCTCTGTGCTGGCCGTCGTCGGGGAAGGCAGCGTCGCGGTTGCTTCCTCGCCGCGGTCGCCACGCCTGCGCTGATGCGACTCGAAGCGCGCCACGCCCTCACGGAAGCCGTCGGCGAAGATCACCTCGCGGCCGTGGCGGTCCTCGTTCGCCAAGGCATCCTCGATCGAGAGGCCGAAGCTCTCGTAGATGCTGGCCCGGTCGTGGACGACGCAGTTCCACGGTGATGCGGCGATCTGGGCAGCCAACGCGCACGCGGCGTCGAGGGCGGTGCCGTCGGCGACGACTCGATTCACGAAGCCCAGGCGCTCCCCCTCGGCGGCGTCGAACTCGCGCCCCGTCAGGACGAGGTCGAGCGCACGCCCGAGCCCGATGATCCGCGGGAGGCGGACGGTGCCGCCGTCGATCAGGGGCACGCCCCAACGCCGTTCGAGGCACCCGAAGCGGGCGCTGCTTCCGGCGACGCGCAGGTCGCACCACGCCGCCAACTCGACGCCGCCCGCGACGCACCACCCCTCGATGGCGGCGATGACCGGTTTCGTGAGCTGAAGCCGGGTGGGACCGAGTGGGCCGCTGTCGCGCAGGTGGGGGAGGTTGCGCAGGTCGGCACCGGCGCAGAAGGCACGTTCGTCGCCGGTGAGGACGGCGACGCGGGCGTCCTGGTCTGCGTCGAACGCAAGGAGCTCGTCGTGGAGCCGCTGCGCGGTGGCGCTGTCGATCGCGTTGCGTTGGGCGCCGCGATCGATGCGGATCACGCGCACAGCATCGGTGGGCTGCGTTGCGACCATGGCCGGCAACGTACCGTCTGTGCATGCGAGTGGTTGCCGGCACGGCACGAGGGCGTCGACTTGCGGTGCCAGACGGGACGTCCGTGCGGCCGACCGGCGATCGGGTTCGCGAGGCCACGTTCAACGCGTTGCAGAGCCTCGATGTCGTCGAGGGGGCGGTGGTGGCCGACCTGTTCGCGGGTTCGGGGGCGCTCGGCATCGAGGCGCTGTCGCGTGGCGCGGCGCGCGCGGTGTTCGTCGAGTCCGATCGTCGAGCGCGTGAGGTGGTGGCTGCCAACCTGCGCGCCACAGGGTTCGAGGGACGCGCCGAGGTGGTGGCCTCCACGGCGGAGGCCTTCCTGGCGGGTGGTGGCGCCACCCGACGCATCGATCTGGCGCTGTGCGATCCCCCGTATCGCTACGACCGTTGGCCGGACCTGCTCGACGCGCTCAAGCGGTTTCTGGCGCCCGACGCGGTGGTCGTGGCCGAGTCCGACCGAGCCGTCACCGCGCCGGACGGGTGGGAAGTAGCGAGAGAGAAGGCCTACGGCGGTACCGTTGTGTGCATCCTCTACCCACCTGCCTGGCCGGACCCCGCAGGAGCCCACACGTGACGGTTGTTCTCTATCCCGGGTCGTTCGACCCCATCCACAACGGCCACCTCGAGTTGATCGAGGTGGCTTCGCGCATGTTCAGCGAGGTTGTGGTGGCAACCATGCGCAACCCGCAGAAGGGCGAGCCGCTGTTCGACCTCGCCGAGCGCCAGGCGATGGTGGAGGAGTCGGTGGCGCACCTGCCGAACGTGCGGGTGGTGCAGTTCTCGAGCTTGGTGGTCGATCTCGCCCGCGACATCGGTGCCAACTTCATCGTGAAGGGCCTGCGGGCCGTGTCCGACTTCGAGTCGGAGCTCCAGCAGGCGCACATGAACCACGCCATCTCGGGGGTGCACACCGCGTTCATCCCGTCCGCGACGACGCATTCGTTCGTGGCGTCGAAGCTTCTGCGCGAGATCGCTCGTTTCGGTGGTGACGTCTCATCGATGGTGCCGCCGCCCGTGGCAAAGCGTCTAGCCGAGAGGTATTCCCAATGAGCTCCGTGCTCCCTCCGCCTCCCTCCGACGAGGGTGTCGTTGCCGACGACGCGGTCGACGAGATCAGACATGCCGACCATCGTCCCCATGTCGACGTCGAGCAGCTCCTGGCTCGCGTGCGTGACCTTGTCGATGGCGCGCGGGCCATGCCGATGTCGGCCTCGGTGATGATCAACCGCGAGGAGGTGCTCGACCTGCTCGACGATGCGATCGGGCGCTTGCCCGAAGAGCTGCGCGCGGCACGATGGCTGTTGCGTGAACGTGAGGAGTTCCTCGCTCGCACCGGACGCGAGGCCGATGAGATCCGTGAAGCGGCACGTGCCACCGCTGCGCAGATGGTGCAACGCACCGAGGTGGTGAAGGCGGCCGAGCGCAGTGCCCGGCAGATCCTCGACCAGGCCGAGCAGGAGTCGCTGGCCATGCGGCACGAGTGCGAGGACTACTGCGATCAGCGCCTCGCGCGCTTCGAGAACGTGCTCCAGCAGACCCTGAAGGTGGTGGGTATCGGGCGTGAGCGTCTCGCGCCGTCGGTGGTGGCCGCCTCCCCGGTCGAAGCCGAGCCGGCACCCGACCCGTCGGGGTTCTTCGACCAGGACCAGGAGTGAGCGCCGCACCGTGAGCCCAGCCCAGGTCGTGGTGCGCGTACCCGACAACCTCCTGATGGCGCCCCTGCTCGGCTCCACAGACGAACACCTTCGGGCAATCGAGGCCGCCTTCCCTGCCTCGACCGTGCACGTGCGTGGCAACGAGATCGCTGTCGGGGGGCCTGACGCAGCCGAGCTCGAACGCCTCTTCGAGGAGCTCGTGCTGCTCGTCGAGCGGGGCGAACCCCTCGACGCTGCTGTGCTCGGCCGCACCATCGACATGGTGCGCGCGCACGAGCGTCCCTCTGAGGTGCTGACCGCCGAGGTGCTCCGCGCGGCACACGGTCGTTCTGTGCGCCCCAAGTCCTCAGGGCAGAAGCGGTATGTCGACGCGATCCGGGCGAACGTCGTGACCTTCGGGTTGGGCCCCGCCGGGACGGGCAAGAGCTGGCTCGCCGTGGCGATGGCGGTGCAGTCCCTCCAGGCGAAGGAGGTCGACCGCATCGTGTTGACCCGGCCGGCCGTCGAGGCCGGCGAGCGCCTCGGCTTCCTGCCCGGCGACCTGATGGCCAAGGTCGACCCGTACCTTCGCCCGCTCTACGACGCGCTGAGCGACTTCCTCGACGCCGACGGCGTGCAGCGCCTGCTCGACCGGGGCGCCGTCGAGGTGGCGCCGTTGGCATTCATGCGTGGCCGTACCTTGAACCGCAGCTTCATCATCCTCGACGAGGCGCAGAACACCACGCCGGAGCAGATGAAGATGTTCCTCACGCGCATCGGGTTCGGGTCCAAGGCGGTGATCACGGGCGACACGACGCAGGTCGACGTCGCCGGTGGCCGCGGAGGGCTCGCGGGTCTGCAGCGCGTGCTCGATGGCATCGAGGGTCTCGGGTTCGTGCACCTCAGCGGCCGTGACGTGGTGCGGCACCGCATCGTCGCCCAGATCGTCGACGCGTACGACAGGGCCGACGCCAGCAGTCGAGACGGTGTTGGCGGCCCCGCCGGGGGACGGCGATGAGGCCGACGTCGTCCGGCAGGCGCCGTCGCAGGGGCGACGAGGGCGATGTCGAGGTGTTCGTCGGCGACGAGCAGAGCGAGGTCGCGGTCGACGTGCAGCGCTGGGCGACGCTCGCGCGTGAGGTGCTCACAGCCGAGGGCGTCAGTGGTGACGCAGAGCTGTCTCTGCTGTTCGTCGATGAGGTCGCGATCGCGGATCTGAACGTGCGCTTCCTCGGAGGGGCCGGCCCCACCGACGTGCTTTCGTTCCCGCTCGAGGACGACCTCGTCGAGTCCGGACGCGTGACCGGCCCCGAAGGCAGCGGGCCGCACCGCGACCCGTTCGACGCGGCCGCCGGCCCCCTGCTGCTCGGCGACGTCGTGATCTGTCCAGCGGTGGCCGAGCGAAACGCGCCGCAGCATGCCGGAACGCTCGACGACGAGCTCGCGCTGCTCGTGGTCCACGGCATCCTGCACGTGCTGGGCATGGACCACGCCGAGCCCGATGAAGCGGTCGCGATGCGCACACGTGAGCGAGAGCTCCTCGAGCGTTTCCATGGTCCGGTGCGGGCGGGGACCGAGATCCCCACCGCGACTGCGACGCCTAGCGACACTCCCTCGCCTGCCGACACTCCCTCGCCTGCCGACACTCCCTCGCCTTCCGACTCGGCCGACGAATCC
>CAZUMJ010000033.1:0-32910 GCA_964621605.1 uncultured Iamiaceae bacterium | reverse complement strand
GGCCTGCTCCTCGGCGCAGTTCTCGTCGGGCTCCTCGGATGGCTCGCGTCGCGTGCACATGCGCGTGGTGCGGTGGCGGCGTCGCTGCTCGGTGCGTTCGCCGGTGTCGCGTACGGCATCGGCAACACGTCGCTGCGGGTGATCCACCAGTTCGCCCCGACTCATCTCCTGGTGAACCCTGCCGCCTACGCGGCGGTGCTTGGTGGTGCCATGGGGATCGCGCTGTTCGCGGCGGCGCTTCGCCACGGCTCAGTCACCGGTGCCACCGCCGCTCTGGTGGCGGCAGAGACCGTGCTGCCCGCGACGTTCGGACTGCTGGTGCTCGGCGAGCATGCGCGCCGCGGCTGGGAGCCCGTGGCGCTGCTCGGCTTCGCATGCACGATCGGCGGCGCGGTGTTGCTCGGCCGTTTCGGAGAAGGTGAACCGGAGCAGACGGGACACACCTCCAGACCTGCCCCCTTTCCCCGTTCGTGAGCGCATCATTTCGTGGTGCCCATGTATCCGTGAAATGCATCTGTTCACGATGCTCAAGCGATAGGTTCTCCAGACTCGTCGGAGGTGCCGACGTGGCGGAACGGAGACCCAATGAAGATCCATCGACTTGTCGCGTGTGCAGGCCTGACGTTGTCCCTCGCGGGGCTCACGGCATGCGGGAGCAGCAGCTCCAAGGCGAGCAGCGACAGCGTCGCCGGCGGTTCGTCCACCACGACCGCGTCCGTCGATTCCGGGCAGTCCGCCGGTGGAGGCGGGAAGGTCAAGGACGTGTGCACCTCCCTGACGGTTGAGGGCGTCTCGGCGATCGTGGGCGGGACGGTCACGGTCGAAGACATGCCGGGCGGCGGGTGCCGCTTCGCGCAGGACAACCCCCGGTCGCCGTCAGCCTCGTTCGACTCGGTCACCCTGTCGGCTGCCTCCGGTGGATTCGATGCCGCCAAGCAGGGCATCACGGGGACCCTCAGCGGCACGGCCAAGGACGTCGCAGGTGTGGGTGACAAGGCCATCGTGGTGGTCGGCACGAACCCCGGCGGCGAGATGCCCCAGGGCGGCGGCCTGGTGCAGGTGGGCTCCACCATCACCCAGGTGACGCTCACCGAGGGCACCGGCATGAGCGAGGCCGACGTCGAGACGATGACGACCGCGCTGCTCAAGCTGGCCGCCGACAAGTCCTGACGCCCCCTCGGGGTGGCTGCCAGACTGCCGGCCGTGCCGTCCGCAGCCCGTCCCGAGATCGCCCACGACGACCCCTTCGCCGGCCCGCCGCGCCTCAACGGTGCGCGGCGGGTCGGCGTTCGTCCGGGCACCGAACTGATCCATCCGCTCGCCGTCACCGGTGCTCGCCCACTTCGGTTCGTCGTCGACGGGTTGCCGGACGGGGTCACGGTCGACGACGACGGCATCTTGCGCGGGGTCGCTCCCGGGTTGCCGGGAGTCCACACCCTCCACGTGCGCGTCTCCAACGCGGAGGGCCAGGCCGAGGCCCAGGTCGAGTTGCATGTCGGGGACCGGCTCGCGCTGACCCCACCGATGGGGTGGAGCTCCTGGAACGTGTTCCGCGCCGAGGTCTCTGCCGAGGTGATCGTGCGCGTCGCCGAGGCGATGGTCTCCTCGGGCATGCGCGACCTCGGGTATCAGTACGTCAACATCGACGATCACTGGCATGCCGGCGCGCGCAACGCCGACGGCACCCCGGCGGCCAATCCCGCCACCTTCCCCGACGGCATCGCGCCGGTCGCCGCCCGCCTGCACGAGCTGGGTCTGAAGCTCGGCATCTACTCCGATGCGGCGCACCTCACCTGTGGCGGGTGCTTCGGCGGGTTCGGCTACGAGCAGATCGACGCGCGCGCGTACGCCGAGTGGGGCGTCGACCTGCTCAAGTACGACTACTGCCACGCGCCACCGCGGCGCAGAGAAGCGGAGCCTCGCTACGAGGCGATGGGCGACGCCGTCGCTTCGTCGGGTCGGTCGATCGTGTTCAACGTGTGTGAGTGGGGGTTCCGCAAGCCGTGGCTGTGGGCGCCCGACGTGGGGGCGTCCTACTGGCGCACCACCGGCGACGTGTTCGACACGTTCACCTGGCCGATCATCGGGGTGCGCAGCATCGCTCGGCGCACGCTGCGCCTCGCCCGGTTCGCCGGGCCTGGGCGGTGGAACGACCCCGACATGCTGGTGGTCGGCAACCGGGGGCGTGGCCTGAGCACCGGCAAGGTGCAGCCGGTCGAGGGCTGGAAGGTGCGACCAACCCTGTGGCGGTTCCGTCGCGGCCTCACCGACGAGCAGGCCCGCACCCACATGAGTCTCTGGGCGATGCTCGCCGCGCCGCTCGTGGCATCGCACGATCCGGCGACGATCGACGAGTGGGACCTCGACCTGTTGCGCAACCCCGAGATCCTGGCGATCGACCAGGACGTGCTCGGCAACCAGGCGACGCGACTGGCGTCACCTCGTGGCACCTGGGTGCTGACGAAGCGACTGGCCGACGGTGCGCGCGCGGTGTCGGTCACCAACCTCGGGCGCCGCGCCCGTTCGGTCACGCTCGATCTCGCGGAACATGGGTTCGTGCACGGTGCAGAGGTGCTCGACGTCTGGACGCATGAGCACTTGGGTGTGCGAACACGGTGGCAGGTGCAGCTGCCGGGCTACGCCACTGCGGTCTATCGCTGCGACGTTGCCGCTCGAGCGCGCCAGGGTCGCGAGTCCAACCCTGGCGAGTAGATGCTCCAGCGGCGCGGGTTCAGGCCTCGCCCAGCAGTTGCTCACGTGGCGCGAGCTCACACGTTGCCGAGGAGGCGTTCCTCGAAGAAGCGCAGGGTGTGCCAGTAGCCCCACGACCGACCGTGCTCGTCGACACGCTGGTCACCGCTCGCCCACGTGCCGGCCAGCGACGGTGCGACGCGCACGCCCCAGCGTCCCGTGAAGTCCCACCACGTGGGGTGCTCGCACGGCGTGGCGGACGGGTAGCCGGTGTAGCGCGGACGCCCAACCACCTCACGGGTCACCCCGTCGATGAACCGAAGGTCGAACGACGACGTGTCGGCCCCTTGGGGTGAGCCGGAGTTCGGCAGCCCGAAGCCTCCGGCGAGCCCTCCTCCACCACCAGAGCTGCCGTCTCCGCCCGGGGACCCTGGTGCGGGTGGCTCGTCGGAGTCGCCTGCTTGCGGGCCGTTTCCCTGCGTCTCGGGGTTGGATGGCGTCGGGTTCGCCGGGTTCTCGGAGTCGTCGTTGCAGAGGTCCGCGATGAGCGAGATCAGCCACAGCAAGAACGCGATGACGGCGACGACGATCGCGACGGGCCACAGCCCGATCGACAGGAAGAACCACGCAAGGATCAGGCCCCCGAGGAGGATCACCTCCCAGCCCGGGAAATCCGAGTTGTTGTCGTAGGAGCTCCCCGCTGGCACGGTTGGGCCGCCGGCGCCCGGTTCGTAGGTCTGGCCGGGCTCGAGCGGCGCGAAGAAGAAGCGATGTGACCCGCGGGCCGCGAACAGGATCGGGTGGGCGTGCGTGTCCTCGCGGTGCACGTCGGCCCACGGTCGGAAGTCGCTCACCATCGGGGTGGCTGCGGGCCCGTCGTTGCCCTGGCTGATCGCCACGGCGAGCGGCGGTTCGGAGAAGCTCGACTCGTCGCCCTTCACGTTCGCTCGGAAGTAGATGGAGACCGCCTCCCACTGGCCTTCCTTCGCTCGGACCGCGGGCTCTCCGTCGGATGGCTCGCGGGCCGGGTAGAAGTAGTGGTACGTGAGCACCAGCACGTTGGCCAGCACCTCGCCGCTGCCGGGCGCGTAGTCCGGCTGCGCCATCGCGTCGCTCAACGCCGCGAAGTCGGTGGCGAGGCGCGCCTCGCAGTAGACGGTCGGGGTTGGTGGCTGGGGGGTCCAGAAGGTGGGCAGGTGCGCCATCAGCTCGACCGGTTGCCACGGCATCGCAGGGTTGATCGCCGCCGCCAGCTCCGAGAACGCCCGGTACAGGTAGTCGAGGTCGCCGGAGGCGCCGCGGAAGCCGACGAGGCCGTGTTCGTCCCATCCCGCGAAGTCGAGGAAGGTCTCGCTTCCGCCCGGCAGGTGCCCGGCGAGGGTAGCGGCGAGGTCTTCCGGGTTGAGCGAGATCGGCATGTCGTCGGGGTTCGGCGTGCCTGCGACGACGTGCACGTTGGTCACGTCGACGTCGGCGGTGCACACGGCGGTGCCACGTCGATGGGCATCGATGCCCGTCTCGACGTCCGCGGACACCGGGCTCCGCTTGGCGGGCCACGGGGCTGAGGTGGCGTGTTGGAGCCATGCCTCGGCGAGCGCTGGGAAGAATCGTTCCTGATCCGACCAGCGGATGAACGGCTGGTAGGTGTCGGCAAGCTCGCGTAGCGAGTCGCAGTCGATGCGAACGCCCTCACGCGGGCTTCGTGGGTCACGCCAGGTCATTTGGGGTCTCCCTCGTTGTCGTCCTTCGCCGCGGGCTGCTCGCCCGTTGGGGTGTCGTGGTGCGTGAACGGGTCGGGGTCCTTCGGGTCGACACCGGGAGGGACCTCGACCACCTCGTCTGCGGGCGCAGGGTCGGCCGGCGTCGCGACGTCGCTCCCGTCAGGGGTCGCCGGATCGCGCGGTGGCAGCTTCTCTGGCGGGTGCTTGCCGTCGGGCTTGCCTCGCTCTGGGGGCTTCGGCACGATCGACCCGAGGCAGGTCTTGCCTGCCAGCTCTTCGAAGAAGCGGAGGCTCTCCTGCGGTGATGTGCCCATCCACGCCCCGACCGGGGTGGCGCGCAGGGCTGCGAAGAGCTCGGTGCCTAGCTGCTCGGCTCGCGCGTTGCCGATCTGGGCGACGGTGATGGCGTGGAGCTGTGTGATGACCGCTTCGAGCCCGACGGCGTCCTTCCCGCCTATGGCGGTCATGCCCTGCTTGGTGAGGCCGTCGATCTGTGCGATGCGGGCCGCACTCCCGCCGCGCACCTCCGCGCACGCCGCCCGCATCTGCCCGAAGAGCGTTGCGAACGCGTCTCGTGCCGATTCGCCGGTCCAGCCGGATCGGCGTGCCTCGCCGACGTGATCGTCGACCCACGATCGGTCGATGCAGCAATCGTCGACGGCCCGGCTGGCGTCCTTCTTCGGGTCGTCCTTCCAGATCTGGACATCGGCGAGGTTCCCGAGAAGGGTGTATCGGTCGTCTTCGGGCCAGTGCCCGACCACGATGCCCTTCGGGCCGAGGTTGGGGATCGGCCCGCCCGCGGCGTTGTGCTCTGCGACCAGCACGCCGTCGAGAAACAGACGCCCACGGCTGATGCCGTCGTGGCTGTAGTCAGCGGTGTGCCAGGCGTTGTACGACACCGTGCCCGGCGGGCTGAGCGGGCCGGCCCAGCCTGCGCTCGGGCTGTTCACCGTGCCCTGCAGGGAACGGTCGGGGTTGACGACGAGGGCGAAGGAGAGGTGGCCTTCGACCAAGTTGTAGCGGCGCGCGACGGGAGCAGGTTCGGCCTTGAAGATCGCGCGCACGCGTAGCTCGCCGAAGTCGCGCAACGTGGTGGAGTTGCCGATGGCGACGAGCGAGGCACCATTGCCCTTGAACGCCAGCCCGCTCGGGTCGTCGGTGACGACGGCGTGCAGGTGGCCGTGGTTGGCATTGCCAGACCAGTCGTACGCGAGGCCGTGCTGGTAGCGGTGATGCAGCAGGAGCTTGGTGGCAGCCATGGTGACCTCAGAAGGTGGGGACGTTGTTGGACGGCGTGAACGGGGCGAAGATGCGCGGCCTGTTTCCGGCCCAGCCGCCGGTGTTGCCGAAGACGATCTGGTCGCCGACGGGCGGCACCCCGTCGGGGACGCGCAAGGTCCACTTGCCTGGCCCGGCGTCGGTGTCGCCGCTGGGGAAGACGCCGTCCACGGTCACCTCGCCGCGGTAGCTCTGCATCTGGAACTCGGCCTTGAGCAGCCACGACAGGCCGTCGTGCCACCAGGTGCTCAGGTCGGTGGTGGTGGCCTCGTAGGGCTGGATCTGCAGCGTGACCAGTGCCGGCGACTCGATCTTGTAGCCGATCCAGCTGTCGAGGCCCTCCCAGTCGCCCGCGATGCGAGAGGACACCGGGGGCGGCTCGTGCGGTGTCCAGATCCACAGCGCGCCCGGCGGGCTGCCGTCTTCTGAGTCGATCTGCAGCAGGCTCGCAGCGGTCTGGCTCCAGAAGGCGGTCGGAGGGACGAGTGGCGTGTCGTACCACGCTGACGGGAAGGTCGACGGGCGCACCATCGCGACGTCGATGATCTGAAGGGAGCGAACCACGAGTTGCCCGTCGGTCTGGATGCGGAACCCGGCACGCACCCAGTTCGAGTCGGGGCTCGAGTTGAACGGTTCGGCCTGTTGCGGGTTGGTGCCACCGAGGAGGTCGAGCTGCAGGTTGGCCGGTAGGGCGTCGACCTGTGCTTGGACGAGCCCCACCCCCACGATGCTTCCTGCCCCCCAGCCGGATGTGGGGACGTGCGGTGGCTGCGCCACGAGCAGCACGCGGCCGCCCCGGCGGTTCAGGTTCACCTTGAACTCGTTGGTGTCGGTGTGGGCTTCGACAGACACCGACTCGGGCACATCTGCGATGCGGGCCCGCGCCAACACCCAGGTGGACGGCACGATGCGGTCGTCGGTGAGGGTGATGCCCGCTCGGAACGCATTGTTGGTGCGCGTGACACCGAGCGATCCGGTGAAGCGCGGCGTGGCGCCGTCGGCGGGCTTGTCCCCGCCGGTCACGCCGAGCCACCGCAGTGTGACGTCGTCCACGACGCGGCGTTCGTCGGTGGACCCGTCAGGCGAAGGTGGAATGCGTCGCAGGGCAAGTCGTGCCTGCGGGGTCGCCCGCACCGCCAGCAGCGTGTCGGAGACGCCGCCGTCGAGGACGCGGCTGCTGAGCGCCACCCGTCCGGAGACACCCATGGGTGCGTCGAGCCCGGTGCTGCCGTCGGTCTGGGGGAGGCGTACCTTCACCTCGCCGCCGGTGCTGACCGAGCCCTGTACGAGATGGAAGGGATCGCTGCTGCCGAGGCCTGCTGTTGAGCGGAGCGAGGCGTCGACACGCATGCCATGGCTTGGAAGCACGTGCACCGTGGTGGAGTCCACGCTGAGGTCGAGGCGCGCGGCTGGCTCCGGCAGCGTCACCCATGCGCCGTCACGCCGGTGTCCGTCTGTGGGGGCACCGCGTGCCAGGTCGTCGCGTCCCTGCACGAGCGCGGCGACCCGTCGAAGCTGCCCTTCGATGCCCGCTGAGAGCGGCACCGCGGGACTCGCGTCTGTCGGGAACGGGTTGCCCGGTCGCAGATCGACGACCGTGGTGTCGGGAAGGGCGCCGACACGGAGGACGAGTCGACTCGTGCCGGGATCATCGGCGGGTCCGGCGGTGTCGCGCCGCACCCGCAGCGAACGTGGGTGGTCGCCATCAGCCGGATCGAGGACCACCTCGGCGACGAGGCCGTCGCCGTCGACCGCGTAGCGGGGGTTGACCGGGCGCGGAAGGCCGAACAGCAGACGGAGGCGTCGGAGGTGGCGTGCGGTGAAGGAGAGATCACCCGGGGTCATGTCGACGTTGACGGTGCGTAGCGACGGGCGCGGATGCGTTGCACCCGCCCCCGCGACCCGGGCCGTGACGAGGCCGACTCCGACGTCGAGCTCGCTGCCGGTGCCAGCCGACCTCCCGATCTCGATACGGACACGGTCGGGGCCGCGTTGCAGCCAGTCGACCCCGAAGTCGGCCGGTACGGTCTGGAGCAGTGCGTCGATCGTGTCGTCGTCACCCACCGCGACCCCGGTTGGGGTGATCGTGACCGATGCGGTGTCGACGCCGTGGGGTTGCCCGTTCGCAGCGTGCGACACCCACGTGACGCGAGGGAGGCCCGCGGCTGGACGCGTCGTGTACGCGATGTCCGCGCTGCTCGGCGTCCCGGTCAGGTCGACGGTGTAGGTGGTTCCCCGGAAGCGAGGCGTGCCACTGCCGTCCTCCTCGTAGGAGACCTGGTCGAGGTGGCCAGCCAGTGCGCTGAAGCCCCCTGCGGGCAGCAGCGCGGCGTGATCGGTGGTGTGGCGGAAGGTGACGCCGACGGCGGAGAGGAGCGGAGTCGTGAGCGCGGTGTCGGCAGTCGTGTCGACCCACGTGTGGCCTGGCACGACGTCACCCGCGGCGGTGACGGGAGCCGCCTCTTCGTGGACGAGGTAGGCATCGCCGCCGACGGTCGCGCCGGTGACCGTCCGGTAGATCCGCCAGGCCACGACCTGCTCGGGGGGCGTGGGAGGCACGATCGACAGCTCGTGGGGGTCCTGCCATGGCGGCAGGGGCACCGCGAGCGCACCGGTCGGTGAAGACACGGGCACCGAGACCGGGCTGGGGCTGCTCTCGCGGTGAGGCTCCGAGACGTTGCCGGTCCAGGTGCCGTGGACCCAGGACACCTGGTACGTGCAAAGCCCACCGACGGGGATGGCACCCGCGGAGGCGTCGGTGACGGGCACCGGCGCGCGGGCGGGCCCGTCGGGTGCGTCGGGCTGCGTTATGCCCACGTGCAGCCAGGTCTCGTCGGTGCTCGTCGGGTCGTGCAGCGTGGCGTCGAGGAGGATGCCAGCCTGATCGGTGTCGGACAGGTTGCCCAGCGCACGCCGGTAGGTGGTGGCCGATTGCGTGAAGGTTGCTGCTGCGGTGCGAATGCGGCGCTGGCCGACGAGCACCGCGGTCGGCGTCTGGAACGGTCCCCGAACCGAGATGTTGGTGGCACTGTCGGGGAATGCGGCATGCGGGTCGGCGTTCTTGGTCGTGCCGACGACGTAGTCGAGCGCCGGGAGGGGCCCGAGCCCGTCGGAGCGGGTCCCGACGATCACGAAGGACTCTCCCCGCACGGGGCTCGGCGTGGCGGCATAGTTCGCGGGTGAGGTGAGGGCTGACGTGTTCACCCGCACGATCACCTCGGCGTCGGGCAGCGGCGTTGCCGTCGCGATCGCGAGCTCGATGGTTTGCCCCGTGCCATCGGACTTGCGGACGGCCGCACCCACGTAGAGGTGTGTCCCCGCCGTTCCCACGACGTACGGGTTGCCGGCGAGGAAGGTGAGGAACGGCCCGAGCGACGACGGAGCGTCGGGCTGATCCCACCAGGGAGGCGTGCTGCCGAACGCGATCTCTACCTGGAGCGGAAAGGTCACGAGCACCGGGCTGGTGGAGCGCGCGGTCGTGACGTCGACATAGCCGAGGGTGAGTGCCGGCATGGGGGAGCCTCCGGATCGTCTTCCGATTGAGGCGGCGCCCCTCCGCGCACGCAAGCGCAATCATCGCGCGTTGCAAGCGATTTTGCTTGGCGGGTGGTTTCGTCTAGCGCTGGCGGAGTGCGGGGTGGCGGCTCGCCACCAGGGGGGCCAGCAGACCCTTCGGGGTCATCCGGGCGAAGAGGGCGGCGACCTGGTTGGCACGCCCAGGGATGACCACCACGTGACCCTTCGCAAGCCCGTCGACGCCGGCGCGGGCGACGTCTGCGGCGTCCTCCCACATGAAGCTGGGCATGACGGTCGTCGCTGCGTCGTGGTCGATGCCGGCCGTTGCTTCGAACCCGGTCTCGACCGGTCCGGGGCACAGGGCTGTCGCGGTCACGCCGGTGCCGCGCAGCTCCGCCGCGAGGGCGCGGGTGTACGAGAGGACGAACGCCTTGCAAGCCGCGTAGCCGGCCTGGCCCGGGAGCGGCTGGAACGAGGCGGTGGAGGCCACGTTGAGGATGCCCCCGCCGCGGCGTTCGACCATGCCTGGCAGGAAGCGCACCGTC
This sequence comes from uncultured Iamiaceae bacterium, assembly GCA_964621605.1. Taxonomy (GTDB): domain Bacteria; phylum Actinomycetota; class Acidimicrobiia; order Acidimicrobiales; family Iamiaceae; genus CAZUMJ01. Next base: position 23,159 of record CAZUMJ010000033.1, on the reverse strand, counting down.
AGGTCGGCCACCGCGGCCACGTCCACCTCGATCATGTTCGCCTCGGTCGCGGGATCGGCCTTTGCGAGCGGCCCCCACGTCGAGAGGCCGGCGTTGTTGACGAGGATGTCGACGGTCAGGCCGAGCTCGTCGACGCGCCCTGCAAGCGCGGCACGCGCGGACGCGTCGGAGAGGTCGGTCGGCAGCACCTCGACGCGGACCGTGCTCGAGCTGAGCTCTTCGGCGAGGGCGCCCAGCTTGTCCGCGCTGCGCGCGACGAGGGTGACGCCGTGGCCGCGCCGGGTGAGCTCGCGGGCGATCTCGATGCCGATACCGGAGGAGGCGCCGGTCACAAGCGCGGTGCGGTCAGCGGACGGCGTCGGAAGGCTCATGCGCGCACGCTACTGCGCGGCGCGTTCAGCGACCCTTTGCACGTGAAGCCTGCTTGGGGCTTCCGGTCAGCGTCGCGACCATCGCGTGCAGGTCGGCGAGCTGCGCCTGCACCGCGGGAAGCTGGTCGATGGCGGCGAGCTTCTCGTCGAGCCCGGCGAGCGTGTCGTTCACTGCGGCGAGGACGTCCGTGGCTTTTGCGAGCGTCGTGGTCGCCTCCGCAAGGGTCGTCGAGGCGCTTCCGAGCGTGTCGGTCACCTCGCTCAGGGTGGAGGCGACGTCCGCGAGGGTTCCGTCGACTCGACCGAGCAGCGGCCGAACGTCCGCGATCAAGTCGTCGACCTTGCGAAACACGTCCGTCGGGAGTCCCGGAATCAACTTGGCCACGCCTACCTCCGTTGCAGTCGCCGACCCATGCTGGTCGAGACGGCGCACTCGACCGGGACATGATCGGCCAGATCTCCGCGAAGCTGGAGGCGTGGAGATCGGGGCGATCCTTGCGAGCGGCTGGACGAGCGGCCTGAACCTGTACGCGACGGCGCTGCTGCTCGGCGTGGCGGGTCGTCTCGGTTGGGTCGTGACGCCGCGCTGGCTTCAGGAGCCGTGGGTGCTGGTCGCGCTCGGGGCCCTGTTCACGGTCGAGTTCGTCGTGGACAAGGTGCCGTGGCTCGACAGTGCCTGGGACGCCGTGCACCTCGTGGTCAGGCCGCTCGGCGGGGCGTTGTTGAGCGGCGGCCTTGCGTCGTCGTCCGGCTCGCCGGAGATCCTCATGGCCGCCCTCGGAGGGGGGTTCGCGTTGAGCGCGCACGGTGCCAAGTCGTCAACCCGCGCGCTTGCGAACACCTCGCCGGAGCCGGTGAGCAACATCGTGTTGTCCCTCGGCGAGGACGGCATCGTCGTGGCGGTCGTGGCGCTTGCCGTCGCGTACCCCACGGTCGCCGGTGTGCTGGCGGTTCTCCTCGCGATCGCCTCGGTGATCGCGACCGTGGTGCTGCTCCTGCTGGCTCGTGTGGCTCGCCGGCGTTGGAAGGCCCGTCGGGCCAGACGCGGTGCGCAAGCCTTGCGCAGCGAACCTGAATCGTGAGCGGCGGTACGGCTCTGCCCGAGGGCCGTCGTGTGCGCGTCACGGTCCCGGTGCGCGTGTGCGATGTGGGGGGATGGACCGACACCTGGTTCGGCGCGCCCGGCAGGGTGAGCTCGCTTGCCGTCGGACCCGGTGTCGAGGTGAGCGCGGCCGTGGAGGGCGGTTCGGGCGACCGTGCTGTGCCCGCCGGGTCGGTCCGACTTGTGGCACCTGACGTCGGTGAGGACTTCGTGTTCAACCCTGCACACCCCCTTCCGGGTCGCCAGCCGCTTCTGGAACACGCGGTGTGCGAAGTGCTCGAACGCGCGCAGTCGCCAGTCGGCGTCGAGATGCACCCGGTCCGGCCGCCGTTGGTCATACGAATCTCGTCGGCTGTGCCGGTCGGGGCATCGCTCGGCACGTCGGCCGCGGTCGTGGTTGCGGTGCTCGGCGCGCTCGACGTGCTCCTCGAGGTGTCAGCGGCGCCGACAACGCAGGGTGCGCGGCCGTCTCGTGCCTGGTTGCATGGCCTCGCGCAACGCGCGCATCGGGTGGAGACCGAACGAGCGGGACGTGAAGCTGGGGTGCAGGACTACTGGGCTGCCGCGCTCGGTGGCGTCCAAGACCTCGTCGTCGATCCGTATCCGACGGTCCGCTCCGGCGTCGTCGCACTCTCCTCGACGGTGCGCGCCGTGCTGCGGGATCGGCTCGTCACCGTCGCGTTCGGCGCCCACGACTCGTCCGCGCTGCACCGATCGGTGATCGAGGGGCTCGCGTCTGCCGGGGTGCAGGAACGGACGCACGTGCGCGGGGCACTTCAGCGACTCGCCGCGGCCGCGGCGGCTGCGTCCGCCGCCCTGCAACGCGGCGATCTCGACGAGTGGGCCGCCGTGCTGGTGCAGTCAGTCGACATCCAGGCGGCGCTGCACCCGGGCTTGGTGGGTGACGCCCACCGCGCGGCGATCGACATCGCGGCGGAGGCCGGCGCGGCGGGATGGAAGGTCAACGGCGCAGGGGGAGCGGGCGGCTCGCTCACGATCCTCGCCGGCGAGGGCTCCGGCTCGTCGAGTGTGCCGGCTGACGAGTTGTGCGCGCGGCTCGCTGCGTGCGGTCCGGGGTGGTCGATCCTTCGGCTCGAGCCGGCAGCGGGACTCGCGGTCGACTCCTGCTGACCCGGTTGGACATCGGGTGCAGGAGGCACGGCCTTTCGCCCCTAGCGGCGCGCGTTGAGCGCCGTACCCTCGGCGAGGTGCTGACCGACGCGTCGAGTGGTGACCTGGCCGAGGCCGACACGGCCTCGCGGTCCAACCCGACGCTCCTGAGCGCTTGGTTGTTCCTCGTCGCCGGCCTCGTGTTCGCCATGGTCGTCATCGGGGGAGCGACGCGCCTCACCCAGTCCGGGCTCTCGATGGTGCATTGGGAGCCGGTGAGTGGCGCGGTTCCACCGATCAGCGCCGATGCCTGGCAGCGCGAGTTCGACGCATACAAGGCCACGCCCGAGTTCCGGCTCATCAACACCGACATGGATCTCGCCCGGTTCAAGAGCATCTTCTGGTGGGAGTACGCCCACCGACTGCTCGGCAGAGTCGTCGGGTTGGCCCTGGTGGTGCCGTTCCTGTGGTTCCTGTGGCGGCGGGCGATTCCCCCGGGATATGGCTGGCGCGTGGTGCTCCTCGCCGCACTTGTGGGGGTGCAGGGCGCCATCGGCTGGTGGATGGTGGCGAGCGGACTCGTCGACAGGCCGGACGTCGCCCACGAGCGCCTGGCGCTGCACCTGGTCACGGCGTTGGTGCTGTTGGCTGCATTGATCTGGACTGCGCTCGACCTTCGGGCACTCGCGGCGGGCCGCGCGCGGGTGGCCGGGCGGCCGACGCGATGGGTGATCCCGTTCTTCGTCGTGCTCGGTGTGCAGATCGTGTTGGGTGCGTTCACCGCCGGCCTCGACGCCGGGCGCATGGCGACCACGTGGCCGCGCATGCTCGGGCGGTGGGTGCCTGCTGGCGCGGCGAGGCTCCATCCGGTGTGGTCGAACGCGGTCGACAATCCCCTGACGGTGCAGTTCCTGCACCGGTGGACGGCGGTCGTGGTGGCGGTGTCGGCCCTTGCTGTGGCGTGGATGCTGTTCCGTGCGGGCGCGCGTCGGCTGGCGGTCGCGTTGGAAGGCGTGGTGCTCGTGCAGTTCGTGCTGGGCGTCGTGACGCTCCTCCACGCCGTGCCCGTCGCGCTCGGTGTGCTGCACCAGGCCGTGGCGACGCTCGTGCTGATCGTGACGGTGGTGGCGGCGCATTGGGCATGTGGGGGAGCACGCGGCGACGTGACCGGAGCCCCCTCGGCGGAATCTTGACTTAGATGGTCAGGGTTGGGACGCTAGAGCACGAAAGATGACTGATCCGGTCACCTTTCTTCGCCACCCGACCTTCGAGGGCCACCATGCGCTATCCCGCCACTCCGTTCGTCGAGCCCATCGACGCCGCTGCCGAGGCGAAGCAAGGCCAAGAGCGAGACATCGAGAAGTTCGAGTGGGCGCTCGCGCAGTACCTCGCGGGTGACCTCGACCCCGACGTGTTCCGGGTGTTCCGCCTCCACAACGGCATCTACGGGCAACGGCAGGGCGGCCACCACCAGATGGTGCGGGTCAAGCTCCCCTACGGCGGGATCACCCCCGACCAACTCGACACGATGGCCCACATCGCTGAGACCTACTCCCGTGGTTGGGGACACCTCACGACTCGCCAGAACGTGCAGTTCCACTTCGTCGACCTCGAGTCGGTTCCAGCGGTCATGCGAGAGCTCGCGGCCGTCGGACTGACGACTCGTGAGGCGTGCGGAGACGCGGTCCGCAACGTCATGGGCTGTCACCTCGCGGGTGCGTGCCCCAAGGAGAACCTCGACATCGCGCCGTGGGCGCAAGCGGCGTACCGGCACTTCCTGCGCAACCCGCTGAACCAGCGGCTTCCGCGCAAGTTCAAGATCAACTTCTCGGGCTGCGAGGTCGACTGCGGCCAAGCGATGTTCAACGACGTCGGCGTGATCGCGGTGACGCGCACGCTTGAAGACGGCAGCACCGAAGCCGGCTTCCGTGTGTTCGTCGCGGGTGGGCTGGGTGCCAACCCGCACCCGGCTCAGGCGCTCGAGCCGTTCACCTCGCGTGAGGACCTCCTCGCCACGATCGAGGCCGTCGTGCGGGTCTTCAACGCGACAGGTGAGCGCGACAACAAGCTGCGCGCGCGCATGAAGTGGGTCGTGAAGACCCTCGGTTGGGAAGAGACCCAGCGTCGCATCCTCAAGGAACGGCGCTTCCTGCTCGCCTCGTCCGCGTGGCCTGGCGGGATTCCGGCCGAGGTGCGTGAGGCCGGCGACGCCCCGGCAGGCGCCGACGACCAGATCGAGGTGACGCCGATCGGGCAGGGCACGCCGGTGACCATCCGCTCCTCGACGCCTTATGACCGTTGGGAGGAGGCGAACGTCGTGCGTGGCCGTGCCAAGGGCACCGTCTCGGCTATCGCTTACGTGAAGCTTGGCGACATCACCGCCGACACGTTCCGCGCATTGGCCACGCTGCAGCGCGACCTCGACGCGACGGTGCGAGTCACGAACCGCCAGAACCTGGCGTTCCGGGACCTGACCGAGGAGCAGCTTCCCGAGCTCCATGCTCGTCTGGCGACGCTCGGGATGGCAGAACCTGGGGCGGAGCTCGCCCGCGATGTCGTTTCGTGCCCCGGCGCCGACACGTGCAACCTTGCCGTGACCCAGTCGCGTGGCTTGGCCGATGCCATCAGCGCTCGTCTCGACGAGGAGGGTCTGGCTGACGTCGGGGGAGTGCGGTTCAACATCTCGGGCTGCACCAACTCGTGCGGGCAGCATCACATCGCGGACATCGGCTTCTCGGGTGCCGAGCGTCGAGTCAACGGCCGCTCCGCGCCGGGCTACACGATGCTGCTCGGCGGCTACGTCGGGCAGGAGCAGATCCACTTCGGGCAGCGTGCGTTGCGGCTCCCCGCGAAGAACGCGCCCGAGGCCGCGGTGCGGGTGGTGCGCCGCTTCGCAGAAGAGCGCGAGGTAGGTGAGGCCTTCCGCGGGTGGCTGGAGCGGTCCGGGGGCACCGAGGCCCTCGTGAAGGAGCTGAAGGAGCTCGATTCCTTCCCGACCTACGAAGAGGCACCTGACTTCTACGTCGACTACGGCGAGACCGGGCCGTACGTCGCGGAGACCGGCGAGTCGGAGTGCGCCACCTGACGGGCAGCGCCGTACGGGGAGGCGCACTGCCTCCGACGTACCCCATCTTCGGATGGGGCGTTGTCGCCAGCGGTGGTGATCCCGGGCGGGGGTCAACCAGCAAGCAGTGCGGCGAGCGCGAGGCCGGTCGCCGCTGCGACGAGCCCCACGCCGAGGCCACCTCCAGCCACCACGAACGCCGCTCGTCGGTGCTCCTGCCGGAGAAGCATCGCGATCTCGTAGGTGAACGTCGAGAACGTCGTGAGGCCGCCGCAGAAGCCCGCTCCTACGACCGCGCGGCTTGCAGCACCCAGGTGGCCGTGCACGGCGAGGCCCGTCATGCCGGCGAGCACGAGCGTTCCGATCCCGTTCACGGTGAAGGTTCCCCACGGGAGGTCGTCGCGGGTGCGCGCCTGGACCATGCCACCGACGAGGTAGCGGACGACGGCGCCGATCCCGCCGGCAACGGTGAGGGCAACCCAGGTCGCGGCGCTCACGTGTCGTCGCCCCGCCGCAGCGCTGTGATGCGGTCACCGATGCGCAGGCCGATGAGGGCACACGCCACACCGCCGATGGCGGCGACCGCGAGGTTTCCTGCGGCCGCGCCGAGGTGGCCGCCCCGGGTGAGTTGGGCGGAGTCGACCATGAAGGTGGAGAAGGTGGTGAAGCCGCCGAGCACGCCGGTCGTCAGGAACGGACGGACGAGGTGCGCGTGCGGGCGTGCCGCCGACCGCGTGCGCTCGGTGAGGGCGACGAGGATGCCGAGGAGCAGGCTCCCCATGAGGTTCACGGCCAGCGTGGTCCATGGGAAGTGGCCGCTCGGGGTGGTGAACCTCATGTCGAGCGCGGCGCGGGTGAGCGTGCCGAGCGCTCCGCCGAGCAAGACAGCGAGAGCCACCATGGCGTCGGGGGCGGGTGCCGTGCGAGGAGCTGCTGTCGGCTCGGTCATCGGCCTCGTCGGGTCGGGTGCCGCCGCGGGCTGCAGTACCGGCGCGACACGGTTGGTCGGATCGGTAGGAGCCATCAGCTCGAAGCAGCGAGCGGTTGCGGCGAGCCCCAGCGCCGTGTCGGCACGGTAGCACCGGGGTCGTCGGGCCACCGGGAGACGGCCGGCACGCGGCAGCGGGACGTAGGACCCTGGCAGGGATGGCGTGACGGCGGTGGAATCGATCGGTGCGTTGCGCTCGTCCGAGCGTCGCGACTCTCGAGCCCGGAGGAAGCCGTGTCGTCTGCTGCCCCGCTGTCCCGCACTCCCTCGCCCGATGCGGTGGCGCGCAACCGGCGCGGGCGCATCATCGCGCTGCCGAACCGCCCGCGGTTTCGGGGGGTGTCGCACGAGGTCGCCTTCTACTCGTCGCTGGTCGTGGGTCCGGCGCTGGTGGTCGTCGCTCCGACCGCATCGGCTCGGGTCGTCACCGGCATCTATGCGGCCAGCCTCGCGGCACTCTTCGGCTGTAGCGCGCTGCTGCACCGGGTCGACTGGTCGGTGTCGGTGCACCCCTGGATGCGTCGTCTCGACCACTCGATGATCTTCGTGTTCATCGCCGGCACGTACACGCCCGTCGTGGCGCTCGCCTCGCTTGGCCGGATAGGAACGCCCGTCTTGGTGGCGGTGTGGATCGGTGCCGCGGCCGGGGTGCTCATCACGCTGCTGTGGATCGGTGCCCCGCGGTGGATCGCTGCGGGGAGCTACGTCGCCGTCGGATGGATCGCCGTGGCGGCCATGCCCGCGCTCTGGTCGTCGCTGGGGGTGCCGCGCTTCGCGTTGCTGCTCGCGGGTGGGCTCATCTTCACGGCGGGTGCGGTCATCTATGCACGGAAGCGCCCGGACCCTCGCCCGATGGTGTTCGGCTATCACGAGGTGTTCCACGCCCTGGTGATCGTGGGTGTGCTGTGCCACGTCGCGCTCGTGGCCACGCTCGTGCGAGCCTGATCGACTGGGTCTGTACAGGCGAGATAGATCGGGTATAGAACGGGGGCGTGCAAGACGCCACGACGCCATGCGGAGCACGACGGTGACGGTGGCGTTCGTCCTCTCCGGCGGAGGAAGCCTCGGGGCGGTCCAGGTCGGCATGCTGCAGGCCCTCACGGAGCACGACATCCACCCCGACTTGCTCGTCGGGACCTCTGCCGGTGCGATCAACGCCGCCTACCTCGCGGGTCTCGGAACGACGCGCGACAGCGTCGAAGCGCTGGGGAACATCTGGCGAGGGCTGCACCGCAGCCGGATCTTCCCGCTCGATCCGTTCCGTCTCGCGTTCGCCTTTGCCGGCCGCTCGGCGTCGTTGTGCCCGAACGACGGGCTCGCACGCCTCGTGCGCTCCCACCTCACCTATGAACGGCTCGAGGACGCGGCGACCCCGGTGCACCTCGTGGCGACCGACGTCCTCTCCGGGCAGGAGGTGGTGCTCTCGAGTGGTGACGCCCTCAGCGCAGTCCTGGCGAGCGCTGCCATCCCCGGCGTGTATCCGCCCGTCGCACGAGAGGGAAGATCGCTGGTCGATGGTGGCGTATCCGACAACACCGCCGTGTCCCAGGCGGTCGCGCTCGGCGCGGACGAGGTGTACGTGCTCCCGGCCGGGTTCGCGTGCGATCTGAAGCGTCCGCCTGGTTCGGCGCTCGGCATGGCCATGCACGCGCTCACCCTTCTCATCGAGCAGCGCCTCATCGAAGACGTGGCTCGCTACTCGGGAAGCGCCACGATCAACGTGCTGCCGCCGCTCTGCCCCCTCGCGGTTGCGTCCATCGATTTCAGCCACGCCGCGGAGCTGATCGACCGTGCCGCCGAGGCATCCCGTCGATGGATCGGTGACGGGGGGTTCGCCCTGCCCGACGCCGAGCGCTTCTTGTCGCTGCACGATCACCGCCACGACCCGTAGGCGACCTGAGTCACCGGTCGCGTCCCTCAGCGCCTGGCCTACGATGCCCGCCATGCGCTTCGACCTTCCTTCGGACAGCATCCCGACCGCTTGGTACAACGCCCTGCCGCGTCTGCCCGAGCCCATGGACCCGCCCTTGCACCCGGGCACGCGAGAACCGGCCGGCCCCGACGACCTCGCGCCGCTGTTCCCGATGGCGCTCATCGAGCAAGAGATGAGTGCGGCACCGTGGATCGACGTCCCAGGTGAGGTGCTCGACATCTTGCGCCTGTGGCGCCCGACGCCGCTCGTGCGTGCCGTTCGCCTCGAGCAAGAGCTCGGCACGCCCGCCCGCATCTACTACAAGGACGAGTCGGTCAGCCCGGCCGGATCGCACAAGCCCAACACAGCCGTGGCGCAGGCGTTCTACAACAAGGCCGAAGGCACGACCCGCATCTCGACAGAGACGGGTGCGGGGCAATGGGGCTCGTCGCTCGCCTTCGCGTCGGCCCAGTACGGCATCGAGTGCAAGGTGTACATGGTGCGGACGTCGTTCGAGTCCAAGCCGTATCGCCGGGTCCTCATGGAGACGTGGGGTGCCGAGTGCGTGCCATCACCCGTTGACGACCCATCGAGCCCGGGGTCGCTCGGCCTTGCCATCTCCGACGCGGTGGCAGATGCCGCCGGCCGCGCCGACACGCACTACGCGCTCGGTTCCGTGCTGAACCACGTGTTGCTGCACCAGACCGTCATCGGTCTCGAGGCACGCGAACAGCTCGCGCTCGCAGGCGAGGGCCTTCCCGATGTGGTGCTGTCGTCGCATGGCGGCGGGTCGAACCTTGGTGGCATCGCCTTCCCGTTCATGGAGGACGAGGGCGTTCGTCTGGTCGCGATCGAGCCGACGTCCTGCCCGACACTGACCGAGGGCACCTTCGAGTACGACTTCGGCGACACGGCAGGCCTCACGCCGTTGCTGCCGATGTACAGCCTGGGTGCCAAGTTCATGCCGCCGTCGATCCACGCCGGTGGGCTGCGCTACCACGGTGCGAGCCCGATCGTCTCGGCGCTCGTCCGCTCGGGCCGCATCGAAGCTGTCTCGACCCCGCAGTCGAAGGTGTTCGAGGCGGCGGTGCTTTTCGCCCGCACCGAAGGCAAGGTCGCTGCACCCGAGACGGCTCACGCCATCCGTGGCGCGATCGACGAGGCCTTGGCGGCAAAGGAGACGGGCGAGGAGCGGGTGATCCTCTTCAACTACTCGGGTCACGGCTTCCTCGACCTCGCCGCGTACGACGCGTACAACCACCACGAGCTGCTCGACGACTGACAGGGATGGTCGCGCTGGTCTCACCGGGCCAGCGCGACCATCCACTGCTCACCCGTCGTTGTGGCGGTGAAGGTCGGCGCGTCGCCGGAGCGCCGCGGGGGTGAGGTCGCTGATGCGCGGGTAGCCGTCGACGGCCATGAGAAGGTCGGCTTCGGCGAGGAGGCTGCGCACCACGTGGACGATGCCGTCGGCACCGGCCAGCGCGCAGACGTACACGTACGGCCGGCCGATGGCGACCGCTCGTGCGCCGAGTGCGAGGGCCTTCACGACGTGCTCGCCTGATCGAACGCCTGAGTCGAACACGACGGGGATGTCACCGGCGGCTGCCACCACGCCGGGCAACAGATCGAGCGCGGCGAGCCCACCGTTGGCTTGACGCCCCCCATGGGTCGAGCAGTAGATGCCGTCCACCCCACCATCGACGGCACGACGGACGTCGTCTGGGTGCCCGATGCCCTTCAGGAGCAGCGGCAGGTCGGTCAGCGACCGCAGCCATGCGAGGTCGTCCCAGCTCAGGTTGGGGCTTCCAAAGGTCTGTGCCCAGTGAGCGATGGCAGCTGCACGGTCTTCCTCGGGCGAGCGTGGGAGCCGTGAACGGAAGACCGGGTCGCTGAAGTAGTTCGCGAGGCAATGGCCGCGGAGTTGCGGGAAATTCGACCGAGCGAGGTCGCGCGGCCGCCATCCGGGCGTCCACGTGTCGAGGGTGATCACGATGCCGGCATAGCCGGCAGCCTCGGCACGGGCGACGAAGCTGGCGGCGAGGTCACGGTCGTTCGGTGTGTAGAGCTGGAAGAAGCCGGGGGTGTCGCCCATCGCTGATGCGACGTCCTCCAGGGGGTCGACCATGAGCGTCGAGGCGATCATGGGAACGCCCGTGCGCGCGGCCGCCTCGGCCGTGGCGAGGTCGCCGTGGCCGTCAGGCGAGCAGAGCCCGATCACCCCGACCGGCGCGAGCAGGAGCGGAGAGGGGAGCTGTAGCCCGCACAGCTCGACGGTGAGGTCGCGGTGCCCGCCGGGGACGAGCATGCGCGGCACCAGGCCCCACTCGTCGAACGCGTCGACGTTCAGACGTTGCGTGTGCTCGTTCCCGGCACCACCCGCGACGTACGAGAGGAGGTTCGGATCGAGCGCGTGTGAGCCGCGTGCCTCGAGGTCGGCATAGGTCATCGGCAGCGTCGGCTGCACCCCCGCCAATCCCGCCAGATAGATCTCGAGTTGGTAGTCCCCGAAGTTGCCCACGGTGTCGTCTCCCTGTGATGTGGCGCAGCGTGTGTCTCTCGGGGCTCCGGCTCGTCGGCGACCGGTGCCAGGCCCCCAGAGTCGGTCAGGCTTCGACCGGGGCCATCATCTGGTAGTCGACGAACGCGCGCTGGCTGGTGATGTGCCCGTCCTCGCTGAACGTCATGACGTCGATCGCCGGCAGCGCGAAGTCGGTGCCGCCGAGCGTGACCCGAACGGTGAAGCGGAACGACGCCTGCTGGCCGACCACGATCGCAGGTCCGTCCGCGAGCAAGGCGATGGCCTCCGCCGATCCGTGGCTCTGATCGAAGAACGCCCCGATCTCGTCCTTGCCGTGGCGAACGGGACTCCCGACGGGGTCTTCGACGGTGGCGTCGTCGGTGAAGAGGGCGAGCCAGCCGGCGCGGTCGGCGGCCGAGAAGCGGGCGAGGTAGTCGGTGATGGTGGCGCGGATCGTGTCAGACATGGACGGCACGGTACCGCCCCGAGTGGGGCCCGTCGCCGAGGAGCTCGTCGCAACGCTCCAGGAGGTCTGCGACCGAGCCCCAGTACGCGCCGCCGCCGCCGTAGCAGTTGAGGACCACCTGCAGCTCTGCTGCAGGCGCGAGCAGGGCTCGGAGGTGGCGCGTACCATCCTCGTCTCGCAGGTCGGTTGCGACGTCGGTCAGGCAGGCCAGCGCGAGGAGGCGGTTCGGGTCGAGGGGGATGTTCGCGAAGCCGGCTCGCTCGAAGTGGGCGTAGGCCCTTCGAGCCCCATCGAGGTCGCCCGCCTGCGCCCTGCACAACGCTTCGACCGCCCGGTAGCAGGGGATGTGCGGTGTCGCATCGGCCGTGTGCGCAACGAGGTCGACGACCTCCGCGGCGCGGCCTTGGTGGAGGCGGATCGCGACCGTCTGCACGGCGTGGCACGCGACGGCTTCGGGTGCCACGTAGGGGCGCATCAGCCCCGCCTCGGTCAGTGCCGCTTCGGCGGCATCAGGGTCCCCGTCGATGAGGAGGGCGAGCGACTCCCAGGTCGCCGCGGCCCAGCACCAGAAGGGATGCCCGTGTCGGTTGGCGAGCTCTGCTGCCGCGGTGCGCACCTGCCGGGCTTCGGCATGGCGGCCGAGCGTGAGGAGGTCTTCCTGCTCGTAGATCAGCGCGGCCACGCGCACCGCCGTTGGGAGTGAACCGGCCGGGAAGGCAGCGACCTCGCGGGCGGCTGCGAGGCGTTCGGGGATATGCGAGGGGAGCACTTGGACCGAGCGTCGGCCGAGTTCGGCGACGGCGCGTTGGTGCAGCGAGGCGTCCGGATTGTGCGTGGTGCGATCGAGCGCGCGATCGAGCAGCGCGATCCGGCTGTCGACGTCCCCGTCGAACAGCCGCGCCCACCCGAGCTCGCCGGCAACCACCACGGACCAGAGCTCGCGCTCGGCGTGGGTTCCGTCCGGCGTCGGCCAGGTCTCGAGGGCATCCAGCGCTCGCTGCAGGTGGGCTGCTCGGTCCACGTCCGACATGCCCAACGCCGCGCCCCGTCCGCTGCGGCCGACCAGCTGACACGATGCCTCGGCCAGCTCGACGGCGTAGCGACCCTCGATGGCGAGGTCCACCGCTCTGCGCAGGTCGGCCACGGCCTTGTCGAAGCATCCGAGCGCGTGGAAGGCGCGTCCTCGGAGGATGAGGAGGCGCACGAGCTCGATCGAATCCACGGGCGCCAGCGGTTCGACGGCGTCGACATGCTCGACGGTGAGGTCCCATGCGCCGAGGCGCAGTGCCTGTTGTGCCGCGACCTCCAGGTACCGAACGGCATGCGCGCGTGCTTCCGGCCCGCCGTGGCGGTAGTGCAGTGCCGCTGCAGCGACGAGGCCGTCTGCCGCACAGGCGTCGCCGGCACGGCGGTGGAGGCGAGCGCGGCGGGTGCCTCCCAGCGCGTCGAGCACCACTTCTCGCGCGATCTCGTGCGGGAAGGAGAACCCTCCTGCACTGGTTCCCTCATCGAGGAACCCGGCCTCGTGGAGTGCTTCGAGGTCGGCGAGGACGACGGCCTCCTCCGTGCCGAGCATCGCGACCGCGCGCGTCAGGGTGAGATCAGGCCCCAGGATCGCCGCAGCGTCCAGGGCCGCGCCTGTCTGCGCGCCGAGCGCGTCGCGGCGCCACCGCACCCAGGTCCGGACGGCGTCCGGCGTACCTGAGAGGTCGAGTGATCCCGTGCGACGCGCCTCCCGCAGGACCTCGGTGACGAAGTACGGATGGCCGGCGGTGCGCGCATACAGGGCATCGGTCGCGGATGGCGCTCCGAGGGAACGCGGATCACCGGCGGTGAGGTCACCGATCAACTCGGTGACCTCGTCGGGTGAGAGGGGGGGAAGGGCGATGGGGGTTGCGTCGAACTGTCGCAGGCTGTCCGCGAGCCAGCTCGCCAACGTCGTCGGAATCGCGCCCGTCCGGATCGTCACGATGACCAGGAGGGGTGCTCGTACCCCATCCAGCAGATGGGTGACCAGCGCCAACGTGTCACCGCTTGCCCAATGGAAGTCGTCGAACACCAGAACGGTCGGCGTCGCCGCGATGGCGCGGATGCTGGCGGTGACATCTCGCAGCACCGCGCCACGATCGTCGTCGAGCATCGGTTCCGGTGACGGCTCATGCTCCGATGGGGTGAGGCGTTGCACTCCTGTGTCATGTCCCGCGATCCAGGCGTGTAGGTCTCGCGTCGGGTCGGCGTGCGCGTCCTCGAACGCGGCACGCAGCGCGTCGAACGGGATCTTCACCCCAGCTCGACTCCTTCCCCACAGCCAGCGGGCTCCCTTGCCGGCGGCTTCGGCGACGACGGCGCGGGCGAGGTGGGTCTTGCCGATCCCCGCAGGTCCTTCGATGACGACGAGGTGCGGTCGTCGCGTGTCGACAGTCTGCTGCCAGGCTCGCCGAATCAGCATGCGTTCGGCGAGACGTCCGACGAACGGCCGCTCGGCCCTCGCGGGGGATCCGGTAGCGGTGGAGCGCCGGTCGGCTTCCGCTGTGACCGACGTGGCGAGCAAGGTCGCGAGTTCGGCGTCGGGCGCCATGCCGAGTTCGTCGCGGAGTACGTCGCTCATCGCAGCGAAGGCGCGGCGAGCGGCGGGCGTGTTGCCGGCTTGGAGGTGGGCGTGCACGAGCTGGCGGTGCGCGTGATCGTCGAGTGGGTCGACCGTGACCGCGTCGGCCGCGTGGGAAGCAGCTGTGGCCGCCTGGCCTTGCGCCAGCAGTGCGTCGATCTCGAGGTGCCGGGCACGCTGGGCGGCCACCGTGACCTGGTGCGTGAGGGCGGCCAGCCAGGCACCTTCACCTTCGATTCCGAGGGGGCGGCAGAGCACCTCCCGCGCGGCGCTGGAGACAGCGAGGGCTTCGGCCGCGTTGCTCTGCGCGAGGTGCGTGGCCGCGGCGTCGAGCGCCGTGATCGCCAGCTCGATATCGGTGCTCCAGCCCGCGGGCACGTCAAGCGTGAGGAGACCTTGTCTGGACGCGAGTGCGGAGGGCTCGAGACCGGCGCGGCCGAGCTGTGCGCGGAGCTTCGCGACGACCCCGCGCACGGCACCCTGCCAATGCGCCGGCCAGCGGTCCTCTCCCCAGAGGAGGTCGGCGATCTCGGAGGCGCGCACCGGCCGGTGACTGAGGGCAAGGAGCCCGAGGAGGGCCGCGGGCTGGGCGCCAAAGACGGGGTGGATGGTGCCGTCTGACGAGCGCAACTCGACGCGCCCGCAGAGGTGAAGCTTCCACGCCCTCCCCGCCTCCATGAAGGGAGGCTAGTTCCACGCCGTGCTTCGCGGCCGAGCGCATCGAGGTGTCCCTCCGACCGCTTGGGCGACGCGGTGCTCGCCCGTCGGCGATGGCGTCGCCCGTCGGAAATGGGCGCGAGTCAGGCGGCGACAGCGGGCACGTCGGCCGCTGCAGCGTCGCGACGATGTCGCTCGTATGCCCAGCCGGGTCCGCGGAGCACAAACGAGAGCCGGTCTCGCCAGGTGGTGGAGCGGGCAACGTCGCGGAAGATGTCGGCGTACTCGTGCGTTGCCACGCGCAGCGGGTTGAAGGTGTTGATGTTCTTCGTGAGGCCGTAGCGCACGGTCTCGTCCTCGCGTGCGAAGGTGCCGAAGAGGCGATCCCAGACGATCAGGATGCCGCCGTGGTTGCGGTCGATGTAGGCGGGGTTCACCCCGTGGTGCACACGGTGGTGCGAGGGGGTGTTGCCCACCTCCTCGAACGCGCCCATCCGCTCTATCGCGTCGGTGTGCACCCAGTACTGGTAGATGAGGTTGAGCGAGCGCGAGGTGGCGACGAGCTCTGGCCGCACACCCAGGAGCGAGAGGGTCGTGTACGGGGCGAGGAACAAGAACGGGTCGGTGACGGCTTGGCGGAGCGCCGTCGAGAGGTTGTAGTGCTCGCTCGAGTGGTGCATCACGTGGTTGGCCCACATGAAGCGGGTGCTGTGCCAGCTCCGGTGGTTCACGTAGTAGAGGGCGTCCCAGCCGACCAATGCGGCGCTCCACGCGAGCCATCCGTTGCCCAGGTCGGGGATGATCCGCCGCGCCCACATCGCGGCGGGGCGTGTCGCGTGCCCCCACGCGGTCGTGATGGCAGCCCCGCCGAGGCCCACCGCAGTCACCCCACCGACCGCGGCCACCCGCTTGGCGCGTCTCGCCCGGCGGGTCCAGCGAGGGTCATCAGGCGTTCGCTCGGCTCGCCGGACCACGGCATCGGCGACGGTCGTTGCCGCTGCGGCGAGGCCCGCCGCCGCGACGACGGCCTTACCGAAGCGACCTTTGCCCGGCACGAACGGGCCGAGCAGCTTCGGGGCGACCAGCGGCACTGCCAAGCTGCCGGCGCCCATGGCAAGGCTCGTGAGGGTGTCACGTCGTTCGTAGTCGCCGGGCAGCGGCGTACCGGTGCGGCGGAGCCGACGACGGTGGTGGAGGTGCTCAGCACCCATCGTGGCGAAGTAGAACGGCGTGACGACGACTTCCAGCTTTGGCATGTGAAGACCCCCGCGTGAGCCTAATGGGGGCGTTCGGTGGCTCGATCTACGGCTCGCTGTCGAAAGCGAGGTGGAGCTCGCTCGGCCCGAAGATGCTCATGAACGGCTTGAGGACGGGCTCGCCGTCGAGCTGGAGGCCGGTGAGGCGGGCGCTGAGTGCGACGAGTGCCTCTTGGAGCTCGGCGCGTGCCAGGTTGGCGCCGAGGCAGTAGTGGCGGCCTGTCCCGAAGGTGAGCGGGCTGAACGATCCTCGCTCGGCGGTGGTGTCGAACGAATGGGGGCACGTCACGACAGCGGGGTCGTGGTTCGCGGCGGTCGCGAGGAGGTAGATCGTGGAACCCCTGGGGAAGGTCACGCCTCGGTGGGTGACGTCCTCGGTCGCGATGCGCAAGGTGCCCGACGCCGTCGGGTCGAAACGAAGGACCTCCTCCACGGCCTTCGAGACGGTGTCGGGGGCGACGCGGAGGAGTTCCCATTGGTCGGGGTTGCGGGCGAACCACAGCATCGCGAGGCCGAGCTGGTTGCGGGTCGTGTCGGTTCCGGCAAGGAGGAGGCCCGTGACGAGGTCGAGGAGCTCGCGAGTGGTGAGGCGGTCGCCGTCCTCCTCTGCCGCGACGAGGACCGACAGCAGGTCGTCGCTCGGGTCGAGACGCCGCTGCTCGACGAGCTCGGCGACGTAGGCGTCCATCTCTGCGAGGGCACCTTCGATCTCTGGCAGGTCCTGCCCGAGGTTGAAGCTGAACTGCTTCATGATGCTGTCCGCCCACCTTGAGAACAGCGGCCAGTCCTCGAGGGGAGCGCCGACGATCGTTGCGATGATCGCGATCGGGTATTGCTCCGCGACGTCCGCGACGAACTCACAGCCACCGCGTGGGACGAGGCTGTCGAGGCGCTCGTTGAGGTAGGTCCGCATGGCCGGTCGGAGGCGCGCAACGGCCTTGGGTGTGAATGCGGGTGTGACAAGACGACGGATGCGGGAGTGCTCGGCACCCTCGAGGGACAGCAGGTTTCGCTTCGAGCGCTCGAACAGCGCGCCGGAGGTGATGCCTTGGGCCTCGAGCAGTGCGGTGCCGAGTGCGACGAACCGTGCGTCACCCCACAAGGCGTGCGCGTCGTCGTAGGTGAGCACGGTCGGCCAGAGTGCGCTTTGTGCGAGCCAGTGGCCTGCCTCGTGCAGCTCGGCGATGCGTGCGCGAACGCTGGCGGCTCCGGAGGGGTCGAACAGGTCGAGATCGGGAAGGGCGTCGGTGCGCATGGGGCCTCCTGTCACACACGGAGTTCTACCCGACCGGCGTTGCCCGAGGTCCCCGCCATCCCGCCTTGACCGGCGGGTCAAGATCTGCTCGCGTGCCCGTAGGGGAGCTTCCAGAGGGGGACGAAGTGAGCGACGACGCCCGTACGGCGACCAAGGCCAGGTATCGAGCAGAGCGCGACAAGCGACTGCGCCCTGATGGCAACGACCAATATCTCGAACTCGTCGGTCACCTTGACGGCGGCGAGGCCGACCCGCACCTCCCGGTCGAGGCCCGCGCCCCACGCACCGACGACGTCACCGTCGCGGTGGTCGGCGCGGGCTTCGCCGGCCTCGTCACCGCTGCAAGGCTCGTCGAGGCCGGTGTCACGGACGTGTGTCTCATCGACAAAGCCGGAGATGTCGGTGGTGTCTGGTACTGGAACCGCTACCCGGGCGTGCAATGCGACACGCACTCGTTCGTCTACCTCCCGCTGTTGGAGGAGACCGGACACATGCCGACCGAGAAGTACGTGCACGGTCCCGAGATCGCCGAGCACTGTCGACGGATCGCCACCCAGTACGGGCTGTTCGAGCGGGCGTTGTTCCACACGGAGGTCACCGGCCTGAACTGGGACGACCATGCGGCACGCTGGATCGTGCAGACGAACCGGGGTGACCGGCTCCGCGCCCGATACGTCGCGGTCGGGACCGGCCCGTTGCACAAGCCCAAGCTTCCCGGCATCGAGGGCATCGACACGTTCGACGGCGTGAGCTTCCACACGAGTCGCTGGGATTACGCCTACACCGGTGGAGATGCGTCCGGCGCGGCGATGGACCGTCTGGCGGATCAGCGGGTCGCCGTCATCGGCACCGGCGCCACGGCGGTCCAGTGCGTTCCCCGGCTCGCCCGTGATGCCGCGGAACTGTACGTATTCCAGCGCACCCCCAGTTCGGTGGACGAACGGGGCAACCGCCCGACCGACCCCGAGTGGTTCGCGCGTGAGGTGCAGGGCCCAGGCTGGCAACAGCGGTGGCTCGACAACTTCTGCACGCTGCAGACCGGCGGGTTCGCCGAGGTCGACCTGGTCGAGGACGGCTGGACCGACATCGCGCTGCGCATCCGTGATCGGGTCATCGAGCTGGCCGCAGACGGGCTCACCGCAGACACCTTGCGCCAGGCGGTGGAGGATGCCGACTTCGGCAAGATGGACGAGATCCGCGCGCGGGTCGATCGCATCGTCGACGATCCCGCCACGGCTGATGGCCTGAAGGCTTGGTATCGCCAGCTGTGCAAGCGCCCGTGCTTCCACGACGAGTACTTGCAGGCGTACAACCGGCCCACCGTCCACCTCGTCGACACCAACGGCGCCGGGGTCGAGCGCATCGTCCCCGAGGGGGTCGTCGTCGCCGGCCGGACCTATCCCGTCGACTGCATCGTGTATGCGTCAGGTTTCGAGGTGGGAACTGAATACCACAGACGCGCCGGGTTCGACGTGGTCGGTCGCGACGGGCTCACCCTGTCGAGCTACTGGGCTGAAGGCATGCGCAGCATGCACGGCATCCACGTGCACGGGTTCCCGAACTTCTTCGTGATCGGCGCGTCGCAAGGCGCCAACCTCGTCTCGAACTACACCCACAACCTGTCCGAAGCCGGGCGCACGGTGGCGGTGGTCGTCGCCGCCGCGGAGCACCAGCAGGCGCGAACGGTCGAGGTGACCGGCGAGGCGGAGCAGGCGTGGGTTGACCTCCTGCTGTCCGCCGGGCCGGGCATCATCGGTGGCGACCAGACGTGCACGCCCGGCTACTACAACAACGAAGGCCGCGACACGGGTGAGCGGGGACGTCTCAACTGGGCGGGCTACCCGCAGGGGCCGGTTGCGTTCTTCGCACTGCTGGAGCGCTGGCGGTCCGGCGGCGAGTTCGAGGGGCTGGACCTCTGCCCATGACCACCCGGCAGACCCCCCGCCTCGCCCGCCGTCGTCCAGTACACGAGGTTTGTTGACGTCTCGCGGTCAACCCCCACGATTCGCGCGCCGATACTGCGTCCACATGCAACCCTTGCGGCGGCGGCGCCTCGACTACGCGACACAGATCGATCCGGTCATGTCCACCTTCGGCTGGCGGGTCATCGGGCTCACCTATGTGGCGGTGCTGGTCCCGATCCTCGGGGCGTTGCTCCCTCGTGGCACCGGGACCCGGTGGCCCTGGCTGCTGATCGCGCTTGCCGGGGCGACGGCCACGCTGGCGGTCAACGGCGTCCACCTGCGGCGCATGATCCGGTCGCGTGGCTACTGGGAGCCGCCACCGCTGCTCGTGCTTGCCGAGGTCACAGTCGGCACCGTCTCCGCCGGCATCCTCGACTACGCGATCGGCGGTCCTGCAGGGCTGTACCGGCCGTTGGTGTTCATCCCGACGTTGCTGCTCGCGATGATCGGCAATCGGACCATGATCGCGGTGAGCTGGGCCGTCGCCCTCGTCTCGGTCACTTGGCCGTCGGTGGCGTCCGGCGCGATCGACGGCGTCACTCCTGCGTATGTGGTCTCCTATGGGGCCGCGTGGGGGATCGCGGCGGTGATGGTGCACATGCTGGCGCTCGCCTCGCTGCGCTCGGACCGGCAGAACCTCGGTCTCGCCGAGGTGGCCGGTATCGCTGCACGTGCGTCACGTCTCTCCGAAGGCGTTGCCGAGGTCGTCCCAGCCATCGCCGGATGGTCCGGGGCCGCCCGGGTTGCGGCGTACCGGGTGGCGTCGGATGATCGAGGGTCGGAGGGGGACCGGTCCGACTCGTACGTGGATGCGGACCTGGCGTTGCTCGAGGCGTGGTCGGCGGAGGCGGTCGTCGCTGCCGCGGTGCCCCCTCATCCGGAGGAGGTCGCGGCTGCCCGCGCGCACGACGGTGTGTTCCGCGAAGGGGAGCGGGCAGTGCTGGTCGCGGAGGGTGGCGACGGCGAACTGCTCGTGCTCGCCCTCGACGGGCTCAGCAGGCCTGGTCTGGACCTGCTCGTGGACCGCTTCAACTTCGAGCGCATGGTCCTCCAACTCGGCGCGCTGGTGAACCGCACGAGCTACATCGGCCGCCTCGAGGAACTCAGCCGCACTGACGGACTGACCGGCTTGCCGAACCGTCGGGACCTCGGGATGCGCATCGAGGAGGCCTGTCGGTCGGCGGCCCGTGAGGACGGTCCGCTGAGCCTGGTGATGATCGATCTCGACTGGTTCAAGCGCTTCAACGACACGCACGGTCATCTGGCCGGCGATCGTGTGCTGCAGGGGTTCGCCGAGTTGTTCCGGAGCCGGCTCCGAACCGGAGACGTGGTGGCCCGCTACGGCGGCGAGGAGTTCTGCATGCTGCTGCCGCACACCGACCTCGCGGGTGCTGTCTCGGTCATCGAGGGGCTGCGCGCCGCGGCCGGGAAGCATCCCGCGCTCGCCGAGGTCGGGTTCTCGGCAGGGCTGGCCTGTTGGGCCGGGGAGGAGCCACCCGAGGCCCTCCTCGATCGGGCCGACGCTGCGATGTATGCGGCGAAGGCTGCTGGGCGTGGCCGTGTCGGCATCTCCCGTCTGGCAGGCGACCGCCGTTCGGAAGAGGTGCTGCCCGCGGAGGGCGCTTGAGGCGCCTCCGCTCGCGGTCGCTCAGCCGGTGTAGGTCGGGCGTGCCGGAACCGCGATCGCGACGGGGCTGACGGCTGTGTGTGGCGTCGTGCCGGGTTGCGGCGCCGGGGGCGGGGTGGTCGGGGTGGGGTGCAGGGGCGAGAGGGGCTGACCACAGGTGTCGGTCGGTGCGGCGTGGTCCAAGCGGGCGGTGAGCCAGGAGCGGATGGCGTCCCCGTCCACCTGCCCGACGTTCTCGTGCGTGGCGCCGGCGACCTCGCGATACTCGACGGTCTGCCCCGTCGCGCAGATGCGGCTGTAGAGGTCACGGGTGCGCTCGGGGACGACGGTGGTGTCCGCCAGCCCCTGCACCAGGAGGAGGGGTGCCGAGAACTCCACGTTCCCCACGTCGTTCGCGAGCATGATGCTGCGCGCAGGTTCGGTCTGGGTCGGATCGTGCGAGTAGAAGCCGTCGAAGGGCACGCCGAGCACCGTCGTGGTGATGTCCGAGGTGCACATGCCGCCGATCTGGTTCATCGCGGCGAGGCCGGCTGGGGTGAGGTAGTCGCTCGGGTCGATCTCGGGGTGCTCCGTCATGAGGCCGCGGAACCCCATCGCGCCGACGACGCGGGTCACGAAGGGGTCGATGCCGCCGTAGACACGGTCGAACAGCGCGGCAGGGGCGAGGGCGACGGTTCCCAGCAGGTGGAGTTCTGGTGCATAGGTGGCTGCGAGCTCACTCGCCGAAAGTGCACCATGCCCACCCTGGGAGCCGCCCAGGATGAGGATGTCGTCGCCCGCGTGCGTCGCGCTCAGGTTGCGGGCGGCTCGCACCGCGTCGAGCACGCTGTGGCCTTCGCTGGGACGGGAGAGGTAGGCCTGGACCTCGCCGGCGGGGCCGCTACCGATGTAGTCGCTGTCGACGATGACGGCGTCGAGGCCCCATCCGTAGGGACCCATGCTGGTGCGGCTGGGAGCGCACTGCGAGCCGAGCCCCACGGTGCCGTTCGCGATGGTGAGCACCGGCCACCCGCCGCTCGGCGCCGGGCCGGTCGGGTAGGTGATGGTGCCCGTGACGGCTCGGTCACGGCCGGCTCCGTCGACGGAGTGGTACATGATCCGTTGCGTCACGGTGCTTGCGGTCGAGGCGACGTCCATGACCCGGATCACCTCGCCGGGGCTGCCGGCGGGCAGTGGGTCGGGGACGACGTAGAAGCCGTCGACGCTGCCCGTGTACACGTCCACGAGCGGCGCAGCGTCGGCAGGGGCGACCGCCAGCGTGCCGAGGAAGACGGAGCAGATCAGCGCGATGGCCGCGCCGGAGGCACGGGCGCGGCGGGTGGAGCGAACACCGTTGAGCATGGCGCCACTCTACAGAGTGAGAAACACTGGTGTCTGCACGCCTCGTCGGCTGTGCTGCGCGTGCAGGCCAAGCTCGCCGGGTTTTCGCCGCCTCGCATGCAGGCGCCGGCCGCGCCGGTTCGCGTCAGCCTGCGCGCTTGCGACCTGCGGCGTCGAGCTTGGCCTGCACGCGCGCGCTGAAGGCAGGAGCCACGGTGGCGAGGGTGGCACTGAGGCGGAGTTCGAGCGGCGAGACGAACACCTCTGTGGGGTTCGCTTGCAGGGCGTGGACCACCGCGTCGCCCACGTCCGCGGGGGACTTCGTGCGGACACCCTTCGGCAGGTCGATGTCGCCGTCGTGGAACATCCCGGCATCGCGGATGAATCCCGGTGCAACGTGGGTGACGCCGATGCCGTGCGGCGCGAGGTCTTGGCGAAGGGCGAGCGCATACCCGCGCAGGCCGAACTTGGTGGCGTTGTAGAGGCGCGACTCGGGGCTGGCGGCAAGCCCGGACAGCGACCCGATGAGGACCAGCTGCCCAGGGGTGCCGGAGCGGAGGTGGGCCTGGGCGAAGGCGGTGGCGAGCACGACAGGCGCCCGAAGGTTCACATCGATGACCGCGTCGATCTCGTCGACGGTCACCTCGGCGACGGGGCGGTCCGCCCCCACGCCGGCGTTCGCGACGAGGCCGTCCGCATCGGCGGCCAGTGCGGCAAGGCGGGCCACATCGGCCCGATCGGTGAGGTCGGCGACGACGACCTCGGCGTCGATCTCGGCTGCGAGGTCTCGCAGCGTTGCCTCCCTGCGCGCGGTGAGCACGAGGTGTGCGCCGTGGACCGCGAGGGCACGGGCGGCGGCATGCCCCAGGCCGCCACTCGCGCCCGTGAGGACGATTCGCTTGCCACGCAGTTCCATGCCCCGGCTCCAGTTCGTTACG
>CAZUMJ010000032.1:2789-33192 GCA_964621605.1 uncultured Iamiaceae bacterium | reverse complement strand
TCACCATCGCCCGAGCGTTCCTCGCCGACCCGGCCATCCTCATCCTCGACGAGGCGACGAGCTCGGTCGACACCCGCACCGAGGTGCTCATCCAGCGGGCCATGGCGGCCCTGCGCGCGCAGCGCACGAGCTTCGTGATCGCGCACCGACTCTCCACGATCCGTGACGCGGACCTCATCTTGGTGATGGAGCAGGGCCAGATCGTCGAGCAGGGCAGCCACACCGAGCTCCTCGCCGCACGCGGCGCTTACCACCGCCTCTACAACTCGCAGTTCGCCGGCGCAGCCACCGACCTCGACGCCTGACCGGAGGCGTGCGTCAGGCGATCTGCGCCAGCAGCCCGTCGAGGTCAGCCACCGTGAACGCGTCGCCGAGGAATCCGACGATGCGTAGCAGCGGGAAGCTCGCGATCATCCGCAAGCCTTCCGCGTCGGCGAGCATCGGCGTCAGGTCGCCGAGCTTGTTCTTGCGCAGCGCGTCGAGCAGGAGGTCATGGCCGGCGGGGTGGTCGAGCCACTCGCCGAGCGTGGATGACCTGTCGAGCGGGAGCGCCACCGCAGGAGCGTCGACGCGCACGTCGCCCGACAGGCGCAGGTCACGTGAGGACGCACCCACCCAGACCGTGTAGGTCCCGGCGTCGAGCACCCAGGCGTGCAGCACCGTCGACCAACGAGCGAGGTCACGCGCCGAGACGCGGAAGCGCACCCGCTCCTCGCCCCCCGGCGCGAGGTCCACCTTCGCGAAGGCCTTCAGCTCACGAACCGGACGCCACACCGGGCCACCCGAGGCGGGCTGCGGGGCGGCCGCGTACAGCTGCACCACCTCCGCGCCGCGCACCGCGCCGACGTTTCGCACCGTGCACGACACCTCGATCACCTCCACGGCGTCGTCAGGTGACGGGGCCGGGCCGAACACCGCGGCCGGCGCCGCGGCGCACGCCGCGACGTCGAGGTCCGCGTAGGCGAACGTCGTGTACGAGAGCCCGTGGCCGAAGGGGTAGGCGACCTCGTCGCCGACCGCGTCGTGGTGGCGGTACCCCACGGCGAGCCCCTCGCCGTAGCGGACATGGCCGTCCTCTCCCGGGAAGTTCACGAACGAGGCGGTGTCGCTGAGGCGGCAGGGGATCGTCTCCGCCAGACGGCCCGAGGGGTTCACCGCTCCGGTCAGCACGTCCACGACCGCGGCACCGCTCGCCTGGCCGCCCAGCCAGCACTCGAGGATCGCCGTGGCATGGCCGCTCCAGTCGCCAACGGCGACCACCCCACCGTTGGCAAGGACGAGCACAACCCGCCGGTGCACGGCCGCCACCGCCCGCAGCAGTTCGACCTGCACCGCGGGGAGGTCCACGTGCGTCCTATCGAACCCCTCCGACTCATCCGCCGCCGGCAGGCCGAGGAACACCACCACCTGATCCGCTGCTCCGGCGACGCGAGCCGCTTCGGCACGCAGCTCGTGCTCGACCGCGTCTGCGGTTCCTGCTTCGGCAAGTCCGTACCCCGGGGCGAAGGTCACCTCGACCCCGTCGGGGACGGCGGCGCGCAGCGCGCTGAGCGCATCGTCGACCCGGGTCGCTTCGACCTTGGAGCTCCCTGCCCCTTGGAAGCGGGGGGTCCGGGCGAACTCGCCGATCACCGCGATCGTCGAGCCCGCCTCCAACCGCAACGGAAGCGTGGCGTCGACGTTCTTCAACAAGACCGCCCCTGCAGCACCGGCCCGGCGTGCCAGCGCATGGTGGGCGTCGAAGTCGACCTCGCCCCCTTCGTCCAGGCCGGGCAGGGCCTTCCCCAGGAGCCCGAGGAGCCGGCTCACCGCCGTGTCGAGGACGGCTTCCTCGAGCACCCCGGCCTCCACCGCGGCGACGAGCGCCGCGGCGCTCGTCCCGCCCGTCGACGGCATCTCGAGGTCGAGGCCCGCATCGACCGCCGCCACCGGGTCGACCACCGCTCCCCAGTCGGACACCACAAGGCCGTCGAACCCCCACTCCTCGCGCAGCACCCGCGTCAACAGCCAGGCGTCCTGCGACGCGTAGACCCCGTTGATGCGGTTGTACGCGCACATCACCGTCCACGGTGCGGCGGCACGCACGACCCGCTCGAACACCGCCAGGTAGAGCTCTCGCAAGGGGCGCTCGTCGACGTCCGCGCTGACCCGCAGGCGATCGGTCTCCTGGTTGTTAACGGCGAAGTGCTTCAGCGACGCGCCGACTCCCTGGGACTGCACCCCGCGCACCCACGCCGCACCCATCTCCCCGGCCAGCAGCGGGTCCTCGGAGAAGTACTCGAAGTTCCGCCCGCAGAGCGGCGAACGCTTCAGGTTCACGCCGGGACCGAGCACGACGCCCACACCGGTGGCGCGCGCCTCGCGCCCGATGGCCGCACCGACCTCGGCGGCCAAAGCCACGTCCCACGTCGAGGCCAACGTGACCGCAGGCGGGAAGCACGTCGCCGGGTCGCTCCCGCCGACGCCGACGTGATCGGTCTGCGCACTCGACTGCTTGCGCAAGCCATGGGGGCCGTCGGTGACCATGATCGAGGGGATCCCCACCCGCTCCAACGCGCGCGTGTGCCAGAAGCCCGACCCCGAGCACAGCGCCGCCTTCTCTTGCAGGGTCAGCTCGGCAGCGGCCGTGGCGGGATCGAACTGCGTTGTCATGCCGGGTCCCCTCGTGGCTTGGCAGGTGGCCCCGGAACCTACCGGGTCGTCTCATCTCGCCGCCGTCTTGGGCCAGCATGGAGCCATGCAGCGCACCCTGAGCGGCCCGCCATGACCGCGCTGCTGGTCGCCTGCGCCATCGTCGGGGTGGGCCTGATCGTGGCTGGGCGCCGCCTCGGGCAGCGCGCGTTCTGGGTTGCCGCTCTGCCGCTCGCCGCGATCGCGGTGTGGGCGGCCGGCCACCTGCACGGGGTCGGCGCCGGCCGCGTCACGACGCAGCACGTCACGTGGGTCGCCGGGTTGGACCTCGCCATCGACCTCCGTCTCGACGGGTTGGCGCTCACCATGACGCTCATCGTGAGCCTCGTCGGCGTGGCGGTGTGCATCTACGCCACCCGCTACTTCAGCGCGCGCAGCGAAGACCTCGGTCGGCTCGCGGGGCTGCTGGTGCTGTTCGGCGGATCGATGGTGGGGCTCGTCCAAGCCGACCACCTGCTGCTCCTCTACACCTGCTGGGAGCTCACAACCGTCACGTCGTACCTGCTCATCGGGAACCGCCACACCGACGCGGACGCTCGGGCCGCGGCGCTGCATGCGCTGCTCGTGACGGGAGCGGGCGGGCTTGCAATGCTCGGCGGATTCGTCCTGCTCGGCCATGCCGCGGGCTCGTACCGCCTCTCGGTCATCCTGGCGGCACCGCTCCCCCCGAGCGGCACGGTCACGGCCGCCGTGGTGTTGATCCTCCTCGGAGCCTTCACCAAGTCCGCGCAGTACCCGTTCCACGCCTGGCTCCCCGGTGCGATGGCGGCGCCCACCCCGATCAGCGCGTTCCTCCATTCGGCCACCATGGTGAAGGCCGGCATCTACCTCATCGCGCGGCTCGCCCCCGTCTGCATCGGGCTCGGCGTGTGGCGCCCCACCGTCCTCGCCGTCGGTCTGGCCACCCTGGTGTCTGGCGGCCTGCGCGCCTTGCGCCAGCACGATCTGAAGCTCCTGCTCGCGTTCGGCACCGTCAGCCAACTCGGGCTGCTCGTCGTGCTGTTCGGCGCCGGAACGGCGGACGCGACTGCGGCGGGCTGGGTGCTGCTGTGCTCCCACGCGCTGTTCAAGGCCGCGCTGTTCATGATCATCGGCGTCATCGACGTCCAAACGGGCACACGCGACGTGCGCACCATCCCGGCTCTGCGTGGCACGCGCTGGAAGGTGGTCGAGACCGTGGCGGGCGTGAGCCTCGCCTCGATGGCAGGGGTGCCGCTCACCATCGGGTTCCTCGCGAAGGAAGGGGCGTACGGGGCGTTCACCGGAGGCCCGTTCACCGCCAGCTCGGTCGTGCTCGCCGGCTGCGTCGTGGGGTCGATGCTGACGGTCGCCTATGCCGGACGCTTCTGGTGGGGGGCGTTCGTGGCACCACGCCGCCGCAACCGGCCAGCTGACCGAGGCCCGCTCGCTGACCCCCCATGGGGCTTCGTGGCGCCAGGACTCTCCCTCGCGGCGGCGACCGTCGTGCTCGGCGTCGCCCCGGCCCTCGGGGACCGTCTCGCCGCCGCCAGCGTGCGTGCGTTGGTACGGGGGGCGACGCCCCCACACCTGGCCCTGTGGCACGGGTTCGAGCTCCCCCTGCTGCTGTCCGCGGTCACCTTCCTCGGAGGCTGGGCGATCGCCGTCTCCAACCGCCGAGCACAGCGGCTGTTGGCATCCGGGTCGGGGGTGCTGTCCGGTGAGGCCTTCTACCTGGTCGTGCTGCGCGCCCTCGCAACCACCGCGCGACGCACCACCGGCATCGTGCAGAACGGCTCACTTCCCGTCTACATCGGCGTGATCTTGGGGACGGCGATGCTCGCGCCGGGCGTCGTGCTCCTGCGTGGCACGGATCACCTGCGCTGGCCTGCGGTCGGGCCCGCAACAGAGCTCGCACTCGCCGCGGTGCTGTTGGCCGGTGCGCTCGGCGCAGCCGTGGTGCGCCGGCGCTTCCACGCCGCCCTGTTCCTGAGCGTGACCGGCTACGCGATGGCGGGCTTGTTCGTGCTGTCGGGAGCACCCGACCTCGCCCTCACACAGGTCGCCGTCGAGACCTTGTCGACGGTCGTGTTCGTGCTCGTCCTCCGCAGGCTTCCCGACCGCTTCGAGAAGCAGTCCTCCACGCGTCGCCGCTGGGCGCGGGTCGTGATCGCCGGCCTGGTCGGCGTGACGGTCTTCGGCTTCGCGCTGGTGGCGGCATCGCAACCCCACGACAACACGGTGTCGCACGAGTTGCTTGCCCGTGCCGTCCCGGACGGGGGTGGCCGCAACGTCGTGAACGTCACGCTCGTGGACTTCCGTGGCCTCGACACCCTCGGCGAGATCACCGTGCTCGCGGTGGCGGCGATCGGTGTCGTCGCCCTCGCCCGCGTAGGTCGCCGACCGGCTTCGCGATCGACCGGCCGGACCGAGACCCGCCTCGCCACAGGACCGGACCGGGTGGTGTTCTTGGACGTCCCCGCGCGCGTCACCTTCCACCTCGTGCTGATGGCGTCGCTGTGGCTGCTGTTCGCAGGCCACAACCAACCTGGCGGCGGCTTCGTGGGAGGACTGCTGGCAGGCTCCGGCATCGCGTTGCGCTACGTGGTCGGCGGCATGCGCGAGCTCCGCAGCTGGCTGCGCGTTCGGCCGTGGACGATCCTCGGCACGGGCCTCGGGATCGCCGTGTCGACCGCCACCTACCCGCTGCTGCGAGGACGACCTGTCCTCGACGTCGCAGCGCACACCGTGCACCTTCCGTTGCTCGGCGCCGCCCACCTGAGCACCGCCCTCGCGTTCGACGCCGGCGTGTACCTGACCGTCGTCGGTCTGGTGCTCATGGTGTTCGAGGCGTTCGGTGACGACCCCGCGGAGGTCGCCGCATGACGCTCACGCTCGCCGCCGCCGCGGGCCTGCTCTTCGCGATCGGCACCTACCTCATCCTCCAACGCAAGCTGAGCCGCATCATCATCGGGCTCGGCCTCCTCACGCACGGCGGCAACCTGCTGTTGATCAGCGCCGGCCGTCGTGGGGTGCCGCCGATCGTCGGTGACCACACCGCCGGAACGCCAAGCGACCCGATGCCCCAAGCCCTGGCGTTGACCGCGATCGTGATCAGCTTCGCGGTCACGGCCTTCCTGCTGGCACTCGCGTATCGAAGCTGGATCCTGCACGGCGACGACGAGGTCCCCGACGACGTGGGCGACCGCGCCGTCGCGGCGGGTGGCGCGCTGCGCAAGGAGATCGCCGACCAGGAAGCGAGCCTCGACGAGGACGAGCACGTCGCCGCCCCGGGACGACCGGTGGAGGCCCAGCCATGAGGTGGCTCGTACCGCTCCCGCTGCTCCTCCCCTTGGGAGGCGCCGCAGTCTCGATCCTGCTCGGGCGCTGGCGTCTCGCTCAACGCGTCGTCGGCGTGTCGGTCCTGAGCGCGGTCACCCTCGTCGCCGCGGTGCTCCTCATCCAGGTGGACCGACACGGCACGCTCGTCGTGCACGCCGGCGGATGGCCGGGCCCACTCGGCATCACGCTCGTGGCAGATCGACTCGCCGCGGTCATGGTGCTCGTCGCCTCGACGATGCTCCTCGGCGTGCTCGTCTACGCCATCGGCGAGCCGGGCGCCGAGCGCAACCACGTGGGCTTCCAGTCGGTGTACCTCGTCCTTGCCGCGGGCGTGGCGGGCGCCTTCTTGACCGGCGACCTGTTCAACCTGTTCGTGGCGTTCGAGATGATGCTCACCGCCAGCTACGTGTTGATGACCCTCGGAGGGACACGGGAGCAGGTCCGCTCCGGCATGACCTACGTCGTCATCTCGCTGCTGTCGTCGACGCTGTTCGTCACCGCGCTCGCGCTGCTCTACTCGGCGACCGGCACGGTGAACCTCGCCGACCTCGCCGTGCGCATGGCCACGTTGCCTCCACACGTCCGCACCGCGTTCGCGGTGCTGCTGCTCGTGGTCTTCGGCATCAAGGCGGCGCTCTTCCCGCTGTTCTTCTGGCTCCCCGACAGCTACCCGACGGCTCCCGGGCCGATCACCGCCATCTTCGCCGGGCTGCTCACAAAGGTCGGGATCTACGCCATCATCCGCACGCAGATCCTGCTGTTCCCTCCCGACACCCGACCAACGGAGCTCCTGCTGTGGGTCGCGGCGGCGACCATGCTCGTGGGCGTCCTGGGTGCCCTGGCACAAGACGAGGTGAAGCGCATCTTGTCGTTCACCATCGTGAGCCAGATCGGCTACATGGTGATGGGCCTGGGCTTCTTCACCGTCGCGGGCGTCGCCGCGGTCGTCTTCTCGATGATCCACCACATCGTGGTCAAGACCTCGTTGTTCCTGACCGGCGGCCTCATCGAGCACACGGGCGGTTCGAGCCGACTCGCCCGGGTCGGCGGCATGGTGCGCACCGCGCCGGTGTTGGCCGCCTTGTTCATCCTCACGGCACTCAGCCTGGCGGGGGTACCGCCCCTGTCGGGCTTCGTCGCCAAGTTCGCGCTCATCGACGCCGGCATCGGGGCGCGCCAGTACGCGGTCGTCGGCGTCGCGTTGCTCGTCAGCCTGCTCACGCTGCTGTCGATGCTGCGCATCTGGGCAGGGGTGTTCTGGAACCCGGCGGAAGAGGGGCAGGCCGCCGCGGGCGCGGTCCTGACGGGCGTCCACGCCCGACTCGGAGGGCCGACCACCATGGTCGCCGCCACCGCCGCACTTGTCGCCCTCACGCTTGCCATCGCCGCGTGCGCGGGCCCGATCTACGCGTTCAGCGAACGCACCGCCACGGAGTTGCTCAGCCCGTCCCACTACATCGCCGCGGTGTTCGCCCGATGAGGTTCCTGGGCAGGCTCCTGGCCATGGTCGGGCTGTGGTTGCTCGCCTGGGGCGACGTCTCGCCGGCGAACCTCGCCAGCGGGCTGGCGCTCGCGTCGCTGCTCCTGGTGGCGTTCCCTCCCGCTGATCCCCCGAACCGCCACCTCCACCCCAGCGTCTGGGGCTTCACCCGCCTCGGGGCTCACGTGACATGGCAGCTCGTGACCTCGAACGTGCTCGTCGCGCGCGAGATCCTCTCGCCGGGCTCACGGATCCGCACGGGCGTCCTCGCCTACGAGTTGCGGCACCCTGTCGACGAGGTGGCGACCCTCGTCGCAAACGTGATCGCGCTCAGCCCCGGCACGATGACCGTCGACGCCACCACCGACCCACACGTGCTGTACCTGCACTTCTTGCTGCTCGACGACGTCGACACCGCGCGGGCGGGCATCGCCCACCTCGAGGACCTCGTCGTCGCCGCCTTGCGCCCCCGCAATTCGGGCGGGCAGGACACCCCATGATCGCCGTCGCCTACGCCCTGCTGGGATGTGCCGCGCTCGGCTTCGGCTACCGCCTGGCGGTCGGCCCGTCGCTCGTCGATCGGCTGCTCGCCTCGAACGGCCTCGTCCTCGTCGGCATGGGCGCGATCGCCCTGCTGGCGATGCAGACCGGTGACGGGGCCTTCCTCCCCGCGCTCATCGCGCTGGCCCTCGTCGGGCCGGTCGGCAGCGCCATGGTCGCCCGCTTCATCGAACGGCGGGGTCGATGATCGGCCACGCCATCGCGCTCGTGGGCTGCGCCTTCATCTGCGTCGCCGCGCTTGGTGTGGTCACCTTCGGCGACCCACTTGCTCGCCTCCACGCGCTCGCCAAGGCGTCGACGTTCGGACTGCTGCTCGTCCTCGCCGGGACCGCGGTGAACCTGCGCGACGTGAACGACACCACATCCATGGTGCTGGCGGGCCTACTCCACCTGCTCACCTCACCGCCCGCATCGAACCTCGTGAGTCGAGCCACCTACCTGGCCGGGCGAGGTGAGGACGGTCCCGAGGTCATCGACGAAGGGCAGGGGGCGTGGGAGCACCCCAACTCCTCCGACGGCACCTGACGTGCCGGGCCGGGCCCTGCAGTCAGCCGGTGTAGCGGGCGTTCCCGACCACCGGGACGGCGGGCGCCGCGGCCGGCGGGGCCGCGGGAGGTACGGGCAGACTCGTCGGCGCGGTCGTGACCGGGGGCGCGGGCGGTGCGCACAGGTCGGCGGTGCCGTCGCCGTTCTGGTCCGACGAAGCGAGGGTCGCCACACCCGCCAGCGCCGTACGAGTCGAGTGCGCGAGGAAGGAGAAGTCGATCGTGTCGAGCGTGTCGGTCGGCTGGTGGTAGTTCGGGTTGCGGAAGTTCGCGGTGTCGGTCGCCATCAGCCCCTCGTAGCCGTTCAAGGCGTAGGCCGCGTGGTCGGAGCGGTAGATGTCGGGCAGCACGTCAGGGTCGATGACCGCCGCGAACGCAGGGAACTCCGGCGTGTACGTGTACGCCGCCGCCCCGAACGCACGCGCGAGCGGCGCCGATGCGGGGTCGGTCACCATCGCCAGGTACGTGCCCGGGATGTTCGTGAGCGGGTCGATCGCGGTCGTCGTGTAACCCAGCATCTCGAGTGAGACGGCACCCACGATGTCGGTCCCGTCCGCCTTGTCCTGCTTTGCCATCGCGAACGATCCCACCAACCCGTTCTCCTCGTAGGAGAACGCCACGAACCGGACCGTGATCGGCAGCGGGTGGTCGTGCAGGGCACGTGCCAACTCGAACAGGCCCGCGACCCCGGTGGCGTTGTCGTCCGCGGCGGGGCCCTGCGGGTCCTCCGAGTCGTAGTGGGCGCCGACCACCAGCACGCGGTTCGAGCACTGCGTGCCGGGGAGCGTGGCGTACACGTTCGGCATGTCCTTGCCGGTGGAGGCGAGCACCACCGACTGGGTGTGGGGCTCGTACCCGGCGTCGACGAACTGCTGCGTCACGATCTCGGTGGCTTGCTGACGGGCGGCGTCGGACGCGGAGCTGCCACGCGGGAACGCCAGTTCCTGCACCAACGCGCTCGCCCGCGCCTGATCGACCGACGACAGGAGCGACGGCACGTCCGCGAGCACCTTGGTGGCGTCCATCCCGAACGCGTCGGGCTTCACCACGAACGCACCCATCGGGCCGGTGATCGCAGCGAAGCGGTCGTCAGCGGGACCAGCGGGCGCCGCCGATGCGGTCGCGGCGGAAGCTGCCAGGAGGGCGGCCAACGGCAGCGCAGCGGCGGCGCGGCGCCAACGTCGAGAAGGGCGAGGGGCAGGCATCGACGACATCAGGTGGCTCCGGTGGTGTGCGAGGGCGAGCGGGAAGCAGCGGGTCGGGACGGGCGCCAGGTCAGCTGCGGGTCCAGCGGAACCGCACCTCGAGCGGGTCGTGGTCGCTGAGGGCATCGCCACTCGCGTCGACGAAGCGGTCGGCCAGGAAGGCGTGGGTCAAGGCAGTCAACTCGACGCCACCACCGGAGCGGTAGGCGATCTTGTCGATGCGGCCGGTGTCGGGGCACGACGTCGCCGCGCACGAGTCGGTGAGGCCGGTCGCGGCAATGAAGTCGTTCCAGATCTTCGTGTCGGCACCATTGCTGCCGTCGGGGTGCACGTTGTCGGTGTGGAGGTTGGTGTCCCCGCCGAGGATGACGGCGTGGCCCTTGCTGTGCTCGTTGACGAATGCGGCGAGCTGGGCGTAGTCGTCGGCCTGGAGTTGCTGATCTGTGGCGGTGCCACCGGCCTCACCGTGCAGGTCGTAGAGGTCGACGACCGCACCCGACGCGAGCGTCACCCGAGTCATGGAGAAGCCCTTCATGGCGAGGCAGTCACCGGCCCCGCCGTCCTTGGTGTCGAAGCCACCGAAACAGCCCTTCCACGGCACACGGGTGTTGCCGTCGATGGGGAACCGCGACAGCACGCCGAGTCCGTCACCCACCTCCGGAGCCGGCCGGGACGTGAGGTCGAGGTCGACGGCGTCGGGCCCGGGGTGCTTCGCAGAGCGGTACTTGTGCGTCACGTCGGCACGCAGACGCTCGTGGTAGTGCACGAAGTCGAACCCGCCCGCGAGCGACCCCCACCAGTCGAAGTCTTCCTGTGTGATGACCACGTCGTAGTCGTTCAACAGCGGACTGATGAGCGGCAGGTGCTCCTTCGGGTTCTCCTTCGAGATCTCCGCCGGGAGGCCCGCCACGTTGTAGGTGAGGAGGCTGAACTCGCCGTCGGTTGCCGACGAGGAGGACGCACCACCCGAATCTGTGGCTGTGTCGTGCGCGCCGGTCGTGGGCGTCGACGACCCGGTCGATCCACCAGCGGTCTTGTCGCTGCTCGACGAACAGCCTGCCAGCAGCGCGAGCCCGACGAGCACGGCGGCTGCCCCTCGCCGACCCCCCACGCGCGCCCGCGGCCGTCCCATCACAGATACACGAAGTTCCCCCATGACGCGAACGTTACAGGGCCACGTCACAGCCGTGCCGAGGGCCGACGTGCGCGTCCTGCCTCCGGTCTCAGCGACGACGGAGCGATCGATCGCCCGGCGGCGGTTCAGCCCGGCTGCGGTTCAGCCCGGCGTGTCGTCGTCGGCGGCAGATATCTCGCCATCGGCCGGTTGCGCGTCGACCGGCTGTGCGCCGTCCTGCGACGCGGCGGGACCGCCCGGGCCGTCGTAGCGCCAGTCGTAGCCGGGGCGCCCCGGTCCCCACGGGTCTTGGCGACCGCGCGGGAGCAGCTCACCGTCAACCCCACGCTCGGGCGCCTCGGGCTCTCGGAGCGCACCGAGGGGGTGCGCCTCGAACACCTCTTCCCATGCCGGGTCGGCGAGCATGCGCTGCCGGATGGCTTGCTCTGCCATCTCGGCTGCTCCGGCGGTGGTGAGGTCGCGAAAGACGGCCGGGACGTGGCTGTGGAACCCGAGCAGTTCGTCCTCCAGCAACGTCGCGCCACCTTCGTCGGAACGGGCGAACGGGTCGAGACCGCCCCCGGTGATGCGCACGGCACCGGGGTCGGGCATGGCACGGTGCAGATCTCCGGGGAGTGGCCCTGGAGCGATCGCCCGCGTCGGCTTCTCGAGGTGGCGCAAGAGGTCGTCGACGAAGCCGAAGTAGGCCGGAACGAGATCAGCTGGCACCTTGGGCGACGACACGAGCAGCCAGGCACCGTTCAACGTGACGGACAGCGCCCGGGCCGTGTTGAGGAGAAACGCGCGCGTGCCCGCCTCGAGGAAGGCGGACGCGAAGCGGTGGTCGGTCCCGTGCACGACGAAGGCGTCGGCGAACGCGTCGTCGGGGATGTCGAGTCGATCGTTGCCGCCGAAGAAGCCCGAGAAGTCGGTCAGCGCGCTGGCGGGATCGATGTCGGTGTAGGGCCAGGCGGCGTTGGCCAGCGCGGTGGCACAGGTGTAGCGAGGTGAACGCCGCTTGTTCTCGCCGGACACGTCCTCGTAGCGGTAGTCGAACACTCGCACGCAATGGGCGTCTCCCTCACGCCACAGCACACGCTCGACAACTCGGCGGTCGCCGCGGTGCAGCAGCGGGAAGGGAGCACGGGTGCTGCCGAAGAGATCACCTTCGGCGAACTGCACGCCAGGCGCACCCGCCGCCGCTTGCGCGACCTCGTCCTGCCGGTCGGAGAAGAGCTCGAACACGCCGCGCACCGTATCGCCTGGGCACGCGAGGTGTCGGGGCAGGAGCCGGCGCAGGAGAAGGAACGCGAGCACCCGCCCATCGGCACGGCGAACCCCGTGTCACCCGAACACCACGGCGCACGGGCGCCGTCGCTTGACCGGTAGGGTGGCCTAACTTTATGGTGTCGCGACCACCACCCTCATCAGCAAGGCGTCCATGCTTCCCACCTTCATCATCGGCCTGCGCGAAGGCCTCGAAGCGGCGCTGATCGTCGGCATCGTGGCGGCGTTCCTTGCCCAGCAAGGGCGACGCGACGCACTTCGCCAGGTGTGGATCGGCACATTTGCAGCCGTGGTGCTGTGCCTCGCCATCGGCATCGGTCTCGACGCCCTCTCGCGCGAGCTCCCCCAGAAGCAGCAAGAGGGGCTCGAAACCGTCATCGGGCTGATCGCGGTCGGGTTCGTCACGTACATGGTCGTGTGGATGCGCCGCCATGCGCGTGACCTGAAAGGCGACATCGAGGGGCATGCCGCGGCAGCGCTCGCGGCCGGCTCCGCGAAGGCGCTGGTCCTGATGGCGTTCCTTGCCGTCATGCGTGAGGGGTTCGAGACCGCGGTCTTCCTGCTCGCGACGTTCCAGAACTCGACGGACAAGACGGCCGGCGGCATCGGTGCCCTCCTCGGCATCGCCTGCGCGGTGGTCGTGGGTCTCCTCATCTACCGAGGTGGCGTGAAGATCAACCTCGGACGCTTCTTCACCGTGACCGGCGTCGTCCTCGTGGTCATCGCCGCGGGCCTCGTCATGAGCGCCTTCCGCACGGGGCACGAGGCCGGTTGGGTCACGTTCGGCCAAGGCGCCACGTGGGACCTGAACTGGCTCGTGCACAAGGGCACGCCCGTCGAGTCACTGGTCACCGGCGTGCTGGGCATCCAACAGAAGCCGGCCGTCGTCGAGGTCATCGCCTATGTGGCCTACCTCGTCCCGATGCTCGCCCTGGTGCTCGCCAAGCCCCGGCGCCGTGCGCCGAGCACCGCTCCGGCACCGCACGCACAGCCGGCAGACGAGCTGCCCACGGCCACCGCCTGACCGCCACAGCAGTCGCCACCACACCGCTCGACCGTCAGAACCGCCACCGCTGCTCGATCACCACCCCGAACCAGGAGCCACACCGTGCCTGTGCCTGTCACCCGACGCATCACCCGTCTCGGCGTCGCCACCCTCACCGTCGGCCTCGCGGTCACGCTGAGCGCCTGCGCGAAACAGGAGGCGAAGTCGGGTGCGCCCGGCACCATCGAGGTGAAGTTGACCGATGCCGGCTGCGAGCCGGTTCCCGCCACCGCTCCGTCCGGTGAGGTGAGCTTCGTCGTGACCAACGGCGGCTCCGCCAAGGTCACCGAGGCCGAGCTGAAGTCCGAGGACCTCTCGAACATCCTGGGTGAGAAGGAGAACCTCACGTCGGGCCTGTCGGGCACGTTCAAGCTCAACCTTCGCCAGGGCACCTACAAGATGGTGTGCCCCGGGGCGAAGCAAGACACCTGGACCTTCACCGTCGCCAAGGGCGCCGAGGTGAAGGACTGGAAGACCAACCCCGACCTCGTCGCTGCGGTGAAGGGGTACAGCACCTACATCGAGGCGCAGACCGCCGAGCTCATCACGGTCACGAAGGCCTTCACCGACGCGGTGCGCGCCGGTGACCTCGCCAAGGCCAAGCAGCTCTACGCCCCGGCCCGTGCGCCCTATGAGCGCATCGAACCCGTCGCAGAGTCGTTCGGCGACCTCGACCCCGAGATCGACGGTCGGGCCGACGACGGCGTCGCACCGGAGGACCTGACCGG
Organism: uncultured Iamiaceae bacterium; assembly: GCA_964621605.1. Taxonomy (GTDB): domain Bacteria; phylum Actinomycetota; class Acidimicrobiia; order Acidimicrobiales; family Iamiaceae; genus CAZUMJ01. The sequence goes on along the minus strand of CAZUMJ010000032.1, from coordinate 19,236 downwards.
CTTCCACCGCCTCGAGTACGCCCTGTGGGTCCAGCACTCGCTCGACGGCATGGCTCCGATCGCCGACAAGCTCGACGCCGACGTGGCGAAGCTCCAGTCGCTGGTGAAGTCGAAGTCCGGCACATACGTCCCCGACGAGATCACCAACGGCGCCAAGGAGCTCCTCGACGAGGTGATGACCACCAAGATCACCGGCGAGGAGGAGCGCTACTCCCACACCGACCTGAGCGACTTCCAGGCCAACCTCGACGGCTCCCTCAAGGCAGTCGACCTGGTGCGCCCGGCGCTGCAGAAGTCGGCCCCCGACCTGCTCGCCAAGATCGACGACAAGGCCAAGGCGGTGCAGGCCGCGCTCGATTCGTTCAAGGCCACACCCGGCGTGGAAGGAAGCGGCTTCATCGAGTGGGGCTACGAGCAGGACGCGTCCTCGACCATCACCGATGCCCAGCGCCGCAAGCTCTCCGACGCGGTGAAGCCCCTCGTCGAGCTTCTGGCAGAGGTCCCCGTGAAGGTCACGGTCTGATGCGCACCGACCTCTCGCGGCGCCGCTTCCTCGGCCAGGCAGGCCTGGCAGGCGCAGGTACGGCGCTCGCCGCTACCGGTCTCGCCGCCTGCAGCGACGACAACAAGGCCCAGGCCGCCACACCGGCGTCCACCGTCGTGCCGTTCCGCGGCGCGCACCAGGCTGGCGTCACCACGCCTGCCCAGGACCGCCTCGTGTTCTCAGCGCTCGACGTCGTCACCCACGACCCCCACGAGCTCGCCGACCTCCTGCGTCGCTGGACGGCCTCTGCCGAGGCCATGACCGCCGGCAACCTCGTGCCGGGTGGCATGGCCAACACCGACGGGCCCCCACCCGACACCGGCGAGGCGTACGGGCTCGGCCCTTCCAACCTCACGATCACGATCGGGTTCGGACCGTCGCTGTTTCGCGACGACCTCGGTCTCGCCGCGAAGCGGCCCAAGCTGCTCGCCGACCTTCCGCGCCTGCCGAACGAGGCGATCCGCCCCGACATCTCGGGCGGCGACATCTGCATCCAGGCGTGCGCGGACGACCCACAGGTTGCGTTCCACGCGGTGCGCAACCTCATCCGCCAAGGCATCGGCCCGACCACGCACCGGTGGATGCAACTCGGGTTCGGGCGCACGTCCTCGACGAGCACGTCTCAGGCCACCCCACGCAACCTCATGGGGTTCAAGGACGGCACCAACAACCTCAAGGTCGAAGACGCCAGCCACGTGAACGACTTCGTGTGGGTCGGTTCCGGCAGCGACCAGCCCTGGATGACCGGCGGGTCGTACCTCGTGACCCGCAAGATCGCCATGTTCCTCGAGGTGTGGGACCACGACGCACTCCCCGACCAGGAAGCGACCTTCGGGCGGGCGAAAGACACCGGCGCACCGCTGGGTCAGTCCTCCGAGTTCGCGCCGGTCGACCTGAAGGCCAAGGGTTCCGACGGGACGCCGGTCATCCCCGAGACGTCACACATCCGCTTGGCCGCCCCCGACTCGAACGGCGGCATCCGCCTCCTGCGCCGTGGCTACAACTACACCGACGGGGTCGACCCGTCACAGGGCAACCTCGAAGCGGGGCTGTTCTTCATCGCGTTCGTGAACGAACCGGACCACTTCGTGCGCGTGCAACGCAACCTCGCCACCGACGGCCTCAACGAGTACATCCGCCACATCTCGACGGGCATCTACGCCTGCCCGGGCGGGCTCGGTGCAGGCGAGACCTGGGCAGACAAGCTCTTCTGAGCGCCCCCACCTCCCCCGCGCCGCGGGACCGCTCGCCGCTGCGGTGACCAGCCCCCACGGACTGCGAGGCGACCACGCGTCGTCGCTACGGTGAGGCGGTGCCGCCAGACGACGCTCCCTTCCTCCGAGCCGCACGCGGAGAGCCCGCTCGCCACGTCCCCGTGTGGTTCATGCGCCAAGCCGGCCGCTCCCTTCCGGAGTACCGGACGCTGCGGGGCAGCGGCAGCATCCTCGACGCCATCCGCACGCCCGACCTGGCCACCGAGATCACGTTGCAGCCCGTGCGTCGCCACGCGGTCGACGCCGCGGTCCTGTACTCCGACATCGTCGTGCCGGTCGCGGCGATCGGCTTCGGCGTCGACGTCCAGCCGGGGGTCGGACCGGTCGTCACCGAGCCGTTCCGGACGCGTGACGACCTCGCACGTCTGCGTCCCCTCGAGCCCGACACCGACACGCCGTATGTGCTCGAGACCGTGCGCTCGCTCGCGCACGAGCTCGGCGACACACCGCTCATCGGCTTCGCCGGGGCGCCGTTCACCGTGGCGAGCTACCTGCTGGAGGGGCGCCCGTCGCGCACCTACGAGCACACCAAGGCGCTCATGTACGGCGACCCCGCCCTGTGGCATGACCTGCTCGACAAGCTCGCCGACCTGGCGATCGCCTCCCTGCGTTCGCAGGTCGCTGCGGGCGCCACCGCGCTGCAGCTGTTCGACTCGTGGGCCGGGGCACTGACGCCGACCGACTACGAACGACGCGTCCTGCCCCATTCGCGCAAGGTCTTCGCGGCCCTGGAAGACCTCGACGTGCCGCGCGTCCACTTCGGGGTGGGCACCGCGGAGTTGCTGCAGCTCTTCGCCGCAGCGGGGCCGGAGGTGGTCGGCGTCGACTGGCGGACGCATCTCGACGACGCCCGCGCCCGACTCGGAGACGGCGTTGCGCTCCAGGGCAACCTCGACCCCGCGGTGTGCCTCGCCGGCCCTGACGTCGTGGCTGCGCAGGCCCGCGACGTGCTGCGACGCGCGGGCGGGCACCCTGGCCACATCTTCAACCTGGGCCACGGCGTGCTCCCCGACACCGACCCCGGCGTCCTCACCGCGCTTGTCGAACTCGTGCACGCCGAGGGACGCACCGATGGCACGGTGAGCGACGCTGTCCGCGCCACGGGCGAGGCACGATGACCGAGCCGTCGGCACCCCATCTCGGGGTGATCGTGATGGCGTACGGCACCCCACGCACGCCTGCCGACATCCCGGCGTACTACACCGACATCCGTCGTGGGCGGCCCCCGACCGAAGCGCAGCTCGCCGACCTCGTCCGCCGCTACGACGCGCTGGGGGGCAGCTCTCGCCTCGCGGAGCGCACCGAGGCGCAGCGCGCGGGCCTCGCCAGCGCCCTCGACGCCCAGGCCCCGGGGCGCACCACGGCGGTGCTCGGACAACGCCACGCCGCGCCGTTCATCGAAGATGCGGTGGCCACCGCGATCGAAGCGGGCGCGACGCAGCTCATCGGGCTCGTGCTGGCGCCGCACTACTCGGGTTTCAGCATCGGCCACTACCGCGACCGTCTCGACGCTGCGGCGGCCGAGCGGGGCGTCTCAGCCGTCACGGTGCCGCACTGGCACCTCCTGCCCGCCTACGTCGACTTCCTCGCATCCGCCGTGCGCGATGCGCGCACCACCATCGGCACCGACCCCAGCCGGACGCGCGTGGTGTTCAGCGCACATTCGTTGCCCGAACGTCTCCTCGTCGACGACCCCTACCCCGTTGAGCTGACCGAGGGTGCGGCGGCCGTCGCGGCGCAGCTCGGGTTGGCTGCCGAAACCGACTGGTCGCTGGGCTGGCAGAGCGCGGGAGCCACCCCCGAGCCGTGGCGCGGCCCCGACATCACCGAGGTCATCCACGACCTTGCATCCGGCGGCGCAGTCGACGGCATGGTCGTCTGCCCGCATGGCTTCGTCGCCGACCATCTCGAAGTCGCCTACGACCTCGACATCGAGGCACGTGCGGTGGCAGACAAGGCCGGCATCGCGTTCGCGCGCACCCGTGTGCTCAACGACGATGCAACCGTGCTCGCGGCACTCGCTGCGGTCGTGCTCGCAACTGCGGACGGCGTGGCATGACCGCGCCGGGCTCCGCGGTACCGCAGGGGGCGCGCAGCCAAGGCACGCCCAGCCAGGGCACGTCATCGCCGTTGCGGGTCGCGGTGGTGGGAGGCGGCATCGCCGGCTTGGCGGCCGCACATCAGCTGTGCACCCTCGGCGTCGCCGTCGAGGTCTGGGATGCGGGGGCGCTGGGAGGCAAGCTCCGCACCTCGACGTTCGCCGGGCGACCGGTCGACGAGGGTCCCGACACCTTCCTTGCACGAGTGCCGTGGGCGACGGAGCTGGCCGAGGCCGTCGGGCTTGGCCAACAGCTCGTGGCCCCGCGCACCACGGCGGCTCGCGTGTTCGTGGACGGGCGTCTGCAGCCGCTTCCCGCCGCGCACGTGATGGGCATCCCGTGCGACCCCGACGCCGCCGACATCGCCGAGCTCCTCGGCCCCGACGGTGTTGCCGACCTCCGCAGGGACCTTGCGAACCCCGGCTCAGGCCCCGACGGCGACGAGACGCTCGGCGCGTTCATCCGTCGTCGCCTCGGGCCCGCCGTCCTCGACCGTCTCGTGGCACCGCTCGTCGGTGGCATCAACGCGGCAGACCTCGATCGGGCAAGCCTCGCGGCCACCACCCCACAGCTCGACGCGCTCGCACGAGGTGCTGCCGGCAGCCTGGTGCGTGCCGCGGCTGCCGCGCACCCGGGAGCACCGGCGCCAGGCACGACGCCACCACCGCTGTTCCTCGCACCGCGGGGCGGCATGGGCGGGTTCGTCGCCGCGCTCGTCGACAACCTGGCCTCCCGCGGGGTGCACCTCCACCCGCACACCGCGGTGCGGGCACTCGAACCACGCAGGGGCGGCGGGTGGCGCGTCGTCACCGACCCGACGCGAGGCGGCGTGGCGACCGACTCCTCGGGCCCGACGGACGTCGACGCCGTCGTCGTCGCGGCGCCGGCGCCGGTCGCTTCGGCGCTGCTGTCCGATCACGCACCAACCGCGGGCGAACTCCTCGGCGGCATCCGGTGGGCCTCGGTCGTGCTCACGACCCTTGCGGTCGCACCCGACGACATCCCCGACCTTCCGGCCGGATCCGGCTTCCTCGTCCCGCCCACCGCCGGCCTGCTTCTCACCGCCTGCTCGTGGTCGTCGTCGAAATGGGCGGACCTCGCACCCGAGCACGGCGACGGCACGCTGCTCTTGCGTGCGTCGGCCGGCCGCGACGGCGACCGCCGCATCAGCGAGCTCGACGACGAGGCGCTCGTTGCGTCGCTCCTCGACGACCTTGGGGTCACCTCGGGCCTCCGAGGCGAGCCCCGCGCGACACGCGTCTCACGCTGGCCGTCCTCCCTCCCGCAGTACGACGTCGGGCACCTGGCCCGCGTCGACGCCATCGAAGCCGACCTTGCCGCGCAGCCGACCCTGGCGGTCGCCGGTAGCGCGCTCCGAGGCGTGGGCATCCCTGCCAGCATCCGCAGCGGCCAACTCGCCGCGCAGCGGGTACTCGAGGCCCTGCAGTCCTGACACGCGCCGCGGCGTGCGATGATCGGCAGCCCATGCTCGCCGTGCTTCGCTCCCCTCGGCTGCGCACTGCAGCCGCCGCGCTGGGTGCCGGCCTGCTCCTTGCGGCATCGCTCCCACCGTGGGGGTTCTGGCCGCTCGCCTTCGCAGGCATGGCCTGGGTCGACCGGGTGCTCACCGATCGGCCCCGCTGGTCGCGCATGCGACGCCTGGCCCTCGTGGCGCTCGGGTTGTTCGCCCCCACCCTGTGGTGGATCCACGACCTGACGCTGCCCGGCTACTTCATCGCCGTCGTCGTGTTCGCGACGATGGTGGGGCTGTGCGGCCTGCTCGTCCCGCCCGGGCGTGGCCGCCGCCTCGCCCTCCCGGCGGTGTGGGTGCTGGCCGAGGCATGGAAGGGGCATTTTCCGTTCGGTGGGGTGCCCATCTCGGACCTCGGCATCGGCCAGGTCGGCGGGCCGCTCGCCGGTGCCGCACGACTTGGGGGTGCACCGCTGCTCGCCTTCCTCGTGGTGGTCATCGGGGTCGCGCTCAGCGCGCTCGTGCGATGCCAGTGGCGGTCCGCGGCCGTCGGGGCGGTCGTCGTGGGGGCCGTGCTCGCGGGGGCCGCGATCGCACCGCGAGGACACGACGTGGCGGCCCCGGTGCGCGTCGCGATCGTGCAGGGCGGTGGCCCGCAGGGAACGCACGCCATCAACACCGACATGGACGAGGTGTTCGACCGGCACCTGCGTGAGAGCAGGCGGGTCACTCCTCCCGTCGACCTCGTGATCTGGCCCGAAGACGTCATCGACCTCACCGACACCGACATCGCCGACCCGGACGAGCCGAAGGGCCAAGACCTCGTGGCGCTCGCGCGCCGCGTCGACGCGCCGGTCCTCGCGGGGGTCGTCCAAGACGAAGGTGACACGCACTTCCTGAACTTCTCGGTGGTGGTGCGCCCCGACGGCAGCTTCGGCGACCGCTACGAGAAGGTGCACCGCGTGCCGTTCGGCGAGTACGTCCCGTTCCGTTCGCTCGTCGCACCCTTTGCAGGCCCGGCGCTCACGCAGCGCGACGCGATCGCTGGCACGGGCCCTGCCGTCGTGCGCACGTCTGTGGGGCCGGTCGGCGTGACGATCTCGTGGGAGATCTTCTTTTCAGATCGGGCCCGGGCCGCGATCCGCGATGGCGGCCAGCTCCTCGTGAACCCCACGAACGGGTCCACCTACACCGGCACGCTCGTGCAGACCCAGCAGGTGGCGTCGAGCCGCCTGCGCGCCATCGAGACGGGCCGCTGGGTGCTCCAGGCGGCCCCAACGGGGTTCAGCGCGGTCATAGATCCGGGCGGCACGGTCGTCCGGCGCAGCGCACTTGTGGAGTCTCGGGTGTTGCGTGCCACGGTTCGACGCCGCACCGGCGAGACCTTCTCGGTGCGCTACGGCGACCTGCCCATGACCGTGATCGTCGTCGTCAGCCTGCTCGCGGCATGGGTGCTGTCCCGCCGCGAAGCCGGCTCCGCGGCCGATTCGCCCGTGGCCGCAAACGGGGGCGATCCGCCCTCCACTTGACCACGCGGTCAGTTGGCGAGGAAGCTTGAGCCCGCATGTCTGCCGGCGACCACCCACTCCGCATCGCCCTACTCGCGTATCGAGGCAAACCCCACGTGGGTGGCCAGGGCATCTACATCCGTCACCTCTCGAAGGCCCTGGTCGACCTGGGCCATCACGTCGAGGTGTTGGCGGGTCAGCCCTACCCCGTGCTCGACCCGCGCGTGCCACTCGTCGAGCTGCCCAGCCTCGACATCTACAACGACGTGCACCCGATGCGCATGCCGGGTCTGTGGGAGCTGAAGCACTGGCAAGACTTCGTCGAGGTCACCAGCTTCACCGCCGGCACCTTCCCCGAGCCGCTCGCGTTCAGCCTGCGTGCCTGGGAGCACCTGCGTGCTCGCAAGAACGACTTCGACCTCGTGCACGACAACCAGTGCCTCGGCTACGGCCTGCTCGGCATCGATCGTGACTTCCCGTTGCTGGCAACGATCCATCACCCGATCACGGTCGACCGACGGCTCGAGATGGAGCACGCCACCTCCGCCTACCACCGCTTCAACCTCCGCCGCTGGTATGGGTTCACCCGCATGCAGACACGCGTCGCACGCCGCCTGAAGCGGGTCGTGACGGTGTCCGAGAACTCCTTCGCCGACATCGTGCGTGACCACAAGGTCTTGCCTGAGCGCATGCACATCGTGCCGGTCGGCGTCGACCCGGACCTGTTCCGACCTCGCCCCGACGTGGCCCGAGTGCCCGGTCGCCTCATCACCACCGCCAGCGCGGACGTGACGATGAAGGGCCTCGCCTATCTGCTCGAGGCGCTCGCGAAGCTCCGCACGGAGCGCGACGACCTGCACCTGGTGGTGATCGGCCGAAAGAAGGAAGGTGGCTCCTCCGCGCAGAAGATCGACGAGTTGGGGCTTGCCGACCACGTCGAGTTCGTCACGGGCGTCAGCGACGAACGCATCGTCGAGCTCTACGCGGAAGCCGAGCTCGCCATCGTCCCGTCGCTGTACGAGGGGTTCTCGCTCCCAGCCATCGAGGCGATGTCGTGCGCGGTGCCTCTCGTCGCCACCACCGGCGGCGCGCTGCCCGAGGTGGTCGGCGCCGATGGCGAGACCGCCCTCCTCGTCGCACCCGGCGATGCCGACGCCCTCGCGGCCCGCATGCGCGAGGCGCTTGCCGACCCCGACCTGCGCGCCCGCGTGGGTGCGGCGGGACGCGAACGAGTCCAGACGCAGTGGAGCTGGCGCATCACCGCCGAGCGCACCGTCGAGCAGTACCGAGCCCTCCTGGCCGAGTCGGGCCGCACGACGTCAGGCGCCTGAGCATGCTCACCGTCGACTACTCCCGCCTGGGCCTGCGCGCCGGAGACCGGCTGCTCGACGTCGGCTGCGGCGCCGGTCGTCACGCGTATGAGGCCGCACGGCGCGGCGCGCACGTGGTCCCGTTCGACTACGCCTACGACGAGCTCCCTGCCGTGCAGGCGATGCTCGGCGCGCTGCGCGCCGAGGGGGAGACGCCGGCCGACACCTGGTCAGCGGGCGTCAACGGCGATGCCTGCAAGCTTCCCTTCGCCGACGGCACCTTCGACCGGATCATCGCGTCGGAGGTGTTCGAGCACGTCCCCGACGACGCCGCCGCGTTCGCCGAGCTGGCTCGGGTGCTGCGCCCCGGTGGGGTCATGGCCGTCACGGTGCCGGCCTGGTTGCCCGAGCAGCTCTGCTGGGCCCTGTCGGAGCAGTACCACGCACCGTTCGTCCCCGGCGGACACGTGCGCATCTACGACGAGGCGACGCTGCGCCACCGCATCCGCGACGCGGGTCTGACCCCCCGCGGGTCGCACCGTGCGCACGCGCTGCATTCGCCGTACTGGTGGCTGCGTTGTGCGGTGGGCCCCACCGACGACACGCATCCGCTGGTGCGCGCGTACCACCAGGTCCTGGTGTGGGACCTGATGGGCACCCCAGGGGTGAGCGCCGTCACGCGCAACGCCGAGCGCCTCCTCAACCCGGTGTTGGGCAAGAGCCTCGTCGTCTACGCCCGCAAGCCGATCCCGGCTGCCCCGACTCGCAGCCGGGCACCACGGGCGAAAGCGACCTCCGGTGCCTGAAGGACTCGCCGTCCCCTCCGTGCCCGGCATCGTGACCGCGGACGAGGTCGCGGCGACCGCGGGGGCGATCGCTGAGTGGCAGCTCCCGTCCGGGCTGATCCCGTGGGTTCCCGGCGGCCACTGCGACCCGTGGAACCACGTCGAAGCAGCGATGGCGCTCGCGATCGGCGGTTTGCGCGCCGAGTGCGAACGGGCCTTCGAGTGGCTCGTGTCGGTGCAGCGCCCCGACGGCGCCTGGCACCAGTACTACCTGCCCGACCGGGTCGAGCAGGACAAGCTCGACGCCAACGTGTGCGCCTACGTGGCCGCCGGGGTGTGGCATCACTGGCTGCTGTTCGGTGACCGTGGCTTCGTCGAGGAGATGTGGCCGGTGGTCGAGCGCGCCATCGACTTCGTGCTCGAGCTGCAGACCCCACGTGGCGAGATCCTCTGGGCTCGGCACGCGGACGGCACACCGTGGTCGTTCGCGCTCCTGACGGGATCGTCGAGCATCTGCCACAGCCTGCGCTGCGCGATCGCCACCGCCGAGCTCCTCGGCCACGAACGCCCCGACTGGGAGCTCTCCGCGGCTCGGCTGGCGCACGTCATCGCACACGAACCCGACGCGTTCGCTCCGAAGCACCGCTGGGCGATGGACTGGTACTACCCGGTGCTGGCCGGCGTGATCGACGGCGACGCCGGCCGAGCCCGGCTCGATGACCGGTGGGCGACGTTCATGATGGAAGGTCGCGGCGTGCGGTGCGTCTCGGACCGCCCGTGGATCACGGTTGCCGAGACGTGTGAGTGCGCGATGGCCCTGCTCGTCGTCGACCAACCCGAGCGTGCACACCAGCTGTTCGGGTGGGCGCAGCAGTTCCGCACCGAGTCGGGTCGCTACTGGACCGGCACGGTCTACCCGGACGAGACCCGCTTCCCCGCCGACGAGCAATCGACCTACACCGCTGCCGCGGTGGTGCTCGCGGCCGACGCGCTGAGTAGCACGACCCCGGCGGCGGCGCTCTTCGCCGATCCCCACTCCGTGCTCCCCCCACTCGCGTTGGAGCAGGTCGACGACGTCCTCGAGGCCGACTGACCCACACTTTTGGCTCGCTGCGTGACGCTCTGCGCGCCGAGTGTGTCGATAGCGAGAAAAGTTCGCGGAATAGTTCGTTCGACGCTGTTCGGTCGCGTGGCGAACTTGTAAGGTCGCCTTGTGACCGACGCACAACCCCTCGCCACCCGGACCCGTCGTGCAAGCACGTCCTTGCCGAGCCGATCACGGGCCGGCGACGATGCGGTCATCGACACCCGTGAGCGCGAAGCATTCCTGGCACGTGCGCGTGAGGCGTCCGGCGACGACGCCGGCGTCGACAGCAACACGCTGAGCGCCATCAAGGACCGTCTCCGCCAGGTCTAACCCCGGCTCAGCGGCGCCGCAGCACCCGCAGCGACCCGACCGCCAGCTCTTCCGCGAACAGCCCGCTGTCGAGCGCGCGCAGGAAGATCTCGTACGGCGGTCGCCCACCGTCAGCCGGGTCGGGGAACACGTCGTGGATGCACAGCAAACCGCCGTGCGCGACGTGCGGGGTCCACTGCTCGTAGTCACGGTGCGCGGGTTCGGTCCCGTGGCCGCCGTCGATGAACAGCAACGCCAGCGGCGTGTTCCAGTAGGTGGCCAACACCGGCGCGTCGGCGACCACCGCCACCACCGCATCCTCCAAGCCCGCTGTGGCGATGGTCGCCCGGAAGTGCGGCAGCGTGTCGATGCGACCAACGGCGGGGTCGACGAGGTCGGGCTCGTGCCACTCCCACCCTGGCTGGTTCTCTTCCGAGCCCCGGTGGTGGTCGACCGTGAACAGCACGGTCCCGCCGTCGCGGGCCGCCGCCCCGAGCCAGATCGCCGACTTCCCGCAGTAGGTGCCGATCTCGAGCAGGGGCGCGCCGGGCACCGACCGGGCCGCTTCGCGTCCGGCATCGCCGAGCGCGTCACCTTCGTCGGGCGGCATGAACCCGCGTGCGGCCACGGCACGCTCGCGCAGAGGCCCCCCGAAGCTGCCCGACGGATACCAGGCGACCGGCGTCGCGGCGTCGCTCACCGTCGCCGACTCAGTGCGTGTCCGCGTGACCGGCGAGCAGGTCGTGTGCCGCCTCGTCGATCTCGTCGTGCGGGAAGTGCACCTTGCCGAACATCAGTCGGTCGAGCACGAAGAAGCGCACAACCCACAGCACCCCGAAGCCCGCGAGCTGCGCCACGTCGTAGGTGATCTGCTGGGTGAGCGTCGGCTTGCCGTGGTTGCCGTGGCTCACGAGGCCGACGAGCAGGGTCGACAGCGCCAGGCCGGCGAACGAGAACGCCCAGAACGGCAGCACCTCTTTGGCCATGTGGCTCTTGCCGCGCTTGCCCCACACCCACATGCGGTTGAGGTAGTAGGTGGGGATGGTGGTGAAGCTCACGGCGATCACGTTGCCGACCCATGGCCGCAAGTGGTGGTCCGCCACGAATATCCCGATGTTCGCCTTGTGGAACGTGACGAAGTTGATGCCGTTGAAGATGATCTGCGTCAGAACGATGCCGACGCACGACACCGCGGCGTAGCGGAACAGCTTCTTGCCCGAGGGCGAGCGCGCCAACTCCACCAGGCCTTTGGGTGAGAGATCCACGGGGGGCGATGTTAGGGGAGCCCGAGGCCCTACGAGCCATCGAAGGTGTTGGCCCGCGCAATCGCCCCGAGCCACTGCGCTGAGGGCTTCGGTGTGCGCACGAAAGTAGAGCGGTCGCACGAGACGAGGCCGAACCGCGGGCCGTAGCCGAGTGCCCACTCGAAGTTGTCGAGCAGCGACCAGTACGTGTACCCACGCACGTCGATGCCCTCGGCGATGACGTCGAGCACGCCCTCGAGCGCGGTGCGCACATACGCGATGCGCTGTGCGTCGTCGTCTGTGCCGATCCCGTTCTCGGTCACGATCAGCGGGACGTTCCCTCCCGTCACCGACCACGCACGGCGCAGGCATGCCGCCAACGCCTCGGGGTAGTACTCGTAGCCCATCACGAGCAGGTCGCGTCCGTCGGCGGCGTCGTGGCGTGCGCCGTCGGGGCCGACGCGGGTACGCGTGTAGGTCTGCACGCCGAGGAAGTCGTCACCTTCGGTGGCGTGGAGGAACACGTCTTCCATCGACGTGCGGATCTGCTCCAACTTGGCTTCGCCGCCGTCCACCGCCTGGTAGTCGGCCATGGCCAACGTGAGACCGACCGGTATCTCAGGCCGCGCGTCGCGCACCGTCGCGACCGCACGTCGGTGGGCCGACACGAACACGTCGTTCACGCGGCGACGCGCATCCCGGTCGCTGCGCCCCGGCGGGAACATCGCCGCGAGGTAGCCCATCGACGCCACGATGTTCGGCTCGTTGATCGTGCAGTACGCGGCCGGGAGGTCATCCAGGTGTGCGACGACCCGTGCCACGAACGCACCGAACGCGTCCACGATCGCGGGGTTCTCCCACCCTCCCTGCGTCGCGAGCCAGTGCGGGGTCGTGAAGTGGTGCAGCGTCACGACGGGCCTGACGCCACGAGTTCGCAACGCCTCGCAGAGCGCCTTGTAGTGGTCGAGCGCCACGATCGAGAACTCACCCGGTGCCGGCTCGATCCGGCTCCACTCCACCGAGAAGCGGTACGTGTCGAACCCGAGGTCGGCGACGAGATCGACGTCTTGGGCCCATCGGTGCCACGAGTCGCAGGCATCGCCGCTCGACTCGACGCACGGCGTGCTCTCGGCGTGCTCCCAGTCCCACCAGTCGTTGCCGACGTTTCCGCCTTCGATCTGGTGCGCCGCGGTCGCGGTCCCCCACTGGAAGCCGTCCGGAAAGCTGCGAGAGGTCCCCATGAGCCGGGGATCCTACGGCGACGCTCCCGCCTCAGTGCGTCCCGCCGGCCTGTGCGAGGCTGTCGCGATGCCACAGGACGCCGTCGATCGGCTCGTCGCCCTGCTCGACCTCGAACCGATCGAAGTGAACATCTTTCGTGGCGTGAGCCCCGACGAGACCGTGCAGCGAGTCTTCGGCGGGCAGGTCGCAGGCCAGGCGCTGGTCGCTGCGGCACGCACGGTCGACAACGCGCAGGTGGTCCATTCGCTGCACGCGTACTTCCTCCGGCCCGGCGACCCGTCGGTGCCGATCCTCTACGAGGTCGACCGCATCCGGGACGGGAGGTCGTTCACGACACGGCGAGTGGTCGCGATCCAGCACGGCCGGGCCATCTTCAACCTGTCGGCGTCGTTCCATGCGCCCGAGGACGGGTTCGACCACCAGATCCCGATGTCGGATGTCCCCGACCCCGAGACCCTCGAGGACTTCCACACCCGTTGGAAGCCGTGGGCCGAGGAGATGCCCGAGTGGTACAACCGGCCACGCCCGATCGACACCCGCCACTGTGACTGGAGCCTCGCCGACCGCGGCAGCATCCGACCGCCGTACCAGCGGGTGTGGTTCCGGGCCGACGGGCCCCTCCCCGACGATCCCCTCCTGCATGCCTGCGTGGCCACGTACGCGTCGGACATGACCCTGCTCGACACGGCGCTCCTCCCCCACGGCGGGACGTTCGACCACCGCACGCTGATGATGGCGAGCCTCGACCACGCGATGTGGTTCCACCGACCGTTCCGGGCCGACGACTGGTTGCTCTACCACCAGGACACGCCCACCGCGTCGAACGGGCTCGGCCTGGCGCGCGGGTTGATCTTCGACACCGAGGGCCGGCTCGTCGTGTCGGTGGTGCAAGAAGGCCTCCTGCGGGTGCCACGATGACCCCCATGCCGCGTCGGGCCCCGGTCGTCCTCGCCACGATCCTCGCCACGATCCTCGCCTTTGGGCTGACCGCGTGCGCAAGCACCGACTCGTCGTCGCACGGGGCGAGTGACACCTCCGCTCGGCAGGGCGCCGGCGCACAGTCCGCCTGGCTCCGGGTGCCCGCCACCGATGCCGACGGCAACTTCGCCGCGGTCGACCGACCTCCCAGCACCGGCGAGCTGGCGAAGGTGCACGTCCGCATGACCGAGGTGGCTCGCCTCGATTCCCCCACCGCGCTCGTCAGCCGCCCACATCACCCCACCGAGCTGTGGATCGCCGAGCGCGCCGGGCGCATCTTCGCCGCGCGCCGCTCCACCGACGGCACGGGCACGGTGACCGTGGCCAAGGAGCCGTTCCTCGACGTACACGAGCAGGTCAGCACCGACGGCGAGGAGGGTCTCCTGGGACTTGCCTTCGACCCTGCCGGCAAGACCTTGTACTTCACCATGAACGTCGATGGCGGCGACACGCACCTGATGGCGGTCGACGTGACCGACTCGGCGAGTTGGCCACAGGCGGGCAAGCCCCGCACGATCCTCGTCGTCGACCAGCCCGATACCCCCAACCACAAGGGTGGCGACCTCGCGTTCGGCCCCGACGGCTACCTGTACCTGGGCCTGGGTGACGGGGGCGGGCAGGGCGACCCCGATCAGCGTGCGCAGGACCCCAAGCAGCTCCTCGGCAAGATGCTGCGCATCGATCCCGCGCATCCGACCGGGTCGAAGGCGTACGGCATCCCCGACGACAACCCGTTCGCGAGCGGCGGCGGGGCGCCGGAGGTCTGGCTGACCGGGCTGCGCAACCCGTGGCGCTTCAGCTTCGATGCCAAGACCCACGACCTGTGGATCGGCGACGTCGGCCAGGATGCCCGAGAAGAGGTCGACCGCCTGCCGTTCGCGATGGCCGGCGGGGCAAACCTGGGCTGGAGCGGCTACGAAGGAACCAAGGTCTACGAGAAGGGGCGAGTCCCCAAGCGGTCGGTGCCACCTCTCTACGAGGAGCTCCACGACGACGGCTCCTGCGCGGTCACGGGCGGATTCGTCTACCGCGGGACGGCCATCCCGGGCCTTGAAGGCGCCTACGTCCTCGCTGACCTGTGTCGTCGCGGCATCCGGGTGCTGCGAGCCACCACCCCGGCCGACGCACCCGGTGCGGTGACCGACCACGCCGACCTCGACGGCGCGCAGGACGTCCGCCAGATCATCTCGTTCGGCACCGACGCCGACAACGAGCTCTACGCCCTCAGCCTCACCGGGGCGATATGGCGCATCGACAAGGCGTAGGGCGAGCGTGAGCCGGGTCGCCGAACACGGTGATCACGCCGCGCGGGGCTGCCCCGGTGGGCCGTGGGTGGGGTCGGGTGCGCGGTGCTTGGGAACGGTGAGGGGTGTGCCGTCAGGTTTGGTGAACCTGAGGGCCCCGGAGGGCGCCCGGGCGACCCCGTAGCCACCTTCGTGCACGCAGTGGTGGTGGTAGGTGCAGAGCGGAACGAGGTTGTCGAGGTTGGTGGGCCCGCCGTGAGCCCAGTGCTGGATGTGATGGGCGCTCGTCCACCCGGGGGGTTGATCGCACCCCGGGAACGCACAGCCCCGGTAGCGGACGAACAGGGCCCGGCGTTGCGCGGGGCTGGGCAGCCGTGCGGTGGTGGAGAGATCGACCGGGACCGACCCGGGGCCCATCACCACTCGAGCCACGTGGCAGTCGCAGGTGAGACGCTCCGCCGCGGTCTTCGTGACCGGAGCACCGTGGGCGGTCTCACCAACCGGATCGGTTCCGTTGGCGTGCTCGTCTGCGAACGTCTCGGCGTTGACCACGACGGTCACCGACGGGGTGCGCATCGCGGTGCCATCGGGACCGGCGCTCAGGTGTTGCCGGGCGTGCTCGTGCAACGCGTCGTGGCAGCGTTGCGCACCGCTGCGCATCGGCAGCTCGGGGTTTGCCGCGGCGAGCGCCACGTCGGCGTCGTAGAGGTGCTTCGAGATGCGGTCGAGGACGTCGCGCAGCGTCTCGCCGGCTTCGTTGGTGAGCCGACCCTTGAGGTCCCACATGCCGTCGAAGCCGCGCGTGAGCGACACCCCACGCGACGCGAACCGCTTCGCTTCGCGGTCTTCGGCGCCGTCGGGGTTGGCATGGGAGCGCCAGAACTCGAGCACCCGGGCCAGCTCGTCGACCCGCAGCCGCCGCGCCTCATCGACAAGCAGCTCCTCGTGCCGCGCGAACACGTCGGGCGCGTCGGCACGTGCGGACACCAGCAGCCGCACCTGCGCCACGCCGACCTCACCCGCCTCGAACGCTGCAGCAACGAGCGGCATCGACGTCAGGGCGCGACCCACACGGATCATCGACGCCGCGGCGGGCCGGGAAGCCGTGGTGTGACTCGCCAGCCAGCCCGCGCCGCTGCGTGCGCCGTCGCCGGCCCAGACGGTGCGCGCATCCCACCGGTGCGCCACGTCGGCCTGCACTGCGTCGACGACGTTGCGGAACTCCTCCAGGCCGCACAAGAGCGCGGACAACGACCCGTCGGCCAACCCAGCGACGTCGAGCCCGCGCAACGCTGCCACGGCCGTGCCCAGCACCGATACCACACCCGCGATCTCGGCAGTTCCCTCCTGCG
>CAZUMJ010000032.1:0-2689 GCA_964621605.1 uncultured Iamiaceae bacterium | reverse complement strand
TGTCACACCGGCTGGGTACTGTTCCCTTGCCTGTCGCACCGGGGCAAGGGAGAGGAACACGGTGGGCGAGGGAGAGGAACACGGTGTCAGACGCTGCACTCGACAACCCCATCCTCAACGGCCCGTACGACGCGCCCGAGCGGCACTTCGAGATGGGTCCGCAAGGGCCGACCGGGGTGATCTCCTCCGGCCGCCGGCCGAGCGAGTCGTTCATCCCCATTCCCGCCCCGGTGAAGGGCAAGCCGCGCACGGGCAGCGACCACCTGCCTGAAGAGTCGTCGCTCGACTTCGACCTCACGGGTGAGCGTCGTGAGCTGAACTCGCTCATCAACGACATCCGCCGCCAGGTGGAGCTGTGGCGGGGCCGCGGCTACCCCGGGGTCACGCCCATCAGCCGCAAGCTGCTCGAGCACTGGGCCGGCACGGTCGGCGTACGCGAAGACCGCATGTTGTTCTGCCAGCGCGAGGCCGCCGAGACGGCCATCTACCTGGCCGAGGCGGCCGGCAGGAAGGGCGAGCCCGACTTCCGCACCCGTATCGACGAGCAGAACGCGCTGCACAACGCGGGCCTGCACCGCACGGCGCTGAAGATGGCGACGGGTACGGGCAAGACGGTGGTCATGGCCATGCTCATCGCGTGGCAGACCCTCAACAAGGTGCACAGCCCACGCGATGCCCGTTTCGCGAAGCGGTTCCTGGTGGTCACGCCTGGCCTCACGATCCGAGACCGGCTGCGCGTGCTGCAGCCGAGCGACCCGGGCAACTACTACCGCGAGCGCGACCTGGTGCCCGCCGACCTGTGGCCTGCGCTCGGCGAAGCGCAGGTGGTCATCACGAACTACCACACGTTCATGCTGCGAGACGCGCCCGAGATCAAGGGCGTAGCTGCAAACACCCGCAAGATCTTGAACGCCGGCAAGGGTGTCGATCCGTTCAAGGAGACGCCCGCCGACATGGTGGCGCGCATCGAGCGCGAGTTCGCGGGCCGCTCGGGCGGCGAGGTCGTGATCCTCAACGACGAGGCCCACCACTGCTACCAGGACCGGCCCCTTTCCGACGCCGAGCCGACGGCCGAAAAGGCCGACCGTGACGACAAGGCCCGCAACGCCGATGCCCGGGTGTGGTTCAAGGGCATCCAGGCCGTCGGCCGCAAGCTGGGCGTGAAGGCGATCTACGACCTGTCGGCCACGCCGTTCTACCTGAAGGGCTCCGGCTACAACGAGGGTTACATCTTCCCGTGGACCGTCAGTGACTTCTCGCTGATGGATGCCATCGAGTCGGGCATCGTGAAGGTGCCGCGGGTACCCATCGACGACGACGCCACAGGCGACCTGCCCACCTACCTGCGCCTGTGGGACCACGTGGGTGCCGCACTGCCCAAGAAGCTGCCGAAGGACGAGCTCGTCGCCGACTGGGTGCCACCCAAGGAGTTGGAGGGTGCCCTCGAGAGCCTGCACCGCAGCTACCAGGCCCGTTTCACAGAGTGGGAACGCACGCTGGCGAAGCACGGCGAGCCGCCGCCGGTGATGATCATCGTCTGCCCGAACACCACGGTTTCTCAACTGGTGTTCGACTGGGTTGCCGGGCGAGAGGTCGAACGCCCCGACGGCGAACAGGTCCTGCGGCCGGGCAAGCTCGACCTGCTGTCGAACGTGGTCGACGGCGAGTGGCCGTGGCGCCCGCGCACCATCCTGATCGACTCGGCGGCCATCGAGTCGGGCGAGTCGTTCAACGCCGACTTCAAGAAGGCGGCCGCCGCCGAGGTCGAGGCGTTCAAAGCCGAGTACCGCCGCCGCAACCCGGGCGCGGACGTCGACAAGATCACCGACGAGGACCTGCTGCGGGAGGTGATGAACACCGTCGGCAAGCGGGGGATGCTGGGCGAGCAGGTGCGCTGCGTGGTGTCGGTGAGCATGCTCACCGAGGGTTGGGATGCCAACACGGTCACCCACATCCTGGGCATCCGGGCGTTTCGCAGCCAGTTGTTGTGCGAGCAGGTGGTGGGCCGGGGTCTGCGCCGCCGCTCGTATGTGGTCAACCCGGCAACGGGCCGCTTCGAGGCCGAGTACGCGGATGTGTACGGCGTGCCCTTCGCGTTCATCCCGTCCGATCGGGTGCCGCCCACGCCGAAGCCCGCCAGCCCGGCCGTGGAGGTGGCGGCCGTACCGGGCCGCGAGCACCTGGAGATCACGTTCCCGAAGCTCGACGGCTACCGCATCGAGATGCCCGAGGGGCTCGTGTTCGAAGACTTCGGCTCCGAGGCGAACCTGCACGTGGGGCGCGACACAGTGGCGGTGTGGGTGCGCAGCCAGGGCATCGCGGGCGCGGGCTCTGACATCGACATCGAGCGCTACCGCAGTGCCCGGCCGAAGGAGGTGGCGTTTCGCATCGCGGCGCTGCTGGTGCACCGCTTCGCGGACGACGCCGACGTTCCGGTGGTCGACGAACGTTCCGACGACGGCCACGCACGCGACCTGGCCCCGCAGCGTCCACCGGCGAAGCCATGGATGTTCGTCACCCTCGTGCGCCTCGCGGAGCGGTGGCTGCGCCAGTGCGTCACGTTCGACGAGGACGCGTTCGTCGGACTGCTGCTGCCCGCGCAGGCGGCGCACCGGGCCGCGGAGAAGCTGTTCGACGCCATCGTCCGCCAGATCGGCAACGAGCAGCAGGTGCTGCTGCCGATGTTCCG
>CAZUMJ010000031.1:8267-34571 GCA_964621605.1 uncultured Iamiaceae bacterium | reverse complement strand
CCAGCATCGGACCGTGGCGTCTTCGGTCACCGCGCAGGTCGAGTTGTTCTCCGCGTCCACCTTGGTGAAGCCGGTCATCGGGGGGTTCGGGGTGAGGGGTGCGTTGTCAGGGTCATCGACGGTCGTGCTTCCGTTTCCGAGCTGGCCGTCGTTGTTGTTGCCCCAGCACCGGGCGGACGAATCGCTGAGGGTCACACACGCATGCGAGCCGCCGACGCTCATGGTGCCGATGTCGCTCACGCCAGTCACGGTGACCGGAACGTTGGAGTTCGTGTTCACGCCATTGCCGAGGTTGCGGTACCCGTTGCTGCCCCAGCAGCGGGCCGTGCCGTCGGTGAGGGTGGCACAGGAGTAGTCCACCCCCACACCGATCGAGGCCACGTCGGTCAACCCCGACACCGCCACAGGAAGGCTCGAATCGGTGTTGGTTCCGTTCCCGAGCGGCCCGTAGTAGTTGTAACCCCAGCAGCGGGCACTGCCGTCGGTGAGTGCCGCACACGAATGCCGGTACATGGTGTCGATGGCGCTGACTCCGTTCAGCCCCGCCACCGTGACCGGAAGGTTGGTGTTGGTGTTGGTCCCGTCACCGAGCTGACCGAAATCGTTGAGACCCCAGCAGCGTGCCGTCCCGTCGGACAGCACCGCGCAGGTCTGATTGTCGCCGGCGTTGATCGCGATCACGTTCGTGAGCCCTGCCACCGCCACAGGAACGTTCGAGGAGGTGTTGGTCCCGTCGCCGAGCTGGCCACTCGAGTTCGCCCCCCAGCACCGGGCCGTACCGTCACCGAGCACTGCACACGTGTGGAACATGCCGGCACTGATCGACAGGATGTTGTTCAGACCCGCAACCGCTACCGGTGTCGGTTCTACATCGGTGTTGGTCCCCGCACCGAGCTCGCCGTAGTCGTTGTCGCCCCAGCACCGGGCCGTACCGTCATCGAGCACCGCACAACTCGTGTAGGTGCCGAGGCTGAGCGACGCCGCGTTGGTGATCCCGCTCACCGATACCGGCAACGTCGCCGAGTCACGCGTGCCGTCACCGAGCTGACCGTTGGTGCCGGCACCCCAGCACCGCACGGTGCCGTCAGTCGACAACGCGCAGGTGTGATCTCTACCCGCAACGGTTTGGGACAGGTTCTTCAACGGCGTACAGGCCGCCATCGCGAGGCACATGAGCCCCGCCACGCCGGCCATCACCAGCACACGAACAGATCTCGTCATCGCTGACCCTCCACAGCGGATCGAACAAACCAGGAGGCTCGACGAGCCCGCCTCAGGCTCCGGTTGGACCGCGGCCGATCATGCACGCTTCACCGTGGGCGCACATCGGGGAACTACGCAAATGACAAGATTCCGTCGCCCTGCTGGCCGATTGCCCACGACCAAGGCCCGATGACTGCACCCGACCCATTCACGGGCCAACTCGACGCCCCTCACCCCACCGCCCAGCTCGACGCCGCCGACCTGCTCGACGCCGCCGACCGGGCGTTGAACAAGGCCGACATCGCCGCGGCCACCGAACTCCTCGACCAGGTGGCGATGTTGGCCCAACGCCCGGTCGAACATCTCCGCTTCCGGCTTGGCGAAGGTCGGTTGGCCTCTGATGGCGGGCGACACCGTTTTGCGCTGGCCAGCTTCGAAGCGGTCATCGCCGGAGCGGACGCGTTGGGGAGTCCCGATGCGGCACCGATTGCCACGACCGCCCGCATCGAGTTGAGCCGACTGGCCATGCGCTCCGGTCGGGTGCAGCTCGCTGCCCGGGCCGCGTCGGGAATCACCATGACTGACGCGCCGCTCACGACCGTTGTCATGACCGCGGCCGAGGTGGGGTCCGGCAACCGTGCCGCCGCCGCCGGGCTCGACGCTGCCACCGATGCCGCCTTGGCGGCTGAGGGGTCTGAGACCGGTGCGATCATCGCCGAGACGGCCGGTCTGGCTCTGGTCTGGGCCGAGCACTACGACGCTGCCGACCGGCTGTTGGCCCGTCTCGGTCGCCTCGCGCGGCGAGACGGTGACCGGGTCGCCCTCCCGAGCCTCCTCGCCGTCCAGTCCCTGGCCGACCTGCGAACGAGCCGATACCGCGAAGCGGCGGCCGCAGCCGACGAGGCGATCAGGCTGGCTGAAGCCACCGCCCGACCTGGCCTGGCTGTCCTGCCCACGGCGGTTCTCGCGGTGGCGGAGGCGATCCGAGGCGATGCCGAAGGGTGCCGTGCTGCGGCACAGCGTCTGGCCGAGGACGCGGTGCGCAACGGTGCCGGCGACGTGGGGGCTGACGTACCGGCCCGGGCCGCGCTCGGCCTGCTCCACTTGGGGTTGGGAGAGCCCGACCAAGCGGTCGCTCATCTCGAACCCCTTGTCGGCCGGGCCGATGGGACGCCGTGGTTGGTGATGTGGCAGATGGACCTGGCCGAAGCCTTCGTGCAAGTAGGACGGCGCGATGATGCCCGCGACCTTGTGGACAGCTTCCTGCATCGTCCCGAGTCCACCGGACACGACCGGGTCCAGGCGGCAGCGGCAAGGGTGCGGGCGATGCTGGTCGACGACATCAGCCAGAGCGAACTGCTCCTCGACCAGTCAGAACGGACCTGTCGGAGCATCGGCTCACCGTTCGGCTTGGGTCGAACGTTGCTGGTGAGGGGCATCGTCCGTCGCGTGGCGGGAGAGGAAGCCGCCAGCCTGTCCGATCTGGTCTACGCCGACACGGTCTTTCGTTCGGTCGGCGCCGAGGGGTGGGCGGCCCAGGCTGTCAACGCCCAAGGATCTCCCGTTGGTGAGACGGTGCAGCCCGGCCCCGTGAACCCGTCTCCGCTCACACCCCAGGAGCTACAGGTGGCCGGGTTGGTGGCCAGCGGCCGGTCCAACCGCGAGGTGGCCGACCTTCTATTCGTCAGCGCCCGCACCGTCGAGTCTCACCTGGGTCGCATCTACCGAAAGCTTGGGATCAAGTCTCGTTCCAAGCTGATCGCCCGGGCCCACGAATGGGGGCTCGACACGCACTCGTGGTGACTCCCATCGGTGGAGATGGGTCTGCTGGCACGGTGCTGATGCTTGCGCTCCGTGCCACGCGATACTTGACGCATGACACGACCCTTCCGACTTGTAGCCGCGTGCGTTGCCGTCATCGCCCTGGCGGGGTGTGGGAGCTCCGGCTCGTCGTCGAGCAGCACTACTGCGGCGGCTGGGTCCGGCTCGTCCGGAACGACGGCGGGATCGAGCGCCGCGCCGAGCACTGCGCCCAGCACCGAGCGGCCGCCGATCACCGACGTCGAGCCGAGTGGGTCGAGCGACGACGCCTTCTGCCAGAAGCTCTCTGACGCGGCCGACAAGGCGGCCGACATGCGCGCCGCGATCGGCACCCCGGCGTTCGCCGACAAGCTCGCGGCGGTACGCCAGGACAACACCGACATCGTGGCGTCCGCCCCAGCCGAGATCCGAGACGCGGTCGCCATCACCAACGCCGCGTCCGAACTGGCGCAGCAGGCGCTCGACCCGAGCCTGAGCCCGCAGCAGAAGATGGACCTCACCCAGCAGGCCCTCGCCAAGGCGAAGGCACCCGAGACCCTGGCGGCCATGCACGAGTCCACGACGTGGATCAACGCGCACTGTGGTGCAGCCGCGGCGCACATCCTGGCGGTGACGGGCGGTTCGGGGCACTGACCCACAGGCCGTGCACGACCGTGCGGGCCGCCGGCAGTCGGTGACGATACGGGGACGACGGTGACCCCACGGCGCTCGGTGGCGCTGTACTACCTGCTGCAGGGGGTCGTCGGCGTCGCGTTCTGGGTGGCGGTGCGCGGGTCGGATGTCGGACGGAAGCTCTTCGAGTTGCTGCCCGGGCACGCCCGGGTCACCGACGCGTTCCTGTGGGCCGACCTTGCAGCCATCGCGGCGACGCTCGTGTGTGCATGGGCGGTCGAGCGCGACCATCGGCTCGCCGGGCTCGCGAGCGCGTTCACCGCAGGCTGTCTCGTCTACCCGACCCTGTACCTCGTGGCATGGGCACCGACCTCGCCGGGTGCGGCCCGCTGCCTGGCGATCATGGTTCCTCCGGCCCTCATCAGCTCGTGGCTGGCTGTCCGGGTCGCCCGTGGGGTGTAGCGGGCGACGGCGGCGCATCCTGGCGAAGCTCTGGCCTGCAGCGCCTACCAGCTCCCGCCGCCCCCGCCACCGCCTCCGCCCCCTACGCCGCCACCCCCGCCGCTGCCTCCGCCTCCACCGCTGCCGAAGACCCCCGATCGGCCGGGGGCGATGCCGGCAGTGCTGAGCCAGCTCCCGATCGACCGGGCGTTCGAGGCGAGGGCCAGCTCAGGCGTCGAGTCGGCGAGTCCTGCGCCCACCACAGCGGAGGACCACGCGTCTGCTTCGCCAAGCGCAACAGCCCATGCGGTGTAGGAGCGCAAGAGCCCACGCGCGGCCGCGTCTTGGACGTGCGCGCCCTCCGACGCGGCGAGGAAGCGCCGGAAGGATTCGACGCGCAGCCACAGCGCGGAGCCTGCGGGGGTCCGGACCCGGAGCTCCCACGAGCGCAGGCGTAGGGCCAATCCGCCGAACAGCACGGACGCCGCTGGAACGCCCCAGCAGAGTGCCGCGGCGAGGTCCGTGCCGAGGCGGGTGGCGCTCATCCAGAGCAAGACCACGCTCGCAGCGAGTACGGGGAACGATGCCAGCCAAGCGAGGTCGGCGCGGCCCGAGGCGCGCGTGTCCATGAGCCCGGAGCCGGCGTACCACTGCTCGAGCGATCCGGGCAGGGAGGCCCAGACCTTGGAGAAGCTCGGGTCGTAGGTCCCGAGTTGCAGCGCGTCGCGACCCGAGAACGCCGGGGCGAGCAATCGGCTCGTCTCGTCAGTCGAGAAGGTGCCGCGCCGAAGTGTGGGAGCAGCAGCGCCCTGCACCTCGAGGGTCAGGTGCCCGTCTTCGACCGCGCTCAGCAGCCACCCGACCGAGGCCGCTTCGGTTGGGACTTCTGCCAGGAGGAGGGCTCCCTGCCAGGGCGTCAGCTGTGGCGGCGGCGCAAACACGGTTGTGGCGAGGTCTGCGAGACGCTCGTCGTCCACGTTGTGGATCGAGGGAGCGGTTGCGGACGTTCCGGGCTCGGTCGGCGCAGAGGCCCCGGCCGTCGTTGGTGCTGTGGCCGTGGGCCTCGCATCTGGCGCGGGCCCGAACGCGACGTCTGCAGCGGCGTCACTGCTGTCCACGCCGGCGACACGGTCACGCCCGAGAAGGCGGAGGAGGCGAGACACCACCAACGCCACGAGCAGGCCTGAGGCGGACATCGCGCCCAGGAGGGTCGCGAGGTCCCGCCAGAAGGTCGGGTGGTCGACGTAGGGCGTGACCTCGCGTGGCGTCGGTGTCGTGCCGAGCGCGGCGCCCCGCTCGGCGTAGACGGTGATGCCCGAACCGGGGGGCAGCCTCTCGGGGAAGGACACGACGAGATGGCCGGGTTCGGGTTGCGTCACCGTGCACGTGCCGAACGAGCCGGTCCTTCCTGCGTGACAACGAGCGTCGTTCCAGCGCCAGGGGGCGACCAGGTCGAGCTCGCTGCGGAGGATCGCCACATCCCAGGAGCTGCCGATGCCGTCCCAGCCGAAGTGCCCCTTGCCGAGGTCGAGCGTGTCGAGGGGATAGGTCAACCCGTACCAATGGATCCCCGAGACGGTTCGGTCTTCGTCGCCGAGGATGACCTGGATGCCATCGCCGAACGGCACGACCTCTGCGTGGTCGGCGGCGTCGGAGTCGAACGTGAGCTGCGTCCCGCTCGCATAGGCGATGTCGGGGATCGTCCGATAGATGCCGTGGCGCTTCTGGGGGAAGTAGTAGTCGATCTGCTCGCGGATCGTCGCGTGCCCCGTCGAGTCGAACGTGGCGACAGCCCACATGCGTCGCACGTTCTCGGGGCGGCGCAGGTACGCGACGGCCGTGACGGACACCACCATGGGTAGCAGCGCCACCGCAAACCAGATGAGGCTCCGCCGGCGCTTCTCTTGCGACACGGCCTCCAGGTTAGAGGGGGAGGCCTGTTCGATTTCCCGCGCAAATCTGACAGCCGCGTCTACTGTCGCGATCTCGAGACGGTTGTGGTCGCAGCTCGATCGAAGGCTGCGTCGACCTGATGGAGGGGACGCCATGACGCGCACATCACGAGCAACCAAGGTTCTGCTGGCATGCATGGGCGTGGCGCTGCTGAGCGGGTGCGGGAGCTCAGGCTCGTCGGCGCCGAGCGCGCACGGCAACGGCGACTCCGGGCGCCGATCCGACACCGCGGCCACCTCCGCGCAGGGGACGGGGTCCGACACGGGCAGCGATGCCGGCGCGGGGGGCTGCGAAGAGACAACGCTCACGGGGACCGTTGGCGGAAAGCCGTTCAAGCCGACCAGCGCCGTCGGGGTATCGCTCGACGGGGGCAAGGGCTACACCGTCTACCTCGCGGACTTTCCGATCGAGCTGTCGGACCTGTCCAGGTACGCCAACCCCGACGTTCCCGACGGCAAGACCATGGTGATGCTGTTCGACACGGTGCTGAACGCGAAGGACCCCGCGAAGGTCGCCCTGGTCGCGGTCGGCGACCACGTCGAGTGGACTGACGAGTTCGGCGTGCGGACGTTCCTCGTCACCGCGGAAGGGTCCGGTGAGCAGTATCAGAGCAACATGGGCGGCAAGGGCACGCTCGACGTGACGGCAGTGGGCAAGCGCTTCTGTGGAACGGTCGAGTACTCCGATGATGAGAAGCAGGTGTCGGGCACGTTTGCCGCGGACGTGAAGGCCCTGTAGCGCCTCCCCGGCCGTGCAGGTGCCGCCCACTAGGGTTGGCGCGGTCTGGGCCGACTTCCAAGGCTGCGCTGGGTCGCTGCCGGTCGCCCGGGGTCGGTGAGGTGGGCATGCGACGTCTGGAGGCACAACGGGGCCGCATGACGGCAACGCTTGGCGCGTTGCTGGTGGGCTTGCTGGTGATCGTGGGCTGCAGTGCGAAGGTCGATTCGACCACGACGAAGGGATCGACGGTCGACTCGGCCGACACCTCGTCGGGCGGAGGTGCGTCCAAGGAGATCACCAAGAAGGACCTCGAGGGGCTGCTTCCGAATGTGGAAGACCTCTCATCCGACTACTCCAAGTCCGACAGCGGCGAGGACGACAGCGACAGCGCGGGTGACGTCGACCCGGTCACCGCCGAGATCGAAAAGGAGTGTCCCGACCTGGACGCGCTCGAGGACCTCGACAAGGGTCCCGTCACGGCCGAGCGTGACTTCAGGGCGGACGACGGGCGCGAGATCGATGTCGCTCTGGCCAAGAGCACGCCTGCAGATGCCGACAAGCGGCTTGCTGACGTCCTCCAGGGCATCAGCACGTGCAGGCCGATGACCGTCACAGATGCTGGCACGACCTACAAGATCTCATTCGACGGTGAAGAGAACTCCGACAACGGAGACAAGGGCGTCGAAGTCACCATGCACGTCACGTACTCGGCAAAGTCCATGAGCCGCCCCATCGATGTGGAGATCCACGCACGCATGCTGCGAGTGGGTGATGTCGTCGTCATGGTGAGCGCGACGAGCGGCTACAACGACGCCGCCGCTACCGAGGTCGACGCCGACGTGGCGCTGCGCGATGGGCTCGTCGAGTCGCTCGCTCGCCGCGCGAAGGACCTGCAGAACTAGGCGCCATCGCGGCCTGTGGCACGCCCGCAGCACCGCGTGTGGGTTGGGCCAGGGACCGTCACAAGGCGGTCCCTGGCGACCCGCTCTCAGCTACGTGCAGGCGCCGACGGGGGTCCCCCGTCGTAATCGCCGGGCCCGGCCAACGCAGCGCTATCGGGCCCGCTGGTGTAGGCACGGAACAGCGCTGCCTCGGCCGCGACGAGCGCACTGCGCGGGTTGGGTCGTGCCGCGGCGATGCCCGCGGAGAACGTGACAGGGCTCGGTCGGCGCTCGTTCCACGAGGTACGGAGGCGCGCGACCAACTCCTCGGGGTCCTGCTCGATGCCGTCGAGCAACATGACGACGAACTTCCCGTTTCCGTAGTAGCCGCTGCGGTCGCGCTGGCGGATCTCGTCGCGCAGCAGCGCACCGAACGCCCCGGCGACCTTGTCGCGTGACTCCTCGTCGACCGATGGGTCGACGGTTGCGTAGCCGTCGAGCTGCATGACGACGATCGTGTCGCCAGGCGCCGGACGACCCACGACGCGGTTGATCATGTTGCGCCCCGGTAGCCCGGTGAGTGCGTCCAGCTGCAGGTCGTCGTTCACCAAGCGACGCTCACGCTGCATCGAAAGCGCGCGGTGCGCCGCGTGCACGAACGGCGGGAGGTGACGGGCGAGGCGCGCCGCGGCGGGGGAGTCGGGCGCGACGACCACCCAGGCCGGTTCGCCAGCCCCGAAGGAGATGTCGCTCTCGAGCGCGTCGGCGGGGCGCTCGGCGGAACGTTGCACGCTGCCGCCGAGACGCTCCACGAACGCACTCGTGATGCGCCACGCATCCTCTGGGGAGGCAACCCACAGCAGCTCGCAGGCTGCGTCGACCGCGTCGGCGAGCCCATCGGTTCCGAGGACCGATGGCGCCGGGCCCGCGGCTGCGGCGAGGCGCGCACCGGCAAGCTGCGTCGGGAGGCCTCCGCCCATGTAGTCCATCTCGGTGAAGCCAGCTGTCATGCTGTGGCTGAAGTACAGCGACAGCGCGCGGTCGACCATCGCCGCGTCGAGCAGCGGCGGCAGGTCGTCGTATTCGGTGATCGAGCGAACCAGCTCGCAGATCGCCTTCGGGAGATATGGGCGCAGGTCGCCGTCGCCGCGCTCGCGGCTGCCCAGGCGCAGCGCTTCGGGTGCCTCGGGTGCAAGCGTGATGCCGGTCGAGGTCGACGCGCGCTGGAGCACCTCGTCGAAGGTGGCGTCGTCGATCGGTGGGATCTCGATCTTGCTGCGGATCCGGCGGAAGAACGCCTCATCCGCGAGACGAGCAGGTTCGAGGTTGGTGGCGAACACGATCTTCGCCAAGAACGGGATCTCGAACTTCAGGCCGTAGTCGAGCTTCAGGAAGTCGATCGCACGGTCGAGGGGGACGATCCATCGATTCAGGAGCTGTTCTGGGGTGAGCAACTGGCGACCGAAGTCGTCGATGACGAGCACGCCGTTGTTGGCCTGCATCTGCAGCGGCGCGAGGTAGATCCCCGCGTGCTCCTGCAGCGTCAGGTCGAGCTGGCCGGCGGTGAGCTCACCACCCACGACGATGCTCGGCCGGTGGCAGCGCACCCAGCGGCGGTCGAGCCGTTCAGGCTGTGGGTCGATCGGTTCGTGCAGCACGGGGTCGAACACCGAGATGATCTGCCCGTCGACCTCGACCGCATGCGGGATCAACACGCTGTCGTCGTTGACGCGGATGAGCCGTTCGGCGATCGACGACTTACCTGTGCCAGGAGGGCCGTAGAGGAACATCGCGCCCTGCGCGTGGATCGCGGGACCGAGCTCCGACATGACCTCGGGGAGGATCACAAGGTCCGAGAAGGCGCGGCGCACCGCGTCGCGGGTCACGCGTTGGGTGCTGTGCTGACTGCGCACGACACGGGAGTAGTCGTTGAGGCTCACCGGGACAGGCCCCGCATACCGCGACAGCGCCATGCGTTCCGTCGCTTGGCGCCGGCCTGATTCGCTCAGCGTGAGGATGTAGTTGCGGCCCTCGATCCCGTGGATCTCGATGAGTCCGTCGTTGCGAAGCTGCTCGACCGCTTGCTCCATGAGGATGGGGCTGACACACAGCGCCTGTGCAAGACGGAGTGTGGAGGTCTGGCCCTCGCGCAAGGCCCGGCGAAGCGCCAGGTCGATGACGGTGGTGCCAGGGACGCCCAGGGTCTTGAGGTCGAGTGCCTCGGGGGGGTCAACGTGCGTCATGACCTCCGCTATCGGCAGCACCGGGCCAGGTTGTGAACGTGATGGCTGTTCAGGCCGTTCAGGTGCGGTGAAAGGTGCTGTCAGACGACGTGCTGCATGGCGCGCCTCGGGAGGAGCAACGCGGTACCCGAAGCGACGGCTGCGAGGGTGAGCAGACCGACGGCGGGAACGAGACCACCCCACAGCCACGCAAACGTCGCGGCGCCCAGCAGCTGGACGACGATCGTGCCCACGCGGACCGGTTCGTCGAGGCGGTCAAGGCGGCGGTGCAGGTCGCGGACCTTCTCGGGCGTGGTCGCCCGAGCGCTCAGGAGCACCATCAGCCCGCGGGTGGTCCCGAACAGGAGACCGGTCGCGCACGCGAGGGCGGGAGACGCGGTGAGCGCAGCGAGCACCAAGGTGGCGATCACCGCCGCCGTCATGATGTAGGTGGTGAATCCCACGCCGATCTGCCAGCCGAATCCGGCGCCGTAGACCCACGGCCTGAACGCACGCAGCCAGGTCTCGTCGACTTGGCGATGCAGAAAAGGCGGTCGACGACCGAACGCGCCGGCATCGGTGCACGCCCCGACTGCAAGCACCGCGGCGCACCCGATCAGCAGCCCGGTCGCGCCTGCGCCCGTGGCGCGCACCGCCAATGCGAGAAGGGCTGCCGCCATCGCGAGGGTCGCGCCGCCCAGTGCTGCGCCGACGATGAACCACGACGCGGTCACCCCATAGCGGTGACCGCGGGAGCGTTCGGCGACGGGCGTGATCGATGACAGCATCGAGAGCCCGCAAGGTGACCAGGTCGACCGACAGGCTGCGGCTACGGCGACGGTGGCGACCACGGCGATACCAAGGGCGTGCATCGGTCCATTCTGGCGCGTCGATCGCGCCGCGGTGCGCTGCGTGCCGGTTGTCTCGAGTCCAGGAGCGGAGCGTACGTGTCGGCGTGCTCGCCCTCGACGGGCGGCGCCTGTCGGATGGGCTAGAAGGTGGAGGTGCCGACCTGGGATCTTGCGCTCGACAGCCCGCTCCTCCCGTTCGTCGACGGGCGCACCCGCCGTGCCTCGTTCGAGGTGCATGCGGCGCCACAGCGTCCCCTCGCCGATGTCGGTCACCTGTTGGCGGGAGCAGCAGAGGTCGACCTGACGCCTCCACCCGGCATGCCCAAGGCCGGGTACTCCGCGAACGCACACGACGGCGACGGCTTCAGGACACGCCTGCGCGCGCGTGTGGTGCACTTGCGTGCGGGGACGTCGTCGTTGGCGTTGGTGCAATGCGACCTGCTCGGCGGCTCGTCGGTTGTGCAGCACCTCGTCGCGCGAGCAGTCGCCGACCACACCGACGTGCCGATCGAGGGCTTGTTCATGGGTGCCACGCACACCCACGCCGGCCCAGGGCAGTTCCTCGGCACCGACTTCTACAACCGCTTCGCGTCGAACCGCAGCGGCTTCGATCCGGCCTACACGCAGTTCCTCTCGCAACAGATCGCGCAGGGCGTGATCGAGGCGGTCGCCACGCGTCGCCCGGCACGCGTGGCGTTCGGCTCGACCGAGGTGTGGGGGCTGACGCGCAACCGATCGCTGAACCCCCACGTGCACAACGACGACGTGGCGGACAAGCGCACCGATCCCCAACGCAAGTTCGTGGCGGTGAATCCGCTACTGCACCTGTTGCGCGTCGACACCCGAGGGGACGACGGAGAGTTCGAGCCGCTCGCCGCGGCGGTGACGTTCTCCATCCACGGCACCGGCGTGTCGCAGCACGTGCACGAGTACCACGCCGATGTGTGGGCGTATCTGGTGGATGAGCTCCGGCACAGGGTTGCGCTCGCAACGGGCTCACGGATCGTGGTCGGCGCAATGGAGGGCACCCACGCCGACGTGGCGCCCGCACTCCGTCCCGGCATGGCCGGTCACCTGGAGGCAGCTCGCGTGGGGCGTGCCGTCGGCGCAGAGGGGGCGGTGTTGCACGCTGCTCTCGAGGCGAGCCTTCGGGACGACATCGTGTTGGGCTGTGGGCTGCGCGAGCTCGACTTGGACCGTGACCGTCGAATCGAAGGCATCGAGCTGCCGAACCGCCCCGCAGTCGGCGCGGCGCTGGTGTCGGGCGCGCACGAGAACCTCACGCCCGTGATCCACCGCATCGGGCCGTTCAGGCCTGGCCACCCGCATCGTCACCCGGTCGGAGACCAAGGCGAGAAGGTGGTGCTCGGCTCACGGTGGCTGCAGCCGATCGTGCTGCCATTGCGGAGCTTCCCGCGGCGACTGCCCATCCAGGTGCTTCGCATCGGAGACCACCTCGTCGTGGGATTGCCGTTCGAGCTCACCGTCGAGACCGGTCGTCGCATCTCTGCGGCCGTGCGTCGAGCGGTCGCCAGCAGCCCGATTCGGACGGTCGTGGTGTCGTCCGTGGCGAACGAGTACTGCGGCTACGTCGCCACCCCCGAGGAATACCGCCTGCAGCACTACGAGGGCGGCCACACGCTGTACGGGCCGCGAAGCCAGCCATTCCTGACGGCACACGCGGCGCGCCTCGCTGGCGAGGTGGCGCGGTCGGGTCGGGTACGTGATGTCGGCCCTCGGCGCGCGTTCTCGCTTGCGGTGCACCGGTATCTGCCCGTCCCCCGTTCGTCGGGTGCAGCGCGGCGCATGACGGGGAGCCCACGGTTCGTCGACGCGACGAGTCGCAGCGACCCCTACTGGGAGCTCGAGTGGGTGGACGATGCGCCGGCGATGCTGCATTGGCACGAGCCGCTCGTGCGCGTCGAGGTGGAGGAGACGGAGGGTGTCTGGGTCCCGGCTCAGCACCGCGGTCGCGCCGTGGACGATGAAGGCTGCGACATCGAGGTGCGGTACCGCGGCGACGCTGACGGTCTGCACCGATACCAGGCTCGGTGGTGGGACCCGGCGTTCCACTCGGCACGGCGGCACCGATTCGTGCTGCTTGCCAACGCGGCGCGCCCAGAGGTTGCCAGCGAGCCGTTCGACTAGGTGCACACGGTGGGGCGCAGCAGCCCGGGGAGTTCTGCCGGCGCGGGATGCGACTTGACTCACTCCTACATATGTAGGAGAGTCGATATATATGGGGCGCACGCAGGAAGAACGCAAGGCGGACACGCGCGCTCGTCTCCTCTCTGCAGCCTCCGACCTCTTCGCGCACAAGGGCTTTCACGCGGTGTCTGCGGAAGCCGTTGCCGAAGCGGCTGACCGCACCACCGGTGCCCTCTACAGCCACTTCGGCAACAAGGAAGGGCTGCTGCTCGCGTTGATGGAGGAGTGGCTGGCCCAAACGGCAGACGCGCTCGGCGCAGAGCTCGACGACCGGGCCGATCCCGAGGCGATCGTGCGAGCCATGTGGGCCACCGTCGTCGCCGGTGACGGCATCGGTCCGCAGGACTGGGTCCTGCTCGAACTCGAGCTGTGGCTGCACGGCGCCCGCGATCCACAGATCGGGTCACCATTGGCCGAGCGGTACCGCCGCGTGCGCACCGACCTCGGTGCGGCGCTTGCCCATTGGGCAGAGGTCACCGGCGTGTCGCTTCGACAGCCCCCAGAGGTGCTGGCGGCCCTGCTCGTCGGGCTGGTCATCGGGAGCGCCGTGCAGTACCGCATCGATTCCACCGCGTTGGGCGTCGACCACCTCGTTGCCGTCGCCCACGCACTCATCGGAGCAGAGCCACCCAGGAGCACGACATGAGCATGACCGACGACGCACCCAAGCTGACGCTCGACGACATCAACCTGCTGGAAGACACCTGGGCGCGAGAGGTGCCGAACGAGCAGTTCCGGCTGCTGCGACGCGAGGCGCCGGTGTTCTGGCACCCCCAGCCGGACAGCACCGGGTTCTGGGCGGTCACCAAGCACGACGACATCAAGGCCATCAGTCGTGACTGGCAGACGTTCTCGACCGAGCTGGGCTCGACCTTCCTCTGGGACTTCGACGAGACCGCGCTCGAGCTTGTGCGCATGACGCTGCTCAACATGGACCCGCCCAAGCACACCCGCTACCGCAAGCTGGTGAGCGCGGGCTTCACCCCGAAGATGATCCGCGGGCTGTTCGACGGCATCATCGCCGGGGCTCGTGAGATCGTCGACCAGGTCGAGGAGGCCAACGGCGAGGTCGACTTCGTGGAGTCCGTCGCGGTGCCGCTGCCGCTCCAGATCATCTGCGACATGATCGGCGTCCCAGCCGAAGACCGGGCCAAGGTCTTCGACTGGTCGAACCGACTCATCGGCGGTCAGGACCCAGACTTCTCGGTGTCGCCGGAGCATCAGCTGGCTGCGCAAGCCGAGATCTACGCCTACTGCGACGCCATCGCTGCCGACCGCAGGGCGAACCCACGCGACGACATCATGTCGACGCTGGTGCACGCGGAAGTCGACGGGGATCGCCTCGGAGACCAGGAGCTCAACCTGTTCTTCGTGCTGCTGTGCGTGGCAGGCAACGAGACGACCCGCAACCTCATCTCCCACGCCATGATGGCGTTGATCGAACATCCCGATGCGCGCCACGAACTGGCCGCGAACATCGACGACGACCACCTCTGGAACACGGCGACCGAGGAGTTCCTGCGCTGGAACGGGTCGATCCAGAACTTCCGTCGCACCGCCACACGCGACACGGTCGTGCGTGGGCAGGAGATCAAGGCCGGCGAGAAGGTGGTGATCTACTACCACTCGGGCAACCGAGACGAGGACGTGTTCGCCGATCCGGACGTGTTCGACATCCATCGCACCCCGAACGACCACGTGAGCTTCGGCGGAGGCGGAACGCACTTCTGCCTCGGCGCGAACCTCGCACGTTTGGAGATCCGCACCATCCTGCGTGAGCTCCTGCGCCGCTTCCCCGAGGCCGAGTACGCCGGTGAGCCGCGCCGGTTCCGTTCCGACTTCGTGAACGGCATCAAGTACCTGCCAGTCCGTCTGGGCCGCTGAGCGCCCGACCGGCACCCGTTCGAAAACCCCATCTCTCGAGGAGCAGCACCCCCATGCAGACCGACGTCGCTCGCCAACTCGGCATCGAGTTCCCGATCTTCGCGTTCACCCATTGCCGCGACGTGGTCGTCGCAGTATCGAAGGCCGGCGGGTTCGGCGTGCTCGGCGCGGTTGGGTTCACGCCGGAGCAACTCGCCACAGAGCTGGCCTGGATCGACGAACACATCGGCGACAAGCCCTACGGCGTCGACATCGTCATTCCCGGCAAGTACGAAGGGATGGGCGAGCTCGACCCGGGCAAGCTCGAAGAGATGCTCAAGGAGATGATCCCGCAAGGGCATCGCGATTTCGCTGCGAAGCTCCTCGCCGACCATGGCGTTCCCGAGATGCCTGCCGAGATCGAGAACCGCGAGCTGATCGGCTGGACGGAGGCGACGGCCACCCCGCAGGTGCTCGAGGCGCTGCGGCACCCCAACGTCAAGCTGATCGCGAACGCGCTCGGGACGCCGCCGTCGGAGATCATCGATGAGATCCACGAGGCGGGCCGGCTCGTCGCGGCGCTGTGTGGGTCGGCGCACCAGGCGCGCAAGCACCGCGACGCGGGCGTCGACATCGTCATCGCGCAGGGCACCGAAGGCGGCGGCCACACCGGAGAGATCGGTTCGATGGTGTTGTGGCCAGAGGTGATCGAAGCGGTCGCGCCCACGCCGGTCCTCGCCGCCGGTGGCATCGGGACGGGCAAGCAGATGGCCGCGGCGCTTGCGATGGGAGCGCAGGGCGCGTGGACGGGGTCGCTGTGGCTCACCGTCGAGGAAGCCGACATCCCTCCGGCGCAGATGGCCACCTATCTCGAGGCGACCTCGCGTGACACCGTGCGCTCGCGCTCCTGGACGGGCAAGCCATGCCGCATGCTGCGCAACGACTGGACCGAAGCGTGGGAGAACCCCGACAACCCGAAGCCGCTCGGCATGCCCCTGCAGTTCATGGTCACCTCGGACGCCGTGCGTCGCGGGCACGCGTACCCGGAGCAGGCCGTCGACGTGAACTTCAACCCGGCCGGGCAGATCATCGGCGCCGCGAAGACGGTGCGTCCGGCCGGTCAGGTCGTGCTCGGCATGGTCGAGGAGTGCATCGAGGCCCAGGAGCGTCTCACCAAGCTCATGGGTGGCTGAGACTCCCGATGCGGGGCAACCGGAGGGGTGACCGCGCCGTGCCGGTGGGACCTCAGGCCAGCGTCGCCCCGTCGAGCAAAACGTCTGCGCCGTTCATGTGCGCCGCCTCATCGGACGCGACGTAGGCGACAGCCGCGGCGATGCCCTCAGGCGTGCCGTAGGGGCCGAGCGGCATCACGCGAGTGAGCAGCTTCGCGTCAGCTCCTTCGGGCAGGTGGAAGGCATCCATGATCGGAGTCGACACGGCACCGGGGCTGATGGTGTTGGCCCGGATGCCGGCGTGCGCGTACTCGACGGCGATGCTGCGGGTGAGCTGGAGCACGCCGCCCTTCGAGGCGGCGTACGCAGCGGACCACGGCTGTCCCTTGTGGCCTGCGGTCGAGGCGATGTTCACGATCACGCCTCGCGACGCGACAAGGTGCGGCAATGCCTCGCGGCAGACGAGGAACGTGCCGGTCAGGTTGATGCGCAGGAGGCGCTCCCACTCCGCGAGGGGAAGTTCGTGGGTGTGGGAGAACGACAGCACGCCCGCGATGTTGGCGACGACATCCAGCTTGCCGAGCTCCGCGACGGCATCCGTGACCATCGCGACGACAGCCGACTCGTCGCCGACGTCGCCAACCGCGGGGACGATGGTGCCCGGGAGGTCGTCGACGTCGGCGGCGGTTGCCGCCACTGCGTCGGCGTTCACGTCGGTTGCATAGACGGTTGCTCCCTCGGCGGCGAGGCGTCGCGCGGTTGCGCGCCCGATGCCGGAGGCCGCCCCGGTCACGAGCGCGGTGCGTCCCTGGAATCGCTGGAGGTCCATCTGGGCACTGTAGGGCTGCTGCTCGGGTGTTCGGTTCGCGTCGCATGCCGTGCGCCGCATACCGTGTCGGCGTCCGAGCGGCCGAACACCTAGGGGGACGCCATGTTCGAGTGGTCCGATGAGCACCTGATGGTGCGTGACGCGGTACGGCGATTCGTGGACGAAGAGGTGCGCCCGCACCTCGACGACCTCGAGCACGGTGACATGCCGCCGTACGACATCGTCCGGAAGCTCTACGCCACCTTCGGCATGGACGCGATGGCCGAAGCCAACTTCGAGCGCCAGATCGCCTTCGACCGCAGCGTGGCCGAGGCGATCGAGCGCGGCGAGGAACCTCCGCAGAAGCCGAAGCGTGAAGGCGGCGATGGCGGCGCAGCCGGGATGACGATGATCCCGATCATCGAGCTGTGCCGCGTGTGCCCCGGGATCGTCACCGCCATGGGCGTGAGCTTCGGACTCGCGGCGGGCACGATCATGAAGAAGGGCACCGTCGCGCAGAAGGAGCGCTGGGGGAAGGACCTGCTCACCATGACGAAGGTGGGTGCCTGGGCGATCACCGAGCCCAACTCCGGTTCGGACGCCCTCGGCGGCATGCGCACCTCCGCCAAGCGTGACGGCGACGAGTACATCCTCAACGGCAACAAGACCTTCATCACGAACGGGCCCTACGCCGACACCGTGGTGGTCTACGCCAAGCTCGACGACGGCAGCGACACCGCCCTCCGTGACCGCAAGGTGCTGGCATTCGTGCTCGACCGTGGCATGGAAGGGTTCGAGCAGTCGAAGCCGTTCCGCAAGATGGGCCTGCACTCGTCGCCGACGGGTGAGATCTTCCTCTCGGACGTGCGCGTCGGTCGTGACCGTCTGCTCGGTGAGACCGAGGAGGAGCGCGACGGCGGCGGTCGCCAGAGCGCGAAGGACAACTTCACGACGGAGCGGTCGGGTGTGGCCGCGATGTCGCTTGGGGTCATCGAGGAGTGCCTGCGCCTCAGCGTTGCGTACGCGAAGGAGCGCATGCTCTGGGGCAAGCCGATCGGTGATTTCCAGCTCATCCAGCTGAAGCTGGCGAAGATGGAGGTGGCACGGCTCAACGTCGAGAACATGGTGTTCCGCTACATCGAGTCGAGCGCCGCGGGGAAGGGCATGAGCCTCGCAGAGGCCTCCGCGATGAAGCTGTACTCGGCGCAGGCGGCGTCCGAGGTGGCGATGGAGGCCGTCCAGCTCTTCGGCGGCAACGGCTACATGTCGGAGTACCGGGTCGAGCAGCTCGCCCGAGACGCGAAGGTGTTCCAGATCTACGCGGGTACCGACGAGATCCAGGTGACCCACATCGCACGGGACCTGTTGAGCCGCGGCTGACGCCGCTCAGAGTTGATCCCGGCAGGGGGCTTGTCGCTGTCGCGTGCCACGCCGACAGCTACAAGCTCCGGCCGATGATCTCCTTCATGATCTCCGTCGTGCCGCCGTAGATCGTCGTGATGCGAGCGTCCGCGTACGCGCGAGCGATGGGCTGCTCGAGCATGTAGCCGTACCCGCCGTGCAGCTGCACACAGGTGTCGACCGTGCGCTTCTGGAGCTCGGTCGCCCACCACTTGGCCATGGCAGCCTCCTCGACGGTGAGCTCCCCGGCTACGTGCGCCTCGATGCAGCGGTCGATGAACGCCTGTCCGACCTCGACCTCTGTCGCCATCTCCGCGAGGACGAAGCGGCTGTGCTGAAAGTCCGCCACCGGCTGCCCGAACGCGTGGCGACCCTTCACGTACTCGAGGGTGGTCGTGAACGCGGCACGGGCGGCAGCGATGCCGGAGACGGCGATCGACAGCCGCTCTTGTGGAAGGTTGTCGACGAGATGCGGGAAGCCGTGGTTCTCGGTGCCGAGCAGGTTGGCAACCGGGACCTCGACATCTGTGAAGAACAGCTCGGCCGTGTCTTGGGAGTGCAGCCCCAGCTTCTCGAGGTT
Organism: uncultured Iamiaceae bacterium; assembly: GCA_964621605.1. Lineage (GTDB taxonomy): Bacteria > Actinomycetota > Acidimicrobiia > Acidimicrobiales > Iamiaceae > CAZUMJ01. The sequence goes on along the minus strand of CAZUMJ010000031.1, from coordinate 15,835 downwards.
GCGGCCTCGCTCGAACCCCAGCATGTGGCGCTCGAGCACCAGCAGGCTGATGCCTCGATGGCGGCTGGTCGGGTCGGTGCGCACCGCGGTGATCACGAGGTCCGCGTTGATGCCGTTGGTGATGAAGGTCTTCGCGCCGTTCACCACGTAGTGGTCCCCATCGCGCACTGCAGAAGTTGCCATGCCGGCGAGATCGCTTCCCGCACCGGGCTCGGTCATGGCGATCGCGCAGATCAGCTCGCCGCTGCAGATCCCCGGTAGCCAGCGGGTGAGCTGCTCCTCTGATGCGAGGCGGAGGAAGTAGGGGAGGGTGATGTCGTTGTGCAGCGTGAGGCCGAGGCCGGCCCCGCCCGTCATCGCGGCCTGGAGCTCTTCGCCGATCACCGCGTTGAAGCGGAAGTCGTCGACGCCGCCTCCGCCGTACTCGTCAGGCGCCGCCATGCCGAGGAATCCCGCTGACCCGGCCGCAGCGAAGAGCTCCCGCGGGACGATTCCTGCGCGTTCCCACTCCGCCTGATGGGGCACGATCTCACGCTCGACAAACCGCCGAAAGCTCAAGCGAAACTGATCGTGTTCGTCGTCCATGAGAGTGCGCTGCATGATGCGCACGCTAGACGCCGGCCACTTTGCGACGGTCCGGTCGGAGCACATCGGCTAACCTGACGGACAGTCAGAAACCGCTGATGCGGCGTCAGGACGAACCTCGCGCAGTCAAGATGTTCCTTGTGTCATCCGACACATTGAGGCAACATGCTGCGTCGTCCAAAGCGACCCACATCCGATTCGACAGCAGCAGGGGGGAGCAGGGTGATGAGATCGAAGCGAACTGCCGTGATCGGGGCGCTTCTGGCGCTCGTCGTCCTGAGCGCCTGCGGGCGGAGCTCGGGCAACGATGCTGCGTCGAAGACCAAAGCCGACGGCAGCTTGGCCAAGGGAGACTTCGGCTCGCTGAAGGCCGTGTGCGGCCCAGGGCCGGGCGGCAACGCCACGTCGGGGGTTGGGCTCACCCCAACCGACATCTCTCTCGGGACGATCTCCGACCCGGGGTCGTCGATCCGCCCAGGCCTGAACCAGGAGATCTTCAACGCGAGCGAGGTCTTCGTCTCGTGGTGCAACTCCCTCGGTGGCATCAACGGGCACACGATCAAGCTCGACAAGCTCGACGCGCAGCTCTTCCAGCACAAGCAGCGCATCGTTGATGCGTGCCAGAACGACTTCGCACTCGTCGGGGGCGGCGGCGTCTTCGACGACGCCGGTCAAGACGAACGGGTGAAGTGCCTCCTCCCGCAGTTCCCCGCCTTCCTGACGACCGACCTCGCCCGTTCCTCCGACCTCACCGTGCAGGAGGTGCCGACCCCCATCGACAGCCTCAACATCGGCACACTGCGCTGGCTGCGCACGAAGTTCCCCGACGCCACGAAGGTTGCGATCCTCACCGGCAGCGTCCCGTCGCTCATCGGCCTGGCGAAGGAACTGACCGAGGTGAGCACGCGTGACCTCAGCGCAGAGGTGGTCTACAACCAGCAGTACAACTCCACGGGCGAGGCGACCTGGGTGCCGTTCGCGCAGGCGCTCAAGAGCAGCGGTGCGCAGGCGGTCATCTTCATCGGCGAGCCGACCGACTTCGCGAAGCTCGCCCAGGCCTTCGACCTGACGAGCTACACGCCCACGTGGGTGTACCCGTCGACGAACATCTACGACAAGGACCTGCTCGACCTCGCCGGCGCGGCGTTGCACAACGTGTACGTGCCTGCCGCGACCGTGCCGTTTGAGGCCGCGGGGCAACCCACTCCGGGTGGCAAGGCGATGCAGGACTACCTCGACCTTGCCAAGCAGTACCTGCCGGATGCCGATGTGCAGGCGGTCCTTGCGGTGCACTCGTTCTCGGCATGGTTGCTGTTCGCGACGGCGGCCAAGGCGTGCGGTGCCAACGTCGACCGCAAGTGCGTGTACGAGAACGCCAAGAAGATCACTACGTGGGACGGCGGTGGTCTGACGGCGCCGTCGAACCCCAACGGTGGCAAGGGCACCGCGTGCTCCGCGGTGATCCAGGCCAGCGCGCAGGGGTTCAAGCCCATCAACGAGGGGGCGAACACCGATGGCACCTGGTTCTGCGACCCGGCGAACGTCGTCGCGGTGACCCCAACCTCAGCCACGCACGGACCGCAACTCGCTGACTTCGGCAAGACGGTGAACGACCTGCCGTAGCCCGGCGGCTCGTCACCCAGGAGCATCTGTGGAGAACTTCCTCGTCTTCAGCCTCATCGGGCTGACCACCGCGGCGATCTACGCCGTCATCGCCAGTGGACTCGTGCTGACCTACACCACGACCGGCGTCTTCAACTTCGCGCACGGCGCAGCGGGCATGCTCGCGGCGTTCGCGTATTGGCAGATCCATGTCGAGTGGGGGGTTCCCACCTGGCTGGCGGTGTTGATCGTGCTGGTCCTCATCGGCCCAGCGTTTGGCCTCCTGCTCGAACGCGCCGTCATGCGCGGCCTCGACGGGACGAGTGAGGCGACCAAGCTCGTGGTGTCGATCTCGCTCCTCTTGGGGATGATCGGCCTTGCCAACGTGCTGTGGGATCCAACGGCGGCGCGTACCGTCAAGCCGTTCTTCCCACTCAGCAAGATCAGCCTCGGACCGACGGCGGTCACCTACCACCAGGTCATCACGATGGCGGTTGCGGTAGCAGTGGCGGTGGGCTTGCGATTCCTGCTCACGAAGTCGCGGCTGGGCGTCTCGATGCGAGCGGTCGTCGACGACTCCTCCCTCACGACCCTCAACGGGGTTCGTTCTGTGCGGGTAGCGCAGTACTCCTGGGCGATCGGTACCTCGCTCGCCGCCCTGGGAGGCATCCTCATCGCGTCGTCAGCGGCCCTCAACGCGCCGGGCCTGTCGCTGCTGATCGTCAACGCGTACGCGGCGGCGGTGTTCGGCCGGCTGCGCTCGCTCCCGATGACGTTCGTCGGGGCCGCCGTGCTCGGCCTCACCGACGGCTACCTCCGTGGCTACCTGCCGTCGAACGACTACCTCCAGGGGCTGCCGCTCGCGGCACCGTCGATCCTGCTGTTCATCCTGCTGCTCGTCATGCCCACGCGTCGCCTGCGCACGTTGGCGCGCACCCGTGAGTACTTCCCGGCTCCGACGTTGCGCGGGGGCGCCACCTTCCTGGCGGTGACGCTTGTTGGCGGCATCATGGCTGCCACGACGCTGTCGGTCACGAACCAGATCACCTACGCACAGGTCTTCGCGATCGGCATCATCGCCGTTTCGCTCGTCCCGCTGGTCGGTCTTGCCGGGCAGATCTCCCTGTGCCAACTGACGTTCGCGGGCATCGGCGCGGTGGTCATGGCCCACGTCGGCGCGGGCGGAAACCCGATCGGTTTCGTCGTCGCGATCGTCGTCTGCGCGGTGGTTGGAGCGCTGGTGGCGCTACCTGCTCTCCGGTTGTCCGGCATCTATCTGGCGCTTGCCACCGCGGCGTTTGCCGTGTTCCTCGATCAGTGGATCTTCCGGATGCCGAACTTCAACATCGGCCCGATCGACATCAAGTTCTTCGAGCTGGGAAGCGTGAGCGTCGACCACGTGCGCCTCTTCGGCGTCACGATCGACCAGCCCCGAAGCGAGATGATCCTCGCGACGATCTGCTTCGTGGCATGCACCGCGATCGTGATGGGCGTGCACCGTTCACGGTTCGGTCGTCGCCTTCTCGCGATGCGCGACAGCGAGGCGGCCTGCGCCACCTTCGGGATGGACTTGCTGTGGACCCGCCTTGCCGTGTTCATGCTCTCCGCTGCGATCGCCGGATTCGGCGGCGCCCTCTGGGCGACGCAGATGAGCTCGATCACGCCGGACTCGTTCAACTTCGTCGCCGGGCTGCCCGTGTTCATGCTCGTCGTCATCGGTGGTGCCGGATTCGCGAGCAGCGGCCTGTTCACCGGTCTCCTGCTGAACGGCTTCTTCCCGTTCGTCTCAGCCGTGGCACCGTCGCTCACCAAGTACCAGACGATCGCAACCGGTGGTGCAGGCTTGAGTCTGGGCCGGGAACCGAGCGGTGCGGCGCCGCAGTTCGCCGCAGGTTTTGAAGGGCTCCGCTCAGACGTGCCGGCACAGGTCGCGATGGGTGTCGTGATGGTCGCAGCGTGGGCGGGCCGCCTCGCTGGCCTGTATCCGAACTGGACGTTCGTCGTGCTGCTCGGGCTGGCGTTCGCTGCTGCGGTGATCGCCTCGAACTGGCGCCTGTCGAGCGGCGCCACGAAGCCGGTCGATCAGCTCGAACCCGACCTCGAGCTGGTCGGGCTGACCGTCCCATGGACGCCCGAGATCCTTGCGCAGATCGAAGCCGAGCTTCGGCTTGAGGAGGTGATGGTCCATGGCGGTACTGGAGGCGCGTGACATCACGGTGCGCTTCGGTGGCCACCTCGCGCTCGACACGGTCGGCTTCAGCGCTGAGGCGGGCTGCGTCACCGGGCTCATCGGCCCGAACGGTGCCGGAAAGACGACGCTGTTCAACGTCATCTCGGGCCTGCAGCCGCCCGCCTCGGGCCAGATCCTGATCGGTGGCGATGACGTCACCAAGCTGAACCCGAGCCGACGTGCTCGCCGCGGCCTGGCCCGCACCTTCCAACGCCTCGAGCTGTTCACGCAGCTGACCGTCCGCGAGAACCTGCGGGTCGCTGCCGACATCCACCGCTCGTGGTCTGGCGATCGTGAGGATCCGGCAGCTCTTGTCGAGACGGTGCTCGACCGGGTCGGCCTGCGCGGCGTTGCAGATGCCAGGGTCACCACGTTGCCGACGGGTCAGGGCCGTCTTGTCGAACTCGGCCGGGCGATGTGCTGCCGCCCCAAGGTGGTGTTGCTCGACGAACCGGCTTCCGGACAGGACGACGACGAGAGCGCCCGGTTCTCGACCCTGCTGCAGGAGTTGGCTGGTGAGGGGATGGCGGTCGTCCTCGTCGAGCACGACGTGCCGATGGTGATGCGGGTGTGTGCACGCGTGTTCGTGCTCGATTTCGGTCGCATCCTTGCGTCGGGGACCCCAGCCGAGATCCAGGCCAATGCAGAGGTGCTCGCCGCCTACCTGGGAGAGGGAGTCGGCGCGTGAGCGAGACGACGACACCTCCGCCGCCGTTGCTCGAGCTACGGGGTCTGCGCGCCGGGTACGACGGGATCGACGTCGTCCGCGGCATCGACCTCTCGCTCGAGGCCGGCACCGTGCTCGCGGTTCTCGGGCCGAACGGTGCCGGAAAGACCACCGTGTTGAAGGTCGTCGCAGGCCTGCACCCCGCGACGGGCGGCGACATCATCTTGGCGGGACGCCGCGTCAACGGTGCGCGCGCCGACGAGCTGGCTCGCCGCGGGCTGTGCATGGTGCCCGAAGGGCGCGGGATCTTCCCGAACCTGACCGTGCGCGAGAACCTCTGGATCATGACCCACTCGGGGCACAAGCTGGCCGCTATCGAGGAAGTGGCGTACGCGCGCTTTCCGCGGCTCGCTGAGCGACGCACCCAGATGGCGGGGACCATGTCGGGCGGCGAGCAGCAGATGCTCGCGATGGCCCGTGGGTTGGCGACCAACCCTGCCCTCCTGGTGCTCGACGAGCTGTCGATGGGCCTCGCACCGCTCGTGGTCGAGGAGCTCTACGAACTGGTCGCCCAGGTCGCCGCATCGGGGACGTCCATCCTGGTCGTGGAGCAGTTCGCCAAAGTCGTCCTCGGCGTGGCAGATCGCGCCGCGGTCATGGTCCACGGCAATATCGTCAGCACCGGCACACCAGCCGAGGTCGAGGCAACCCTTTCCGAGAGCTACCTGGGCGCGACCGCGGCCCGGCACTGATGGAGGAACCGCACCGCATGAACACCCAGTCAGAGCGCGTCGAGCAGTTCTCGCAGGACGTCGCCGCGATGCCATTGAAGTCACCGACGAGCGCGCGCGACAAAGCACTGCTGCGGCTGGGGGCGGTCCTCATCGTGGTCGGTGTGATCACCTCCGCCGCGGCGTATCCGCTCAGCCACGGGACCGACCGTGCGCTTCAGCAGCGAGATGCGATCGTGCAGGCCCTGTTGGGCTTGACCATCACGGTGGCCGGCGCGGCGGTCTTCCTGCGCTACTCGCTCGCCGGCTTCCTGCGCTTCTGGCTCGCTCGCTTCACCTACGAGCAGCAGCGGGCGAACGAGCACATCGCGGAGCAGTTCCGCCAGGCGACTTCTCGGCGCTGAGCGCCGCCGCTCTCGCTTCGGCTTGCGCCCACGCGCCAACTAGGGTGGGCACACAACGCAGGGGAGCTCGGGGTTTGCCGGGCTGAGAGGACGACCAGCCCAAGGGCGCCGTCGTCGACCCGTGAACCTGAACTGGGTAATGCCAGCGGAGGGAAGCGATGGCCGACCACGGCACGTTCCAACAGACGCGTGACGAAGCGAACGAGCGGTCCGCGCCGACGGTTGCGGTGTTCGCGAACGGCGATCCGCCTCCCGCACGAGCACGTGACGAGATCGGCGCTGCTGCGGCGGTCGTCGCAGCGGACGGAGGCGCCCTCCACGCGCTCCCATGGGACTGGCCGGTCGACCATCTCGTTGGGGACCTCGACTCCCTCTCTCCGTCGCAGGTCGACGAGTTCGAGAGGAGGGGCGCGCGCGTCGAGCGGCACCCATCCGACAAGGACGAGACCGATCTCGAACTGGCGCTTGCCACCGCGTGCGACATCGCATTGCCGATCGGCGCGCAGGTGGTGGTGCTCGGCGCCCACGGGGGCCGCGTCGACCATGAGCTTGCCAACGTGGCGCTACTTGGCTCACCTCGTTGGCGCGCGTGTCGCGTCGCCGCCTGGTTGGGCACGACGCGCTGTGATGTGGTCTGGCCCGAACGTCCGCTGAGCTTTGCGGGCGACCCCGGATCCATCGTCTCGCTCCTGCCGCTCGGCGGCCCCTGCGACGGGGTGCGCACCTCCGGGCTTGCGTACGCGCTTCTCGGAGAACCGCTGCAACCGTTCTCGTCTCGCGGGGTGAGCAACCAGATGAGCGCGTCGCAGGCGATCGTCTCGGTGACCGCCGGCGCCTTGCTCGTCGCACGCCCGTCGCCCGCGGGCGGCGCCCAGCAGGGTGACCGTCGCCGCGAGAACGAGCGAGACACAGAGCCCGATCTGCCCGGACCGCCACCGCAGACCGCTGGTCCCACCCCGACCCAGCAACCGACCACGACGAAGGAGCCATTCGCATGATCGCTGAGATCCAAGTGCTGCCGAACCCGGCAGGTACCGCCGACGATCGCTACGCCCACGTGCACGCCGCCATCGAGGTGATCGAGGCATCTGGGCTGACCTACGAGGTAGGCCCACTCGGTACCAGCATCGAGGGTGACCCCGACGCGGTGTGGGCGCTGCTGCGACGCGTGCACGATGCCTGTCTCGATGCAGGAGCACAATCTGCGATCACCGTCATCAAGGTCGCCCAGCACCGTGCGCCGGGCGGCCCGACGATGGCGACCCTCACGGACCGATACCGCTGAACGTGACCCGGCACCCCGCGCGAGCGAGCGTGCGACGTTGGTTGCCGCCTCTCGCGTTCCTCGT
>CAZUMJ010000031.1:0-8167 GCA_964621605.1 uncultured Iamiaceae bacterium | reverse complement strand
GTGTGGCCCTTGGTCGTTGTCTCGCAGACGGTCCCCGTGATCGTCCTCGCACCGCTGCTCGTGATCTGGTTCGGGTACGGCCTGGCGCCGAAGGTCGCCGTCGTGGCGCTCGTCGTCTTCTTCCCGATCACGGTCAGCACGGTCTCGGGGTTGGCCACCGCCGACCCGGAGATGGTCGACCTCGTGCGCTCGTATGGTGCAACGCGGCTGCAGGTCCTGCGGCTCGTGCACGCCCCGGCTGCGTTGCCCGAGTTGCTGGCGGGAGTGCAGATCTCCGCCACGTATGCGGTGGCGGGGGCGGTGATCGGCGAGTACGTCGGTGGGCAGAGCGGCCTCGGGATCTTCATCGACCGCAGTCGAGCGTCGTATCGAACCGACCAACTGTTCGCAGGCGTCGCCGCCGTCGCCGTCCTGAGCCTCGCCGCGTTTCTTCTCGTCCGGCTGGTGTCCCTGTGGGCCATGCCGTGGCGCCTTCCCGACCACACTCACCCGGAGGACCGTTGAACATCCGCTTCATTCGCACCACGCTCGCCACCACGTTCGCCGTGTTGCTGTGCGGTGCCCTCGCAGCGTGCGGATCGTCCTCGACGAAACGCGCCGACGGGAAGCCATTGCGCACCGTCAAGGTGCTGCTCGATTGGACGCCGAACACGAACCACTCCGGCCTCTACCTCGCGAAGGAGCGGGGGTGGTACCGCGACGCTGGCCTCGACGTGCAGATCATCGAGCCCGGCAACGGCGCCGACGTGCTCACGATGGTCGGCAACGACAGCGTCGACTTCGGCGTGAGTGCCTCCGAGCAGCTGGTGCCGGCTCGTGCCCAGGGTGTACCGGTCGTGTCGGTGGCGGCGATCATCGAACACAACACCTCGAGTCTCGTCGCCCTTCGCTCATCTGGCATCACCACGTTGGCGGACCTCCCAGGTCGTACCTATGGCGCCTTCGGTGGAGGGTTCGAGAAGGCGTTGGTGGATGCGCTCGTTGCGTGCGGGGGTGGCGATCCGAAGGACGTCACGTTCAAGGAGGTCGGCGATACCGACTTTCGTCAGGGCATGACCCGCAAGCAGTTCGACTTCGTGTGGGTGTTCGACGCATGGGACACGATCCGCCTGCGCGACCTCGACCACCTCGACCTCTCCCATTTCGCGTTCCGCGACCACACCGACTGCATCCCGGACTGGTACACGCCGGTCCTCGTCACGAGCGAACGCCACATCACGGCGGACCCGAAGATGGTGCAGGCGTTCATGTCGGCCACCGCTCGTGGATATCGGGAAGCGATGCACGACCCGAAGGCCGCCGCGGCGGCGCTCCTGCACGCCGCTCCAGAACTCGACAGCGCACTCGTCGAGCGCAGCGCCGCATGGCTGGCCCCGCGCTATGCGTCCGATCCTGATGCCTGGGGGCGCCAGACGGCCGCCACGTGGAATCGGTTCGTCGCCTTCCTCGTGACCAACAAGCTTGTGAAGGCCGATTTCGCGACCGCTGCGGCGTGGACCGATCGCTTCTTGCCGCCGCCGGGGGGCGCGCACACGTCATGAGCGAGGCCGTGTCGGCGAGGCCCCCTGCGTCGGTGGAGGTCAGGGACCTTCGCCACGCCTACGAGAGCAGAGGTGGACGGACCCAGGTGCTGGGTGGTCTCGATCTCGTCGTGCGTCCGGGTGAGTTCGTCGCGCTTGTGGGGCCGAGTGGCTGTGGGAAGAGCACGCTGCTGCGAGTGCTGGCGGGGTTGCTGATACCAAGCGGGGGAGATGCGCGCATCGATGACGTCTCCGTGCTCGGTGCACCCGGTCACGCCGCGTTCATGCCCCAGCGCGACCTCCTCCTCCCGTGGCGTCGTGTCCTCGCGAACGCCACCTTGGCGGCGGAGGTGCGTGGTGTGTCACGTGAGGATGCCCGGGAGCGCGCACGGGCGGAGCTTGTCCGTTTCGGTCTCGACGGCTTCGAGCGGGCGTGGCCGTCACAGCTCTCAGGAGGGATGCGTCAGCGCCTGGCGCTTCTGCGCACCTTTCTGGCGGGCCAGAGCCTGCTGTTGCTCGACGAGCCGTTCGGGGCACTCGACGCGATCACGCGGAGGGGCATGCATGCCTGGTTGCAGGAGGTGTGGGGCGCCGACCCGAGGACGGTGATCTTCGTGACGCACGACGTCGAGGAGGCGGTCATGCTCGCCGACCGGGTGGTGGTGCTGTCGGGGCGCCCGGGCAGGGTGGTGGACGTCGCGACCAACGATCACCCGCGACCACGGCGATCGGACGTGATTGGCGAACACTGGTTCGTGGAGCTCCGTGCCCGTCTCCTCCATGCCTTGGAGCACGGAGAGTGAACCCGGGCCGGTTCGGTCGAAATACTTGACCTCTTGATATGACATCCGTCATAGTTTGCCGGTTGCCGCCGGTCACATCTCGTACTCCCACGGGAGCCGGGGCAGGGAAGCCCGAGGAAGCCGATGTTGCGAGGTGCCCGGTTCCGTAGCGTCTTCGCCGCCTGCGCGGTGTCGACGATGCTCCTTTTTGCTGTCGAGGCCGGCGCGGCGAGCGCGTCGACCCTGCCCGTCTCCTACAACATCCTCTCGGCGGCTCCGTACGCCTTGGTGTCCAGTAGCTCGCCGCCGGGCGCGAACGACTGGCGCTGCAAGCCCTCTTCGGCGCACCCCCGTCCGGTGATCCTGGTCAACGGCACGTTCGCCACGATGGGCGAGAACTGGACAGTGATCTCCCCGGTCCTCAAGAACGCCGGCTACTGCGTCTATGCGTTCAACTACGGCGCGACGTGGATCACGACGATCACGTTCGGCCACATCTCGTCGATCGACCACATCGATGGCAACGCGGCCGAGCTCTCGAGCTTCGTCGAGAAGGTGCGTCGCTCGACCGGTGCGTCGAAGGTCGACCTCGTCGGTCACTCCCAGGGCGGCATGATGCCGAACTACTACCTCAAGTTCCTCGGGGGCGCCTCGAAGGTGCACACCCTTGTCGGGCTCGCGCCCTCCAACCACGGCACCACGCTCGACGGCATCGTCACCTTCGGCTATCAGCTCGGCACGGCGATCCCCTCGCTGATGCCGTTCATCTCGACTGCGTTGGCCTCCGGCGGCATCCCTGCGGCCGCTGACCAGATGGTCGGGTCTGCCTTCATGAAGAAGATGGCGACCAAGCCCGACACGGTCCCGGGCGTGTCCTACACCGTGATCTCAACTCGCTACGACGAGGTGGTGACGCCGTACACCTCGCAGTTCTTGAACGGACCGAACGTCACCAACATCGTCCTCCAGGACCAGTGCGCGCTCGACCACTCCGACCATGTCTCGATTGCGTTCGACCACATCGCCGCTCAGGACGTGCTCAACGCACTCGACCCAGCCCACGCGAAGACCCCGGTCTGCAGCACGGTGCTGCCCTTGATCGGAGGCTGACCGCCTGGCAGAGAGCCTGTCGCGTCCACCAGGCGTCGCGCGGTGCGCGGCGCCTGGTGCGCGTCCGGCGGGCGTTCGAGTGCTCGGACGGGACCGCGACACCGCTGCCGCGATGCATGCGTCGAGAACGCGACCGCCAGCGTCAGCGGGGAGATCGGTCAGACTGTCGCTGTGGATGTCACAGAGGTGCTCGAGGCGCAGTGCGCGCCCGCAACCTTGTTTGCGTGGATCGAGGACCTGTCGTTGTACCCCCGCTGGCTGAACATCGTGCCGCAGGCGGTACCCGATCCCGCTGATCCGAATGCGTGGGTGGTGGACCTGCGCGGGCGTCTCGGCCCGCTGGCTCGGTCGAAGCGGCTGCGGATGGTGCGGACCGTCCACGAGCCTCACGAGCGCGTCGTGTTCGAACGCCAGGAGCGCGACGGTCGTGAGCACGCGCCATGGGTCCTGCGGGCGCGAGTCGAGGGTGTGGGGTCTGCGAGTCGACTGACGATGGAACTCCACTACGGAGGGTCCATGTGGGGTCCGGTCCTCGAGCGGGTTCTCGGCGATGAGGTGGCCCGAAGCCGGGCGGGCCTCGCGCGCTGCGTGGCGAACGGACCTCCGGCGTGATGCCCTGACAGCAGCTGGTGGCTGCGCATCCTTCTCGGTGCCCTCGAACGTTAGGGTCGATCCCCATGCGCACCTGGCCCGGGCGTCCCTCACCCCTGGGTGCCACCTTCGACGGCGCGGGCACCAACTTCGCGGTCTTCTCCGAGGTCGCAGACCGAGTCGAGCTCTGCCTCTTCGACGATGACGGCGCAGAGACCCGGGTTGAGCTCGTGGAATGCACGGGATATTGCTGGCACGCCTACTTGCCCGACGTGCAGCCAGGCCAACGCTACGGGTTTCGGGTATGGGGGCCGTGGGCTCCGGAGCGGGGCGTGCGAGCCGATCCCGCGAAGCTGCTTCTCGACCCGTACGCGAAGGCCGTCGAGGGAGACGTTCGGTGGGACGACGCGGTCTTTGCCGTGGATGCTTGCGAGGATCGCGCACGTGCCGATGCGCGGGACGCGCTCGCACCAGCGGGTGAGGCGCCGGAGCCTCGTCCGTCCACCGACGTCTCCCGATCTGTCGACAGCGCGCCGTTCGTCCCGCGCTCGATCGTGGTGAACCCGTGGTTCGACTGGGTCGACGATCGTCCGCCGCGCACACCATGGGATGAGACGGTCCTCTACGAAGCTCACGTGAAGGGCCTCACGGAGCTACACCCCGCCGTGCCGACCGAGCTTCGCGGCACCTATCTCGGCGTCGCACACCCCGCAATCGTCGAGCACCTCCGATCACTGCGGGTGACGGCGATCGAGCTGTTGCCGGTCCATCAGTTCGTCCACGACCGGCGCCTTGTCGACGCCGGCCTCTCCAACTACTGGGGGTACAACTCGATCGCATACCTCGCTCCCCACAACGCGTATGCGCGCAGCGGGCAACGAGGCCAGCAGGTCAGCGAGTTCAAGCAGATGGTCCGCACGCTGCATGCCGCAGGCATCGAGGTCATCCTCGACGTCGTCTACAACCACACCGGCGAGGGAGGTGAGGACGGCCCCACGCTCTGCTTCAAGGGACTCGACAACACCGCCTACTACCGAGTCGATCCCGAAGATCCGAGTCGGTATGTCGACTACACCGGCACGGGAAACTCCCTGAACATGCGGCACCCCCATGTGCTGCAACTCATCATGGACAGCCTGCGGTACTGGGTCACCGACATGCACGTCGACGGGTTCCGCTTCGACTTGGCGGCTGCGCTCGCGCGAGAGCTGCACGATGTCGACCGCCTCTCGGCCTTCTTCGACCTGATCCAGCAGGACCCGGTGGTGAGCGGGGTGAAGCTGATCGCTGAGCCGTGGGACGTCGGCGAGGGCGGCTATCAGGTCGGGAACTTTCCGCCCTTGTGGACCGAGTGGAACGGGAAGTACCGCGACACGGTCCGTGACTACTGGCGGGGGATCGGGGGCACGCGCGGCGAGCTCGCAGCCCGGGTCGCCGGAAGCTCAGACCTCTACCGCTCGAACGGCCGCAGCCCCTTCGCGAGCATCAACTTCGTGACCTGCCACGACGGCTTCACCCTTCGCGACCTGACGACCTACGAGCACAAGCACAACGAGGCCAACGGCGAGCAGAACCACGACGGCAGCGACGACAACCGTTCGACGAACTTCGGGGTTGAAGGCCCCACAGGCGACGTGACCGTGCTCGGTGCCCGCGGTGCTCGCCAGCGCGCCCTGCTCGCGACGCTGCTGCTTTCCCAGGGCGTACCGATGCTGCTCGGCGGCGACGAGATGGGTCGGACGCAGCGCGGGAACAACAACGCGTACTGCCACGACAGCGCGCTCTCCTGGCTGGATTGGGCTGGTGCCGATACGAACCTGCTCGCCTTCACCCGTGCGGTGAGCGCGCTGCGCGCCGATCACCCCGTGTTCCGGCGGCGTGGATGGCTGACGGGGAAGGCGGGCTCCCGTGGCGGGTGTCCGGACGCGGCCTGGTTCGGTGCAGACGGCCGCGAGCTTTCCGAGCACGACTGGCACGACGCACACGCGCAGGTGCTTGCCCTCTTCCTCAACGGTGCGGCCATCGATGCGCCCGGCCCGCAGGGAGAGCGTGTCAGCGACGATTCGTTCCTGCTCGTGTGGAACTCGTCGACCTCAGCGTCTGAGGTCGCCCTCCCCGACGAGCGCTGGTCGGTCGGCTGGTTGCTCGAGATCGATTCCTTCGGACCTGAGGCGCATCCAGCTGCCGACGAGTCGCGCCAACGCTCGTACTCGCCGGGATCGGGCCTGGTCGTGCAGGCTGGATCGGTGCAGGTCCTTCGATCGCTTGGCGTTGCTCCATGACCGCTCGCGCGGTGCTCGCGCTCGACGACGTTTCGGTTCGTCGTTTCGGGCGCGACCTGGTGTGCTCCGTGTCGTGGCGTGTCTGTGAGGGCGAGCATTGGGTGGTGCTCGGACCGAACGGCGCGGGCAAGACGACCCTGCTGCGTGTCGCCAGCCTGTACCTGCATCCGACCAGCGGCACGGTGGAGGTGTTGGGGGAGCGGCTCGGCCGCACCGATGTGCGCCGGCTCCGCGCACGTGTCGGCGTGGCAAGTCAGGCATTGGCAGACCAGCTCCGCGCCGATCTGGCGGTGGAAGACGTGGTTGTCACGGCCCGCTACGGCGCATTGGAGCCTTGGTGGCACACCTATTCCGAAGACGATCGTGTGCTGGCGCGAGACCTGCTGGCACGCGTCGGGATGGGCGGCTACAGCGACCGGACGTTCGGCACGCTGTCATCTGGCGAGCGGCAGCGGGTGCAACTGGCGCGCACCCTGATGGGCAGTCCTGGCCTGCTGATGCTCGACGAACCCGCGGCGGGGCTGGACTTGGGCGGACGTGAAGATCTCGTGGCGAGGCTCGGGGCGCTCGTTGCTGACCCGACACATCCCCCCTCGGTGTTGGTCACGCACCACCCTGAGGAGATCCCGATCGGGTTCACCCATGCGCTGCTGCTGCGTGAAGGACGCATCTCGCACCAGGGACCGATTCGCGAGGTCCTCACGTCGGCGCACCTTTCCGCATGCTTCGGGCTGCCTCTCGACGTCGAGATGAGACGGGGCCGGTGGTCCGTTCAGGTGGCCGGCTAGCCGAGACGGCGCAGACCGATACGCTTCGGCCACCGTGGACCAGGACGCACTTCCATAGGCACCGTGCTCGGCCTCGTGGCCGTGGTCGCTCTTGTCGCCGCGACGGCATTCTTCGTGGCCGCCGAGTTCGCCCTTGTTGCTGTCGAGCGGGCGCGCCTTGAGCAGCGTGCAGCCGACGGAGGCCGACGGGCCAAGGTCGCCTTGGCTGTCCAGCGGCGGCTCTCGTTCCACCTGTCGGGCGCACAGCTGGGCGTCACGCTGTGCTCGTTGGTGCTCGGGTTCGTGGCTGAGCCCACGTTGGCTCGAGCACTGCACGGTCCCGTCGAGTCCCTCGTCGGGGCACGCGCCGCCGAGGATGTGAGCGTGGGAGTGGCGCTCGCGCTCGCCACGGTCGGGAGCATGGTCGTTGGTGAGCTGATCCCGAAGAACCTGGTGCTCGCCCGCCCTGTGCGCGCCGCACTGCTGCTCGCTGCGCCGCTTCGCATGTTCAGCGCGATGAGTGGACCGCTCATCCGCGCGGCGAACGGCATCGCAAACATGATCGTGCGCTCGTTCGGCATCGAACCGAGAGAAGAGCTGGCGTCGGCTCGATCGCTGGAGGAGCTTGCGCTGCTGATCGCGAGCTCGGGGTCGCATGGCGAGCTGGAGCCGCGCGAGGTCACCTTGTTGGAGCGGTCGCTTCGCTTCGGCGACAAGACAGCCGACGACGCCATGGTGCCGCGCGTGGAGGTGGTCGGCGTCGCCGCAGATGCCCCGCTCGACGATCTCGTCGCCTTGGCTGCGCGGACTGGTCATTCACGGTTCCCGGTGTTCGGCGCCGACCTCGATGACTTGGTTGGCGTGGTGCACGTCAAGGAGGTGCTGCGCGTGCCGTTCGCGCAGCGCCATGCGACGACGGTGTCGACGCTCGTCGCACCCGTGGTGGCGGTGCCCGAGACACGGGCGCTCGACGATCTACTCGATGACCTGCGTGCGGCTGGGTCGCATCTTGCTGTTGTCGTCGACGAGTACGGCGGAACCGCCGGCATCGTCACCTTCGAGGACCTCGTCGAAGAGATCGTGGGTGAGATCAGCGATGAGCACGATCCACCCGT
>CAZUMJ010000030.1:2820-35343 GCA_964621605.1 uncultured Iamiaceae bacterium | reverse complement strand
ACCAGCCGACAGCCCACCACGACGAGCGAGCTGCCGCCGAGATCCTCACAGTCAGTCCTCGGCGGGTGCGGCCTCGGCTCGGCGGCGGATCTCCTCCACCACCCCCGGGTCGGCCAACGTGGTCGTGTCGCCCAGCGCCCGACCTTCCGCGACGTCACGCAGCAGACGCCGCATGATCTTGCCGCTGCGCGTCTTGGGGAGGTCGTCGGTGAAGATCACGGTGCGCGGCCGCGAGATCTTGCCGATCTTGTCCGCCACGTGGGCGCGCAACTCCTCGCCGAGGGCATCGGTGACCTGGGTGTCGCCCTTCACGGTCACGAACGCCACGATGGCCTGCCCGGTGGTGTCGTCGGTGGCACCGACGACCGCCGCCTCGGCCACGCGTGAGTCGTCGACCAGCGCGGACTCGACCTCGGTCGTCGAGATGCGGTGCCCCGACACGTTCATCACGTCGTCGACGCGCCCGATCACCCAGAAGTAGCCGTCCTCGTCGATCTTGGCGCCGTCGCCCGCGAAGTAGCGCCCCGCGAAGCGCGACCAGTACGTCTCGCGGTAGCGAGCCGGGTCGCCCCAGATGCCGCGCAGCATCGACGGCCACGGCTGGGTGAGCGTCAGGTAGCCCCCACCCCGTGCCACGGCGTGGCCCCCGTCGTCGACCACCTCGGCGGACACGCCGGGCAAGGGGAACGTGGCGGACCCCGGCTTGGTGGTGGTCACCCCCGGCAACGGCGAGATCATGATGGCGCCCGTCTCGGTCTGCCACCAGGTGTCGACGATGGGGCACCGTCCCCCACCGATGTTGGTGTGGTACCAGATCCACGCCTCGGGGTTGATGGGCTCGCCCACCGAGCCGAGCACCCGCAACGACGACAGGTCGTGGCGCTGTGGCTCCTGCACCCCCCACTTCATGAAGGTGCGGATGGCCGTGGGTGCCGTGTAGAGGATGGTCACGCCGTAGCGCTCGATGATGTCCCAGAACCTGTCGCGCCCCGGGGTGTCTGGGGTGCCCTCGTACATCACCGACGTCGCACGGTTCGTGAGCGGCCCGTAGACGATGTAGCTGTGGCCCGTGACCCAGCCTACGTCGGCCGCACACCAGTAGACGTCGGTGTCGGGGTGCAGGTCGAAGACGTACTTGTGCGTGTACGCGACCTGCGTCAGGTAGCCACCCGTGGTGTGCATGATGCCCTTCGGGCGAGCCGTCGTACCCGACGTGTACAGCAGGTACAGCAGGTCCTCGCTGTCCATCTCTTCGCACGGACACGTCGGTGCGGCGTCGGCCATCAGCTCGTGGTACCAGTGGTCACGGCCCGGCTCCATGGCGATCGGCGTGTCGTCGCCAGAGGTCGACGTGCGCGCCACGACCACCACGTGCTCGATCGACGGGGTGTTGGCGAGCGCCACGTCCGCGTGCGGCTTCAGCAGCGAGGCCTGCCCGCGGCGCCATCCCCCGTCGGCGGTCACCAGCACCTTGCAGGCGGCGTCGTTGATGCGATCGGCGAGCGCGTCGGCCGAGAAGCCACCGAACACCACGGAGTGCACCGCCCCGATGCGCGCGCAGGCGAGCATCGTCACGGGGAGCTCCGGGATCATCGGGAGGTACACCGCGACCCGGTCGCCGCGCTGCACCCCGAGCCCACGCAGCACGTTCGCGAAGCGCTGCACCTCGTCGAGCAGCGAGGCGTAGGTGAACGTGCGGGTGTCGCCGGGCTCGCCTTCCCAGTGCAGGGCGACCTGGTCGCCGTGGCCCGCCTCGACGTGACGGTCGAGGCAGTTGTACGACACGTTCAGCGTGCCGCCGACGAACCACTTGGCGTCCGGAAGGTCCCACTGGAGGACCGTATCCCACGGCTTCGACCAGGTAAGGAGCTCGGATGCCTGCCGTGCCCAGAAGGCCTCGGCGTCGACCGCGGCCTCGCGCGCCAGGCTGTCGTCACGGACCAGCGCACCCGCCTGCACCGAGACCGGCGGCGGGAAGGTCCGATCCTCGACGAGGAAGTCCTCGATCGTCGCCTTGGCCTGCTCCGGTTCGGTGCTCATGCGGTGGCTCCCTTCCAGGATGGCGTCGCGGCGGCGCCCCCGGGGTCGCGAATCGTGACGAGCGCCACCCTACCCAGGCAGGTCGACGCCGTGGGGCGGGTCAGCGGCCGGACCGCAGCGCGGCACGCACCTCCGACAGGTCGAACCAATGCCGGAAGACGTTGCGCTGCTTGCCCGTGCGGGGCAAGACGAGCTCGCCGGTTGCAGCGAGGCGTGCACACGAGGAAGGTTCACCGACGACGACCACGCGTGGCTTCCGCCCCTGTACCAGCAACACCAAGGAAGGATTCGCCCAGTGGCGCATCGCGGTGCCGTCCTTCTCGGCGAAGTGGCGTACGACGCACCCCGGCGGGTGTGCGGCGACCTCGTGGCGGGCGTAGTCCATCAGTCCGGCCCAGCCGAGCGACTGCAACCCGAGCGTGCACGAGAACGTGAGCCCCGCCACGACCAACGCGGCGCGGCGCAGGCCGTCCTCCCCAGCGACCACGGCCGCCGGTACGTCAACACCGGCTCCTGCCGGCTTCGCGCTCTGGCCGCGCCGGGCCCGAGGCGCGTCGAGCACTGCGGCGACCGCCAGGGGCAGACCGAACAGCACCACGAAGGACCGGTAGTCGAGGGCACTGCGCCAGAGGTGAGTGCGCGCGCCCCACAAGGTCGCGGCCATGAAGGCCACCACGAGCAGCCCGAACGCGACCGCGCCCGCCTTCCGAGTCAGCGGCGACGGTCGGCTCGCCCGCCAGCACGAGCCGACGACCACCAGCACCGCCGCGATGATGCTCCCCACCACGACGGTCGGCATGCCGTTCACCGCCCACGTCCACTGGTGGGTGTAGTCGCCGAGCTTCGGGGTCTCCGCGTCGAGCCCCGCACTCGTCATCGCCTGACGCACCAGCGCGGCCCCACCGAAGACCCACCCGGCACGACGTAGCTCGACGCGACGCCCCGAATCACGCCTGGCCTGCACCACCGCGACAAGCGCGACGACGCCAAGGGCCGGCGCGGCCATGGGGTGCAACAGCACGAGGAACACCACCAGCGCGAGGAGCGCTGCTCGGTTCCAGCGGTAGCCGACGAGCACGCCCAGCAGCAGCGGCCACGCGAGCTGCGCCACCATCAGCGACTCGCTCACGAAGAAGGCCTGCCCCGGCAGCGTCACGACCCCGATCGCGAGGCCCGCCCAGACGATGAGCCCCGGCGCCCGTTCGCGCACGACTCGCCATGAGAGCCACAGCGCGACGAGAGGCACGAGCACGTAGGGAAGGCTGAACAGGAAGGTGAGCACTGCGACGTTCGAGGTGAGGTGACCTGCGATCGCCGCGGGCACCTGGAACACGACCATCGCCGAGCGTCCGTGGAGGATCACCGGACGGCCGTGGTCGAGCAGGTCGACGAGGAAGTAGCTTCCATCCCACGCGAGCGGCAGGCGAGCGAACGTCGCCGCCACGACGCCCGGCACGAACACCCAAAGGATCTGCGCGAACTGGCTCCTGGGCCGTGCCACCGGCTTCATCGTCGGGCACCCCGCCAAGCGCCGAGCGCGCACGCCGCACACCCCAGCCGCCCGAGCGCACCCAACGCCGCAAGGCCCACGGCACACAGGACGGCACCGCGCGGAGAACGGGAGAGGTCCGTCCACGCCAGCGTGCGCGTCACCGCGATCACGGCCGCCACCCCCACCGCCTCCGCCCCCAAGCACGCCAGGCCCAACCACCCCCACCGCCGGGCAGCCGCAACCGTCGACGACGCAAGGGTCACCGGCGCCGCGAGCAGCTCGATACCGAGCAAGGCCCGGCCCAGATCGCCACCCGACACGACGAACAGCAGTCCGACGCCTGCACCCAGCCCCATGGCTGCCCACAACAGTGGGGTGCGTGCCGCCGCGCGAGGCGGTTCCGTCCCCACGGCGGACAGCAGGGAGATCTGGACGAGTCCCGCGACAGCGACGAGGAGCGCCAGCGCGGCACCTGCGGCACCCGGTGCGAACTCGCCGCCGCCGACCAATGCAACCGCTCCTCCGGCGACCGCCGCGAGCGCCGCAACCGCGTCGCGGTCGGGGACCGTGTCGCCCGTCGCTCGCAGATCCGCGACCAGCACGGCGAGGGCGGCAGTGACGAGGAGCGCCGCAACGACGATGAGGACCGCCGCCGTCACGTCTCTTCGCCTCCGGTCGTGGCGAGCACGACCAGCAATACGAGAAGCCCACCCGCAGCCAGCCAGGGTGCCCCGTCGTGCAAGAGGACGGTGGCGACCTCCCGCAGTGCGACGTGGCGGGGAGCAACCCCCGACCCATCGTGACGAGCGAGCGTCAGGGCACCGACGAGCGCACCGACGAGCACGGTGCCCGCGGCCACGACCACTGCGAGAAACCCGGTGATCCATCGCCGGCGCGCGTCGGCTGTCGTCAGCCCTGGCGCACCCGCGCCGGGCGCACCGGACGCGACCACGACCGCTCCGACCACGACAGCTCCGACCGCAAGGATCGCCAGGCCGACTGCACCCGCTCCACCGAGAACAGCCAACGATGCTGTAGCCGCTGCGATCTCTACCCCGCCGAGCCCGGGACGCCCACCCGTGGAGCGCCAGGCGACCCAACACCCGTGGAACGCAACCGAGACCGCCACGCCGACACCGATCCACCATGGCAACGGAACCGTGTGCGCGAACACCATGGCGGGCACACCCGCAACGGCACGCGCCGAGGCCATCGCGTGCAGCGCCGCGTCGGGGTGTGCTCCCAGCACCGCGCTCACACCCATGCCCGCACCGCGAGTGTCGCGGCGACTCCCAGCAGCGTGGCGGGAACGACCCCGATGAACACGCGACGCTCCGCGGCGACCGCGCCGACATGCGGGAACCGGCTCGTCGACCACGACAGCCCGACCAGCACCACGATGAGCTTCAACAGGAGCAGGGCACCACCCAACGCGGTGCGCGCACCAGAGTCGGTCACGGCCCACGGCACCGCGGCCCCGCCGAGGTAGGTCGTGACGACCCACCCCGCCCCCGCCGCCAGCAACGCCACCTCTGCCACACGGCTCAGCAGCACGCGCAGCCCCGAGGCCACGTCCACGCCGACGAGCGCCTGGTCACCGTCGCTCGCAAGGAGGTGCAGCGCGAGCAGCGCGGCACCACACCCGAGGGGCTGCACCAGGGCGCTCGGTAGCCCCCAGCCATCGAACCCCGCGACCTGCGCGTGCGCCTGCGCAGCCACGACGTCGAGCAGCGACGCCGACCCCCACGTCGCCGCGATCGCCAGAGCCGATACCCACAATGCGACCACGCCGGCGCCTCGCACCCGCAGCCGGGGTCGCCGCCACCACGTGGGCCCGACACCGGAGGCGCCCCAGGCGTCGGCGACGACGGCGAGCGTGGCACACAGCGGGAGCACGAACACCCCCAATGCTGGGTCTGCCACAACCGCGGCAGGCGAGACGGGCACGGTCAGCAGCGCGGCGACCGCAACCCCGAGCGAAACCGCCACTGCCGCATCGGCCTGTCGCCGATCGGATCGCGCCGACAGCAGGTCTTCTCGAACGAGGCTCCGCACGGTGGCGGCCGGGGGCACCTCGAGCGCACCCCAGCCACTCCCCTCCGGCCACCGACGCCCCTCTCGGCGCGGCAGCAGGATCGTCCGTCGCACGGTGCCCCACGCCGGGACGACAAGCGCGAGCACCGTCACCGACGCGAC
Organism: uncultured Iamiaceae bacterium; assembly: GCA_964621605.1. Lineage (GTDB taxonomy): Bacteria > Actinomycetota > Acidimicrobiia > Acidimicrobiales > Iamiaceae > CAZUMJ01. Next base: position 29,615 of record CAZUMJ010000030.1, on the reverse strand, counting down.
GAAACCCACGATCACCGTGGTCCACCAGGCGAGCTGCACCGCGAAGATCACGGCGATCATCGGTCTGCCTCGACGGGTGAGAGCCCGAACGAGGCGACCACGAGCGGCACGTCCTCGACCGGGAGGCCGTCAAGTGCGGACACGACGAGCCCACGGGCCCGTGCGGATGGATCAGACCAGCGGACGCGCCACCATGGCGCCGCGGGGTCGCCCGTCGCCACGACGGTGCACCCCAACAGGCCGCGCGGCGCTTCGGTCCACACGTCGACCATCCCCGCCTGGGCTGCACCGGAATCGGCAAGGGCCCGCGATGCAGGGGAGGTGTCGGTGCCAGGGTCGGCACTCCACGTCTGCACGACCCGCGCCGCGACAAGCCCTTCGGCCGCGCGCTGCCGGAGGCGCGCGAGGACATCGCCCGCTGCTCGGTCGGGGGCGCACACGGTGGGCTCCCAACCCAGCCCCGCCCAGGTGGCGCGCATCGCATCGTCAGCTGTGCGTGCGTCGAACGGGACGCCGCTCGCCCGCGCGTTCGCACCCGTCAACCCACCGCTGGTCGCCGCCGACGCATCGAGCGGGGCAAGACCGCAGGCGCGACGGGCCACGAACGCGGAGGACAGGGACCCGGCCAGGACGTCGTAAAGGATGTGCTCGCCGTTCTGAGCGGCAGCGCACAGCACACCGTGGTCGCCGCACAGCAGCGCCGCGCGCACGGCGGCGGCGGCCGCGCGAGCGGGGCCGATCATGCGGCGCGCGTCGAGCCAGAACAACGCGGTGGCCAGATCATCGAGTGCGACCGCAACGCGTGCCGCTTCGATGCTCCCGACCCGCCAGCGTCTTGTCGTCTCGGTCGGCGGATGGTCGGCGAGCAGTTCTGCGGCCTCCCCCAGCAGGCAGGCCGCAAGGCGATCCGGTAGGCCGCCTTCGGCGCAGAGCGCCACTTCGCGCCCTCGATACACGTGCCCGGTCACCGGATCTGCACGGTCCACGACGCCACGCGCGTCGTCGATGGTCAGGGCGCACAGGTGCGGCGGCGGGCCCGCGAGCGTGCCATCTGCCGCAACCGGCACACGGCCCTGGTACTCCGGTGCCGCGCCAGGCCCCGACACGGTGGCCGCCCAGCGCGTCGCCGGATCCTCGATGCGGACGTCTTCACGCACGGCACGCAGCACCGCGGCAAGCGCGGCCGGCGTCAGCTGTGGGCACGGCACGAATTCGGCATCGGGCGCCTCGGACTGCACTGCCTCGTCACGCCACACCTGCGCGTGCCGGTCGGCGGGCGACGTGGACGGTGACCCGACATCGGGCGGGTGCAGCACCACGACGCGACGCGGTCGGGGCACCTGCGCCAGCAGCGCCGCGACGTCCGCGGCTGCGCCGCGGGGCACCGGGCCGAAGACGACCACCACGTCCGCCTCGGCCGCGGCACGCACCGGGTGGAGCCCGAGGCGCCGCAGCGCACCACCGTCGGGCCCGGCGAAGACGTCGGCGAGGAGCGGACCCGCCCCGACGAGATCGACCGCGAGGACACCGAGATCACGGCACCGCGCCCATCCGGTCAAGCGAGCGAGCGGAGCCGGGAGCAGACCCCGCTCGACGACGTGGAGACCCTCGAACAACCCCGGCTGGGTTTGCCGTGCACGTCTTGTGGCAGGTGCCGTCACCGGAGACGCTCGACGCGGCGCCCGAGAAGAAGCGTGCTCGCCCCAACCACGACGGTGCCGCCCAACGCGGCGACCGCGGCACGCAGTGCGTCACCGTCCCCGACCGCGGCGAGGGGCACGAGCAGGCACAGCACCGCCAGGCACACCGCGGCGCGAGCGACCGACCAGCGGAAGGGGACACGACCACCACCACCGGGTGCAACCGCGCGCTGCGTGTGGCGGACGCCGACCGAACCCTCGTTGTCGGTGCCCCGAGTCGGGTCGGCTGCGCCTACCCCATCAGGGGCATCCGAGCGACGAGGGTGTGCCCGCGAGGGGGCTGGCGGAACAGGGGATGACGCGTCGCCTGCTCTCCGGCCAGGGCGCAAGAGTCCGTCGAGCGCGAGCGCACCGAGCGTGACCGCGGCAGTGGCTGCGGCGACCAACAGGAGCGCCAAGTACTGACGCAGGTCCGCGGACACCTCTACGACGGTAGTGCGAGCCGGCGTGCCTGCCGCGGCCGCACCGGGTCAGGGAGCTGCAGCGATGATGTGGGGGACCGCATGGACAGCCAGGTTGGTAACCGGACCGGGCACGATGCCGACGCCCACGACGAACAGCGCCGCCAGCGTGATCGACACCGCGGTGCCCCACGGAACGGGCAGGTGCGGCCCGGCCTCACCGGCGAGGTCCTCGTCCTTGTCGCCCGCGTACATCGTGATGATGATCTTGAGGTACAGGTACGCGGCGATCACCGCGGAGACCATCGCCACGAGTGCGAGCCAATAGGAGTGTGCCTCGACGGCCGACATCAGTACCTCGAACTTCCCCACGAACCCAGCCGTGAGGGGCACGCCTGCCTGCGCGAAGAGGAAGATCGTGAGCAGGAACGCCAACACCGGCTGGCGTTGCGCGATGCCCTTGTAGTCGTCGAGTGAGTGGTGGCCATCGCCGCGGCGACCGAGCACCGAGATGATCGCGAACGTGCCGAGGACCATCGCCGAGTAGGACGCCAGGTAGAACAGCGCTGCCGAAGCGCCGCGCTCGGTACCTGCCTGCACGCCCACCAGGATGAAGCCGGCGTGGCTGATCGACGAGTAGGCCAGCAAGCGCTTCACGTCGGTCTGGACGACCGCCATGACCGCACCCACGACCAGCGTCAGCACGGCAAGGGCGTAGACGATCGGCTGCCAGTCGAGGCGATAGGTCGGGAAGGCGAGGAAGAAGACCCGCATGAGGCCGACGAACCCGCCGACCTTCACGACCGAGGCCATGAAGCCCGTGACCGGAGTGGGCGCACCCTGGTAGACGTCAGGCGTCCAGGTGTGGAACGGCACCGCTGCGACCTTGAAGGCGAAGCCGACCAGCAGGAGCATGATCCCGGCGAGGAGCAGCAGCTCGTTGCTCAGTGCGTTCGCCGCGAGGAAGTCGAGCATCTTGGCGAGGTTTGTCGATCCGGTGGCGCCGTAGCAGAGGGCGATGCCGTACAGGAAGAACGCCGAGGAGAAGCCGCCGAGGATGAAGTACTTCAGCGAAGCCTCACCCGAGCGGCTGCGACGGGTGTGCAGGCCGGCCAGCACGTACACCGCGATGGAGAGGATCTCGAGGCCCAGGAACATCACCATGAGGTCGTTCGCCATGGCCATGATCACCGCGCCCGACGATGAGAAGAGCGTCAGGGCATACGGCTCGATGCCCGGCAGGTCTTCACGCTCGAGGTACCCGTCGAACGTGAGCGCCGTCAGCACGGCGCCGGCACAGATGACAAAGGTGGCGAACAGCGAGAAGCCGTCGATGCCGACGGCACCGGCCACGGTCGTGAACGGCTTGGCGGCGCCGTGGTTGGGGAACACGTGCTGCCACTCGAACGCGGCCGCGATGCCTGCCGCGGCGGCGATCAGCGCGGTTGCCGGTGCGTAGCAACGACGCGCGAGCGCGGAGCGCCACAGCGACGACACCACGAGCAGCACCATGCCGCCGCCGATGAGGATCAGGACGGGAAGGAGCGCAGACCATGCAACCGACGGAGTCGCCAACTTGGCGCTCGCGTCAGCCCCGGTCTGAGCCAGCAAGCCGATCAATGCCCACCCTCCTGGTGCTCCTCGCCGCTCACCCGTTGGTCGGGTGGGGTCGTGGCGACCGCCGGCTGCTTGTAGTCGGTGTGCTGCTCCACGTGTGCGATCAGGTGGTTCACCGCGGGCGCCATGCGGTCGAGGAGCGGCTTCGGGTACAGACCAGTGAAGAGGATGATGGCCAGCAATGGGGCCATCACCAGCCGCTCAGACCACGTCAGGTCCTTGATCTTCTCGTTGGCCTCGTCGGGGGCACCGTGGAACACCCGCTGGAAGGCCCACAGGAGGTACAGCGCGGCCAAGATCACCCCGGAGGCGGCGACCACCGCCCACCAACGGCGGGTCAGGAAGGAACCGGTGAGGATCAGGAACTCGCCGGCGAACCCGTTGAGACCGGGCAGGCCGATGGACGAGAACACCACGAAGATGAACACCGCGGCGAGCACGGGGGCCTTCTTCTGCATGCCCTTGAGCTGTGCGATCTCACGGGTGTGGCGGCGTTCGTAGATGAAGCCGACGAGGAGGAACAGCGCCGGGGTCGAGATGCCGTGGTTGATCATCTGGAAGACCGAACCCTGGATGCCCTGCGTGGTGAGCGCGAACAGACCCAGGGCGATGAAGCCGAGGTGGGCCACCGAGGAGTACGCGACGACCCGCTTGAGGTCCTTCTGCATGGTGGCGGTGATGGCGCCGTAGATGATGCCGATCACGCCGAGCGTGACCATGAGCGGCGCGAAGTACACCGACGCCTCGGGGAAGAGGTACAGCCCGAAGCGCAGGAACCCGTAGGTGCCGAGCTTCAGCATGACGCCGGCAAGGATGATCGACCCCGCCGTCGGTGCCTGGGTGTGGGCGTCGGGCAGCCACGTGTGCACCGGGAAGAGCGGCACCTTCACCGCGAAGGCGATGCCGAAGGCGAGGAAGATCCAACGTGCGGTGACCGTCGCGATCGACTGGGAGCGGGCGATCTCGACGAGGCTGAACGTCAGGTGCCCTGTTTGGTGCGCGTTCAGCACGACCAGGGCGATCATGCCGACGAGCATGAACGCCGAACCGAACATCGTGTAGAGGAAGAACTTGGTGGCGGCGTAGCGGCGGTCGTCGTAGCCCCACCCGACGATCAGGAAGTACATCGGCACGAGGACGATCTCGAACATCACGAAGAAGAGGAAGAGATCGAGCGAGAGGAACGTGCCGAGGCAGCCGAACTCGAGCAGCAGCAGCCAGGCCATGAACGGCTTGGGGTCGTGGTGCGGCTTGGCGCCGAGCATGCCGATCGGGAAGAGCAACCCGGTCAGGACGACGAGCCACAACGAGATGCCGTCAACCCCGAGGTACCAGTTGATGTCCCATTGCTTGAGCCAGGTGACCTTGTTGACCATCTGGAAGCCCTCGGCGTGCGCGACGCCGGTGGCCCCCGAGGCCGACAGGTGCGGGTGCGTCTTGAACGCCACCAGCATGGCAATCGTGAGCGCGAACGTCCCGATGCTGAACAGCAACCCGAGCAGGTTGGCGAGGTCAGGCCGGCGCTTCGGGGTGAGCGCGACGGCCGCCGCGCCGATGGCGGGCAGGACCACGATGGCCGACAGGAGCGGGAAGCTCGCAGCCGACTCGGAAGCGAAGATGGCAGGGGTCATCAGAAGGCAGCCCGGTAGACGACGAATGCGATGAGGGCGACGGTTCCCCCGGCCAGCCCGAGTGCGTAGTTGCGCACGTAGCCGGTCTGCAGGCGGCGCACCGTGCGGCTGCTGCCCTGGACCAGACGACCGACCCCGTTGACCGTTCCGTTGACGATCTTGACGTCGAAGAAGTCGGTGACGAAGTCGTAGATGCGACGACCCGGGCCGGCCATGAAGGCCGAGACGCCGATGTCGTAGTACCAGCCCTTGGCGAGGATCTCCGGCTCGAGCGGGATCTGCTCTTCACGCGTCTTGCGGAGGAACTGGTAGATGGCGATGCCGGCGCCGATGCCGATCAGGCCGATGACGATCGAGATGAGCTCAAGCTTCACCAACAGGCCGCTCGGTGCGTCCCAATGGACCTCACCCATGTGCACGGAGGGCTCGAGCCAGTGCTCGAGTGCGTGACGCTGCAACAGGAGCTTGGTCGGAAGGTTGAGGATGCCCGCGAACACGGCGCCGACCGCCAGGACCACGAGCGGTACGGTCATCTGCCAAGGGGACTCGTGCGGGTGCACCGGTGCGCCGTGGGTGACGGTGTGCGGTGCACCGGCGCCGTGGGGGACGATCTCGCCGTCCTCGCCGATCTCGACGCCCTCGTGGTGGTGGTCGTGGTGATGGTCGGCGTGCTCACCCTCGGCGGGCTCGACCCAGCGCTGCTCGCCGAAGAAGGTGAGCACGACCTCGCGGGTCATGTAGTAGGCGGTGAGCAGGGCGGTGAACAGACCGACGCCCCACAAGGCGGGGTTCTTGTGCCACGCGAACGCGAGGATCTCGCCCTTCGACCAGAAGCCCGAGAAGGGCGGGACACCGGCGATGGCGAGCCAGGCGATGATGAACGTCGCGGAGGTGATCGGGAGGAACTTGCGGAGCTTCCCGTACCAGGTCATGTCCTGCTCGTTGTTCATCCCGTGGATGACCGAGCCGGCGCCGAGGAACAGCAGGGCCTTGAAGAAGGCATGGGTGATCATGTGGAACATGGCGGCCACGTACGCACCCGAGCCGACGGCCAACACCATGTAGCCGAGCTGGCTGACCGTGGAGTAGGCCAGCACCTTCTTGATGTCGCGTTGGCTGATGGCGATCGTCGCGGCTACCAGTGCGGTGCCCGCTCCGACCCACGCGATGAGCGTGCTCACCCACGGGTCGGCGGCGGAGATGAACGGGTTCATGCGCACCAGGAGGTACACGCCCGCGGTCACCATCGTCGCGGCGTGCATGAGGGCAGAAACCGGCGTCGGGCCGGCCATGGCGTCGGGCAGCCAGAGGTACAGCGGGAGCTGCGCCGACTTGCCGCAAGCACCGACGAAGAGCAGCACCGCGATGACCGACACCGTCGACTTGGCGCCACCCGACACGTTGGCGAAGAGCTCGGTGTAGTTCAGAGTGCCGAAGGCGAAGAAGGCGAAGAACATCGCCGTCATGAAGCCCCAGTCGCCCACGCGGTTGGTGATGAACGCCTTCTTCGCGGCACTCGAGTTGCGGACGTCCTGGAACCAGAAGCCGATCAGGAAGTACGAGGCCGCGCCCACGCCCTCCCAGCCGAGGAAGGTCACCAGCAGGTTGGAGCCGGTGACCAGCACCAGCATCGACAGGGCGAAGAAGCTCAGGTACAGGAAGAACTTCGTGAAGTTCGGGTCGCCCTTCATGTAGCCGATCGAGTACAGGAAGATGAGCGAGCCGATGAAGGTCACGAAGAGGCACATCGTGATCGACAGCGGGTCGACGAGGAACGCCAGATCGATGTGGAAGTTCCCCGACGGGAGCCAGGTGAACAGCGTCTGGACGTGATGGCGGGCCTCGGGGTCCATCTGGCGAAGGCCGGTCCAGGTCAACACGGTGGCGACGAACGCGCCCGCCATGCCGCCGACGGCGATCCAACCGGACCACGGCTCCTTCAGCCAACGGCCGAAGGCGATCAGCACGACGAGCGACAGCAGAGGGAACGCCGGGATCAGCCAGACCAGATGGACGAGCGACGGGACGTGAGCCGCGGCTTCGGCCGTTTCGACGGCCAGGAGCGACGGGGCGAGGGATGCGAGATGGGGCACGGGGTCGTCTCTCTTCTAGCCCTTGAGCAGATCCAGGTCGTCTGCGGTGGCGTTCGGCCGGCGCCGCAGGATGGCCACGATGATCGCCAGCCCCACGACCACCTCGGCCGCCGCGACGATCAGGACGAAGAACACGCTCACCTGGCCGCCGACGTCACCCAGCTTGTGGGCGAAGGCGACGAAGGTCAGGTTGACCGAGTTCAGCATCAGCTCGATGCACATGAACATGACCAGCGGGTTGCGGCGCAGCAAGAGGCCGGTCGCCCCGATCGTGAACAGGATTGCGGCAAGGCCCAGGTACCAGGCGGTGCCGACGGTCGCTGCGAGGATCACGACGCCACCTCCTCGAGATGCTCGGTGTCGGCGTCACGCCCGAGGGTGGTCACCGGCTCAGCGGTGTCGAGCAGGGCGTCTTCCCCGCGGCGTCGAGACAGCAACACCGCTGCCACCACACCGATCAGGAGGAGCACCGAGGTGATCTCGAAGGCGAAGAGGTGCTCGGTGAAGAGCAGCTTGGCGATCTGGTTGACGTCCTGGGTGGATGCGTCGACCGCTGCACCACTCGCCGGGGCGCCCGTGATGTCGCCCTTGAGCGCCACGAACAGCAGCCCAGCGCCCAGCACGAGCCCGAACAGCAGCCCGACGTACCGCTGCGCCACCAGCCGGTCGGTGCTGAACTCTTCGACCTTGTCGACGCCGAGCAGCATGATCACGAACAGGAACAGCACCACGATGGCGCCGGCGTAGACGATGATCTGCACCACGGCCAGGAACTGGGCGTCCTGTGCGACGAACAGCACGGCGACCCCGAACAAGGTGAGCACGAGGCTGAGCGCGGCGTGGACCGTGTTGGGCAGCGACACCACCCCGATCGCGCCGAGGAGGACGAACAGCGCCCCCGCGGCAAAGACGGCGACCTCCATCAGTCCTCGCTCTCGATCTCGTCGCGCCACGGGCGCGGCTCGCGCTGCACCGTGTTGAAGATGCGCTTGGCGATGTCGGGGTCGACCGGAGTGTTGTAGAAGGACGGCGGCTGGCCGCTGTCCTCCTCGTCCTGGCCGGCTTCGGGGGCACGCACACCGAAGCCGCGCTCGCCCGCCCATGCCACACGCCCCTCGTAGGAGGCGTCGCCGGCGGGGGCCGTCGCACGCATCCAGGCCGAGGAGTACTGGTCTTCGCCCTCGCGCCAGTCTTCCCACGGAAGCTGCTGCGGGCGACCCGTCTCGGCGTCGACGAGCAGCTCACGCCGGGTGTAGATGGCGTCCTCACGGTTGGTGAAGGAGAACTCGAAGAGCTTCGATTCGGTGATCGCCTCGGTCGGGCACGCCTCGACGCACATGTCGCAGTGGATGCACCGGAGGTAGTTGATCTCGTAGATGAACCCGAAGCGCTCGCCTGGGCTGACCGGCTCGTCGGCCGGGTTGTCCTTGCCACGCACGTAGATGCACTTGGCAGGGCACACACCGGCGCAGAGCTCGCAGCCGATGCACTTCTCCATGCCGTCCTCGTAGCGGTTCAGGACGTGGCGCCCGTGGATGCGCACCGGCTTGGCGCGCTTCTCTTCTGGGTACGACGTCGTGACCCGCTGCTTGCGGCCTTGCTGCTTGAACGAAACGAGGAAGCCACCGAGGTAACCCATCAGTCGTACACCTCCGCGAGGGGACGCTCACGCCGGGCAACGTGCATGGCGCCTCCGAGCAGGCCCGCCATCGCCGAGATGATCGCGAGGGCAACCGGCACCACGACGTAGAGGTGCCAGTTGGCGCCCTCGTAGACGCGGAACACGACGAGCAGCAGGAGCCAGCCCAGCGACGCCGGGATGAGCAACTTCCAGCCAAGGTCCATGAGCTGGTCGTAGCGAAGTCGAGGCAGCGTGCCTCGGATCCACACCAGGACATAGAGCAGGACCACGAGCTTCAAGAAGAACCAGGCCATCCCGTACAGCCACGCCGGGCCTGGTGGGTACCAGCCGTTCGGGCCGCCGAGGAAGAGCGTCACGACGATCGCCGAGATGGTGATGGCGTTCATGAACTCGGCCAGGTAGAAGATGGCGAAGCGGAAGGAGCTGTACTCGGTGTTGAAGCCACCGACGAGCTCCTGTTCGGCTTCGACGATGTCGAACGGGGGGCGGTTCGCCTCGGCCAGGGCCGCGAGGAAGAACACCACGAACGGCACGACCCCGGTGACCCAGAGGTTCCAGCGCCAGCCGTGCTGCGCGATCACGATGGAGGAGATGCGCAGGTCGCCGGTGACCAGGAAGACCGCTGCCACCGAGAGACCCAACGCCGCCTCGTAGGAGATCATCTGAGCGCTGGCGCGCACCGCGGAGAGCAGCGGGTACTTCGACCCCGACGACCAGCCGGCGAGCAAGATGCCGTACACGGCAAGCGAGCTCATCGCGAGGATGAACAGCACCCCGACCGGCGGGTCGGCGAGCTGCAAGCGGCTCCAGTGCCCGAAGAACGACATGAGGCCCTGGCGGTGGTGCGAGAAGTCGCCACCGACGGGGATCACCGCGAAGGTGAGGAACGCCGGCACCAGCGTGAGGTACGGCGCCAGACGGAAGACGACCTTGTCGGCCTGGGCCGGGATCAGGTCTTCCTTGAGCATCAGCTTCACGCCGTCGGCCATCGACTGCAGGAGGCCGAACGGCCCGGCCCGGTTCGGGCCGATGCGGTTCTGGAGGTCGGCGACGATCTTGCGCTCGAACCAGATCATCATCATCACGGCGACCAGCAGGAAACCGAAGGTGACGACGACCTTGAGCAGGACGATCAGGATGACCGCGAGGTCGATCTTGCCGGCCAGGAGGGGATCAGTACCGAAGATCATGCCTGGGTCTCCACGCGAAGGTCGGTGACGGTGGCATCCGGTTCGAGCAACCGGGCGGCCACGGCATCGGCCTGGTCGAACACGAGTGCGGCGACACCCTTGGGGACCGTTGGGTCACCCTGCACCGTCAACACGAGCCCCGCTCGCGACGACGACACCTTGACCTGTGCGCCGTCGGCGACGCCGAGACGGTCGAGGTCGGCCGGGTTGAGGCGCAGCGGGCGTTCTTCGGCGAGCACCGAGATGGCCGGCGAGTGGCCGATCAACGTGCCGTGGTCGTACAGCTTGCGCGTGACCACCAGGCGGAACGAGTAGGCGTCAACCGTGGGAACCGCCACGGCGGGCGCCGGAGGCAACGCCACCACAGCGGGGACGGCGGGTGCACGCAGAGTGGGCGCCTCATCGGCTGAGCCGTCGCCGTCATCGGTTGTCGCCTCGTCGGCGGGTGCGGCCTCAGGCTCAGCCGCGTCACCTTCCGCAGCGGCGTCCTCCGTGGGTGCGGCGGCCGGGAGTGGCACGACGATGCCGTCGACGTTCGCCGGGTCGTCGAGGACGGCGTCGGTCAGGCCCGCATAGGCAGGTGCCGCGGCAGCGATCTCGGCACGGATCTGTTCGACGGAGTCGAAGCCGAGGTCGTCGTCGAGCGCATAGGCCAGCTCGGCAGCGATCATCCAGTCGGACTGCGACGATCCGGGAGGGGTCACCTTCTGGTTGACGCGAGTGACCCGACCTTCGAGGTTGGTCGTGGTGCCCGACTCTGCCGCGTAGCCCGCCGCCGGGAGGATGACGTCAGCCAGTTGGTTCGAGTCGTTGACGAAGATGTCGACAGAGATGACCGTGGTCGCACCGGCGAGCGCACGCTCGGCGAGCGCACGGTCGGGGAAGTCCGCGAGCGGGTCGGCCCCGAGCAGGATGAGCGTCTGCACCTTGCCGGCAGCGGCCGCTTCGAGGATGCCCCGGGTGTCGAGGCCACGAGTCGCCGGCAGCTCGTTCGCTGCCATGCCCCACGCCTGGGCGACCCAGTTGCGGCCCTCTTCGAGGGTGACGCGCCCGGGGAGCAGACCGGGCACGAGGCCCATGTCGATGGCGCCGAACACGTTGCCGCGACGCAACGCCGGAAGGAAGCGAGCGCCGGGCCGTGCGGCCAGGATGCGGTGCGCTGCGGCGACAGCCACGTCGGCTGACTCTGCCAGCGACTGACGACCCCATACGACCGTCGGGGTGACGCCGTCGGCCAGCAGCGCCTGCGCCGCGGCGAACGCCTCGGCGTCGATGCCGTCGGGCGTCGCACCCCCGGACAGGAGCGCACCGAGCACCTCGTGCGACGTACCCGGCCGGACCCGCAGCGACGCCTTCGTCAAGTAGGTGAGACCGGTGTCGGTCGGCGCCAGCTCGATGATGCGCACCCGGTCGTTCACCGCCGCGTGGCGCAGGCGCAGGAACAGGACCGGGAGCTCTTCCTTCACGTCGGGGCCCAGCACGATGACCGTGCCGCCCGGGGCGCAGACCTGGTCGATGGTGGCTCGCGGAAGCCCCAGCACGACCTCGGCCGGCAGGCCGTCACCGAGCTGTGCGTCGACGTTGTCGGTGCCGATGACGCCCTTGGCGAGCTTCGCCCAGGCGTAGGCGCCTTCGTTGGTGAGGCGGGCACCGCCGATGACGGCGACCGACGACGGACCGGATTGGTCGACGGCGGTACGGATCGCCGACGCGACCTGCGTGAGCGCGTACGACCACGACGACGAACCGTGCGGCTGGTCGGCCGCCGGGCGCACCAGCGGCTGGTTCAAGCGACGCTCGTCGTTGACGTACTCGAAGTCGAAGCGACCTTTGTCGCAGAGCCACGACCAGTTGACCGGGTCGGAGTCGACGCCGTTGTACCGGAGCACCTTGTCGCGCGAGGAGTCGATGACCACGCGGCAACCGACGCTGCAGGAGGTACACGTCGACTCGACCTGCTCGAGGTCCCACGGCCGTGCCTTGAAGCGGTAGGGCTTGGCGGTGAGCGCACCGACCGGGCAGATCTGCACCGTGTTGCCGCTGAAGTACGACGAGAACGGGTGGTCGGGGAAGGTGTTGACCTGCGTGTGGTTGCCGCGGTCCTGGAAGTGGATCAGCGGGTCGCCGGCCACCTCCTTCGCGAAGCGGGTGCAGCGGTCGCAGAGGATGCACCGCTCACGGTCGAGCAGCACCGTCTCGGAGATCGGGATGGGCTTCTCGAAGTGGCGCTTCTCTTCGACGAGGCGGCTCTCGCCGGGCCCGTACGACATGGTCTGGTCTTGCAGGGGGCACTCGCCGCCCTTGTCGCAGACCGGGCAGTCGAGCGGGTGGTTGATGAGGAGGAACTCGAGCACGCCTTCCTGGGCCTTCTTGGCCATCGGCGTCTCGGTCTCGACGGACATGCCCGGCGTGCACTCGATCATGCAGGACGGCTGCAGCGCCGGCCCACGGCCGGTGTCGATCTCGACGAGGCACATCCGGCACATACCGACCGGGTTCATCCGGTTGTGGTAGCAGAAGCGCGGGATGTAGACGCCGTTGCGTTCGGCGGCGTCGATCACCAACTCGCCCTTGGCGGCGTCGATGGTCTTGCCGTCGATCGTGACCTGCACGGTCGACTCGCTCTGTGGTGCCGTGTCAGACATCGGCCGGGCCTCCGGATGCGGCCGCCGTGGCCGCGGGCTTGGTCAGGTAGGCGGCGCCTCGAACCTCGACCGACGTGGTGAACGTCGTCCCCAGGTAGCGCTCGAACTCCTCAGGGAATCGACGCACGACGCCCGCGATGGACGGGGTCGCCGACTGCCCCAGCGGGCAGATGGTGGTCTGCTTCGGCGGCCACACCATGCCGGGGCTGATGTTGTCGCAGACGTCGAGCAGCAGGTCGATGTCTTCGGGGCGCCCGGCGCCGTCGATGATGCGGTCGAGGATGCGCTCGAGCCAGGTGGTGCCCTCACGGCACGGCGTGCACTTGCCACAGGACTCACGGGCGAAGAAGCGCACGAGGTTGCGGCTGGCCTTCACCATGTCGGTGGTCTCGTCCATGACGACGATCGCGCCCGATCCGAGCATCGAGCCGGCCTTCATGACCGCGCCCGCCTCGAGCGGAAGGTCGAGGTGCTCCTCGAAGAACAGCGGTGCCGAGGCCCCACCGGGGATGAACGCCTTGAGGGCTCGGTCCTCACGGATGCCACCCGCGTACTGCGGGGCGTAGAGCAGGTCACGGAAGGTCGTGACACCGAACTCGACCTCGAAGACGCCCGGGTTCTTGACGTGACCGGACACCGCGAACATGCGTGTCCCGCGAGACGCCTCGGCGCCCAAGGCGTGAAACTCCTCGGCGCTGTGGGTCATCAGCCACGGCAGGTTCGAAAGCGTCTCGACGTTGTTGACGACCGTCGGCTGCAGGTAGAGGCCCTTTGCGGCGGGGAAGAAGGGGGGCTTCAGGCGCGGCATGCCGCGGTTACCCTCGAGGCTCTCGATGAGGGCGGTCTCTTCGCCCACGATGTAGGCGCCGGCACCCCAGTGCAGGACCACGTCGATGCCGTAGTCGCTGCCGAGGATGTTCTTGCCGACGTAGCCCTTGGCGTACGCCTCGTTGAGCGCGGCGCCGAGGCGCTCGTGCGCGAGCGCCATCTCGCCTCGGCAGTAGAGGAACGCTTGCGAGCAGCCGATGGCGTAGCAGGCGATGAGGATGCCCTCGATCAGCTGGTGCGGGTCGCGCTCCATCATGATCCGGTCCTTGTAGGTGCCCGGCTCGGACTCGTCGCCGTTCACCACCAGGTACCGGGGGAACACGCCCGGAGGGCAGAAGCCCCATTTCACGCCAGCGGGGAAGCCGGCACCACCGCGCCCGAGGAGCGACGCTGCTTTCACCTCGTCGGTGATCTGCTGCGGGAGGAGGCTCAGCGCCTTGCGCAGGCCCTGGTAGCCGCCTGTCGCTTCGTAACGTTCGATCGTGTGGGCGTCGTCGTGCGCCTCGTAGCGACCCGAGATGATCTTGGGGGCGTCGGTGATGGTCATCAGGCCTGGCCCTCCGTTGCAGCGCGGGCCCGCACGAGCCACACCGGCTCGGTGGGGTCGTCGACGAGCGCTGGCCCGACTGCTTGTGCCTCGGGGATGTGCTGGCGGAAGTCACGCCGGGCGAGGGTGCCGTGCGGCGGCACCTCGTCGGCCAGACGGCCGGCACGGATGTCGTCGATCAGCGCGTCGAACGCGTCGGTGGCGACCTTGTAGCGGTAGCGGTAGTTCACCTGCAGGCAGGGCGCCTCGGTGCACGCAGCCTGGCACTCGGCGTGCTCGAGGGTGATGAGCCCGTCGTCGGTGGTCTCGCCGGCACGGATGCCGAGGGTCTCCTCCGCGTGGTGGATCAGCTCGTCCGCGCCCATGAGGTGGCAGGCGATGCCGTGGCAGATGTTGACGAGGTAGGTGCCGACCGGCTCCCGCTTGAACATCTCGTAGAAGCTGCAGGTACCGACAACCTCGGCGGGCGTGACGCCCACGAGCTCGGCAAGGTGCTCCATGGCTTCGTCGGTGACCCAGCCGTCTTGCTCCTGGGCGAGGTGCAGCAACGGGATGAGCGCCGACTTCGGACGCGGGTAGCGACCGATGATCTCCTTGGCGAGCTCGACGTTGTCAGCGGTCAGTCGTGGCACAGGGGACCAACCTCATCGCAAACGGACACGCTCGGGCAAGCTGAGCGGGCCGCGGCGCGGCAGTGCACGCCAATCGGACAGGGAATCGCACCGATCATCGCGACGAGCCCCCACGACGGGGAGCCCGCTCGACGGGTACGGGGATGGGCTGCGCGGGAGCGCGCAAACCCAGGAGGACCAACAACTTGTCGAGCAGTTCGGCGAGCAGCGTCATCGGTCGACCTCACCGAGGATGGGGTCGACCGAGGAGATCACCGCAACCGCGTCCGCGATCACGCCGTTGTGCATCATGTGCGGCAGCGTCTGCAGGTGGATGAAGCTCGGCGGGCGGGTGCGCATGCGCCACGGCTTGCCGCTGCCGTCGGAGACCATGTAGCACCCGAGCTCGCCGCGGGGCGACTCGATGGCGGCGTACGCCTCGCCCTCGGGCACCTTGATGCCCTCGGTGAACAGCTTGAAGTGGTGGATGAGCGCTTCCATCGACTCATCGATGCGCGCACGCGGGGGCGGCGTGACCTTCTTGTCCTGCACGCGATAGTCGCCCTTGGGCATGCGCTTGATGATCTGCCGGCAGATGCGGATCGACTCTCGCATCTCGTTGAGGCGAATGGCGTAGCGGTCGAACGCGTCACCGGTCGTGCCGACGACGATGTCGAAGTCGACGTCGTCGTACGCCAGGTACGGCATGTCGCGGCGCAGGTCCCACGCGTACCCGGTCGCACGCAGGATCGGGCCCGTCACGCCGAGCGCGAGGCACTCGTCGGTCGTGATCGTGCCGACACCCTGCAGACGCTCCTGCCAGATCGGCTGGTTCGTCATCAGGATGTCGTACTCCTCGAGCCGCGCTTCGGTGTCGTCGAGGATCTTGGTGAGCCGTGGCTTCCATCCGTCGGGCAGGTCAGCTGCGACGCCACCGACGCGGATGAAGTTGTGGTTCATCCGCAGGCCGGTGACCATCTCCATGAAGCGAAGCAGCTCTTCGCGCTCGCGGAAGCCGTACAGCATCATCGACACGGCGGCGATGTCCATGCCGTTGGTGCCGAGGAACGTGACGTGGCTGATGAGGCGGTTGACCTCGCACAGCAGCATGCGGATCCACGTGGCCCGGTCGGGCATGTCGACCTCGAGCAGCTTCTCCGCCGCGAGGCAGTAGGCGAGCTCGTTGAAGATCGGCGAGAGGTAGTCCATGCGCGTCACGTTGGTGGCGCCCTGGACGTACGTGAGGACCTCGCCGGTCTTCTCCATGCCGGTGTGGAGGTAGCCGATGACCGGCTTCACCCGAAGCACCGTCTCGCCGTCGAGCTCCAACATGAGGCGCAGCACACCGTGGGTGCTGGGATGCTGGGGGCCCATGTTCAGGACCGTCGTCTCGGCCTCTTCGGGCGAACGGTCCGCGAGCACGGCCGCCTCGGCCTCGGACATGCGCAGCACCGAGCCGACCTCGCGCAGCGCCTCGATGCCGCTCGTGATCGCACGCTCGTGCATCTCCTGGGAGCCTTCGGAGGTGAAGTCTTCCAGCGGGTGATCGTGGTGTGTGGTGCTCATCGCGGCGGCGCCCCCTTGAACTGCACCGGGATGCGACCAACCGAGTAGTCCTTGCGGAGCGGGTGGCCTTCCCAGTCTTCGGGCATGAGGATGCGGGTCAGGTCGGGGTGCCCGTCGAACGTGATGCCGAACATGTCGAACACCTCGCGTTCCATCGCTTCGGTGCCCGGGTGCAGGGTGAACAACGAGTCGACGGCCGGGTCGGACTCGGGGACCTGCACGCGCAGCCGCAACCGGGCCGCCTCACGGTGGTTGATGAGCTGCACGACCAGTTCGAAGCGCTCGCCGGCCTCGCCTTCGGGCAAGCTGCGCGGCGCGGGGTACCCGAGGTAGTCGACGGCGGTCACGTCGATGCACTGCACGTAACCGTCAGCGCACAGCGCCTTCACGACCTCGCGCAGGCGGGCACGCGGCACATGCGCCACGCGCTGCCCGCGGCTGTAGGTGACTGCGCAGCCGTGCAGCAACTCGGGTTCGGGCACGTCGACCGTGTCGGTCGACTCCTCGGCGGGAGTGAGATCGTCGGTCATGTCAGCTCCGGGAACCGCTGAGGGCGACCGGCACCGCGGAACGGACCGGACGGTTCTCGATGACCACGCCGGCGCCGCCGCCGTTCTCAGCGCGCCGCTTGAAGATCTCGTCGGACCGGATCAGCCCGTGGAGGGTGGTGATCGCGTGGATCAGCGTCTCGGGGTTGGGCGGACAACCGGGGGCGTAGACGTCGACGGGCACAACCTGGTCGACACCCTGCACGATCGCGTAGTTGTTGAACATGCCACCGGTCGAGGCGCACACACCCATCGAGATGACCCACTTGGGTTCCATCATCTGGTCGTAGACCTGGCGCAGCACCGGCGCCATCTTCTGCGAGACCCGCCCGGCCACGATCATGATGTCGGCTTGGCGCGGGGAGGCACGGAAGACCTCCATGCCGAAGCGGGCCATGTCGTAGTGCGGGCCGCCGCTCGCCATCATCTCGATGGCGCAGCAGGCGAGACCGAAGGTGGCGCCCCAGCTCGAGCGGTACCGCGCCCAGCGGACGAGGTCTTCGACCTTGCCGGTCAGGAAGTTGTGTTCGAGAGCGGCGAGGCCCTCGTTCTGGATGTCGCGGAAACCCATCAGGCAGCCGCCTCCTTCCCCTGCGCGGCGCGGGGCTCGGGCACTCGGCCTTCGAGGCCGACCCGACGCACGGTCGACACCGTCGTACGGGCCGGGTCGCGGCGGACGCTGACCTTGGCCGGGCCCCATTCGAGGGCGCCGTTGGCGATCAGGAACACCAGGCACACGAGAACCGCAAGCGAGAACACGGCCATCTCGACAAGGCCGAACACACCGAGGCGGTCGGCGTTCACGACGTAGGGGTAGAGGAAGATCACCTCGACGTCGAACACGATGAAGATCATCGCCACCAGGTAGAAGCGCACCGGGAAGCGCTCCGGCGGCTGCTTCGACGGGATGATCCCGCACTCGTACGGGGCGGACTTTGCTGCGTTGCTGTCTTTCGGGCCGAACAGCTTGGTGATGAAGAGCTGCCCCGCTGCGAAGGCGATGGCCAGCGCGGCGATCAGGACGAGCGGAAGGTACTGGGCCATGGCGTCACGCTCCGGTGGTCGCTGCCTTGGCCGCACGGTTGGCCATGGCGAGCTTGTCGCGTCGGTGGAGCTGGTAGGCGAGGATGCCGAACACGACGGCTGAGAACAGGAAGCCGGCCGTGCCCGGAAGGCGGGTTGCCCCCAGGTCACGCACCATCAGCACGTTGATGACCGGCTGGTTGGCGTCGACCACCGGGCTCGGCGGCGCCTGACCTGCGAGGGTCACCTGGGGAACCGTGAGGCGCACCTGGACGACGGCATAGTGCGTCGGGTTGTCGGCGGCGAACCACATTGCGGTCTTCTGGATGCGGTTCGTGACCCGGTCGACGACGCCGTCGCCCGAGCGAGCAGGCTTGCCGCCTCGGTCGAAGATCGTCCCGACGACGAACCCCGACGACGCAAGCTTGGTGCCCTCGAATCCTTCAGTCGTGAGGTAGCCCGCAGCGGTCGCACCGGCGTCGCCAGAGACCGGGTTGGACGCTGCGACGAGGCGCCAGCCGTGGAGCTTGTCCTTCAGGCCGTCGGCGATCGTCGGATCGGCGGCCAGGACGTCACCCATCGTGGGCTTCTTCTGCTGCCCCTCGAAAGCCTTGGCGACCAACTTGTTGGAGGTGAGGTAGCTGTCTGGCGTCGGCAACGCGTTGGGTTGCGGGACGTCACGCATGACCTCGTGGAAGGCGTTCGGCGCGTCGGTGGAGACGTCGATGACCTTCCAGTGGGGCGCAGGGCCGTGGTAGCCGATGGCGAAGACCACCCAGAAGAAGAACATCAGGGTGAGCCAACCGAACAGCCCGGTGACGGCCAGGTGGAAGCCGAGGCGAGGGCCGTTGTTGGTGATCAGCAGGATGAGGACCGTGCCGCACAGCACGCCGACTGCGACGGCGACGGAGAGGATCCCGCGGAAGCCTGGGTCCCAGGTGAGCGAGGCGAGCAGAAGGTGCATGGGTCAGCGGCTCCGCAAGCTGTCGTGGACGAGGAGGTGACCGGTCATCAGAGGCTCCGCACGTATTCGACGATGCTCTGGACCTGGGCCCGCGTGTACATGCCGGAGCCGGGCTCGCCCTGCTCCTGGGTTGGCACGTCAGGCTGCGTTGCACCCGCGTCGTTGTTCGGGTTGTACGCGGGCTTCTCGCAGAAGGCCGGCATGCGACCGCTGCCCTGCCCGTGGATGCCGTACTGCTTGCCATCCACCGAGCCCTGGCAGACGAAGTCGATCTGTTGCTGCAGCCCCAGGACGGCACCGGGGAACTGCCGCAGGCTGTCGCCCGCGGTCAGGTTCGGGCCGAACGCTCCGCCACCGTCAGCGGCCTTCTCGCCGTAGGACCATCCCTGGGTGTGGCAGCGACCGCACGAGTAGGAGCCACCGGCCACGTCGGCGTAGTAGCCGAGGTTGAAGAGGGCTTCACCGTCGCTGGCGTAGGGGTGACCCGCGGCCTCGGCAGCCTTCTTCTCTGCCGCAAGACCCTCGGTCACCTGCTTGTGGGCCTCTTCGGGCGAGATCTGGATGGTCTCGAGGTAGGAGATCAGGTCGTCGACTTCCTGCGTGTCGAGCGGACCACCACCCGGAACACCCCAGGCGGGCATCGGTGAGAACGGACGGCCGTAGTCGAGGATGTAGCGCACCTGGGCCCGGTTGTAGCGCAACATGATGTTGTCGAGCGCCGGCCCCTTCCAGGACACCTGCTTGATGAAGCGCCCGTCCGCGTCGGTCAGCGAGTAGGCGGCGCTGGCGCCTTCGCCCTTGGTGCCGTGGCAACCCGCACACCCGAGGCCGTCGTGGTTGGTCTCGCTCGAGTTCTCGAAGAGCGTCTTGCCCGTGTTGATGAGCTGACCCTGGATGAAGTCCTTGGCACCGGCCTGGCGGCCCGGCTCCTGCAACCAGTAGAGCGGCATGACCAGTGCAAGGAGAGCGAGGAAGAGGAACGCCATCCACAGCGCCCGGTTGAGCTTCTTGTTCTCGAGGTCAGCGTCGGAGAGGTACGGCTTGCGGTTCGGGGCGGTGAACACCTCCGAGCCGATCTCGGCGTGACCCGACCGCACATTGGCGAGGCCGTACACGATCGCCCCGAGGACGACGATGAACAGCAGCACGTAGCCGATCGACGACTGCACCGTGGCAAAGATCTGCATGGTTGGCATCGCTCCGATCACTCCCCGCCCGAGATGCAGTGGGGACCTTCGGCCTCCTGGCCGGTCGTGTCCGTACCGATCGCAGGGCCCTGGATGACCGTGCCCGTGTCGACGCTCAGCGAGCCGCCCGACACCGACGTGGCGAAGCGGTCCATGCCGCGAGGGGCAGGGCCACCCTTCTTCTCGCCGACCTGGTTGTACTGCGACCCGTGGCACGGGCATTCGAACCACTGCGACGTGTTGCACGGCGGCACCCGGCAGCCGAGGTGCGGGCACTTCTGGTACAGGACCGTGACGCCCGCTTCCATGGCTGCGAGCTCAGGTGCGCTGTACACCCCACGTGCCTTTGCGAGCGCGCTCGCGGGGTAGTTGGTGACGTACAGCTTGCCCTCGGGGACGTAGTAGAAGCCGTCCGCCTTCTGGATCGCCTGCTTCAGGTCGCTGATCTTGCCGAGGCTGATCTTGGACCCGAACCCTCCGGTGGAGCTCGGCCACAGGTAGCTCACGAGCCCGGTGCCGAACCCGGCCAGCGACACGCCGATGAGGCTCAAGATGCCGCGGTTGAGGAACTGGCGACGCGAGATGCCGAGCTCTGCCGCGGTCGGCGGCACCCAGTTGTCGGCCGTGACGGGCTCGAGCGCGCCACCCGCGGCGCGCCGTGCAGCCAGGTCGCGAGACGTGGTCTCGGCGCTGAGCTTGCCGACGGCACGACGCGTGTCGCGTCGGCCGAGCACCCAGAAGGCGGCACCGACGACGACGAGCGCGACGACGATCGCTGCGATGACGAGAAGTCCGGTCACTGCGCGTTCCTCACAGGTCGAAGAAGAGGCCGTCGTGCCACGGCAGGGTGAACTGGAAGCCCTTGCCTCGGAAGACGGCGCCGATGACCGACAGCGTCGCCCAGAACATGAGGAACACCGTGTAGAAGGCCACCGCGAACTTGCGGTCTTCGGGGCGGGTGCTCGGGTTCTTGTCGAGGTAGGGGGTGAAGATGAGACCGGCGGCCGCCATGCCCGGGCCGAGCACACCGGCGACCATCGGCGTGAAGTAGGTGAGCAGCTCCTGGAGGCCGATGAAGTACCAGGGCGCCTTGGCCGGGTTCGGCGTCTTGTTGGCGTTGGCCAGCTCTTGCAGCGGGGCGTTCACGAAGATCGAGAAGATCGTCACGAAGCACAGCACGACCAGTGCGGCCACGAACTCGATGATGAGCAGGTGCGGCCACACGTTCACCTTGTCGGTCGGCTGGGAGCGCAGCTCCTGGATGGACCCGGCGCGGATGATGGCCTGCAGGCGCGGGTCGCCACCGGCCGCCCCGGCCACCAGGCCGGCTCGGTCGAGCGTCTCTTCCTCCGCACGTGCCTCGGCCAGCGCGGCCGCGGCTCGGGCGTGGAGCTCCTCGGGGATTTCAGGCATCGCAGCTCTCCTACAGCGGACCCGAGATGCCGCCGTCCTTGCGGACCCGCCAGAAGTGAACGGCCATGAAGATGACGATCACGAACGGGAGCATGAGGACGTGCAGCACGTACCAGCGGATGAGGGTGTTGGAGCCGATCTCGTTGCCGCCCAGCAGGACGAAGCGCACCTGGTTGCCGAACACCGGCGTGTAGCCGGCCATGTTCGTACCCACGGTCACGGCCCAGAGGGACAACTGGTCCCACGGGAGGAGGTAGCCGGTGAACGAGAGGAGCAGCGTGAGGAGCAGCAGCACGATGCCGATCACCCAGTTGAACTCACGCGGCGGCTTGTAGGCACCGTGGTAGAAGACACGAGCCATGTGCAGGAACACCGACAGCACCATGAGGTGCGCGGACCACCTGTGCATGTTTCTGACCAGCAACCCGAAGGTGACCGAGGTCTTGAGCTGGTAGATGCTGTTCCAGGCCTGCGCGGTGGTGGGCCGGTAGAAGAACATCAAGAAGATGCCGGTCACCGTGAGCAGGATGAACAGGAAGAAGCTGATGCCACCCAGGCAAAGGGTGTAGCTGACCTTCACCGCATGCCTCTTCACCTTCACCGGGTGCAGGTGGTAGAGGATGCTGTTCATGATGACGTAGGAGCGGTTGCGCGGCGTGTCCGCGTAGCCCCGCTTGAAGATGGAGCCGGGCCGGAAGATCGAGTTCCAGGCCTGCGACCCGCGCACCTTCTCGTCGAGTTGGTCCAGCTTCTGCTTTGCCGGACTCATGTTGTCCATGGTCTTCGCCACGGTTCGGCTCCTAGCTCTCGCGCCCGCTGCTGCGGCGCATCACGACATCTGGCCCGGACGAGCGAGGCGACGGCCACCGGATGCGCTGCGCAGCGCTGCCCGACGTGCCTTTGCCTCCTGCACCTTGCCTCGACGGTTCCACAGGATGAACAGCCCCACATGTGCGGTGAGGAAGAAACCGTAGATGACGGTCATCAGGATCTCGGCGACCGCCGCACGGGAGAGCGTGAAGGGCGCCTTGAACCAGTCCGGGCTGCCGTGGGGGGCGATCAGGAGCTGGTCCGGCCGCCACTTGAGCTCACCGGAATAGAAGTTGAACCAGGTCTGGGGCACGACGCCGTACGCCCAGAAGAAGCAGAAGAACACGAACACGGCGGCGACCATCGCTTGGCCCCACGTGAGGGGCTCGGTCGTCGGACGCTTCTGGGCGTACCCGACTATGGCGGCGATGAGGGCCAGCCCGACGGCAAAGGAGCCGACAAAGGCAACCACGCTGGTTCCACCTCCCTCGTGAATCTGCTCACATTCGAACGACTGGTGCGCGACGGAACTAGGGCGCCCTCGTCGCCGAAGTGGTCTAGCACGGTGCCCGCGCCGCGGGCACATTCCGCGCCACACGCCCACCGTCGGCGGGATGCACCGGCAGCGTCGCGTCTGACGTCCACGGCGAACCAACCTTCGGACACGTCGCGCGAGCTTGGCCTTGCAAGTAGGCCACGACCTAGAGTGACCGCGCCCGGCGACCCTGGGACATACCCTGTAGCGCCCCCATCCCGCCGCGCCACGCTCGCTTCACGGAGGACCCCGTCGTGACTCAGCCCACCGAACCGGAGTACCTGGCGGCCGCCAAGCGCCGCAAGCGCATCCCGTTGTGGGCCGTGCCCATCTTCCCGGCCCTGATCGTGTGGGCGATCATCTACGTCAACGCGGTGCAGAAGCCGCCGGCGGGCGCCAACGACCCCATCGCCATGGGTGGCGAGATCTACGCCGCCAACTGCGCGAGCTGCCACGGCGGCAGCGGTGGCGGCGGCGTCGGCCCCGCGTTCACCGGCAAGGCACTCGACAAGGTCTTCCCCGACTACACCGAGCAGCTCGCCTGGGTGAACATCGGCAGCAGCGCCTGGCCGAACGACACGTTCGGCGCCGAAGGCTCGAAGCCCGCACGCTCCGGGGCGACCATGCCCGGGTTCGGTCCCGACGGCAGCAAGGCCCTCACCTGCGAGCAGATCGCCCTCGTGGTGCGCTACGAGCGCGAGACGCTCGGTGGCGGCGCCCCCGACGAGAAGCTCGTCGCCCTGACCGAGCAGATCGCTGAGGCAGGCGGCCAGCCGCTGGCCCAGCCGGTCGACTGCAAGACGATCCCCAAGCCGTAGCGCGCTCGCGCAGCTGCTGGGGCCCCGCCGTGACCTCCTCGGACCGCCGTCGCGACGTCGTGGTCGTGGGTGGCGGACCCGCCGGCGCGGCAACGGGGTACTGGCTCGCACGAGCCGGGCTCGACGTGACGGTGCTGGAACGGCGCTCCTACCCGCGCGACAAGAGCTGCGGCGACGGGCTGACCCCCCGGGCGGTGAAACAGCTCGACGACATGGGGCTCGCCGAGCGCCTCGAAGGGCACCACCGCAACCACGGGTTGCGGGCCGTCGCGCACGACGTGACGCTCGAGCTGCCCTGGCCGGAACACCCCGTGTACCCCTCGTACGGGTATGTGGTGCGGCGCACCGTGCTGGACCACATGGTGGCCGAGCACGCCGAGGCCGCCGGCGCCGAGCTGCTGGCGGGCACCGAGGCGACGGCTCCGGTGCTGCGAGACGGCCTGGTGCGCGGCGTCAACGTGGTCGACAAGACCACGGGCGAAACACGTGAACTGTCAGCCCGGTATCTGGTGCTGGCCGACGGCGCGAACTCTCGCATCGGGCGTGCGCTTGGCACCGCCCGCAACCGGTCGTGGCCGATGGGGCTCGCGATCCGCGGGTACTACGCAAGCCCGCACCACGACGACCCATGGATCGAGAGCGCGCTCGACGTGCGCGATCGGGCCGGCAACTCGCTGCCGGGGTACGGGTGGGTGTTCCCGCTCGGCGACGGGACGGTCAACGTGGGCATCGGACTGCTGTCGACCTTCCGCGACTACAAGAACGTCAACACCACGCACCTGATGAACGAGTGGCTTGCCACGGCTCCCGCCCACTGGGGCCTCGACCCCGACGCGGCGCTCGGGCCGGTGCTGGGTGGGCGCCTGCCGATGGCGGGGTCGGTGAGCCCGAAGGCAGGGCCGAACTGGGTGGCGGTCGGCGACGCGGTCGGGGCGATCAACCCGTTCAACGGCGAGGGCATCGACTACGCCTACGAGACCGGGCGGCTGGCCGCCGAGCTGATCGCCGAGTCGATCGCGGGCGGGAGTGCGCTGCCGCTGCAGCACTACCCGCACCTGCTCGACGAGGAGTACGGGCTGTACTTCAAGGTGGCCCGGCTGTTCATGTCGCTGATGGGCAACCCGGCGCTGATGCGGGAACTGACCCGGGTGGGCATGCAGTCGCGGTCGCTGATGGAGTGGGTGCTGGCGATCATGGCGAACCTGCTGCGCCCCGAGGAGCTCGGCCCGGCCGAGGCGGTCTACAAGACGGTCGCCACGATGGCCCGTGCCGTGCCCGACGCCGCCGGCCTGTAGCGGACGTACGCGCGCGGGCGCGCCAAAGCGACGGCCGGGCGGCGGCTCGGCGGCGGCCTCGCAGCGGTCAGGCAGCGGCAGGCAAGGGCGGGTCGGGCGCCCGACCCTTGGGGACGGACAGGATCGTGCCGTCGGGTCTTGTGAACTCGAGCGCTCCCGAGGGGAGGCGCCTCACCCCGTAGCCGCCTTCGTGGACACGGTGGTGGTGGAACACGCACAGCAAGGCGAGGTTGTCGAGGTCTGTGGCGCCGCCGTCGATCCAGTGGACGAGGTGGTGGGCGCTCGCCCAACCCGCGTGACGGTCGCACCCCGGGAAGACGCAGCCCCTGTCTCGGGCGGCAAGGGCCCGCCGCTGTGCGGGTGACGGCAGGCGGGCGGAGACTCCGAGGTCGACCGGGACGGAGTCGGGACCGAGCACGACGCGGCCGATGTTGCAGTCGCACAGCCACCGCCGTGCCGTCACCGCGGGGACGGCTTGCCCGTGCTCGGTTTCTCCGACCACCGTCGTTCCGTCGGCGGGTAGGTCGGCGAGGTCATCGACGCGGACCGTGGCGGTGACCGACGGCGCCTTCAGGGCGGTGCCGGAATCGTTGGCGGCCATGGCTTGCATCGCCAGCTCGACAAGCGCATCGGCACGGCGTTGCGCGGCGGTGGTCTCGACCACGGTGCCGTTCGCGTCGGCGAGTGCCTTCTCGCTGCGAAACGCCGCACGCGCACGCCGGTCGAGCTCGTTGCGAAGGACCTCGCCTGCTTCACCGGTGAGCTTCCCGGCAAGCACCCACATGCCACGAGACGTCTGTGAGAGGTGCACAGACCGGGCCTCGTGCTGGGCAGCTTCGCGCGCCTCGGCACCGTCAGGGTCTGCGTGCGCCTTCCAGAACTCGAGCACCTTCGCCGTCTGATCGACCCGCAACCCCAGGGCGTGCTCGACAAGGGCACCCTCGTGCTCGGCGAACACCTGGGGTGCGACAGACGCGGCGTCAGCCAACAGGCGCGCCTTCGCTGTGCCCAGCTCCCCCGACAGGCAGGCCGCCTCTACGACCGGCATCGCCCGCAACGCCCGGGCCAAACGGATCTGCCCCGAAGCTGCACCGCGGCTCTGCTCGGTGTGCGACGCCAACCACGACGCACCAGACCGTGCCCCTTCTGCCACCCAGACCTGCCGCGCGTCCCATGCCCCCGCCAACCTGCCCCGCATCGCGTCGAGGCGATTCGTCAGGCCATCGAGCGCAACCAACACGTCGGACAGCGACCGGTCGTCGACCTCGCTGGGGGTGACGGCCGCAAGGCGCCGCAAGAACTCGGACCCCACCTCCAGCACCTCCGACAGCTCCCCCGGCTGCAGCCCCGACAGCCCGCCGCCGGAGACGGAGTCGTCTGGGGGCGCCCCATCGTCGCCGGCAGCACGTTCGACCATGGATCGATCATATGTTCGATTCCCGCCCTTGGCAAGGGCTTTCCATATTTTTCCTGTTGTTCCTGGTCGTGACTTGCTATCTGTCAATGTGTGCGTTGTTTTCCTGTTGTTCCACGCACCGCAGACACGAACGACAACGCGCGAACGGCGCCATCGGGGCCCTCCAAGACGCTGCGGCCACGCCACGACAACGCTGCGACAGCGCTGCGGCCACGCCACGACAACGCTGCGGCCACGCCACGACAACGCTGCGGCCACGCCATGCCAGCGCTGCGACAACGCTGCGACAACGCTGCGCCCAGCGCCACGACAGC
>CAZUMJ010000030.1:0-2720 GCA_964621605.1 uncultured Iamiaceae bacterium | reverse complement strand
CCATGCCAGCGCTGCGACAACGCTGCGACAACGCTGCGCCCAGCGCCACGACAGCGCCGACCCGCACGCCCTAGGGTCCACGCCGATGAGCACCGCTGCACTGTTCCGACTCGACGGACGCGTCGCACTGGTGTCCGGCGCCGGGCGAGGTATCGGTGCCGCGAGTGCGCTGGCGCTGGCCGAAGCGGGCGCCGACGTCGTGGTCCTGTCACGCACCGCCGACCAGCTCAACGCCGTCGCCGACCAGATCCGCTCCCTCGGGCGCCGAAGCCTGGCGATCCCAACCGACGTGACCGATGCCGATGCCATCGCCGCCGCGCTCGATGCCACCATCGACACGTTCGGAGGGCTCGACGTACTCATCAGCGTGACGGGCGGATCGTTCCCGAAGCCGTTCCTCGACACGAGCGATCGCACCCTGTCGCTCGCGTTCGAACGCAACGTCGTGGACGGCCTCCGCCTCATCAGGCAGGCCGTCCCCCACCTCGCGCAGTCGCCGGGCGCGAGCGTCGTGGCCATCTCGAGCGCGGTCGGCCACGTCACCGGTCGCGGCTACGTCGCCTACGGGGCTGCGAAAGCCGCGCTCGATCACGCCGTGCAGATCCTGTCGCTCGAGCTCAACCCGAAGATCCGTGTGAACGCCGTCGCCCCGGGGGCTGTCATGACTGAGGCCCTCGCGATGCTCGGCCCCGACTCGGAGATCATCGACGGCATCGCCACGCACACTCCGCTACGGAGGATCGGCACCCCCGACGACATCGCCGCGGCTGTGCTGTACCTGGCCTCCCCCGCCAGTAGCTACGTGACCGGGCAGATCCTGGCTGTCGACGGTGGCATGGTCACCCCCAACTACCTCACCGGCCAGCCGGACCTGTAGCGGCGTCCACCGACGGCCGGCCACAGCAACCGCGCCACAAGCCGAGCGGGCGGGCGCACGTCGGGTGGCCTCCTCAGGGAGGTGCCGGGGGGCCGTCTCGCCGCACGACGCGCGCCAGCAGGGCTTCCTCGGCGCGGAAGGTGATGGAGGTGACCACGCCGTCGGCGACCACGAAGTCGAACAGCACCTTCGCCGCTCCGGCCTGGAACCACGACGCACCAGGCCGCCCGTCGATGCTCACCGCACGGGCTGCCTTCGCCGCTCCGTTGAAGAAGGCTGCGACCTCGTCGCGACCGTCGATGTGGGCAGGTGTACCCATCGTGATCGCCGCGGGATCGGCGCGGACACGGACGTCGGGGGCGAGCAGATCCACCAGGCGGCTGAGGTCGCCGCCTCGCGCGGCGGACAGGAATGCGTCCACCACCTCCCAGTCGGCGAGCGCGTCCTGGGGCGACGGCTGACGCACCTTCGCTCGGGCACGCGACGCGAGCTTGCGTGCGGCGCCGTCGGTCGTGTCGAGGATCGCAGCGATCGTCGGGAACTCGAAGCCGAAGCTGTCGTGCAGCACGAACGCCACCCGCTCGGCCGGGCTGAGGCGATCCAGCACCGCTTGGAGCGCCACGCCGACCGTCTCGGCCAACACGACGTCGTCCTCGATGTCGGCAGGTGGACTTCGCCACGCGTCCTCGTCGCCGGAACGCTGCCCTGCTGGCGGGGCCGAGCTGGTCATCTCACCTAGGAGCACCGGCCGGTGCTTGCGCAGCCGGTCGAGGCACAACCGGGTGGTCACCGTCGTGAGCCACGCCGCCAGGTTGTCGGGGTAGACGTCTTGGCGCGCCAGGCGCAGCCACGTCTGCTGCACCACGTCTTCGGCCTCGGAACGGTCGGACAGCACCCGAGCGGCGAGCGCAACCAGACGTGGCCGCTCGGCTTCGAACGCCGCCGCACGGTCGCCGGGACCGTCAGCGACGGGTCGGTGCCCCTCGTGCGCGGACACCACGGGTCAGTGCTCTCCCTTGATCACGAAGAACGTCCCACGGATCGTTCCCGCCAGCTTCGAGCGCTGCCGAGCGAACTTGAAGCGCTCGGCCAGCTCGTCGGGCACGTCCATGCCTTCGGACAGCTTGAAGCCCACCGCCCGCTTCCCGGCCGGGTCGAGCGCATACATCACGTTGATCGCCAGGCCGCTCTCGTAGAAGACGAACGACCAGCGGGTGCCGTCAACCTCGAACTCGCACGCCTCCAGCGGCGTGGCGGCGATGTGCAGGTCACGCTCTTCGCTGAGCACGGCGGCGACGCGGGCCACGACGTCTGGGGCGTCAGCGGCGGCCTCGACGGTGAAGGTGTGGTCGTACTTGTTGTGGAAGTAGCGGGCCTCGTTCGCCCGCAGGCCGGCGAGCGCGGCCGCCACGGGCGACGACTCCAAGCCCTGGGTCGACACGGTCACGAAATCCACTTCGTAGGTCATGGGAACTCCTCGTCCTCGCTGGTCGGCGCTGCTCGTCACCGGTTCGGACGGCAGCGTTCACCGGTCATGACGCATGGGCGCCCCCAAGTGTGACCGCTCGACGAGATTTCCCGCGCGACTCGTCACTCGGGCGGCCGGTGCCCATTCGTCCGCGGGGCTCGCCCGTGGCCGACCTTCCCCGCGGCAGCGTGTGCCGCAGCCACGGTCACGACGCCGATCGCGGACTCCTGCCGCGCCCCGCCCGACGCCATCGCTGGTGCGATAGGTCGGACGCAGAGAGCCATCCCAGCGAGACGAGCGCCAGGTGCACCGCCCTCTTCCTGAAGACGAAGAGCACCACACCAGAACCCTTTGGGTCCTCTACCCGCGGCCTCA
>CAZUMJ010000029.1:5073-38542 GCA_964621605.1 uncultured Iamiaceae bacterium | reverse complement strand
TCTACACCGACCTGGCGATGATGGCCGGCGTCGTGACCCCCTGCGAGGACTGCGAGGGCCGACGGTTCGACTCGTCGGTCCTGGAGTACCGCCTGGGCGGTCGCGACATCGCGGAGGTGCTCGCCCTGCCGGTCGAGGAGGCAGCGGCGTTCTTCGCAACCGACGCGGCGTCGGTGCCGGCCGCACGTCGCATCCTCGACCGCCTCGTGCAGGTCGGGCTCGGTTACCTGGCGCTCGGCCAGCCGCTCACCACGCTGTCGGGCGGCGAGCGCCAACGCCTCAAGCTGGCGACGCACCTCGGCGAGGAGGGCAGGGTGATCGTGCTCGACGAGCCGACCACCCTGGCCGACGTGTCCCGCCTGCTGGAGCTGCTCGATCGCATGGTGGACGAGGGTCGTTCGGTGATCGTCATCGAGCACCACCAGGCGGTCATGGCGCACGCCGACTGGATCGTCGACCTGGGCCCGGGCGCCGGGCACGACGGGGGGACCGTCGTGTTCGAGGGAACCCCTGCAGAGCTGGTGGCTCGCCGGTCGACGCTGACCGGCGAGCACCTCGCCGCATACGTGGGCCGGTGACGCCGAGGTGGTGGAACCCCCGGAGGTGCGCGCACTCCTGGCGCGGATCGGCGCCGAGTTGACGGCGAGCTACGGCACCGAGGCGCTACCGTCCTGACGCCGCACGCGGGGGTCGACCTCCCCTGCGTCCACGACAAGGGGGACAACCACATGCGCACGTACCGCCGCGCGTCGATCGCTCTCGCAGCCACGCTCGTCCTTGCGCTGCCCGCCTGCTCGTCGAGCTCCAAGTCAACCGGTGCCGACAGTGCCGCGGGGACGACGTCCGCCGCGACGACGCCGACCACGCTCGTGCGCCCCGAGGGCCCGGCCGCGGTGCTGCAGCCCTTGACGGGCGGGAAGGGCATCTTCTTGGCGTCGGCCTCTCTGCTCGACCCCAACGCCCCCAAGGACCCGGGCTACCGAGAGGACGAGTACTCGGCCGAGGGCACCGCGACGTCCTATGTCGCCCACGGCGACCTGCCCACCGACGGCACCTATGCGCTCACGACAGGTTCCAGCGCCGCCTACAAGACCCGCATCGTCGTGCGGCGCCCGACCGACCCGAAGAAGTTCAACGGGACCGTGCTCGTCGAGTGGCTCAACGTGAGCGGCGGCCTCGACGCCGCGCCCGACTACACCTACCTCCACGACGAGATCGTGCGGAAGGGGTACGCCTGGGTCGGTGTCTCGGCACAGCAGATCGGCATCAGCGGCGGCGCGGTCGCGGTGCAGATCCCGATGGCGGAATCGGTCGGTGCAGGCAAGGGGCTCGTCAGCATTGACCCGGCCCGGTACGGGTCGCTGCATCACCCCGGCGATGCCTACTCCTACGACATCTTCACGCAGGTCGCCCGCTCGCTGCGGGCTCCCGGTGACCTCGATGTGTTGGGCGGGCTGAAGCCTGCGCACCTGCTCGCGGTGGGCGAGTCGCAGTCGGGGTTCACGCTCACGACCTACGCCGACGGGGTGCAACCCCTGACCCATGAGTTCGACGGCTTCTTCATCCACTCCCGCGGCGGTGCGGCGGCGCCGCTCGGCAAGCCCGACGCGGGCATCGACATCGCCGGGTCGATCACCGGCAAGCCGACGAAGATCCGCACCGACCTGAAGGTGCCGGTGATGATGCTCGAGACCGAGTCGGACGTGGCGGGCGTCCTGTCGTACCTTCCTGCACGACAGGACGACACTGACCGCATCCGTACGTGGGAGATCGCGGGTACCTCACACGTCGACCGCTACCAGCTCGGCGCGATCGGCGACTCGTTCGGTTGCAGCGCTCCCATCAACGAAGGTCCGCAGCACTTCGTGCTCGCCGCGGCGCTGCGCGCCCTCAACACCTGGGTGCTTGACGGCACCGCGCCACCGAAGGCCGAGCGCCTCGAGGTTGGCAAGGACGGGAAGTACGTGGAGGACGCGAACGGCATCGCGCGTGGCGGTGTGCGCACGCCGCCGGTGGACGTTCCCGTCGATCGCCTGTCGGGCATCGCCGACGCGGGCGGGTCGCTCGCGTGCTTCCTCGCCGGGTCGACCAAGCCGTTGAGCGCCGCGCAGCTCAAGGCCCTGTACCCGTCACGCCAGGACTACCTGGACCGCTTCGCGAAGGCGACAGACGCCGCCATCAAGGCAGGGTTCGTGCTGCCCGAGGACCGTCAGGCGATGCTCGACCTCGCCCAGCCCGACCGCGTCGGCTGAGCCGTAGGGCGCCCCGACGCGGTGGCGCGCCGGTCTGTGCCGATCTGGTCTGCGGCGGTCTGGGCCGGGGGAGTGACGCCCCTGGTGGGTGCGCGCCTCTGTGCGGACGAGTGCGCTCAGCTCTCGTCAGGGCTGTGGCACACGACCTCGACGTTGTTCCCATCGGGGTCGCGCACGAACACCCCGTAGTAGCCGGGGTGGTACTCGGGCCACTCGCGTGGCTCGTGGAGGACCTCCGCGCCCGCCTCGATGGCGGCGGCGTGGCACGCACGCACGGTGGCGCGGTCGCCCGCGGCGAAGGCGATGTGGTCCTCACGCCAGCCCGTGTGGTTGTCGGAGAGCGGACTGAGCCAGAACGTCGGTGCCGGAGGAACGCCGAAGCCGATCACGCCGGGGTGCGGCTCCATCAGGCGCCGCGCGCCGAGCGGGGCCAGGAACCGGTCGTAGAAGGCAGCGCTCGTCGAGACGTCGCTGCATTGGATGCCGAGGTGGTCGAGCATCCGTGCACGGTACCTGGTGTCACCGGTTCCGCCTGGCGATGTGTGTGGGCGTTCGGGGTTGTGGGAGTCGCGGCCGGCCGAGGTCGTTGGCCGACAGCCGAGGGAGCACGCACGCGCTGAGGCCCGGACGTCGCCGCCCGGGCCTCAGCGTTCATCGGGTCGTTGCCCGCGCGGGCGGGCGAACGTGGGCTTGGTCAGCCCGTGTAGCGCGGCGTGGCACGCACCGGGATGGCGGCAGGCGGCACAGGCGGGAGGGTGGTCGTGGTTGGTGCGAGCGTCGTCGTCGTCGTGGTGGACGGGGCCTCGCACTCGCCTACCTGGTACTGATCGGAGAAGTACCCGGTCGCGCCGTCGTTGCCGCCGTAGAGGTAGTGGACGATCACGACGCCAGGGTCGAGTGTGCCGCCCTCGGTGTCGACCTGGGTCGGATCGGTCGTGTCCGCGGCGACCGCGCGGGTGTTCGTGTAGTCGCCGGCGGGGAGCACCGCCGCGGCCTGACCGGTCGAGGGGATGTCGCCGATCAGCAAGCTCTCAGCCGCTTGGCCAGGCAACACCCCTCGCCAGTCGAGGTCCGGGTCCGGGACGTCGTGGTAATAGATGGAGGCGCCGTTGCGGACGACGATCCGGCCCTGTCCGGCCGGGGCGCAGCTCAGGTCGTCGGGGAGGACGGTCGCGACCATGCCCTCCCGATCGGCAGGCCAGCTGAGCAGCAGGGTGGCCTGCTGCGTCTGCGGCACCGAGACCGTTGCGACGAACTCTTCGTTGCCGATGTCAGAGTCGCACGCGGCGTCGGCGCCGGGCAGGACGACGAGGTCGTGATCGCCTGCGGCAACCGGGAACGGGCCGTCGACGTCTCGTGTCGCGCTGTTGGTGAGGGGGCTCCCGTCAACGCAGACCGTCACGGTGATGGCGTGGTCCGCGTCGTACGAGTACGCATTGGCGACGTAGAGCTGGACCGGGTCGGCCGCGTGGGCGACCGGGGCGAGGGTCACGAGCGTGGTCGCGAGCGACGCCGCGGCGCTCGCGGCGGCAAGGGTACGGAACTTCATGGGTGTCTCCCGCAGGGTGGGTGAGGGGTGCAGGTGGAAGGTCGTGAGGTGCCTGCCACCCGGCGTCCGCCATGGGTGTGGTTGAAGTTCGGAACAATACCCGTCATGAGTCTTTCAGGAAAGGGAAACAGATCGTCGGGGCGGACCGCCGCATGGCGTGTCGCGAGCTGGGGCACCCGCTCGCGCGGACATCTTCGGGGATTCGGGCTAGATATCTGGCCGGTCACACCGACGTGACCATGGACCGGAGCGCGTGGTGATGACGGCAGCCATCGAGGTACGAGACCTCACCAAGTCCTACGGAACGTTTCCTGCGCTGCGCGGCGTCAGCTTCGACGTCTTGCCAGGCGAGGTCTTCTGCCTGCTCGGTCCGAACGGTGCTGGCAAGACCACGATCACCGAGATCCTCGAGGGCTACCGCACCCGGACGAGTGGATCGGTGCAGGTGCTCGGGCAAGACCCGGGCGACGGGTCGCGGGCGTTGCGCAGCCGAGTCGGCATCGTGCTGCAGGAATGCGGGGTGCAGGCCGACCTCACGGTCGCCGAGGTCCTTGAGATGTATGGCAGCTACTACCCGCGGTCGGTGCCGGTCGATGACCTCGTCAAACTCGTGGAACTGGACGCCAAGGCCGGTGAGCGGGTGCGCCGCCTCTCCGGTGGCCAGCGCCGCCGCCTCGACATGGCGCTCGCACTCGTCGGCGACCCTGACCTGATCTTCCTCGACGAACCAACCACCGGGTTCGACCCCTCGGCCAGGCGCTCGAGTTGGTCGGCCATCCGTGGGCTCACCGAACTCGGCAAGACCGTGCTCTTGACCACGCACTTCATGGATGAAGCGGACGCGTTGGCCGACCGTATCGCGGTGGTCGCGGCCGGGCGCTTGGTGGCCAACGGCACGCCAGGGGACCTTGGAGGGCGAGCCCGTGCCGTGGCCCGGATCGCAGCAACACTGCCGACCGGCACGTCCCCATCGGACCTGCCTGACCTCGGGGTGCCAGTGACCGTGTCCGAAGGGCGAGTAGTCGTGGAGGCTCCGGAGGCGACGAAGGTGGTGCACCGCCTCACAGGCTGGGCACTCGAGCAAGGTGTCGAGCTCGACGATCTGACGGTCGAGCGCCCGAGCCTCGAAGACATCTACCTCGCCCTCACCGGGACCGTTGACGACGATCGAACGGCGGTTGCGTGATGACTCGGGCCGACCTGTCGACGGCAGGTTCCGACGGCGCAAAGGAGCGCGAGGTAGGTGTCGGTGTTGGGACAGACGTGGCTGTGGGAGGGATCGGCGCCGACCTGCGCCTTCTCTTTCGTCAGGTCGGGTACGAGCAGCGGGGCTTCTGGCGCAACCGGACGCGTGCGTTCTTCTCGGTGATCTTCCCGCTCGTCTTCCTGGTGGTCTTCAACGCCATCAACGGCGGCGATCACCTCGCGAAGCTTGGCGGCATCAGCTACGCGACGTGGTTCGTGCCCGGCATCTTGGCCTACGGCCTCATCATGACCACCTTCCAGAACCTCGCGACCACTGTCGCGTTCGCCCGCGACGCGGGGGTGCTCAAGCGCATGCGTGGGACGCCGCTCCCCACGTGGGTCTACCTCGCCGCCAACGTCCTCTCGACCCTGTTGACCGCACTCCTGCTCGTGGTCGTCACGCTGGCGCTCGGGATCTTCGCCTACGGGGTGGAGTTCCGACTGTCGACGCTACCCGGGCTCCTGGCCACCATCGTGGTGGGCTCCGCGGCGTTCACCGCGCTCGGGCTGGCGATCACCGCAGCGATCCCGAACGGCGACGCTGCCCCTGCGGTGACCAATGTGCTGGTGCTCCCGCTCTCGTTCATCTCGGGCATCTGGATGGTGATGAACGACGCCCCACGCTGGCTCACCGTGCTCGCAGAGATCTTCCCGGTTCGGCCGTTCGCACACGGCCTTCAGGCAGCCTTCGACCCCGCGACCCGAGGCATGGGGCTCATCGGTGCGGACCTCTGGACGCTCACGGCGTGGTTGGTGCTCGGCGTCGTCGTCAGCCTGCGGTGGTTCCGATGGGAGTCCACCCGCTGAGACCGATGCGGTACTGAGGCGGTCGTGTCGGCCCGATGGGTTCAGGCGATTGCCGTGACGGCGGTGATGTCGGGGAACGGTCGGGCCGCCTCGAGTTCGTACGCGAGCCGCAACAGCGTCGCTTCGTCCCCCCACGCGGCGGAGAGGTGGATAGCGCCGGGCGTGCCCTGCGTGCCGAGCGGGGTCGGGAGCGAGATGCCGGGCCCGCCGCACACGTTGTTGACCGGGGTGAACCCGACGTAGCTGGTCATCCGGTTGAACACCTCGTCGAATCCAAGGCTCGGATCGAGGTAGCCGATCTCGGGCGTCGGGTGGTTCAGCGTCGGGCTCAGCACGACGTCGCAGTGCTCGAACATCGCGTCGTACGCGGCACGCGCCGCGCGGAGGCGGCGAATGGCTGCTGGCGTGCGCGCCTTGTTGCGACGCCAGTTCTCTGCGAGTCCTTGGGTGATGGGGTCGAGCTTCGCCGAGTCGAAGCGGCCGCGGTTCAGCGCGCCGGCGGCTTTGGCAAGGAGGGCCGCGCCGAACCCCCAGTACAGGGTGAAGTCGTCGACGAACTGGGCTCCGGAGGGGAGTTGCACGTCGCTGAGGTGGTGTCCGAGCTCGGCGAGGAGATCAGCTGTTGCTTGCGTCTGTGAGGCGGTTTCGGCATGGACGGCGATGCCGCTCGGAGAGACGCGAGCGACACCGATTCGGAGACGCCGGCGACCCGGTCCCTCGACGAGGCCGACGACCGGCAGGCGCGGATGGTGCGCGGTGCGTTCCATGGCGGCCAGGTGATGCGCGGTGTCGCGTACCGTGCGGCTCACGACTCCCTCGCACACGAGGTTGAGGGGGAGTTGGCGTACGGCAGGACCGTCGAGCAGGCGCCCCCGGGTGGCCTTGAGGCCGACGAGCCCGTTCGCAGCGGCCGGGATGCGGATGGAACCGCCACCGTCGTTCGCGTGTGCGATGGGGACAGCGCCCGCTGCGACGAGCGCGGCTGAGCCGCCCGATGACGCACCGGCCGAGCGAGCTCGATCCCACGGGTTGCGAGTTGCTGGGCGGTCGACGAACTCGGTGCTCGCCGTCAGCCCGAACTCGGGCAAGGTCGTCTTGCCCAGCACGATGTACCCCTGTGCGAGGAACTGCTGGGCGGGGCGGGTGGCGCGCTTGGCGGGCAAGGGCCTGAACGCCACCGAGCCGTGTGCCGACGGCATGCCGGCCACGTCGGTGTTGTCCTTCACGAACGACGGCACCCCTGCGAACGGTCGGGCCGTGCTCGGCATGGTGCCACGGGCCTGCGCTCGGGCGGTTTCGAATGCTTCGAACGCGACCGCGTGGAGCTCAGCGTCCACCGCACGTACTCGGGCGATGCCGGCCTCGACGGCCTCCTCGCAGCTGATTTCGCGAGTCGCGATGCGCTCCGCGACGCCGACGGCGTCCAGATCGCCCAGCGCGTCGTCGCCGAAGGAATGGAGTGGGACAGCCATGGGCGCCACTCTGGCATGTGGGGGTCCGCGCTGGTGCTCAGCGCTCGGTGGGGACGAGGCGCCTAGTCCACGGGCTCGGGCCGAAGGATGGCAAAGCTGCCGGTCGCGGTGGCGACCAGCCGTCCCTGCTCGTCGACGGTCTTCGCCTCCAACTGCACGATGCGACGTCCGGCTTGGATGATGGTGGCTTCCGCGGTGAGGCGCCCGCTGGCTGCTGCTCGGTGGAAGCGCGTGTGGATCTCGATCGTGGCGCAGAACGCGCCGTCGTCGAGCGTCGACATGACGGCGGCCCCCATGGCCGTGTCCATCATCGTGAACGGAACCGCGCCGTGGCTCACGGCGTTGGGGTTCAGGTGCCGGTCGTCCAGATCGAGCGCGGCGGTGGCGTGCCCATCTGCACCCTCGACGCTGAACCCGAGGTGCTCCTGAAGGGGGAAGCTCGTGCTCATGGCCGTCACGGTACCGGGGACGTCGGCGGCAGGGTGCGGCACGGTCGCGTGGGGGGCGTCGGGTGGTCACAAGAAAAGATGACCTTCGCCCGCGGCACCGCTGGTCGCCCATCGGGGAGACTTCCCGCATGGTCGATACGGCACGCCGACGCTCGTGGTGGGGGTGGGGGTGGGAAGACCAGGCGCTCACCGACGACGACTGCCGCGCGTACGGTGCGTTGCTGCCGGGTCTCGCAGACGTGCCGTACCCGGTGCCCCCTGTCGGTCAGGTCACGCTTCCCGCGCCCCGCGTGCGCGTTCCTTCGTCGCTCGATCGTGTCCTGCACCCCTCCCAGGAGTTACGGGCCAGGCACACCTTCGGCAAGGCGTACCGCGATGTCGTGCGAGCGCTGCAGGGTCACCTCACCACGCCGCCCGACGTGGTGGCCCTTCCTGCGACCGAAGCTGACGTGGTGGCGGTGCTCGACTGGGCGACCGCGACCGAGGTCGCCGTCGTGCCGTTCGGGGGTGGGTCGTCGGTCGTCGGCGGCGTCGAGTTCGACGGCGACGGCTACCGCGGGGTGGTCTCGCTCGACCTGTCCAGGCTCGACCAGGTCCTGGAGGTCGACGCGACGAGTCGGGCGGCACGTATCCAGGCGGGCGTGTTCGGGCCGGCGCTGGAGGAGCAACTGCGGCCGCACGGGTTCACGCTGCGCCACTTCCCACAGAGCTTCGAGTTCTCGACCCTCGGAGGGTGGCTGGCTACCCGGGCGGGTGGCCACTACGCCACGCTGCACACGCACATCGACGACTTCGTCGAGTCGATGCGGGTCGTGACACCCGTGGGCGTCAGCGAGTCGTGGCGCCTGCCCGGCTCGGGTGCGGGTCCGTCGCCCGATCGGCTGTTCCTGGGTTCCGAGGGAACGCTCGGCGTGATCACCGAAGCGTGGATGCGCCTCCAAGATCGTCCCGTGCATCGGGCGTCGACCTCGGTGACCTTTCGCACCGCGGAGGACGCGTTCGCGGCGACGCGCGCTGTGGCGCAATCAGGTCTCCATCCGGCCAACTGCCGCTTGCTCGACCCCGGCGAAGCCGCGTTGTCGGGCGCGAACCATGACGGGGCGTGGGTGTTGGTGCTCGGCGTCGAGTCCGCGCACTTCCCCGTCGAGGCCACGGTTGCCGACCTTGTCGATCTTGTGCGGGAGTACGGCGGCAACCCCGCGGAGCGAGCCGACCCGAGTGCCGGCAGTGCACGGCGGGGCGCCTCCGATGGCGGGGAGAGCGGCTCGGACAGCCGTGACCGCGCGGCCGAGGCGTGGCGTGGTGCCTTCCTGCGCATGCCCTACCTCCGTGACGGTCTGGCCCGCATGAGCGCCATCGTCGAGACGTTCGAGACGGCGACGACGTGGGATCGCATCGGCGACCTCTACGAGGACGTGCACGACTCGCTCGGCGAAGCGATCGTCGCCGCCACCGGGCAACCGGGGTTGGTGAACACCCGCCTCACGCACGTCTACCCCGATGGTGCCGCGCCCTACTTCACCGTGATCGCCGTCGGGCGGCGCGGCTCGGAGGTCGCGCAATGGGATGCCATCAAGGAGGCGGCGATGGAGGTGCTCGGGACGCATCGCGCCACCGTCACCCACCACCACGCGGTCGGTCGCGATCACCGACCCGGCTACGACCGTCAACGCCCCGCGCCGTTCGCCCTCGCGCTCGGTGCTGCAAAGGCCGCCCTCGACCCGACGGGTGTGCTGAACCCGGGGGTGCTGTTGCCGGCTCGACCCCACCCGCGCCCCTGAGGCACACGTCACAAGGTTTGACGACCTGTCAGACTCGCCCGATGACCCCACCGTCTCGTCGCCCGGGCCGCTCTGCCATGACCGAAGACTCACTCGCGGGCCGTCGGCGTTTCCTGCAGGGGATGGGCGCGCTTGGTGCTGCCACGGTCGTGCTCGGAGCCTGCTCCTCAGACGGTGACAAGAACGCCGCCCCAGCCGGTAGCGACAGTCGATCGACCGGGACCGCGGGCACCGGCGACACCGGCGGCGCGTCAACTTCGACCGGGCCGGCTACGGGCCCGACGACCACCCTTGCGGCCGAGGGTTGCGTGCTCGACCCCGAGCTCACGTCGGGGCCGTACTACCTCGACCATCCGGCCGTGCGCCGAGACATCACCGAAGGACGACCGGGTGCCCCGATGGAGGTGCACTTCACCGTGGTCGACGCGACGACCTGCAAGCCGATCCCCGACGCGGCCGTGGACATCTGGCACTGCGATGCCAACGGCGAGTACTCGGGCTTCAACGGCAACACCCTGGCCGAGACGCAGGCCAACGGTCGCAACGACAAGCGGTACCTCCGCGGGGTGCAGCTCACCGACGCAGCCGGTGAGGTGACCTTCACGTCGATCTACCCCGGTTGGTACGAGGGCCGAGCGATCCACATCCACCTGAAGGTGTTCGTCGGCGGACACGCCGGGTCGACCTACGACGGCGGGCACGTCTCCCACATCGGGCAGGTCTTCTTCGACGACACCACCTCGGATGCGTTGATGAAGACCGGTGCCTATGCCCCCCACACCGGCACCCGTACCCGCAACGACGAAGACTCGATCTACCGGCAGATCGGTGACCGGTCGATCATGCACGTCACCCAGGTCGACCCGAAAGACATGGCCGCCGGATTCCGCGCGACCGCCGTGCTGGTGGTCGACCCGAGCGCCACGCCGAAACCGGCACCGATGTTCTGAAGCGCACATCGCCCCAGGCGGGCACAGCCATCGACGTCGTCGCGGCCGTGCTGCCCGGGCTGCTCAGTCGTCGTCCCCGAACCGGCCCGTCAGCCAACCGACGACCAGACCGGCGGCGAACAAGCCGATGAACCACAGCCACCGCGGTGCGGTGACGTGCCAGAACAGGAAGTCGACGCGGCCCTTGTCGGTGTTCTGCGCGACGAAGATCAGCGGCAACGCGACCAGCACGACGGCGACCACGAGGCGGATCTGATTGCTGGTCTGTGCAAGGCCTTTCGCCTCGGACTTGGCCATGGCGGTCACTCCTCGACGCTGGCGGGCGGCAGAAAGCTCCTGGTCAGGTTAGGGCGCCGCGAGCGGAGCGGTCGCGGATCGTCGGCGCCCCTCCTGCGACCGCGAGGTGGCTGCTACCCGCCGAAGGTCTGCCCGAGCACCTCGAGCCGCTCGTCCGCGAGGGTCGCGATCAGAGACAGGCGCGCGACGGTGTCGGGGGTCTCCAGGATGCGCTGCTGATCGAACGGGCCGACCGGCAGCGCGGCCGCGAGCAACCAGCTCCCGACCGTGACGTCCTCGGGTGACGTGAAGGTCGCCGGAGCGACGTCGAACCCGTGCTCCGCCGCGTGCGCAAGGACCTGTCGCACCGCCGCGGTCGCGGCGCGGTAGACATCGTCTGGCGTGGGAGCTTCGGCGGGGGTACGGGTCGCCTCCGCTGCTGCAGGCCACGGCGTTACCTGCGCCCGGGGATACGGGTCGTCGGGAAGCCAGCGGTCGACTTGGATGCGCTCGGTACCGATCGCGACGACACCGGTGCGGCCCTCGGCCAATGGCACGGTGCGGTCGATCACCGCGACGGTGCCGACGTCGACGCGCTGGTCGCCGCCACCCACCTCGCTGCCGCGCGCGATGAGCGTGACGCCAAAGGCACGTTCGCCGGCAAGGCAGTCCTCCAGCAAGCGGTGGTAGCGGGGTTCGAAGACCTGCAGCGCCAGCGGGGCACCGGGGAACAGCACATTGCCGAGCGGGAACATGGGCAGCGTCCGCGCACGACCCTCGGCCCGTTCGGCGGGTGACGTCGCCTCGGGCATCGGGGATCAGCCCGCGACGAGGCGCACGTCAGGCGGCACCGGCGCGTCGAGCGTGATCGCGTAGATCATGCAGCCGCCCTGGGCGCCAGCCTTGCCGTCGGGTACGTGCAGCTCCCCGCCCGGCACGGTGTCGTCGGGCGACTCGATGCACATCTCCAACGTGCACATTTCTGCCACCCGCTCGATGCTGACGGACACCCTCCAGGCGCTGCCGTCGCGGTCCACCTTCGGGTGCGCCTTGCTGCACGACGGCGAGTAGTACTGCGAGACCTTGGCCCAGATCACCCGACGGTTCGGCGAGAGCCCCACCTTGGTCACCGTCGCCGCCGTGCGTGGGTTCGAATCGTCGCGCAGGAGGCGCATCGCCAGCACCGCGCCGGCCACCACGAGCAGCGCCACGAGAACCAGGATCCGGGTGCGCCTCATGTGAGACCAGTCGGCCGCCGCGGATGGGGTGTGAGAACGTCGCCGGCGGGTTCGGGGTGGTTGGACGCGTGCGGCGGGGCGTTGGTCACCGGGGGAGGGGCCCGAGCAGGTGCACGGCCCGTCGCTCCCAGCGCGTGAGCGCGCCGAGGTCGAGCCGCTGCGGGTGGCGCGCACCGTGACCGGCGAGGAGCCCCGCACGCGTGAGCGCGGGGACCATCACCCGCGCCAGGCCGGGGTGGCGAGCCAACCGCGCCGCGCTGCGGGCCGACTCGCGTGCCGGGGGTGGTTCCCAGCGCTGGTCCAGTCCGGTGCGCGAGGTGGTCTCGTTGAGCAGGCCGGCGCGCACGAGCCGGTCGACGCCGTCGGCACCGAGGGCGGTCGACGCCCGGCGCAGCACGTCGTACGCCAACAAGGTGCCTCCGAACTCCTGCTGGAAGCGTGCCTGGTAACCGGCCCACAGGTGTGCCTCGTCGCCGGGATCGTCGTGGTGGGCGGCCCCTTCGGCCAGGACCGTGCCCGCCATGAGGCCCATCCCGACGCCGGACCCGTGCGCGGGGAACACCTGGCTGGCGGCGTCGCCGACGAGTGCCACCCCAGGCGCGGTGATGCGGGCGTACGGGCGGCGCAGCGGGATGACCCCGGCACCGGCACGGGTCGGGTCGCCGATCCACGGCTGCTGCGCGCGCAGCTCGGCGATCATGCGGGGGCCGGTGCCGTAGCGCCCGTTCGCGAGGCAGCCGACGAGGATGCCGACGTGGCCGAGGTCGGCGGCGACGTGCACCGCGATCGTCGAGAAGCCCCCGTGGGTGCCGACACGGGTGACGGTCTCACCGGGCTGGGCGCCGTGGTGCGCAAGGAAGGCTTCTGCAGCGGCCGGGTCGGTGATCTCGTGCTCAGCGTCCGCGGCGGAGCACAGCTCGTCGCGCAGCGGCGGGGGACACCACGGCGCGAGCGCGGGCACGTGCCGACGGAGCACGCCGCTCCACCCCGCCGCGTCGACGAAGAGCGGCGCGCGCACCGAGACCGACGCAGCGTCGGCTCGGTGGAGTACCGCTCGCTCCGGTCGGCCGTGGTGTGGATCGAACGAGAAGTCGGTGCCGCGCACCGAGTCGTACAGCTTCGCGCCCGCGTCGGTCGCCAGCGCACGCAGGCGTTGGCCGAGGAGCGCCATGTCGACGGTGACGGTCGGCGAGGCGGTGAGGGTCACGCCGAGACGTGGGTCGCGTGCCCGCAGGTGGGTGGTGGCGTGGGCCCCCGCTCGCTCCTCACCGGTCGGTCGGTCGAGCCCGGCCCGGTCGAAGTGCGCGTCGAGTAGGCCGTTGTGCCACTGGGCGCCGGCGGCGGCCGCGGCACGGCGCTCGACCAGCGCCACACGGCGTCCACGGCGAGCGAACTGGTACGCCACGTTCGCGCCGGCGGTACCCGCCCCGATCACGACCACGTCGAAGTCGTCCGCGCCCACCGGGGCACCCTACGGCCCGCGTCGGTCTGC
The DNA here is from genome assembly GCA_964621605.1 of uncultured Iamiaceae bacterium. Classification (GTDB taxonomy): domain Bacteria; phylum Actinomycetota; class Acidimicrobiia; order Acidimicrobiales; family Iamiaceae; genus CAZUMJ01. The sequence continues at coordinate 25,031 of CAZUMJ010000029.1, read as the reverse complement.
CGACGCCGTACAGCGGTCACCGCACGCGCACCGGCAGCCAGGGCGGGACGGGTGGGGTGGTCGGCGTGGAGGAAGGGGAGATGGCGGTCACTACACCGTGCGAGCGCGTTCGAGGCGAGGAGGACCGTCACCGGACTCGACCAGCTCGTGGACCGCAGGTTCTCGTAGAGGGGCTGCGTGTCCTGACAGCGTCCGAGATGATCGGAGACGTGTCGGAATCCGATGGCGTCGAGCGGCACGGACCGACTTTCGCGCCCGGCCCAGGGGACTGCTGCCTGCAGTCCATTGACGCGGCGTGTGAGGCATCATCTCGGGCGTTGCACGCGGTCGGTGGCGCGATCAGGCACCGAGACCGTGCTGCCGGCCGGAGGAGGGAGGGTCGTGAAGGTCGTCGGTCGCGAGCGTGACCTGCAATTGCTGCTCTCGTGCGTGGACCGCGCACGTCGCGGGCGTGGCGGCGGGATCGTGGTGGTCGGCGAGCCCGGGATCGGCAAGACCGAGCTGCTGGCCGCCACGATCGACGAGCTGCCGGTGGACACGGTCGTGCTTCGCTCCACGGGCCACGACACGGGGATGGACGCCTCCTTCGGCGCGCTGACCGCGCTGATGTGGCCGCTGGTGGACCGTCTCGAGCTGCTCGACGACCGGCCGGCTGCCGTGCTGCGTGGCGTGCTCGGCCTGGGCCCGCCGGCAGCCGGTGACCGGTTGGCGATCGGCGCCGCCGCGCTCGCCCTGTTGGACGCCGTGTCGCGCGAGTCCCCCGTGGTTTGCGTCGTCGACGACTGGCACGCCGTCGACGTGGCGTCCGCGGAGCTCGTCGCGTTCGTCGCTCGGCGGCTCTACGCCGAATCGGTCGCGCTCCTCGTCGGGACTCGACCGGCGTTCGCGGTGTCGCTGCCGCTCACGCAGCTCCTGCTCGGACCCCTCGGCCCCGCCGACGTCGCCGTGATGCTCGCGGATCGGGGGGTGGTGCTACCGACGGGGGTCGCCGAGACCGTCTGCGAGCTGGCGGGCGGCAACCCCCTGGCAGCATTGGAGGGCACCGCGAGGCTCTCGCCGGATCAGCGCGCGGGTCGCGCGCCGCTCGGCAGGCTCCCGGTGGGGCCGCAGCTCGTGGAGGCGTTCGCCGATTCCCTGGCGGACCTGCCGCGGGCGACCCGGCGAGGTCTGCTGGCCGTGGCCCTGCGCGGCGGTGCGGGTGCTGCCGAGCTGGGGCGAGCCCTCCGGCAACTGCAGGTGGCCGATGCCGATCTACGCGTGGCGGCCGATGCGGGATTGCTCACCGATCTCGACGGGGCCGTCGCCTTCACCCACCCGTTGCGCCTCGCCGCCGTCCTGCAGACGGCCCCGGCGACAGAGGTCCACGAGGTGCATCGGGCGCTGGCGGACGCCTGGGAGGTGGTGGGCGACGTGGAGCACCAGGCCGCGCACCGCGCCGCGACCACGGTTGCCGCCGACGACGACGTCGCCGACTTGCTGGACCGGGCCTCCGAGGTGGCCGTCGCACGCGGCGACCTACACCTGGCGACGCGACACCTGGAGCGGGCATCGGAGCTCACCACCGACCCCGATCGCGCCGCGCGTCGGGCGTTGCGCGCGGGACTCGCCGCGGCGCAGTCAGGAGGCTCGGGCGACGCGCTCCTGGCCCGGGCCCATGACGGTTCGTTGGACCCACGGGTGCGGTCCGACGCCACCGTGGCGCGCGTGCTGGCCGCGAGCTGGCGCGGCGACCACAGGATGGTCGTCGACCTGGCGGCTCGAGCCGGCACGGGCGACGGCGGGCTCGACGCCGTCGCCCGTGCGGTCGTGGTCGGTCTGGGTTGCCAGGTCGCGTGGAACCACCTCGACCTGCCCGTGTTCCGCACGTTGTGGCCGTCGTTGCGGGAGCTCGGGGGAGAGCTGGACCCGGTCACCGCACACGGACCTGAGCTGCTGGTCGCGGCCCTGGTGGTCCAGTTCCGCAGGGTGGTCGACGGGGAGCCGTTCGACATGGCGACCGCCGACGTCCTCGCCGGCAATGCCCTCGCGGACGCCGCCTTGGACCTGGTGCCGGTGCTGGTGTTCGGCCAAGCGATGGCGGAGCGCTTCGCCGAGGCCGAGGCGCTCCTCGACGCAGCGGACGAGCTCGCCCGCGGCGCCGGCGCGATCGCGGCCGGCATCTGGCTGTCCACCGCCCGCGCGCAGCTCGCGGCCCTGACGGCCCGTCCCGACGAGGCGTACCGACTGGCCCTGGCCGCGGACGCCGACGCTGCGGACACCGGCATCGGGTGGGCCCGCGAGGTGTGCCGATCGGTCCTCGCTCTCGTCGATGGCCAGCGCGGCGACGTCGCCTCCATCGAGTCGTGGGCCGCGGGACTCGTCGCCGAGGGGGGCACAGGCGTGGCGCCGGCGGTGGCCAGGTCACAGCTCGGCGCTGCGCTACTGGCGCGAGGCGACGTCAGCGCCGCGATCGCGGCGCTCGAGCCCTGGCTCGATCTCGACCCCGAGACCGGGCTGTTCGACCCGTACTTCATCCGGATCCACGCGCCCCTGGTGGAGTGCTATGCCCGGGTAGGACATCATGACGACGCGCGCCGTGCCCGAGACGCCTACCGGGCCGTGTTGGGTCCGCATCCGAGCGTGCTGGGCCGAGCGCTGCTCGCCCGCTGTGACGGGCTCGTCAGCGCTGGGAGCGACGCGACACGTCGCCACGAGCAGGCGCTCGACCTCCACCGACGCCACCCCGACCGTTTCGAGGAGGCGCGCACTCGGCTCGTCTTCGGCACCCACCTCCGAGCCGAGCGCGAACCCCAGCTCGCCCGTGAGCAGCTCCAGGCCGCGCTGGACACGTTCGAGGAGCTCGGTTGCGAAGGGTGGGCGGTGCAGGCGCGCCGGCAGGCTCGTGCCGCGGGCTTGCGGCCCCGTGGGCCGCGTCGCGTCGCGCCGCTGACCGAGCAGGAGCTCGCGGTTGCCGAGCTGGTGGCGGAAGGCCGCCGCAACCAGGAGATCGCGGCGGCATTGTTCGTCTCGCCGAAGACCGTCGAGGTCCACTTGACCCGCATCTACCGCAAGCTCGGCTTGCGCTCGCGCACCGAGCTGAGTCGCTGGCACGTGCAGCACAACCCCGCCGGGGCGCCGGAGGCGTAGGGGTTCCCCTGACGAAGCGCCGTGAGGCGCCCCCGTACTGTCGCCCGGATGAGCCGTCGCGTGCGAGCCGCAGTTCCCCATCGACAGCCGAGAGTCCGCGTGCTCGGGCTGCTCGCGCTGCTCACGGTGGTGACGGCGGGTTGCGGCCCACGGAGCTTGTTGATGTGGGGCCGCAACCTGTCCTATCAGCTCGGCGACGGGACTTCCGCCGATCGCAGCACGCCGGAGGTGATCGACGCGGACTGGACGTCGATCGTCGCCGGTGCGAACTTCACCGTCGCACTGCGTCGGGACGGGACCTTGTGGGCGTGGGGGGACAACGGCTCGGGCCAGCTTGGCGACGGAACCACCACCAGCCACGCGTCGCCGGTACAGGTCGGGACCGCGGCTACGTGGTCATCGGTCAGCGCCGCGGGTTCGCACGTGGTCGCCGTCCAGACCGACGGCAGCTTGTGGGGCTGGGGTGACAACAGCGCTGGCCAGATCGGCGACGGCACGACGGTCAGCCGATCGTCGCCTGTGCTCGTCGGGACGGGGTGGCGTAGCGCTGCCGCCGGCTACAGCCACACCTTGGCCATCAGCACCGCCGGCAACTTGTGGGCCTGGGGAGCGAACGGCTCGGGCCAGCTGGGCGACGGCACCACCACCAGCCACGCGTCGCCGACGCTGATCAGCACCGCCACCGACTGGACCACCGTCGTCGGCGGCAACGTGCACAGCCTGGCAGTCCGGTCCGGCGGAGCCCTCTGGGCGTGGGGTGACAACAGTGCGGGCCAGCTGGGTGACGGCACCACCACCGGCCGAACCAGCCCGGTCCACGTCGGCAGCGCGTCGTGGAAGAAGGTCGCGGCCGGGCCGGCCCACTCCGAGGCGATCGCGTCCGATGGGACGCTGTGGGGCTGGGGTGACAACAGTTCGGGCCAGCTGGGTGACGGCACCACCACCGAGCGGCACACCCCGACGCAGGTTGGCACCGCGACGAACTGGTCGGCGGTCGCCGCTGGGCAGGTGCACGACGTGGCGCTGCGCAGCGACGGCACCTTGTGGACGTGGGGGGCCAACACCGCGGGGCAGCTCGGTGGCACGACCCCGCTGTTCACCACGCAGTCCTCTCCTGCGCAGGTGGGGACGGCGACGAACTGGGCGATCGTGGCCGCCGGCGGCTGGCACTCGGTGGCCCACCGGACCGATGCCACGTTGTGGGCGTGGGGGAGCGACGTCTACGGCCAGCTTGGCGACGGAGGCTCCAGCGCGCAGACCGTCCCCGAGCAGATCGGCCCCGCGCACGACTGGAAGGCGCTCGCGCCCGGGTCGAACCACACCATCGGCATCCGCGCCGACGGCAGCTTGTGGGCCTGGGGGATGAACGCCACGGGGCAGCTGGGCGATGGCACCACCACCACGAGGCCGCGACCGGTCCGCATCGGAGGTGCCACCAACTGGGTGGCCGTAGCGGCCGGGGCTGGGTTCTCGGTGGCACTGCGCAGCGATGGGACGCTGTGGTCCTGGGGCACGAACACCTCCGGGCAGCTCGGCGATGGCACGACAACGGCGCACTCGTCGCCGGCGCAGGTCGGGAGCGTCACGAACTGGCGGAGCGTGTCGGTTGGTTCCGACCACGTGCTCGCCATCCGCAGCGACGGGACGCTGTGGGCGTGGGGTTACAACGGCAGGGGCGCGCTCGGCGACGGCACCACCACGAACTCGTCGGTGCCCAGGCTCATCGGCACCGCCACGACGTGGAAGTCGGTCGCGGCGGGGTACTCGCACACCCTGGCGGTCCGCAGCGACGGGACGCTTTGGTCCTGGGGCTCCAACAGCAACGGCCAGCTCGGCGACGGCACCACCACCGACCGGCTCGCACCCGCCCAGGTCGGGACCGGCACGGACTGGGCCGACGTCGCTGCGGGCCTCGCCCACTCAGTCGCGCTCCGCACCGACAAGACGCTGTGGACGTGGGGTGACGACGAGTACGGCCAGCTCGGCGACGGCACCACCACCGACCGGCTCGCACCCGCCCAGGTGGGCACCGGCACGTGGACGTCGGTCTCCGCGGGCGACTACCACTCGGTCGCGGTCCGCGACGACGGGACGCTGTGGGCGTGGGGCTTGAACACCTGGAGCCAGCTGGGCGACGGCACCACCACCGACCGGCACACGCCGACGCAGATCGGAACCGGCACCACGTGGACGAAGGCTGTCGCCGGGGCCCGGACCACGGGAGGGCTTGCCGGCTGATGCTCGATGTGTGAACCACAGCCCGTCGGTGGAGAGCGGGCGGCGTCGAGTCGGCTTGCAGATCTGAGGGAGGTGGCAGATGGACACGGTGGATCAGGGCCTGACCACGAGCGACGAACCCCGCGACGAGCTGGCTGAGCTGCGGCAGCGCGTCGCGTCGCTCGAGGCCGCGCTCGAGCGGATCTCATCGGGCCGACCGGTCGATGTGCGCCACCCGGTGGGCACACCGGCTCCGGATACGGGTGGCCCTCCTTCGGACCGCGCTCCCTCCGACGGCGCCGGATCGGTGAGCCGCCGCGGGATGCTGGTCGGCGGTGTCGGCGCGGCGGTTGCCGGTACCGTCGCTCTGGTGGCTGGTGCGAGCCCGGCCGCGGCGAACAGCCAGGGACAGTCGTGGGCGCTCGGCGATCCCAACAACACCGCCACCGACGAGACGGGGCTGACGGGGAACTTCACGAACAAGCCCGTGGTCGGCGTATGGAACCAGGGCAGCGCCGCGGCCGTTCTGGGCACGCTCAACACGGCCACCTTCTCTTCCCTGACGGCAGCGGTGGTGGGCCAGTCCGACGGCTACAACGGGGTAGGCGGTCAGTCGAAGGACGGCTATGGCGTGGTTGGTCTGAGCGCCAACAGCTGCGGCGTCTACGCCACCGGCGCGACGGCGGGAGTCAGCGGCAACTCGGGTGACACCGGTGTGTACGGCCAGGGCACGAACATCGGTGTCAGCGGGTCGGGGACCTTCGGGGTCGTCGGCCAGGGTGCGAACACCGGTGTGCAGGGCACCTCCACCGCGGGGTTCGGCGTGAAGGGCGACGGCGGCACGGGAACTGGGGTGAGTGGCGACGGCGCCCTGCTCGGTGTCTCCGGCTCGTCCACCGGCGGCACCGGTGTGATCGGCCAGAGCACTGCTGCCGCAGGGACGGGAGTGGTCGGCCAGGGCCACACCGGCGTGGCGGGACTGGGCGACTCGGTCGGTGTCAGCGGGCAGACGAACGACGGCACGGCGGTGTGGGGCCAGTCGACGACTGGCATCGGTGTGAAGGGCGTCAGCACCAGCGCCGCGGGCCTGTACGGCTCGTCGCAGTCGGCGCCCGGCGCGCAGCTCGTCAGCGACTTCGGCCAGCTCTCGCTCCAGGTGGCCACCCCGAGTCGCCCCGCGCCCACCGCCGACGTCGTCGCCCATCAGGTCGGCGAGCTCGTGCGCGACGGTGCGGGCGCGCTCTGGTACTGCGTCGGGGCGGGGACGCCGGGTACCTGGCGTCAAGTCAGCGATCCTGCAGCGGCCGGAGCGTTCCACGTGCTGCCCGCCCCTGCACGCGTCTACGACTCACGGCCGTTCACGACGCCGGGGAGCATCGGCCCGAAGACGCCCTTGCCGGCGAACACCGCTCGGGTCCTCGACACCACGGCGAACTCGTCGGGCGTCCCGGCCGGAGCCACGGCGGTCGTGTGCAACCTGCTGCTGGTCAACACCGTCGGGGGAGGGAACTTCACCGTCTGGGCCAACGGCGTGACCCGGCCGCTGGGCAACAGCATGGTGTGGGGCGGCACGGCCGGGCGCTTCTCGTCCCTGGCCGTCAGCGCCGTCGACGCCGCCGGGAAGGTGCAGGTCTACGCCAGCACCAAGACGGACCTCGTGCTCGACATCGTCGGCTACTACCGCTGAGCGACGGTCGCGGGCCGGCGGGCGGCGCTGGGGGCGGACCGGCCCGCGGCGGTCCGCCGGCGCCGTGCAGCGGTCCCCGTAGGCTCCGGTCAGGTCGCCGAAATCTCGGCGCGACCTTTGCGGGTGCTCGTGCGTGTGTGAGGTGGGAGGAGCACACATGGTGGAGTTCGCCGACCTCGTCGAGACCGAGAGCCGTGGTCTCACCGCGGCCGTCGCCGCGATCGTGGGCGACCTGCACCGTGCCGAGGAGATCGTGCAGGAGGTCTTCGAGCGGTGCTTCCGACGGTGGCGCCGGGTCTCGCAGCTCGACCGGCCGGGTGCGTGGGCCCGCCGGGTCGCCATCAACGAGGCCATCTCGGCGACCCGGAAGGCCGGCAGCGAGCAGCGGGCACTCGCCCGCGTGCACGCGGATGACGGCGTCCGCCGCGGTGGTGCCACGCTCGACCCGGTGCAGGCGCTCGAGGACGCCGGAATCTGGGCGGCCGTGCGCGCGCTGCCGCCCGACCAGGCGAGTGCCATCGCGCTGCACTACGGAGCCGACCTCCCCTTGGCCGAGGTCGCGGCGACGCTCGAGGTGAGCATCCCCGCGGTGAAGTCCCTGCTCCATCGGGGCCGCGCCACGTTGCGCGCCGCGATCGAGCGCGAGTCCGACGACGGAGAGCAGGTGCGTCATGGCTGACCAGACCGACCCGACAGACCCGATCGAGTCCACCGACGGTGCACCCGAGCACGACCCCGCCCACGGGGTGCTCGCCGCTGCCGGTGCCCGTCTGCGCGGCCGGACGAAGGGAGTGTTGCCCGCGGCGGTGGAAGCGCGCGTCCTGCGTCGGCGCAGTCAGCGCCTCGGGGTGGCGACCGCGGTGCTGGCCGTCGCGCTCGTCGTGACGGGCGGGGTCGCGCTCGGGCAGCGGGGCGACCATGCGCACCGTCTCGCCGCGGGTGCCGGCGTCGACGAGATCCTGGCGTCGCTCGACCCGAAGCCCATCGACCCGACCACCGTGAAGCTGGTGAGCACGGTGCGCACCTTCCCCGACTGCTCCGCCCTCATCGACGACCTGCGCAAGGTCGGCGCAGCGCACGTCGGCAGCCGCGGGTTCGGCGACAGCTACGGGCAGTTCATGCCGGTCGGCAGGGCCATGTACAAAGCCGAGGCAACGTCGGCCAGCGACGCAACTGCAGCGGCGCCAGGGCAGACGAACCTTGCGTACACGGACGGCGCCGCCGCGAGCGGTGAGGGCGCCACCTTGGGGACCAACGTGCAGATCGCGGGGGTGGACGAACTCGACTCGGTGAAGGCCGAAGGCAACCTCATCTACGACCTCGACGGCAAGGGCAACTTCCGCATCACCGACGCCTCCACCCTGCAGGTGCTTGCAAAGCTCGACGTGACCCCCGCGCTTGCGAAGGACTCACCCGACAGCAACGCAGTCACCGAACTCCTGGTGGAGAAGGGCCGCGCCGCGATCTTCGGCACCGAGAGCGAAACCTCGAAGCCGGTCCCCGGCGACCCGTCCGCGACGCAGTCCACCTTGCAGTACCTCACGGTGACCATGGTGGACGCGACAAACCCCGCCAAGCCCACCGTGACCGATCGGGTGCGTATCGAGGGCTCGCTGGTGTCGGCGCGCATGGTGAACGGCCAGGTTCGGCTCGTCACCACCTCGAACATGTCCGACCTCGGCTTCGTCATGCCGACGACACCGAACTCCGTCGCCAAGGCGCTGGATGAGAACCGGCGCAGCGTTGCCGGCTCGAAGGCCGCGGACTGGATTCCCGACTGGTGGCGAACCGATGAGCCCGCGCACCCGCTGGTGCCCTGCGAGCGAGTGCACGTGCCCGACACGTTCGCCGGGGTGGCGATGACGTCGATGGTGAGCTTCCCGATCGGCACCGGCCGATTCGAGCCCGAGGCGACCGCGATCGTGGCACCGGGAACCACCCTGTACGCCGGACTCGACACCGTGGCGGTGAGCTCCGAGGTGTGGGTCGACCCGGCCGATCGTGACCGCCTTCGGTTCGACGACTGGCAGACCGCCATCCACGAGTTCCGGTTCAGCGGTGACGACGCCCCCGACTACGAGGGGTCGGGCATCGTCGACGGCTCGACGGTCGGACAGTTCGCGTTCGGTGAGCTCGGCGACAACCTCGCGGTCGTGACGACGCAGGGCACGCCGTGGCGCCAGGAGTCGGACAACCGGGTCGACCTGGATGTCCTGCACGCGGACGGCAAGGGGACCCTGGCCCGGGTGGCCCAGGTGACCGACCTGGCGCAGGGACGCGGCGCGGTGAGCGCGGTGCGCTTCCTGGATGGCCGGGTGCTGGTGTCGACTGGCTTCGACGGCCGCGCGGTGCACGTGATCGACGTCAGCGACCCTGCCAAGCCGCGGCGCGCGGGGTCGTTGAGCCTTCCGATCGACGTCGGCTACTTCCACCCGCTGCCCGAACACCAGGCGCTCATCGTGGGACAACGCGTCGACAACGTGGGGGCAGGGCGCGACGAGCGGATGCGGTCGTGGGTGCAGGCAGACCTCCTCGATGTCGCAGACCCGGACCAGCCACGCATCGTCGGCACCTGGGAGCAGCCCTGGACGGGCGACGACGTGGGCGGAGACCACCACGCGTTCACGTACTGGCCACAGCGCAAGCTGGCGATGTGGGGCATCCGCGACACGAGCTGGATGGGCTACGAGACCGGGGAGCAGCCTCCGAACCACGCGCTGGTGCTCTCAAGCGGTGGCAACGCCCTGGCTCAGGTGGCGCTCCCTGTCGCCGAGAAGCCGAACGAGGAACCGCCCCCCTGCCCGGTGGTTCCGTTGCCCAGCAACGACCCCGACCTGCGCAACGTCGTGGGTGCCGACGGGGTGATCCTGCAGTGCGGCGACCCGTCGCTCCAGGATCTCGACTGGGCTCGCTACGACTGCAGCAAGGTGGATGACGACACGGTGCGGCAGTATGCGCCGGACCAAGCGGGCAAGGGCGCCATCTTCCTGTGCCACCCGGCTGGTCAGCCGACCGTCGCTCGGGTGCTCGTCGTCGGCGGCAAGCCGATCCTTTACACCGACCAGACCCTGCAGGTGCTTGACCCGAATTCGTTCGCGACGACCGCGATCGCCTTCCACCCGACCCGTCGAGGGTTCGGCCCGATCGTGTACTAGGAACCGGCGGAGGGGTTCTCGGGAGGGTCACGCTCGAGCAGCACCGTCCGCAGATGACCGCCGCGCGCGACTGAGACAGAGCATGCGTCGAGCACTCGTGTTGGGCCTTGGCTGGGTCCACCCGGCCGGAGGTCTGTGCCCAGGTCTCGCTCGTGGATGTCGACGAGGTGGGCTGCAGTGATCGGGCCCAGGCGCTCATCGGTGCGGAGCACGCAGCGGGCAGGTGCTTCGGCGGTGCCCCAGTCACGGAGGCGGACCAGCACCCCCGGTCGGCTCGTGGCGGACGCGACCGAGAGGACCTCGACCTCGTCGCAATCGGTCTCGACTGGCCATGCAGGTACAGGCCACCCCAGCGCCCGTTCGGCGCGACGCCACGCAGCCCGACCGCGTCGCACGACATCGTCGAGCGGGCGTGCCGCAGGTACGGCGGAATCGAAGCGCCATGCCACGGCGGCGCGCTGCTCGGTGACCGACCAGCCCCACGCTGGTGCCATCACGGGGATCACCCGGTACGCGATCTCTTTGAAGGGGTTGCGTGCCACGATCACCTCAGCGGTGCCGTCCTGCGCGACGTGCAGCGCGGAGGGAGTCGCCACCGCGCAGGTGAGCGAGCCGACGTCGGTCGCAGCGAACGAGTGCAGCGGCCAGAAGGTCGGCTCGTACCAACGTTGGAGCGGCCGAGCGACGACGCCTCCGGGCTGGTGCATCGTGACCCCGGTTGGGTGGCCTTGGGGGTGGACCGCGAGGGTGACCGTACGGCGTCGTCTGCCGGGCACCCTGGTCGAGGTTGTGATGATCGGGTCGTCGGCCCGCAGATCGTGGCGCAACTCGACGGCGAGGCCGTCGCAGCGACCACGCACGATCACGGTGGCTTGGGTGGCGTCGGGTGAGACCTCGACCTCGACGGTGGCGTGGTGCCGAGCGGTGGTGTCGAGCCGCGTCCACTGCCCACCGGGGAACTCGTTGCCGAGCCGCCAGAGACCACCGCTGTCGAGGTAGGAGGAGAGGACAAGGCTCGGGCCTGCAAGGAGCTCCAGCCCTGAGGCGTCGACGACCGAGGTCAGCGCACCGCCGCACGCGGGGTCGAACGTGCAGGTGCCCCAGGGGGCACGCACGGTGAGCAGCCGGCCGTGGCGGGTCGCGGTGAGCGTTGTCGCGGGAGCGGGAGCGGGGGTGGGCGTTGCCGCGGAAACGGGGGCGGATGTGCCGGTGGGAACGGGCGGAGCGCCTGGCCAGGGCGTGCGTGCGAGCGCGTCGGTGAGCCACACCTCCTGCTCGCGCAAGGCGACTCGGTCGGGTGAGGTGCCCGTGATGAAGTCGTGGTGGTTTGCCGTGAGGGCGACCCACCACGGGTCGGGTGCCTCCCCGGCGAGACGTGCACCTAGGGGTGTGGCGCCGAGCGTGTCAGCGGGGTGCGCGCCCTCGGCGACTGGGTCGGTGCGATCCGACTGGGGGTGGCTCGGCCCCTGGTCGCGCAGCAGGGTGGCTGCCTCCTGCGCCAGGAGCCGGCGGCCGAGCTCACGGGAGCGCGCTTTGATGCTGGGGCGGCTGCTTGTGAAGCCCATCCAGTAGGGGTTGGGGTCGAACTCGATCGTGGGGAGCAGGGCGCGGTGTGGGGTGACCAGGTCGAGGTAGTCGTCGATCGTGGCGTTCACCATCCAGGTGCCGGTGCGGCCGTGGTTGCGGTCGTTCCAGCGGTCGAGGATGTCGACGAGGTGGGGGATCGGCGGGGCGAAGTCGGTGCCGACCGCGAGCAGTCGGTACGGCGTGCGGGCGACCGAGCGGAGCTGCGTCAGGTAGCGGTCGGCGCGCCGATCGACCGTGGCGGCACGCCGGTCGGCCCACGCCAACGGCAGACCCATCGTGCGGCTGATGCCCCCGCTCGCCAGCAGATCGCCGTGCCCGTAGCTGAAGGCCACCCAGTGGGCGAGCACCTCGTTGCCGTCGGGCCCTCGCCAGATGAAGTCGGCGGTGCCGGCGTCGAGCAACGCAGCCGCGGAGCTTTCCGGGCGCGGGAAGCGCGCCGCGGCCTCGAGGTCGGCGCCGGGGAAGCGCATGCCGTCGATGCGGCAGACCACCGCGCGCTCGAGGCCGGCGGCGTGGAGCAGGCCCGGGAGGCCCGGCGAGTGGCCGAAGCTGTCGGGCAGGTAGAGGGAGCGGGTGGTGGGCTGCATGCCCCGTTCGACGAGCCACTGCCGGCCGGCGCGCAGGTCGCGCAGGATGAGCTCGTCGTCGGGCAAGAGCGTGTCGGGGGTCGTGATGCCGGTGCCGCTGAAGTGGATGCGCCCTTGCTCGACGAGGCGACGGAAGCGCGCGCGTTGCTCGGGGCGGTCACGCCACCAGAGGTCGACGAAGAACACGCACTCGATGCTGAACACGCGACGCGGTTCTGCCTCGAGGAGGTCGAGGACCCGATCGAGCGTCGGGCGGACCATGCGCCGGTGGTACTGCTCGGAGCGCAGCAGCCAGTCGGGGTCCCAGTGGGTGGACTCCGCCACGACGACCACCTCGTGCGCCGAGTCCGGTATGCCCAGTCGGGTGCGCACGGCCGTCTCGTCGGTGGACGGGCGGTCGTCGCGGGGCCTGTCGAGCGGGGTGGTCACGACGGCACAGTACCGATGCGCGCCGACCGCACGTCGGCCAGCGGGCCGTGCACACCGGGGGGATCGGGGCGGGCGCGAGGTGGGACTGAGGCGGCCGCCTGTCGGGGAGCACCTCGGGACCTTCGTCCCTGCGGATGCCCCCCGGGGCGTCGGTACCGTGAGGGGAAAGCCACCGTCAGCCGCATGTACGAGGAGTCAGCAGCCATGTCCAGCATCGACCCGCAGTCCACCCTCGGCGACCTGGTCACCGAACACCCCAGCATCGCCCGCGAGCTCGAGCGCCTCGGCCTCGACTACTGCTGCCACGGCACGCGCAGCCTCACCGATGCAGCCGCCGAGGCGGGCCTCGACCTGGGTGCCGTGCTCGAAGGCCTCGAAGGGGCACAGGTGCCCGGCGAGCGGGCCGAGTGGGCGGGGCTCGATTCGGCGGCGCTGGCTGCCCATGTCGAGGGCACGCACCATGCGTACCTCTGGCAGGAACTTCCCCGGTTGAGCCAGCTCGTCGACAAGATCGCCCAGGTGCACGGTGAGCGCCACCCCGAGCTCGCCACCGTCGCTGCCACCTATGCCGCGCTGCGCGTCGAGCTCGAGCCGCACCTGCGGCGCGAGGAGCTGCGCGTCTTCCCGGCGATCAGCCGCTTGGCTGAGCAGCCCGACGCGGAGCTCCCCGCGTTGCTCGAACGCCTCGTGGCAGAGCACGACCAGGCCGGCGAGTTGCTCGACAAGCTGCGCAGCCTGACCAACGGCTACGAAACCCCGGCTGATGGGTGCAACACCTACCGACTCACCATGGAAGGGCTTGCCGAACTGGAGCGCGACACCTTCGAGCACGTCCACAAGGAGAACAACGTGCTGTTCCCGCGGGTGCTCGAAGCGCTTGGGGCCTGATCGCCCAGACGGCGGTCGGGGCGGCCCTCCCGACCGCGGCAAACCACCGAGCCCGGGCGCCCACCAACGGGCTGCCCGGGCTCTGCAGTTTTGTGCGCCTCGATCCCGAGTCCCGATGCCCGGGCATGGGTGCTACGACGTGCGCGCTCGGGCGCGGTGCGCGGCGCCGACGAGGTGGCGCAGCGACGACGTCGTCTCCTCCCAACCGCGGGTCTTGAGGCCACAGTCGGGGTTGACCCAGAGCCGATCGGGCCCGAAGGCGTCCACCGCGCGGGTGAGGAGCAGGTCGAGCTCATCGTCGCCCGGTACTCGTGGCGAGTGGATGTCCCAGATGCCCGGGCCGATCTCGTTGGGGTAGGAGCGGGTGACGAAGTCGTCGAGCAGCTCCATGTCCGACCGTGACGCCTCCATCGAGATGACGTCGGCATCGAGCGCCTCGATCGCGTCGAGGATGTCGCCGAACGAGGCGTAACACATGTGGGTGTGGATGCCGACGTCGTCGGGCGCGGACCCGGCCGCAAGGCGGAACGCCTCGGTCGCCCAAGCGAGGTAGGCGTGGCGGTCCGCCGCGCGCAGCGGTAGCCCTTCTCGCAGCGCGGGCTCGTCGATCTGGATGATCGGGATGCCTGCTGCCGCAAGGTCGGCGACCTCGTCGCTCAGAGCCAGGGCGATCTGGCGTGCGGTGACGGCCCTGGGCTGATCGTCGCGCACGAAGCTCCACTCGAGCATCGTCACGGGCCCGGTGAGCATGCCCTTCATGGGCTTGTCGGTGAGTTGAGCCGCGAAGGTCGCCCAGTCGACCGTCATGGGCGCGGGGCGGGTGACGTCGCCGTAGATCACCGGGGGCTTGACGCAACGTGAGCCGTAGCTCTGCACCCAGCCGTAGGTCGTGGTGGCGAAGCCCGTGAGTCGGGTACCGAAGTACTCGACCATGTCGGTGCGTTCGAACTCGCCGTGGACGAGGACGTCGAGTCCGAGCTCCTCTTGGAGGTGCACGGCGTGCGCGGTGGCGTCGCGGAGCCCCGCGACGTACTCGTCCTCGCTGGCGACACCGTCGCGGTAGCGCCTCCGCAGGTTGCGCACGTCGGTGGTTTGCGGGAACGACCCGATGGTGGTGGTGGGGAAGAGCGGCAGGTGCAGTCGGGCCTGCTGTGCGGACTTGCGCACCGCGTAGGGGTGCGCACGCTGTGCGTCTGCGGAGGTGGTTGCAGCGAGCCGTGCGGTGACCTCCGGGTCGTGAACCCGAGCGGAGGCGTGTCGTGAGGCCTGCGCAGCGTCGCTCGCCGCGAGTGCATCGGCGACCGTCGTGGGGTCCCCGTCCAGCGCGGTGGCGAGCACGCGCAGCTCGTCGAGCCGCTGCACCGCGAATGCCAGCCAACTCCGCACCTCCTCGTCGATCGAGTCCTCGACGGCAACGTCGAAGGGGAGGTGCAGGAGCGAGCACGACGGCGCCAACTGCACCCGCTCGGCTCCCAGGTGTGCCACTGCAGGTGCGAGCCGCGTGGCGAGCGCGCGCAGGTCGCTACGCCACACGTTTCGGCCGTCGACAACCCCGAGCGACAGCGTGAGCGGGTCGGGCGCGTGTGCGATCACGTCGTCGAGTTGGTCGGCCCCACGCACGAGATCGAGGTGCAGCACATCGACCGGCAGTCGTGTGGCGAGGCTGACGTGCGGCCCGAGGGGACCGAAGTAGGTGGCGAGCGTGAGGCGCAGGGTCGGCGCCGCGGCCCGCAGCGCGTCGTAGGCGCGGGGGAAGGCGTGCCGTGCGTCGGGGGTGAGGTCGCCGACGAGGACAGGCTCGTCGAACTGCACGCTCGTCACGCCCGCATGGGTGAGTGCCTCGAGGAGCGTCGCGTATGCAGTGAGCACGCCGTCGAGAAGGGCGAACGGGTCGCCTCCGTCGGTGCGCTTGGAGAGCAGGAGGAACGTGACGGGGCCAACCAGGACGACACGTGGTGAGACACCGATTGCGTGAGCCTCGGCAACGTGGCTGAGCAGCCGCCCGGGGCGTGCGCGGAAGCGCTGGTCGGGTGACAACTCAGGCACGAGGTAGTGGTAGTTCGTGTCGAACCACTTGGTGAGCTCCAAGGGGGCGCAAGCGGCACCGTCGACGGTGCCCCCACGTGCCATGGTGAATAGGCGATCGAGGTCCGTGTCGTCACCCGATGCCTGGTCGAACGGAAGCCCTCCGAAGCGGGCGGGTACGGCGCCGAGGTCGAGGGCGGTGTCGAGCACGTGGTCGAACAGGGAGAAGTCGCCGACGGGGATCTCGTCGACACCGTGGGCCGCCTGAACCTTCCAGTGCCGGGCGCGCAGGTCCTGTGCGGTCGTGCGCAACTCGGTGTACTCGTGGGAGCGCCAGGCGCGCTCGAGCGCCCACTTGAGCTCGCGCTGTGCGCCGATGCGAGGGAATCCCAGGTTGCCGGTGCGGATCATGTCGCTCTCCCGAAGGTGCTTGTGTCTTCCACCTCGCACCGTAGGGACGACAGCTGGCGTGAGGAAGGGACAGATGACGACGTTGTCGACCAGTACAGTTGCCGGGATGTCACTCTCTGCACGATCTGTCTGGCAGGACAGACCGTGACTCCTCCGGGGGTGGAACGGGTGCGATCGGACGACACGGAGCCGCGCGTGCCCGCGTATGTCCGCATCGCCGACGAGCTTGCGCGGGAGATCCAGGCGGGAGCGTTCGTTGCGGGTGATCGGGTGCCCTCGGTGCGAGCGCTGCAGCGCCGCCATGGGGTGAGTGCCACCACCGCGGTTGAGGCGCTTCACCTGCTCGAGGCGCGCGGTCACGTCGAGAGTCGTCCGCGCAGCGGCACGTTCGTGGCGTCACCCGCTTCGTCGGCTCGACCTGCGCCGAGCCCGTCAGGTCCGTCGACACGGGCACGGCGTGCAGACGTCAGCCTTTCGATGCAGCTCAACTTGGGCATCGGTAGTCCGCAGCGCCCCACGTTGGGCGCCGCCGTGCAGGGCCCGGAGCTCATGCCGATCACGGCTCTTAATCGCCTGGTGGCACAGACCTTGCGGCTCCAGCCGACGGCGTCGCATTCCTATGACGCCCCGCCCGGGAACCCTGCGTTGCGCCGTGTGGTCGCGCAGCGGGGGCTCGACGCCGGGTACGCGGTATCGCCCGACGAAGTGGTGGTGACCAGCGGTGCGAAGGAGGCGGTGTACCTCTCTGTGCGAGCGGTGACGAACCCGGGCGACACCGTTGCTGTTGAGAGCCCTACCTACTACGCGTTGCTCGAGGTGCTCGCCTCGCTTGACCGACAGGTCGTGGAGGTGCCGTCCGACCCGATGCGGGGCATCGACGTGGCCGCACTCGAACGGGTCATCGCCCGTCGACCGATCGCCGCGGTTGCGCTCGTCGCCAACTACTCGAACCCAACCGGCGCCTGCCCGGACGACCGCTCCAAGGCCGACCTCGTCGCGCTCCTGGCGCGCCACCGCGTGCCACTGATCGAGGACGACGTGTATGGCGATCTGGCGTTCGGTGGCGCACGCCCGAAGGCGTACAAGGCGTTCGACCGCGCGGGAGGTGTCCTGTCGTGTGGGTCGTTCTCGAAGACCGCCTCGCCGGGCCTGCGTGTGGGCTGGGTGGTGCCCGGGCGTTTCCAGCGCGAGGTGGAGCACCTGAAGCTGGTCGTGAACCAGGCGACCTCCCCAGCGATGCAGCTCGCGGTTGCGTCGTTCGTCGAGGGCGGCGGATTTGCTCGGCACCTGCAGCGGGTTCGTCGCCGCTACGCCGCGCAGATGGCAGCGATGATCGCAGCGGTCGACGGCATCCTCCCGGCCGGGGCCCGCCACACCCACCCGGGGGGTGGACACGTGCTTTGGGTGCAGGTACCGGGCCTCGACGCGCTGCAGTTGGCCCGCGAGGCGCTGCAGCACGGGGTGCACATCGCGCCCGGGCCGATGTTCTCGGCGGGCGATGGCTACAGGGACTGCTTTCGCCTGAACACGGGCTTCCCCCATACCGAGCAGACCGACCGAGAGCTCGGCCTGCTCGGGGATCTGATGGAACGTCAGATAACGTGAGGTGAGTTGGGGAGGGCACGGGAGCTACCGCCGGTAGGTGACCTTCGCCCCTTCCCTCGCCCGGTGAACGGGCGCGAGCGTCGGGCATCCCGTCGCTCGGGCGACACCCTGGAGGAGCACCATGCCTGTCCCGATTCCCGAGGGCTACGACCTCACCGACCCCGACATCCTCGCCAAGGGAGTTCCCCTGGAGGACTACGCCTGGCTTCGTCAGTCGGCGCCCGTGTTCTGGAACGCCCAGACCGTCGAAGATTCGAGCTTCGACGACGGGGGCTTTTGGGTCATCTCTCGGCACGCCGATGTGAAGGCCATCTCGTGTGCCCGAACGGGCTGGTCGAGCGAAGAGAACACGGCCATCGTGCGCTTCGACGGGAAGACCGTCGGGTACGCCGAGCGCGAGATCCAGAAGAACATGATGCTGAACATGGACGGCGAGCGGCACACGCGGGTGCGCGGTGTCGTGTCACGAGGCCTGTTCACCCCGAAGGCGGTCGCCCGTCTGACCGACGCGCTGCGCGAGCGGGCCTACCGCATCGTGGGCGAAGCCGTCGAGCGCGGCAGCGGTGACTTCGTCGAAGACATCGCCGTCGAGTTGCCGCTCCAGGCGATCGCCGACCTGGTCGGCTTCCCGCAAGACGAGCGGAAGCAGATCTTCGAGTGGTCGAACGAGATGATGGCGTACGACGATCCCGACTACGAGGTCGACCCGGCCGTCGCTGCGGCCGAGATCCTGGGGTACGCCGTCGCCATGGGCGAGGACCGCAAGGCCAACCCGCGCGACGACATCGTGAGCCGCCTGGTGTCGGCCGCCGACGACGAGGTGCTCAGCTCCGAAGAGTTCGCGTTCTTCATCCTCATCTTGGCGGTGGCCGGCAACGAGACCACCCGCAACGCGATAAGCCACGGCATGCAGGCGTTCTTCGACAACCCAGACCTGTGGGCTGCCTACAAGGATGAGCGTCCCGAGACGATGGCAGACGAGGTCGTGCGGTACGGCACCCCGGTGCAGATGTTCCAGCGCACGGCCACCGACGAAGCGGAGATCGGCGGGACGGTGATCGCCAAGGGCCAACGGGTCGGGTTGCTGTACGGCTCGGCGAACTACGACGAGACGGTGTTCGAAGACCCCTATCGGTTCGACATCTTCCGCAACCCGAACCCGCACGTCGGCTTCGGCGGTGGTGGCGCCCACTTCTGCCCGGGCTCGCACCTCGCGAAGCTCGAGATCAACCTCATCTTCGAGGCGCTCACCGACCTCGCTCCGAACATCACCCGGGTGGGGCCGCCGAAGCGTCTGCGTTCGGGGTGGCTGAACGGCATCAAGGGCCTGCCGGTCACCTACCGCTGAGCCGCCGCGCCGCCGTCCTCGTCGGCGGCAGCACCGGCCCGCTCCCACCGAGCACGGTGGCGCGCTCGTTGCGCGCGCTGCTGTGCGCGGGCGTCTTCCCGCAGATCGGCGTCCGCCGTCGGTCGGTACGCTTCGGCGATGACCGGCCAGCCGTACGTCGTCCTTCTGCGCGCCATCAACGTCGGGGGACGCAACAAGGTGCCGATGGCCGAGCTTCGTGAGGTGCTCACCGCGGCCGGACTCTCCGATGTCAGGACGTACATCCAGTCGGGCAACGTGGTGTGCCGGAGTGCGCTGGCGCACGCCGACCTCGTCGCGCACGTCGAGGACACCCTCGCGGAGTCCTTCGGCTTCGACGTGCCCGTCGTGGCTCGCGACGCGGCCGCCTATCGCACCGTGGTGGCGCAGGCCCCCCAGGGGTTCGGGCAGGAGCCCGAGACGTACCACTCCGACGTGCTGTTCTTGAAGGGGCCCCTCACCGCGCAGGACGTGCTCGGCCAGTTGCGCCCTCGGGAGGGCGTCGACTCGGCGTGGGCCGGAGACGGGGTCGTGTACTTCCGTCGGCTCTCTGCCCGCCGCTCCCAGAGTCGTCTCAGCGGGCTCGTCAGCACGCCCGCATACCCGCAGGTGACGAACCGCAACTGGAACACGACGGTGCGGCTCGCCGAGATGCTCGACGAGCTGAGCTGAGCTGAGCTGAGCGGAGCGGACCCGAGCTGAGCCGATCCGAGCTGCGCCGAGCTGAGCCGAGCAAAGCCCGGGCATGCGCACGCCGACCACGCAGCGGTCCACGAGAATGCTGGGGTGATCCACCTCCGGCTCATCGTGCCGTCAGACGCTGCGGATGACGTGGTCGAGCGGCTGCGCACGTGGCCCGGGCTTGCGCACCTTGT
>CAZUMJ010000029.1:0-4973 GCA_964621605.1 uncultured Iamiaceae bacterium | reverse complement strand
GCGAACGTGTCGTACCTGCTGTTCATCGTGCTTGCTGCGGTGATCGCCCTCGTTGCCCTGTTGACCGACTCGCCGGTGTTGCTCGTCGCGGCGATGGCTGTCGGGCCCGACTATGGGCCGATCGCGGCGGCGTGCGTCGCCCTCGCGCGTGGCCGCCTCCGCTCCGCCGGACGCTCGCTCGCCACGCTCGGCTCGGGGCTTGGGCTTGCCGTCATCGCCGCAGCTGTGGCCACCGTGCTCTTCCGCGTCGCCGACCTGGCTCCAGCCCACTACGACGTCACGAGTCGCCAGCTCACCTCGTTCGTCGCGCGGCCCGACGGCTACGCCGCGGTCGTCGCGCTGCTCGCGGGCATTGCCGGAATGCTCGCGCTGACCCAGGCGCGCTCGGGTGCACTCGTGGGGGTGCTGGTGGCCGTCACGACCATCCCTGCGGCGGCGAACATGGGTGGCGCGTCGGCCTACGGTCGTTGGTCGGAGGCGGGCGGGGCGACGCTGCAACTCGGGGTGAACGTGGCGGGCCTGCTGGTGGCAGGGGTGGTCACGTTGTGGGTGCAGGACCGGCTGGCTCGGCGCAGGTCGCGGGCGTCCGCTGACGGCCCGATGGACCGCGCCTGACCGCCTTCTTTCCACGGGAGGGCCCTTCGTCCCTGGCCTCTCTACCGACTGGTAGGTAGGCTGGTGAGATGTCGAAGCGACCCGCGGTGCGACTCGCCGATCACGAAGCCCTCTACCGCTACTACGAGGCCCACGAGCAGAACCGCGCGTTTGCCCGGTTCGCGCATGTGGCACTCAACCGCTACTTCAAGCTCGATCTCAGCTGCGATCCAGGCGCGGAGAAGGCGCTGGCCGATGCACTGGCCTCGGGAACCCGCCTCGTGCTCTCGCCGAACCACATCACGGGCGACGACCAGTACGTGATCGTTGCTGCCGCGGAGAAGCTCAAGGCCCTCCGCCCGCTGCGCGGCAAGGCGTTCATTCCGGCAGAGCCGTCGTTGTTCGTGCGCCGTGGTCGCAAGGGAAAGATGCTGCGCTGGGCGGTCGACGAGCTCGGTGCCCTGCCCACCTTCCGCCGCGAGGACCTACGCCGTCAGGGGCTCGAGGGTGCCGAAGGGGTCGATGAGCTCTACCGGGCGTGCACGGTGCGAGCGAGCGAGATCCAGGTGAGCAAGCTCCTCCAGGGCCATTCGATGGCGGGCTTCTGGGAAGGCACCCGCAACCGCGTCGACCACCGGGTGGTCCAGCCGCTCAAGAAGGGCATCGCCCACACGGCCATCGCGGCATCGAAGTCTGTCGACGTGGCGATCGTGCCCATGGGCTTCTACTTCGGCAGCGAGCCTGACGACTACCAGCGCCCGGACCTTCCCGGAAAGCGTCGCCCGCTGGTCCACGTCGGCATGCCGATTCCGGTGGACACCGACGACCCCGAGGTGCTCGTCGGGCGCGTGCACGCCGCCATCCAGTCCTGCGTCGACGTGGTCGTGGCGCGTGCGGGCATGCAGCACGCGATGCGGTCGGTGCCGCCCGCAGCCTGAGCTGGCGAGGGCGTCGATCGGCGCGGTTCGTCGTCGCGGCCGACCGCAGCCCCTGCCTGCTCCCCGAACGGGAAGTCGGTCAGCGGGCGACAGGGGGTGTCACGCAAGAACGCGTTTCCTGCCGGGAGAGGCGGACTGCCACGATGCCCGGTGCATGATCGCCGCCGACCTCACCACACGCCGTCGCTGGATCGCGCTCGCGGTCCTGATGCTGCCGACGATGCTGATCGCGATCGACGCGACGGTGCTCGGGTTCGCCATCCCGAAGCTGAGCGAATCGCTCGACCCGAGCAGTTCGGAGCTGCTGTGGATCGTTGACATCTACTCGTTCGTGCTCGCCGGTCTGCTCGTCACCATGGGCAACCTCGGTGACCGCATCGGTCGACGCCGCCTGCTGCTCATCGGCGGCGGCGCGTTCGGTGTGGCGTCGGTGCTCTGCGCGTTGGCTACCGGCCCCGGCGCGCTCATCGCGGGGCGGGCGGTGCTGGGCCTCGCGGGTGCCACGCTGATGCCCTCGACCCTGTCGCTGATCCGCAACATCTTTCCCGACGACCGCGAGCGCCAGACGGCGATCGCGGTGTGGGCCGCCGGCTTCAGCGTGGGCGGCGCCCTCGGACCGGTGATCGGTGGCGTGCTGCTCGACCACTACTGGTGGGGGTCGGTGTTCCTGCTCGCCGTGCCCGTGACCGTGGTGTTCCTCGCGTCGGCTCCGGCGCTCGTGCCCGAGTCGGCAGACCCCGACCCCGGCCCGTTCGACCTGCCCAGCGCCGCGCTCTCCATGCTCGCGATGTTCCCGCTGGTGTTCGCGCTGAAGCAGCTCGCCGAGCAGGGCATCTCGGTGCTCGTCGTGGCGTCGGCGCTCGCCGGTGTCGGCGGCGGTGTGCTGTTCGCTCGTCGTCAGCGCCGCCTCGCCCACCCGATGCTCGACCTCGACCTGTTCCGCCTGCGCGGCTTTCGTATGGCCGTCGCCGGCAACCTCGTCGCGCTCATCGGGGTCGCGGGGAGCAACTTCTTCGTGACCCAGCACCTCCAGCTCATCGGGCGCATCAGCCCGTCGCGCGCCGGCGTGCTGCTGTTGCCGGTGAGCGCCGTCGCCCTCCTCTGCACGCTTGGCGCGCCGACCGTCGCCCGCCGGATCGGCGCCTTCTCCTCGATCGCGTGGGGGATGGCGATCGGCGGAGCGGGGTTCGTCTGGCTTGCACAGCTCCGCCCCGACGCCGGGCTGTGGGTGCCGATCGGCGCCGCCACGCTGATCTACCCGGGGGTCACGCTCGCGATGGTCGTGGCGATCGACGGGATCATGAGCGCGATACCGCCTGAACGGGCCGGCGCGGGCGCGGCCGTGTCGGAGACGGCGAACGAGTTGGGCATCGCGCTCGGCACCGCGTTGCTGGGCAGCGTGATGGTGGCGGTGTACCGGCGTGACCTGCACGCGGTCCCCGGCGTGTCGGCCGCGGCGATCGACGCGGCACGCGACACCTTGGGCACCGCGGACCTGACCGCCACCCGCCTCGGGGGCCAGGGGGGCGCGCTGCTGCGGGACGCGGCGTCGCGGGCATTCGTGCACGGGGTAGAGGTGGCGTCGTGGTGCGCGGTCGCGTTGTGCCTCGCGGTCGCCGTGTGGGCATGGCGGCTTCGCACCGCTGGCGGCGAGGCAGCCGAGTAGCGCCGCGGACGGGGCGCGTGTTGTAGCGCGGGCTCGCGGTCGATAGGCAGGGGGTGTGAGCCGCGGCCGCGGCCCAGACCGACGAAGGAGCGCGCAGCATGGAAGCACGGATGCAGAGCCCGGCGATGGTGGTCCCCGGCGCGATGGAGGCGATGCTCGCCTTCGGCAAGGTGACCGCGAACGGCAGCGTTCCCCATGCGACCCTCGAGCTCGTCAAGATCCGCGCGAGCCAGATCAACGGGTGCGGCTTCTGCGTCGACATGCATTGCCGCGACGCGGCCGCCGCGGGCGAGACCCCGCAGCGTCTGTGGGCGGTCGCGGCGTGGCGTGAGTCGCCGCTGTTCACCGACGCAGAGCGCGCGGCGCTGGCGCTCACCGAGGCGACGACCCGCATCGCCGATCGAGAAGACGCGGTGAGCGACGAGGTGTGGGCCGACGCCGCCAAGCACTACGACGAGAAGGCCCTCGGCACGCTGGTCATGGCGATCGCCGTCATCAACACGTGGAACCGCATCAACGTCGCAACCCGTCAGCCGGCAGCGCCGCAGCTCTGAGCCACGGCGCCCCCGACGCGGCGCAGCGAAGCCCCGGTCAGCGGCGCTGCTGCCACGCCTCGCGGAACGGTCCGGCGGGGTCGGCAGCGACCTGCGACTCGGCGGCAGCGGTCACCAACGTCATGCGGGCGGTGGTGTCGTAGGCCGCCCAAGCGGGAAGGTCGCTGCCGTTCGGGTCACCGGAGCGTGCGAACGATGTCCACGCGTCGGCAAGGTCGCGCGCGAGCGCCCGCATCTGCTCGGTGACCTCACCGGTGAGGAACGACGCGCCGGGGGCATCGAGGTTGTCGAAGACATAGGGGATCTCGACCGCGTGCGCGGAGCCGAGCATGCCGCCGAACGCCGTGGATGCTTCGTGGAACTCGTACAGCCACGTGGGCGCGTGCGCCGACTGCGCTTCCGCGAGGTCCAATGCAGGGATGCGGAACACGGCGTCGGTGGCGATCGCCTCGAAGAGGTCCTTTGCCGAGGCGCCGGGGAGTGCCGCCCGGTAGGTCGCCACGAGCCCCTCGGGATCGTGGGACACGAGCTTGCTCGTCCGGCGGAGGAGGACCTCTTCGTCTGCTGCCGCGAAGCCCGGGTCCATGGCGGTGAAGAGCTTCATCTCGTCGCGGTTGGTGCCGGTCAGCACCGCGATGCCAGCCGCCGAGCCCGCGCGCACCGCCGCCAGGGGGGCGACTGGCAGGCTGACGCCGTCGGTGGTCGGTCGGAAGGGGAGCCCCGCCGAGATGCCTCGCCGGGCCGACAGGGTTGCCTGGGCAGCGAGGAGCGTCTCGAGTGGGATCTCCCGCAGCCGCTCCACGTCTGACTCGGCGAGGTCGAGCTCGCGGAGGAGTGCGGCCGCCACCTCGGTGGCCTGGTCGCGGTCGTGCACCTGTGAGGCAGCCCCCGACTGGGCGATCGCCCTGTGGAACAGGCCGGCGCTGGCGGGCAGGGCGAGGTGTGACCCGACGCTCATGGCGCCTGCGGATTCGCCGAAGATGGTGACGTTGGCAGGGTCGCCGCCGAACGCCTCGATGTTCTCGTGCACCCAACGCAGCGCCATGGCCTGGTCGAGCAGGCCCACGTTGGCGCTCTCGGCGAACGCCTCACCTCCGAGGTCGGCGAGGTGCAGGAAGCCCAATGCCCCGAGGCGGTAGTTCAGGCTGACGACGACCACGTCGCGCCCTGCCAGGTTGGCGCCGTCATAGAACGGCGTAAGGCCAGCTCCCGAAATGAAGG
>CAZUMJ010000028.1:0-39100 GCA_964621605.1 uncultured Iamiaceae bacterium | reverse complement strand
AGGTCGGCGGCCATGCCGGCACAGTCGCCGACGTTGTCGCCCACGTTGTCGGCGATCGTGGCGGGGTTGCGGGGGTCGTCCTCGGGGATGCCCGCCTCGACCTTGCCCACCAGGTCGGCGCCCACGTCGGCGGCCTTCGTGAAGATGCCGCCGCCGACGCGGAGGAACAGCGCCAGGAGTGACCCACCGAACCCGAACCCGACGAGCATCGCGGACGACGTGTTCTGGAACACGAGGATGATCACGGTCGCGCCGAGCAGGCCAAGCCCTGCCGTGGCGAGGCCTGCAACACCGCCGGTGCGGAACGCCACCTGCATGGCGCCACCGAAGTCTTCCCGGGTGGCGGCGGCCGTGGTGCGGACGTTGCCCTTGGTGGCGAGCCACATGCCGAGGAAGCCGATCGATGCCGAGAACGTGCCGCCCACAAGGAAGCTGATGGTGCGGAACAACCCTGACGGCACGAACCCGAGGGCGACCTCGCCGCCCGGCTTCACGAGCTTCACCGACGTCACGAACACCACCACCGCCAGAGGGATGACGATCATCCCGATGGTGCGGAACTGGCGCTTGATGTACGCCATTGCGCCCTCGTGGATGTGCCCTGCGATCTCCTGCTGGGCGTCAGAGCCAGGGTCGGCGGCGAGGACGCCCTTCATGAGCACGAACGCGACGCCGATGGAGAGCAGCGCGGCGAGCAGGGATGCGACCAGAAGGGCCGTGTCGCGGCCCGCGAGGTCGAAGACCTGATAGCCGCCTTCTGCGGCGAACAACTGAGGCATGGTGAGGTTCCTTGGGCGGCACCCGGTGACGACCGGGGACGGGTAGGCGGTCATGCGGGGTCGTGAAACCGGCCGCAAGCCCGTCTTTCACTACTACGTGAGCCGCGTCTGGGACAACCTGAGAGCGGGTGGCGTGCGCCGCCCCGGCCTGCTCAGTGGAACGCGACGATCAGCCCGGCGAGCACTCCTGACATGCTCACCGTGGTGCCGATCGACCAGAGGAACAACGTGTGCATCTCCTTGCGGAGGTCGTTGATCTCGCGGTGGAGCTCGTCGTGTGCTGCGGCGAACCCGGCGTGCATCTCTTGGCGGAGGCCGTTGATCTCGCGGTGGAGTTCGTCGTGTGCTGCGGCGAACCCGGCGTGCATCTCTTGGCGGAGGCCGTTGATCTCGCGGTGGAGTTCGTCGTGTGCTGCGGCGAACCCGGCGTGCATCTCTTGGCGGATCTCGGCGAACCCGGTGTGCATCTCTTGGCGGAGGCCGCTGATCTCGCGGTGCATCTCTTCATGCAGGCTGCTGATCTTGGTGTGCGTTTCGAGACGCCCGCCGAACAACTGGGCGTCGAGGTAGTCCTTGGTGACGAGGTCGTCGAGACTCGGGGTGTCGAGGTTGGCGATCATCTCGGCTGTTGCCTCCTCGCCGAGTGGGGTGTGCACGAAGTACTCGAAGATCGTCGAGCGCGACTTCTCGCTCAGTACCACGGTTGCTCCAGGGGTGAAGGAATGATGGGACTGGGGAAGTCGAACCCGGTCAACCACGCTACCCCGGCAGTATGCAATCGTTGCGTGGTGCGACGACGTGACGTCGCACCACGGCGTCGAACGCGGCGGTGTGTGGTGCTACGCCTTGCGAGACAGGTAGCGCCGGTTCTTCAGCTTGGCGCGCAGGTAGTCCTTGTTCATCGTGGCGATGAAGTCGATCGAGATCTCCTTCGGGCACGCCGCCTCGCACTCACCGTGGTTGGTGCACGAGCCGAAGTGCTCTTCCATCGTCTCGACCATGGCCTCGGTGCGGGCGTAGCGCTGCGGTTGCCCCTGCGGAAGGAGGTTCAGGTGCGCCAGCTTCGCCGAGGTGAACAGCTGCGCGGCGCCGTTGGGGCACGCCGCGACACAGGCGCCGCACCCGATGCAGGCTGCCGCGTCGAAGGCGGTGTCGGACACCGACTTGGGCACCTGGGTGAGGTTGGCGTCGGGTGCCGAGCCGGTGCTGACGCTGATGAAGCCGCCCGCCTCGACGATGCGGTCGAACGCCGAGCGGTCGACGATCAGGTCACGGATGACCGGGAACGCCGCGGCGCGCCACGGTTCGATGGTGATCGTGTCGCCGTCGCGGAACTTTCGCATGTGGAGCTGGCAGGTGGCCGTGCCGCGCTGCGGGCCGTGCGGGACACCGTCGATCATCAGCGAGCAGGTGCCGCAGATGCCTTCACGGCAGTCGTGGTCGAACGCCACGGGCTCCTCGCCGTCGTTCACGAGGCGCTCGTTGACGATGTCGAGCATCTCGAGGAAGGACATGTCGACGGACACGGCGGGCGCTTGGATGATCTCGAAGCTGCCCGGCGCGTCGGGACCTGCCTGGCGCCACACCTTGAGGGTGAGGTTCAGCGTGACCCCGTGAGCGGGACTGGTGGGCTCGGTGGTCGTCATCGCTACTTGTAGCTCCTCTGTGCGAGGTGCACGTACTCGAAGGCGAGGGGTTCCTTGTGGAGCACCTCGGGGGTCTGCTCGCCCGTCCACTCCCAGGCCGACACGTGCGAGAAGTGCTCGTCGTCGCGCAGCGCCTCGCCTTCGGGTGTCTGGTGCTCGGCACGGAAGTGCCCGCCGCATGATTCCTCGCGTTCGAGGGCGTCACGGCAGAGGAGCTGTGCGAGTTGGAAGAAGTCGTCGACGCGTCCTGCACGCTCCAGCGACTGGTTGAGGGAACGGTCGTCGCCCAGCACCCGCAGGTCGGAACGGAACTCGTCGTGCAGGGCGGGGATGTCGCGCAGGGCGGACTCGAGCCCGGCCTTGGTGCGTTCCATGCCGGCGTTCTCCCACATGATCTTGCCGAGCTCGCGGTGGAACCAGTCGACCGAACGTGTGCCGCCGATCGACAGGTAGCCCTGGAAGCGGGCGACGGCCTCGGCTTCGGCCTCCTTGAAGGCCGGGTGGGCGGTGTCGGCGACGTCGGTGCCTAGCAGGGGGGCGAGGCCGTTGGCGATCGTGTAGGGCAACACGAAGTAGCCGTCGGCGAGGCCCTGCATGAGTGCCGACGCACCGAGGCGGTTGGCGCCCTGGTCGGAGAAGTTCGACTCGCCGATCGAGTACAGGCCCGGGATGGTGGTCTGGAGCTCGTAGTCCACCCAGAGGCCACCCATCGTGTAGTGGATGGCGGGGTAGACCCGCATCGGCACCTCGTAGGGGCTCTCGTCGGTGATGCGCTCGTACATCTCGAAGAGGTTCCCGTAGCGGGCCTCGACGACGTCGCGACCCAAACGGGCGATCGCGTCGGCGAAGTCGAGGTAGACGCCGTTGCGTAGCGGCCCGACGCCGCGGCCCTCGTCGACGACGATCTTGGCGTTGCGAGAGGCAACGTCGCGGGGGACCAGGTTGCCGAAGCTCGGGTACTTGCGCTCGAGGTAGTAGTCGCGCTCAGCGACCGGGATCTGCGACGGCGGGCGGTTGTCGCCGGCCTTGAGGGGCACCCAGATGCGGCCGTCGTTGCGCAGCGACTCGGACATGAGGGTGAGTTTCGACTGGAACTCGTCGCTCTGGGGGATGCAGGTCGGGTGGATCTGCGTGTAGCAGGGGTTCGCGAACAGCGCCCCGCGACGGTGGGCCCGCCAGGCGGCCGACACGTTGCACGCCATGGCGTTCGTGGACAGGTAGTACACGTTCCCGTAGCCACCGGTGGCGAGCACGACGGCGTGCGACGCGTGGCTGCGGATCTCGCCGGTGAGCAGATCGCGCACGACGATGCCGGCCGAACGGCCGTCGATCACGACCTGGTCGATGTACTCGCAGCGGTTGTAGAGCGTGACGTTGCCGAGGCCGATCTGCTCGGCGAGGGCCTGGTAGGCGCCGAGCAGCAGCTGTTGGCCCGTCTGGCCACGGGCGTAGAAGGTGCGCGAGACCTGCGCGCCACCGAACGAACGGTTGTCGAGGAGGCCGCCGTACTCGCGTGCGAACGGGACGCCCTGCGCGGTGGCCTGATCGATGATGTTGTTCGACACCTGCGCGAGGCGGTAGGAGTTGCCCTCGCGTGAGCGGAAGTCGCCGCCCTTCACGGTGTCGTAGAACAGCCGGTACACGCTGTCGCCGTCGCCGTGGTAGTTCTTCGCTGCGTTGATGCCGCCCTGCGCGGCGATCGAGTGCGCCCGGCGTGGCGAGTCGTGGTAGGTGAAGACGCTCACCTTGTACCCGAGTTGCGCCAGCGTGGCCGCGGCCGAAGCACCGGCGAGGCCGGTGCCCACCACGATCACCTCGAACTTGCGCTTGTTGGCCGGGTTCACCAGCTTCATGTCGAACTTGTGCCGGTCCCACATCTCTTCGATGGGGTAGTCGGGCACCTTGGAGTCGAGGGTGATGTCGCTCATGGTCCTTTTCCTTCGCCTCTTCGCGCGCTCAGACGTGTCCGACCACGCCGGCCAGGACCATGACGGGGAACGAGACGTTGCCGACGACGATCAGGCCGGCGAACCCGGCTGCGATGCCGCGGCGCCAACTGTTGAAGCGGGGGTTGTTCCAGCCGAGAGACTGGAAGAGGCTCCACACCCCGTGGAAGAGGTGCAGGCCGAGCGCCAGGTTGGCGACGATGTAGAGCGCGCCGACCAGCGGGCGGTGCAGGCTGTGCGCCACGTTCTGGTAGGCGGCGCCACGCACGAACGTGTACCCGGTGCCGGTCCACGACAGGTCGAACAGGTGCCACACGATGAAGAGGCCCACGATGATGCCGCTCCAGCGCATGGTGCGGCTGGCGTAGTTGGCGGCGATGTAGTCGCGCTTGGAGGCGTACGCCACCGGCCGGGCCTTGTGGTTGATGACGGTGAGGCTGTACGCGGCGTGGATGTGCAGCACGAAGGCGACGATCAGCCCGATGCGCAGCAGCCAGAGCGTGACGGTTCGGGGCAGGATCGGCACGAGGAGCTCGCGCAGGAACTCGGCGTAGTGGTTGAAATCTGCGGGGCCGAGGTACATCTTCAGGTTGCCCACCATGTGGGCGAACACGAATCCGAGGATCGCCAGGCCGGTCACGGCCATGACGTACTTCTTGCCGAGCGCCGAGCCGTAGAGCTCAAGCGGGAAGGGGCGCTTGCGCGTCGCCCGGCCGACGGCGGTGCCGGTGACCGGCGGTCGGCTTCGGGCGTTGGGTGCAGTGGTGGACGTCGCCTGGGCCATCCTCGGACGTTCCTCCGGTCGTGGTGATCTGGGGCTGTCGGAGAGCTGACGGGACGTCAGCAACAGCAATCGGACGCTAGCGCCCTGCGCCACGGCGGCCGCAAATGCCCGCCGCACCGCTCCAGGCGGAAGGCCGCCCTGCTGAGGTGGGGCAGAGCTGGCCGGTCGCACCCGGATCTGCGGTCAGGGAGCGGCGACGTGCCACACGGGGATCGTCCGGGTCTCGGTGTCGTACGTGGCCAGCCAGTCCGTCAGCCACGGCGGGTCCGTGAAGTCGTTCGGGTGATGGTGGGGGAGGCACGACACCGCCATGTCAGGCACGGCCTGGAAGATGAAGCTGAACGCCAGGCGCACGAGGCGCACCCAGGTGCCAGGCCGATGAAGGCGCCGCTCGCCGTGCAGTTGGATGAGCATGGACGTCCACACGAGGCAGGCGAGCAGCACGGTCGTGACGATCATCGCCCAGGTGTAGCGAAGGCGTTTGCCGTCGAGCGCGTGCCACACGTCGAACGCCTCGGACTTGTGCTCGACCTCCTCGGCAAGGTGCCAGAGGAAGAGGGTCGCCGCGGCCGGGTCCGCGTCGCCGAAGAAGCGGTCGTGGTTGCGTACAGCCCATCGGGCGAGCGCGAAGGCGAGGGTCTCCGATGCGGCGGCGAACGCCAGGTTGAACTGGGCGGAGCGACGGACGCTGAACCCCCCGTACGCCTTGTCCGCCCAGCGCTCGACGCGGACAAGCCCAGGCCGCTGGGCGACGAGCAAGTCGTTGAAGCGCCGGTGCTGACGGTGGTGCTGGGCTTCTTGGCGCACGTAGGCGCTCGCTCGTTCCGCGTGATCGGGCGGCAGGTCGGCGAGCACGGCGCGCACCGAGCGGATGAAGTAGGGCTCGGCGTAGGGCATCAGCAGCGACACGCTGTTGGCGGCGGCGGCGAACTCTGGGTTGGCCGGGTTCCAGGCCGCATCGATGCCGTCGTGGAGGTCGAGTTGGATGCGGCGCACGGGAACGGGTTCGCCGTGGCGGACCTTCGTGTGCGGCTCGTGGCGCGACGAGGCGGCGGCGGACACGGCCGCAGCGTACCGCCGTGCCCCGTTCATCTCGCGGGTGCCGGTCGTCGTGCCGCCCGCCGGTGGGCGTGGTTCCCCCGTGGGGGAAGTCGTGTCAGCAGCGGTGCTGTCCGGCCGCTGCGAGGAACTCGGCCCGGGTGCGGGCATCGCTGCGAACCAGACCCCGCAACGACGAGGTGACGGTGCGTGTGCCTGACGCCTTGACTCCCCGCAGGCTCATGCAGAGGTGCTCCGCTTCGAGCAGGACCCCGACGCCACGCGGGTTGAGGGTCTCGGTGAGCCAGTCGGCGACCTGGGTGGTGAGGCGTTCCTGGACTTGCAGGTCGCTTGCGAAGTGCCCGACGACGCGGGCGAGCTTCGAGAGGCCGACGATGCGGTCGCCGGGGAGGTACGCGACGTGTGCAACTCCGAAGAACGGGAGCATGTGGTGTGCGCACAGCGAACGAAAGGGGATGTCTCGTACGACGACGAGCTCGTCGTACCCCCCGTCGTTCGGGAAGGTGGTGGGGGCAAAGTCCTCAGGGGTGAGGAGCTCTGCCAAGGAGTCGGCGACGCGCCGCGGCGTGTCACGCAGTTGCTCGTCGCCGAGGTCGTAGCCGAGCGCGTCGAGCAGGTCGGCGACGGCACGCTGGGCGGCTGACGCGTCGGGCTGGCGGCGCTCGGTGCGGGAAGCTCTGGGTGCGTAGATGTCCTCGACGTCGGCGCGGAGTTCGAGGTCGAGGTCGTGGCTGACGTCGGGATTGATGTCGGGATTGATGTCGCCGTCGAGGTCGTCGGCGAGCACCTCGCCGAACACTCCAGGGTTCTGGTTGGTGAGGGACGTCACGAGGCACCTCCCGCCAGTTGCTCGACGGGGATCGACGGGTCTGCCAGGGCGTCGGGGTCGACGCGTGCGCCGGTGCGCACGAGGTCGCCGAGTGCGCTGCCGACGTCCCAGATGTTCGCGTTCATCGCCGCGACGACGCGACCCTCGTCGAGCCAGAACGCCAGGAACGAGCCGGCATCGACACCGTCGCGAATCACGACGCGGTCCCAGCGCTCGGGGTGGCCGACGTACTCCATCCCAAGGTCGTACTGGTCGGAGAAGAACGTCGGGATCTTGTCGTACTCGGTGGGCGTGCCAGCCAGGTTGTGGCCCGCGACGATGCCTTGGTTGAGGGCGTTCGACCAGTGCTCGGTTCGGATCCGTCGTCCGAGGATGGGGTGCCAGGCAGCGGCGATGTCGCCCGCCGCGTAGACGTCGGGGTGGCTTGCCCGGAGGTGCTCGTCGACGACCACGCCACCGTCGACATCGAGGCCCGCTGCCTCGGCGAGCTCGGTACGAGGACGTGCCCCGATCCCGACCACGACCAGGTCTGCGGGGATGTCCCCGTCGGCGGTCCGGACCGCTTCGACGGTGGTGTTTCCTGCGAAGCCGGTCACCGAAACCCCGGGCCGGAAGTCGACGCCGTGGGCGGTGTGCAGATCGCGGTAGCGGCCGCCGACCTCAGGGCCCAGCACTCGCTCGAGTGGGGTAGTGAGCGGATCGACCATGGTGACGGCTGAACCGAGTTGACGCGCAGAGGCGGCGACCTCGGCGCCGATCCACCCGGCCCCGACGACGACGACCTGTCGGGCTTGGCCGAGGGCGTCGCGGAGGCGGGCGACGTCGGCCAGCGTGCGCAGCGTGAGAACCCCGGCGAGCTCTGCGCCTGGGACACGGAGCGAACGTGCCTCGGAACCCGTCGCGAGGAGCAACCTGTCGAATCGGATCGTCCCGCGGTCGGTGGTCGCGACGTGGCGGCTGAGGTCGATGCCGGTCACGGTGGTGCCGGTGCGCAGGTCGATGCCCAGCTCGGCATAGAACGACTCGGGGTAAAGGAAGGGTTGCCCCTCCTTGCCCTCTCCGCGAAGCAGTTCTTTGGACAGCGGTGGCCGTTCGTACGGGTGGACCGGCTCCTCTCCCACCAGGATGACCGGGCCGTCGAAGCCGTCGGCCCTGAGGGTTTCCGCCGCTTTGGCACCGGCGAGGCTGGCACCGACGATCAGCACGGTTGTGTGCTCGGACATAGGGACTCCTAAAATCTCTCTGGCTTGGTCTTAGTCTGCTACCTCGTCTCTTCTCGGTCAAGTATGATTGTAGATAGAGAGTCGGTCGACTGGACGCGAGGTCCCGCCGTCAGGTCCGGCGAACGAGGAGCACACGATGACCACGAGCGGACACACACCAGGAGCGCCGCACGCACAGCCGGCGGACGCGCTCGCCGTGGTTGGGGCCCTCGCCGAGCCGAACCGGCGAGCGCTCTACGAGTACGTGGTGCGGCGGCAATCCTGGGTAGGTCGTGACGAGGCCGCCGAGGCAGTCGGGCTCCGCCGAGGCATCACCGCGCACCACCTCGACCGACTCGCCGAGGACGGGCTGCTCGACGTGAGCTTTCGGCGTCTCAGCGGGCGGACCGGTCCTGGCGCCGGGCGCCCCGCGAAGCTGTACCGACGTGCGGCGAGCGAGGTCGCCGTGTCGTTTCCACCACGCCACTACGACCTTGCAGGCGCCGTCCTCGCCGCGGCCGTTGACCGCGCGGACTCGACCGGCGAGCCGGTCGGTGAGGCACTCGCGGCGACCGCGCACGAGACCGGGCGTGCCATCGCGACCGGCGCTGGCGCGGGCGGGCTCGACGCAGTCCTGACAGAACAGGGCTTCGAACCCGAGCGGCTCCCTGACGGGTCGACCCTGCTGCACAACTGCCCGTTCCACGCGCTGGCCGAACGCCACACGGCGCTCATCTGCGGGATGAACCTCCACCTGCTCGGGGGACTGGTGGAAGGGCTCGGCGTCACCGACCAGCATGTCGCCCTCGAACCTGCCGAGGGTGCGTGCTGCGTCCGCTTCCGCACGGTTCCTCCGTCGGAGACGTGAGCCCGATCTGCCCTACCGTGGCGGCCCAGCAGGCTGGTCGTCAGCGCCCGGCTGGGATCTCAAGGCATCGAGGCACGCCGCCGGTCACAGCGGTCCGACCACGATCTCGTAGCGATTGCCACTCTCGCGTGTCTGCCCGTCGACCACGTAGCTGAGGGCGAGTTGCAGTGTGCCGACGCCGGACTCGTCGGGGAGTGCAAGGCGCAGGTGGCCCACACGCACGACCGCGTCTGCGTCCACGTCTCCTTCGAACACCCAGGTGCTCGTCGGGCCGCAGCCCGAGAACGTTGCGGTGACGCGTGCGGCCGTGAGCGGTGCGCGCAGATCGCTGACGACATGGACGTCGAGCGCCAACGTCGTGCCCGGTTCAGCGCGGTGGGGAGGGAGGTCGGCGACGACGATGACCGGGCGGCATGCAGCAGCAAGTGCCGCGGCGGCGAGCTTCGGATGGCGCGCCGCGTCGTACACGCCCCAGCCGATCGACGGGTGAGCGTCGGCAAGCGCATGGACGATGACCCCGCCGGTTGGTCGGTACTTGAGGCGTCGAAGAAGCTCGACCTGTCGCCGAACGAGTTCTGCCTGAAGGTGCTGCGATGAAGCTCGCCACGCGGCGAACGTGGTGGACGCGGAAGGCGGCACCCGGCGGTCGAACGTCGCGACGTCATAGCCGTGCCGTGCCTCGAGGCGCTCCCAGTCGAGGGTCGGCCAGTCGGCGGGGCGGCAGAAATCCGCGGTGTCGGGCACGGCCGGAGCACCAAGGCGGGCGACGAAGCGCACCACGCGTGGGATCGTGCGCGCGGCCAACGCCAGGTCGCTCGTATCGCCGTGGTGCCAACCGAACGCGAAATGGCTCGCTGAGCCGTCGAGCTGAGGAGGGTGGGGGAGCACCCCCGAGTTGGCGGTCACCGGTCTGCTCGGGTCCGCGCCCGTGAGCGCCCGTCGAATCGAACGGTCGAGCACGCTGCGATTCCACGTCGGGAGCTCCTGCGCCGCGACGAGGCGGGCGACGGTGAAGCCGGGGCGGCTCCGCGGGGCGGGGTCCACCGGGTGCGCGAACGGCTCGTCGTGTCCGCACCACAGTGCGATCGACGGGTGGTGACCGAGCAGATCGACCGTGCCACGCGCCAGGGTGATCGCCTGGCGCCGCACCGAGCGGTCGTAGCCGCCCTGGAGTGGGAGGTCCTGCCAGAGAAGCAGGCCGGTCTCGTCGGCCGCCGCGTAGAGCTCCGGACGTGCGATGTGGGCGTGCACGCGCAGCAGGTCGAGGCCCAACTCCGTTGCCCGGGTGACGTCGTCGGCGATCTCGGTGGCGGACGCGTTGGCGAGGTCGTATCGGGTGGGGAGCGCGCTTGCGCCTTTGACGAAGAGCCGTTCGCCGTTGACCGAGAGCACCCAGTCACGCATCGACACGGTGCGCAACCCGATGCGAAGGCGGCGTTCGTCGCTTGGCTCACCCGCGGCATCGGCGACGGCGACCACGAGGTCGTAGAGGAACGGCTCGCCAAGGGCGCGTGGCCACCAACGTCGAGGGTTGTCGACGGTCATCGTCCAGCGGACGCGGTTCGGTCCGGCCGCGAGGGGTTGCTCGAGCCGGTGGGAGGCGTTTCCGACGGTCGTCACGAGTGCAGCCGCTTGCGCCTGGGCCGCGTCAAGGCCGGCGTCGAGAGAGAGGACGGCGCGTCGCTCGTTCGCTTCCGTGCACAGCACGCGTAGGCGCGTGCAGGCGATCGGACCTGTCGTTCGTATGCGCAGTGGTCGCCAGATGCCGCCCGGGTTCCACATCGGATCGAGCGTCGAGCCGTGCATCCACGGGCCGGTGAGCGCGCGCTTCGCTGAGGGATCGCGAACAGGTGAGGAGGTCACCTCCACGGCGAGCGTGTGCTCGGACGCCGCGCGGAGGTGCTCGGTCACCTCGAAGCGGTGGCCCAGGAACGCTCCCTCGGTGTTGCCGAGGTAGGTGCCGTCGAGCCAGACGTCACCTTGGGAGAAGACGCCGTCGAACTCGAGCCACCGTCGTTCATGCTCAGGCCGTGGGAGGGAGGTTTCGAACTGCCGGCGGTGCAGCAGCGGGCCGTCGTGCTCGGCGAAGACGGCGTGCGAACGCCAGTGTCCTGGAACCGTGACCTGGTCCCACCCGACCGGTTCGAAAGCCGGGTCGGCCCACACGCGCCGCAGCGCGTCGTCGGCCGGCGCTGCCGACCAGGCGCCACCGAGGTCGAGGCAGGGCTCGCGTGGCGCAGTCACGGCGGGTCAGGGTAGATCGGCACCGGGCGGCGCGTCGCGGGCATCTGTGCTGCGCGGCGGACTCGTGCCGGCCGTACCACCGCCGTGCCGCGTGCACGTCGCAGCATGTCGGGTGCCGATACGGACCGCCGACCGGGTTGGATGCAGGGCCGGTAGCGTTCGGCACATGTCGTCGCGTCCCGCCAACCTCGGACAGCTCCTCGAATCGGGATGGGTCACGCGGCCGGTGAAGGCGGAGTTGCGCGGCAACGCTGCGGCGCGCATCCGTGCGGGCGAGCCGCTCGTGTCCGGCGTGCTGGGTTACGACGACACCGTGCTGCCGCAGCTCGAGAACGCGCTGCTCGCGGGGCACGACGTGATCTTCCTCGGGGAGCGTGGGCAGGCGAAGACCCGCATCGTGCGTGCACTCGTGCAGTTGCTCGACGAGTGGATGCCGATCGTCGCCGGGTCCGAGATCAACGACGACCCGACTGCTCCCGTGTCGCGCTACGCGCGCGAGCTCGTGGCCGAGCACGGCGACGAGACCCCTGTCGAGTGGGTGCACCGTTCGCAACGCTTCGGCGAGAAGCTCGCGACGCCCGACACGTCCATCGCTGACCTCATCGGCGAGGTCGACCCGATCAAGGTGGCCGAGGGCCGGTATCTGTCCGACGAGTTGACGTTGCACTATGGGCTCGTGCCGCGCACCAACCGCGGCATCTTCGCCATCAACGAGCTCCCCGATCTTGCAGAGCGCATCCAGGTGGGGTTGCTCAACGTGCTCGAAGAACGTGATGTGCAGGTGCGCGGGTACAAGGTCCGCCTGCCGCTCGACGTGTTCCTCGTCGCGTCGGCCAACCCGGAGGACTACACGAACCGGGGTCGCATCATCACCCCGTTGAAGGATCGGTTCGGTTCGCAGATCCGCACGCACTACCCGCTCGACGCGGCGACCGAGACAGCCATCGCCGCGCAGGAGGCGCTTCCTGTCGAGGTCGAGGGCGTGGCGGTGCACGTGCCCGACTTCATGGCCGGGGTCGTATCCACGCTGAGCCAGCTTGCGAGGCAGAGCCCGCGCATCAACCAGCGGTCGGGCGTGTCGGTGCGCATGACGGTCACCAACCGTGAGGCGCTCGTGGCGAACGCGGTGAGGCGTGCCCTCTCGCTCGGCGAAGACGAAGCGGTTCCGCGGGTGTGCGATCTCGATGCGCTCGCCGCGTCGACGGGAGGCAAGGTCGAGCTCGAGGCGATGGACGAGGACCGGGCGGGTGAGGTGCTCGAACATCTCGTGTCCGCCGCGGTGCTCACCGAGTTCCGTGAACGGGTTGCGCCCGAACTGCTCGGCGACGTGCTCGCCGGATTCGGCGAGGGCGTCGTGGTGAACGCCGGCGACGACGTGGCCGCCGTCGAGTACCTCGGCTTGCTCGACCGCATCGACGCGCTGCGTCCGATCGTCGTTTCGCTGGTGGGGGCCGATGAGAGCCCGGCCTCGGTCGCCAGTGCGGTCGAGTTCGTCCTCGAAGGGCTGCACCTGTCGAAGCGCCTCAACAAAGACGCGGTCGGTGTCCGTGCCGCATACCGGGCCCGACGGTGACGCCCCGATGAGGCTCGGCTAGGCGCGCGATGTCGGGCACGGCACGCTTTCGCTACTCGCGTTGGGACGGGTCCCAGGTCGGCTTCGACATCGGAGCCGATGACATCTTCCGTGAGATCAACGACGACCTGCTCTACCACGGCGACCTCGACGCGGCGTTGCGCCGCCTCCTGCAGGACGGGTTCGACGACCGCAACGGCGAGCGCATCGCCGGGCTGCGCGAGCTCATGCAGCGCCTCCGCGAGGAGCGACACGAGCTGCTCGACCGACACGACCTGGGAGGCGTGTACGACGACATCGCGGGAGAGCTGCGCCAGGTCGTCAGCCAGGAGCGTGCCGCGCTCGACGACCTCGCCCGAGAGGCCGCCGAGTCGGGCGACCAACGTCGCGCTGAGCTGACCGAGGAGGTCGTGGCAGAGCGTCAGATGGCGCTCGATCTACTCCCTCCAGACCTGGCTGGCATGGTCCGCGAGCTCGAGGCGTACGACTTCACGTCCGCGGAAGCCGCACAGCGGTTTGCAGATCTCGTCGACAGGCTGCGGCAGCAGCTCATGTCGCGGTACGTGCAGCAGATGGCCGGCGCCATGGAGGAGCTCACCCAGGCCGACCTGGCGCGCACGAAGGACATGCTCGCCGAGCTGAACCGCATGCTGGCGCAGCGCGCCGCCGGCGAAGAGCCCGACTTCGATGCCTTCATGGACGCCTACGGCGATCTCTTCCCGGAGCAGCCCCGCACCCTCGACGAGTTGCTCGAAGTACTCGCGCAACGCATGGCCGCGATGCAGGCGATGTTCAACTCGATGACGCCGGAGCAGCGGGCGCAGTTGCAGGCATTGTCCGATCAGCTTCTCGAAGACCTCGATCTGCGTTGGGAGGTGGAACAGCTCGGGTCGCAGCTGCGCGGGATGTTTCCCCAGCTGGGGTGGGAACGCAGCCACGACCTGCGCGGATCGGACCCCTTGGGGTTCGCAGAGGCAGCCGGTCTGTTCGATCGCCTCGGCGACCTCGACCAGTTGGAGAACCTGCTGCGTGGCGCGGCGAACCCGGGTGCGCTCGCCGAGGCCGACCTCGATCGCGCACGCGAGCTCTTGGGCGACGACGCGGCGCGCAGCCTCGAGAAGCTGGCGGAGCTCACCCGCCAGCTCGCCGACGCGGGCCTCGTCGAGCAGCGCGAGGGGCGACTTGAGCTGACCGCGGCAGGCATCCGTCGCATCGGCCAGAACGCGCTCGGCGAGTTGTTCCGTCAGCTGTCGCGTGATCGCCTCGGTACCCATGAGCTCGCCCGTACCGGGGTTGGTCACGAGCGATCGTTCGAGACCCGACCGTATGAGTTCGGTGACCCGTTCAACCTCGACATCGGGCGGACCATTCGCAACGCGGTGGCGCGCGGCGCGGGGACGCCCGTGCGGCTCCAGCCTGACGACTTCGAGATCGCGCAGACCGAGCAGACCGTGCGCACCGCC
This sequence comes from uncultured Iamiaceae bacterium, assembly GCA_964621605.1. Taxonomy (GTDB): domain Bacteria; phylum Actinomycetota; class Acidimicrobiia; order Acidimicrobiales; family Iamiaceae; genus CAZUMJ01. Next base: position 24,707 of record CAZUMJ010000028.1, on the reverse strand, counting down.
ACCGTGCTGATGCTCGACCTCTCGCTGTCGATGCCGATGCGCGACAACTTCTTGCCGGCGAAGAAGGTGGCGATGGCGCTGCACGCGCTGATCACCAGCCGCTTCCCGAGGGACTACCTCGGGATCGTCGGCTTCAGCGAGGTCGCCCGCATCATCGAACCCGAAGAGCTGCCGGCTGTGTCGTGGGACTTCGTCTACGGCACCAACATGCAGCACGGGTTCGTGTTGGCCCGCCAACTGCTCGCGCACCAGACAGGCACGCGGCAGATCCTGATGATCACCGACGGCGAGCCGACCGCGCACATCACCGCGCACGGCGATGTCTCGTTCCACTACCCGCCCATCGCCGAGACGGTCGAGGCGACGCTGACCGAGGTGGCGCGCTGCACCCGAGCCGGCATTCGCATCAACACCTTCATGCTCGACGCGTCGGGCTACCTGCAGCACTTCATCGAGCAGTTGACCCGCCTGAACAAGGGCCGGGCGTTCTTCACCACGCCGCAGGACCTCGGCGACTTCGTGCTTGTCGACTTCCTCGAGCACCGTCGCGTCCGTCGTAGCCGCTGAGCGCGTACGGGGCGCGGGCGGGGCGCACCGCGGTGGCGCTTCCGCGAGTCTTCAGCCGGTGGGTAGGCGGACGCGGGCCGTCCCTTCCGTCCGGTTTGCGCCCTTCGTGCTTTTCTCCTTGCGTTCCGTCGGGCGAGCGACCATCATCACAACCGTGTAATTCCACCGGTGGCGTCCGTCACTGGTCCGCGGGAGTCCCGGGGGCGTCACCGCAGTGCGGTGCACTCGCCGGGGCCACGATCGGCTGAAGGAGGTCGACATGCAGCGCACCTCGACCATCGAAACCGAAGCTCGAGACTGGCACGATTTCGCGAACTGCCTGGGGGTCGATCCCGACCTGTTCTTCCCTGAGCGAGGGGCATCCACGCGCGAGGCCAAAGAGGTCTGCCGCGGCTGCGTCGTGCGCGAGGAGTGCCTGGAGTTCGCGCTCACCAACGGCGAGAAGTTCGGCATCTGGGGTGGCATGAGCGAACGTGAGCGGCGGCGACTTCGTCGTGCACGTGCACTCGCGCAGCGCGCCCAGGCCGCAGCGCCGGCGGTGCCGCAGCCGGTCACGGCCTGACGGTTCCACCTCCCGGCCCGCCGGTCGGTCCAACGGGCTCGGCCCTCGAAACGGGCTCAGCCGCCGAGGAGTTCGTCGACGGTCGGCCGGTGGGCGAGGCGTGCCTCGATCGTCCGGGTCTCGGCGAGGTCCAGCCGCTCCCACGTGTCGGCGCTGCTCTGTGCCAGCACCTCCCGGGGAACGAGGCCGACGAGTTCCGCTCCCGCCACGTCGTTGCCTTCTGCCTGCAGTAGCTCACGGACCTGCTGTTCGACGACGGACGGCCCGACGCGGAACGGCTCGATGAGGTTGCACGACACCTGGACGCGTTCGCCCACCTGCAGGCCAAGGGTGCGCACCGCCGGGCCGCGCAGCATCGCCGCGGTCCGACGGGCGGTGGCGAGGTCGGGATCGCGGAGCCAGAGGTTGTAGGCGACGAGCACCGGTCGCGCGCCGACCGCGACAGCCCCGGCGCTCGGATGGGGGTGGGGGCCGCCGGTGTCGGGGCGCAGGTCTGTGAACGCGTTGCGCCGAATCTCGGGCAGTGTCCGTTCGGGGCCGTAGCAGAACGCCGGTACGCCGAGCTCGTCGGCCACCCAGCGGGCGAACCTGTCACGGGCGGCGATCGCATCGGCCAGGGTGGCGTCGTCGAGCGGTACGAACGGCACCACGTCCACGACGCCGATGCGAGGATGCACGCCGGTGTGGGCGCGTAGGTCGAGCAACTCGACCGCCGTACGCGCAAGCGCGCGGGGTGCGGTCTCCCCGACGAGCGTGAACACGCCTCGGTGGTGGTGCGGGTCGCGGTGGATGTCGAGCAGGTCGTTGCCGCACGCCTCGGCGAGCCGGCGAAGCTGCACGAGGTCTCGCCCTTCGGAGATGTTCACCACGCACTCGAGCACGGCCCATGGTCGCACCGTCCGCCCGACCATGGTCGCACCATCCGCCCGACCGTGGTCGCACCATCGTCCCGACCGTGGTCGCACCATCGTCCCGACCGTGGGGTGTCAGCGCAGGCGGTATAGCCTGGAACCATGCCGACGTCGTTCGTCCTGGGTTTCCTCGAAGGTCCCGAGCTGATCATGGTGCTCGTGGTGATCCTCGTTCTTTTCGGAGGGGCGAAGCTGCCGCAGTTGGCCCGATCGCTCGGTTCAGCGCAACGTGAGTTCAAGAAGGGCCTCGCCGAAGGCGACGACAACAAGCGGTCCGACGTCGACGACGGCAAGTCCGACAAGGGTTCCGGTAGCGCCGACGCCTGACGCCGAAACGGCTCGTCGATCGCCGGAGGAGTTGACCGCGGGCACCCGCAGAAGCCGACCGCCTCAGGCTGACTGGTCGAAGCGTCAGGCTGACTGGTCGAGTGGGGCGCCGACTATCGCCGGCTCGCGCCGGGCGCGCAGGATGCGGCGGCGTTCACGCTCTGAGGTGCCACCCCAGACCCCGTGGTCGATGTGGTTGTCGAGCGCGTGGGTGAGGCAGTGGTCTTGCACCGCGCACCCCTGACAGATGCGTCGGGCCGCGTCGACTCCGGCGCCGTCGCTTGGGAAGAACGTGTCTGGTGGGTACTGCCGGCAGTTGCCGGCCCGCATCCAGTAGGTGTCCATGCGAGCCCTCCGCGTGATCCCGCACTGTCCCGGCCATCGGACGTTCGGGTGATCGGTTGCAGTGCTCTTGTACTACGGAGGGCGGCGTTCGGCGCTGGAGTTGACCACTTTTTGACCATCGAAACGCATCGGTCTGACATGCGCGCCCGTGGGAGGTGCGGGGGTGCCGGTGTGGTGGTGGCAGCAGGACCTCGTGATGGCGGTCGAGGCAGGCGCCGGCACGCGCCGGCGGGGTGCTGGCCGGCACGTCCGGGCACTAGGATGGGTCCTTCCTGTTTGCACGGAGGAGCCGTCATGTCGCAGATCGAGAGCACAGAGGCCGAGGCCCCGCAAGGTCACGTCCGCGTGGTGTACCTCGGGCCGGTCTCCCCGCACTGGGACGTCCAGGGCGTGTTCGGTGACCGCTCCACCATCGACGAGTTCCGTGCCCGAGTCATGGCTCGGCTGCAGTTGGTGCCGCCGCACGACCCGCAGTTCCGACGCAATCGTGAGCGCGTGGTGCGCGACGCGGAGCGTGAGCTGCTCATCCTCGAGTGGGATCTCGGCATCCCCGAAGAAGACGAGGCGTAGGTCCGCGTCGCATCGGCCGGCGAGCCGTCGGGCTTGTCGCTGAGGCGGTCCCGGTACCCTGGCGTGGTGGCAGGTGAGGCGTTCACGCCGTCGGATCGCTTCCTGAACCGGGAGCTCACGTGGCTCGACTTCAACGAGCGGGTGCTCGCGCTCGCAACTGATCACGCGGTGCCGCTGCTGGAACGTGCGAAGTTCTGCGCGATCTTCAGCCAGAACCTCGACGAGTTCTTCCAGGTGCGGGTCGCCGGCTTGAAGGACCAGGTTGACGCGGGCCTTGTCACGTCGGGCCCTGACGGACGGACGCCGGCGCACCAGCTCGCCGAGGTGGCCGACCGGGTGGCCGAGCTCGTCGCACGGCAGCAGGCGGTCTTCGCCGAACTGGTGCGCGACCTGGCCGCGGCGGGCGTGGTGCTGTCGCGTTGGGATGAGCTCGACGACGACGACCGCACCTTTCTCGTCGGCGAGTTCGAAGAACGCATCTTTCCGGTGCTCACCCCACTGGCCGTCGACCCGGGGCACCCCTTCCCCTACATCTCTGATCTGTCTTTGAACCTCGCCGTCGTGTTGCGTGACCCGGACACGCACGATCGTCGCTTCGCGCGAGTCAAGGTTCCCGCGACGCTGCCCCGCTTCGTGGTATTGCCCGACGGCGAGCGGTTCGTGCCGCTCGAACAGGTCATCGCGGCGCACCTGAGCCGGCTCTTCCCCGGCATGGAGGTCGAGGAGCACGTCGCGTTCCGTGTGACGCGCAACGCGGACCTGACCGTCGAGGAAGAGGACGCGGACGACCTGCTCCTTGCGGTCGAGCTGGAGCTTCGTCGCCGTCGCTTCGGCCGGGCGGTGCGCCTCGAGGTGGGCGATGCCATGAGTGTCGAGGTGCGCGAGCTCCTGCGCAGCGAGCTCGATCTGGCTCCCGACGACGTGTACGCCTCTGTCGCGCCGCTCGATCTCGGCGGCCTCTGGGCGTTGCAGACGCTCGATCGCCCGGAGCTGCGCGACCGTCCGTGGAGGCCGGTGACGCCCGCCCGGCTCGCGCCGGCCGAAGGCGAGACCGTCGACCTGTTCGCGGTGATCGCGGCGGGTGACCTGCTGGTGCACCACCCGTACGAGTCGTTTGCGACATCGGTCGAAGAGTTCATCCGTCAGGCGTCTGTCGACCCCGGGGTGCTGACGATCAAGGTGACGCTGTATCGCACGTCTGGCGACAGCGAGATGGTGCGATCGCTCATCCGCGCGGCCGAGCACGGCAAGCAGGTCGCGGCACTCGTCGAGGTGAAGGCCCGTTTCGACGAGGCAGCGAACATCGAGTGGGCACGTGCCTTGGAAGAGGCCGGCGTCCATGTCACCTACGGCCTCGTCGGGCTGAAGACGCACTGCAAGGTCGCGTTGGTGGTGCGAGACGAGGCGGGTCGTCTGCGGCGCTACGCGCACGTCGCCACGGGCAACTACAACGCCACCACCGCGAAGGTCTACGAGGACCTCGGGTTGTTCACCACGAACGGTGACCTCTGCGCCGACCTGGCGCAGTTGTTCAACTTCCTGACCGGCTACGCCCGAGACATCTCCTACCGGCACCTGCTCGTTGCCCCGCACTCGTTGCGCAGCGGGCTGGAAGGCTTGGTGCGTGCCGAGATCGCGGCCGCGCAGGCGGGCACACCGGCGGGCATCACGTTGAAGGTCAACAACCTGGTCGACCCGCGCATGATCGACTTGCTGTACGAAGCTTCCGCTGCAGGCGTGCCGATCGACCTGATCGTGCGGGGGAGCTGCTGCTTGCGTCCCGGTGTCGTGGGGCTCTCCGAAGGCGTGCGCGTGCGCTCCATCATCGGCCGCTTTCTCGAGCACTCACGCATCTACCGGTTCGCGAACGGTGGCGGGAGCGGTGTGTCGGCCACCTACATCGGTTCAGCGGACCTGATGCAACGGAACCTCGATCGGCGCGTCGAGACGCTCGTGCCGGTGCTCGACGCGCGCCTGCGGGAGCGCCTCGACGACGTGCTCGCAACGGCGATCGCCGACGACACGCTGGCGTGGACCTTGGGCTCCGATGGCCGTTGGGCGAAGGCGAACGGCGGCACGGTCGACTCTCAGGCACGAGGGCAGGAGCTGGCGCTGGCGCGCACCCGACGACGTGAGGTCGTACCGGGCCTGCTCGACGGCACCCACGCGGCACCGATACCGGCGCCGTCCGCCGGATCGACGCCGGGGGATTCGGCAGGGGCGGGTTCGGGTGCAGGGCCTCGTTCCGGTGCCGTCTCTGGTGCGCACGCGGGGGGAGGTGCGGGTGCTGACGCTGCCGTCGACATCGCGGCGGCGGGCTGCCTCGTGTGGCGTCGCGGCGAGCATGCCGATGGGCCGGTGGAGCTGCTACTCATCCACCGCCCGCGCTACCACGACTGGTCCTTCCCGAAAGGCAAGCTCGAGGCGGGCGAGACGTTCGAGGAGTGCGCGCTGCGAGAGCTGTTCGAGGAGACCGGCGTGCGCGGCGTGCTCGGTGTCGAGGTCGCGCCGACCGAGTACGTCGACCGCAAAGGTCGGACGAAGCTGGTGCGCTACTGGGCGGCGCAAGTCGCGTCGGTCGAGGACGGCGTGGCGCTCGATGGCGTGGACGAGCTGCGGTGGGTGCCGGTCGACACGGTGGCCGACCTGCTCACCTACGCCCGCGACATCCCGCCGTTGGAGTCGTTCCGCGAGCTGTTTCCGCAGCCCTGACGCGGCCGGTGCCGCGCCCCGGCCCCGGAGAGGGTCGGAACGCGGCACCGACGGCTGTGTGAGGGACGAAGCGCGCGTGGCGGGTGTGCCACACCAGCCACGGTGCCCCACCTCCGGCTAGGTCGTCACCAGGGGATCATCTCCAGCGTGACGTGCTTGAACTTCGGGTTGTACACGGTGATGGCCAGCTTCGTGCTCGTGGAGAGCTCGGGGTGCACGTTGTACGCGTAGCACCAGGTTCCAGACGGGACGCTGGCGCAGTTGTTCAGTGCGCCGTACTTGTGTGCGGTCCACGGGCCCGCGGGTGATGAAGCGGTGAGAATGCGATAGGTGTTGCCGACACCTTCCTGCAGCACCATGACCCACTGATTGCCGAGGGCCGGAACCTTCTTCACCTGGGCAGTCAGCCCTGGCTGGTTCGTCGGGGTGATCGAGACGGCCCCGGCCGTCCCGGCTGACCAGGTCGCTCCGCCCTTGTAGAAGGCGTAGTTGCTGGCCGTTCGCCAGGGGCGTGTGGTGAGGGGGTTGGAACCGAGGTTCACCCGAGCGATGAACGTCTTGGAAGCGGTGCATGCCCCGTACGCGCTGGTGCAGTTCTGCACGTAGAAGTACAGCGCGTTCGTGGCGGAGTCGTACACGGGGGAGCCGAGGTTGTTGGTGGCAGAGGTGCCGGGAAACAGGTTCTGCCCGTAGTAGGTCACGGCCTTGGATGTCGTGTTGTACTCGGCGATGCCGTTCCCGAAGTAGTTCATGGTGCCGTTGTCGACGCACATGTTGCCGAAGGGGATGAGCACCTGGTCGCTCGTCCCGGGGATGAGGGCTGTGCCGCTTGCCCACGAGGCGGCAAAGCTTCCGGGTGTGCCGCACGCGGTGCCGTTCTGCCGGGTGAGGCCTGTCGGTTGGGGAAGTGTCTTGGTCGGCGTGCCGTTCGGGAGCTCCGTCATCGCTTGCGGGGCGATGCTGGGGTAGGCGGCGCCGCGCGCGGCGGTGGAGCCCACGATGAAGCTGCTCTGGCCGCTGGGGTTGGTGATCGGTGTGTCGCAGAACAGCCAGAACGACTGCCCGGAGGCTCCGAGAGGTTCGCTGTAGCCGCAGTCGCGCCCGGCGACCGACCCATGTTGGTGTGTCTCATAGCTCGACAGCACTGCACAGCCGGAGCCGTAGCAGTTCGCTGCGCCCCCCTCGGAGGACCACAACGGGACGTTGGTGGCCCGCAGGACCAGGTTGCCGTCGGTCTGCATGGTGAGGATCGCGGGGACGGACTCGGTGGATGCGGTCTTGCTGCTCCACCGGGCGACGTGGTTGGCGTCGTAGAGCACGAGATTGCCGTCGGTCTGCAGTGTGATGTGCGACCCGGGATGGCCAGCGGTGTTCGTGTACCAGAGCGGGGTGTTGGAGGCGTTGTAGACGACGAAGTTGCCGTCGCCCTGCATCGCTGCGCGCATGCCGTTGGAGGACTGCAGCTGTGCGCCCGCGGCGAGCGTCTCACCCGGGCTCAGGGTTGCCTTGGCGGGCGGCGTGCATGACGCGGCGGTCAGGGCGAACACCGTGGCGCACAGGGCGACGAGGATGCCGAGTTGCGTGCGCAGGCGGCCGGGGATGTGGCGCTGCGCGCGCCGTGGGGGCGGCGACGTGTCGGTCATTGCGTGATCCTTCTGTTGGGGGAGGGGGAGATTGTGCTCATGAATGAGCTGCAACATTTCAGCAAGCTACATGCCCCACACGCAACGTGGTGTCCATCGACGGAACGGAGGTGCGTGGAATCTGACCGCGGAGGTCTTGCGGCGGCTTCGACGCCTCGCTTGGCGGGAGGAGCCGCGGCAGGCGCCGGCCGGGGGGATAGGCCCACTCCGGCCGGTGCCTGCCAGCAGCGTTCAGCTAGCTCGTGACCGGGATCATCTCCAGGCTGACGTGGCCCCTGGTTGGCTCCATCATCGTGAGCGCCACCTTGGCTGGCGTTGCTCCATCTGCAGGCGTTGAGAGTTCTGCGTGGAGGTTGTACGCGTAGCAATGCGCCGGAGCCTCGTCTGTTGGGATCGGGCACATCGTGGCCCGCCCAGTCGTGGCGGCTGTCCATGGGCCCCATGCGTTTGGTGCCGTGAGAATCGTGTACGACCCGCTGAAGTCCGTCATCGCCGCCATGACGTACTGATTTCCGAGAGCGGGGATGCGGGCGACGGTCGAGTCCCACAGCGCGGTCGTTGCGTTCCCATTCGCATCGGAGGGGAGGACAGGCGCGGCCGCAGAGGATGGGCCCGACCAGCCCGAACCGTTCCAGTACTCGTAGTTCGCCGCCGAACCCCACGGGTGCGTTGATGCGGGATGCGCGTTGAGGTCGATCCGAGCGAGGTACACCTGCATGTGCGGGCAGCTCGAGAAGGGCGCGCAGCTGATGTAGAAGTACATGACGTTCGCTGCTGCGTCATATACCGGTGACCCGAGCTTGTTCATGGCGCTCGCGTCATAGACGGGCGCGCCACCGGGAAACGCGTGCTGTTCGTTGTAGGTCACGGTCTTCGAGGTGGTGTTGTACTCCGCGACACCGTTCCCCCAGTAGGTGTAGTTCGCCACGCCGTTGATCTTCTCTGCGCAGTAGGTCTCATACGGGACGAGAACGGTGTCTGTCGTGCCCGGCACGAGCGCCAACCCGCTTGCCCACGGCGCAGCGAAGGCCGGGTTACCGGTGTCGCTGTTGCAAGCTGTCGCGTTGTCCTTCTTCTTCAGGTCCGTCGGAAGCGGGAGAACCCGGGCCGGATCGCCGTTTGGAAGCTCCGTCAGGGCCTGTGGAGCAAAGCCCGGAACTGCCAAGCCAGTTGCAGCTGTCGAGCCAGCAATGAAGCCGTAGCCATAGCCGGGCGTGGGCGTGTCGCAGAACCACCAGAGCGACGTGTTGCCGGTGCCGATCGGCTGGCTGTATCCGCAGTCGCGACCTGCAAGTGAGCCGCTGTGCCCGGTCCCGTTCTGTCCTGTCTCATAGGTCGACAACACCGGGCAGCCCGAGCCGTAGCACTGGGAGTTGCCGAACGCGGAGGACCACAGCCGCGTGCCGTTCACGTTGAGCGACAGCAGCCCGTCGGTGCGCATGATGAGCTGCGCGGGCACCGTGTCGGTGGAGGCGGTGTGGGTCTGCCAGAGGACGGTTCCGTCAGGGCCCTTCAGGACGAGGTTGCCGTCGGTCTGCAAGGTGAGCGTGGAGCCGGCGGTTCCCGGAGGCGGCGTGTGCCAGCCAGAGGTGCCGTCCGGCTTGACGATGACGAAGATGCCGTCGGTCTGCATCAACGCCTGGTAGCCGTTCTCCGACCAGATCGATTCTCCTGGGTTGAGGGTCTCGCCGGGGTTGAGGCTCATCTTGGCGTTCGTCGGAGTACACGACGCCGCGGTCAGCGAGAAGATCGTCGCGGTCACGGCGAGCAGCACGGTGAGCTGCGTGCGGAAGCGGCGAGGGAATCGCCGGCGCCCGCGGCGCGCCGAAGGGGAAGGGACAGTCATTGCGTGATCCTTCTGTTGGGGGAGGGGAAGGTTGCGGCTCCAAAGAAGTCACAACAGCCGGGCACGCTACCCCAACCACTACGAAGCGTGTCGTCAGTCACGCGGACCTACCCGCTACGAAACGTGGCGTCGGCCACGCAGACGAAGGTTGCTGCGGGGCGCAGATACTGCCACGCGGGTGGCCCGAACGTTCGGCAGGGGTTCACCGCGAGTTCACCTCGGTGTGGGCGCCTCAACACCTGTGCTCCGTACCGTGCCGCGCATGCAACGACGAACCCACGACGACACAGACGTCGAGCACCCGACGCCCTTGGCGCTCGTGCCCCGCAAGCACAGCCGGCGGGTAGGCGGGCGCCGTCTCGCCGCGCTGCTCGTCGCCGGCAGCCTCGGCGTCGCCGCCTGCGGGGGCTCCTCCGGCCGCGCAACCGACTCCCCCGCACCAGCCGACTCGACCGGCACCAGCGCGACCGCTGCCGGCTTCGATCCGTCCGCCTACCGGCATCTCAAGGCAACCCTGAACGGCTCTGGGTCGTCGTTCCAAGCCAACTTCAACAACGCGGGCATCACCACGCTGACCGGCGTGATTCCAGGGCTGACCATCAACTACGGGGGCGGCGGATCGGGGAAGGGCAAGACCGACCTGAAGAACAAGGTCGTGGACTTCGCGGGCACCGACTCGTTGGTGAAGGCCGAGGACCGCGGCGACTACGCCGGCAAGCTCCTGTACTTCCCGACGGTGGTCGCGCCGATCACGGTCCCCTACCGGCTCGCCGACGTCGAGCGCCTCCAGCTCGACGGTCCGACCATCGCCAAGATCTTCACCCGCGCCATCACCTCGTGGGACGACCCGGCCCTGGTGGCGCTCAACCCGGACGCCACCCTGCCCGATCTGCCGATCACGGTCTGCCACCGCTCCGACGCCTCCGGCACGACCACCAACTTCACGAGGTTCCTGGTTGCCGCCGGCGGCCCCGCCTGGACCCTCGGCAGCAGCGACGCCGTCGACTGGGACCCCGCCACCCAGGGGGGTAGCGGCAACGCCGGCGTCGCACAGTGTGTGAAGGGCGGCCAGGGCACCATCGGCTACGTCGACCTCTCCGACGCCCAGGCGCAGAAGCTGCAGGTGGCCGCGGTCCGCAACCGGGCCGGGGCGTTCATGCTGCCGACGCTCGAGGGCGCATCTGCCGCGGCCGGCGGGGCGGACATCGCCGCCGACCTGACCTTCAGCCCGATCGACTCGGACGGTGCCGAGGTGTACCCCATCACCTCGCCGACGTGGATCATCGTCACCAGCGAGCAGACCGACGCCGTCAAGGCCGAGGCGATCGTCGCCTTCCTGCGGTTCTTGTTGACCGATGGCCAGCAACTCGCTGCCGGCAGCGGCTACGCCCCGCTCCCCGCCGAGTTGGCCACCCGGGCGCTCGCACAGCTGGACGAGATCGTCCAGCCGTGACCGACCCGGCCATGGTCGACCTCGGGACCGCACCCGTGACCCGTATCCGCGGGCCCGGCGTAGGTGTGGCGTCGGGCCTGCGGGGCGCACGGCGTGGCGTGTGGGGGGACCGCCTGTTCGCGGCGTCGGTGCGGGCGTCGGCTGCCGTGGTGCTGCTGATCCTCGCCGGGGTGGTCTGGAGCACCTCCAGCTACGCCTGGCCCACCCTCGCCGACCAAGGTTGGAGCTACCTCACGAGCACGACCTGGTCGAGCGCACAGGGCCGCTACGGCGCCCTCGCCCTCGTCTACGGGACGGTGGTCTCCTCCGCGCTCGCGGTGTGCATCGCAGTGCCGGTCAGCGTCGGGGTGGCGTTGTTCATCACGGAGGTGGTTCCCCCGCGCCTGCGAGGCGTCGTGGTGGCGCTCGTGGACCTGCTCGCCGCCATTCCGTCGGTGGTGTTCGGCCTCGTCGGCCTCCTCGTCCTGCACGACCCGCTGCAACGCGCGTACCAGTGGGTGGCGGGACCGTCGGCCAACGGCTCCAGCATCTTCACGGCCGGGCTCGTGGTGGCGGTGATGATCGTGCCGATCATCACGTCGATCAGCCGAGAGGTGATCGCGACGGTGCCACGCGCGGATCGCGACGCGGCTCTTGCGCTGGGGTCCACCCGCTGGGAGATGTTGTGCGCCGCGGTCCTCCCACGGAGCTTCGGCGGCATCACCGGCGCAGCCATGTTGGGCCTGGGTCGGGCGCTCGGCGAGACGGTCGCGGTGGCGTTGGTGATCGGTAGCTCGGTGCAACTCACCGCCAACCTGTTCCAGCCCGGCTACTCGATGGCGGCGATCATCGCGAACACGTTCAACGGTGAAGGCAACATCGTGAACCAACAGGCGCTGATGGGTCTGGGGGTGGTGCTGTTCGTGATCACCGTCGTGGTGAACATGGCGGCGCGCGTCGTGGTCGCGCGGGTCGACCGGCGCCGCGGAGGTGCCTCGTGAACGGCGGCGGATCGTTCGGCGCGCCGCCACCCGCGGCAGCCCTCCTTGACGAGGCGGCGCGTCGCGACGTGCGGGTCGGCACGTTGTCACGGGGCCGGCGTCGACGTGACCGGGCCGTGAGCGTGCTGCTTTGGGCCGCCATGGGCGTGGCCGTCGTGCCGTTGGTGGTGATCGCGGCGGTCCTCGTCGGCAAGGGCGCGCGCTATGTCGACTGGCACTTCCTCACCGGCGACATCCCCCGTGTCACCGGCCAGGTCGGAGACCGTTGCGCGGGGGTGCCCGAGGCGCTGCGCGTCAAGTACGACATGGCGTGCGGTGTGGCGCGGCCTGCGATGGGTCCGGCGATCGTCGGCACGTTGCTGAGCACCGGCCTGGCGGCGCTGCTGGCGATCCCGCTCGGGGTGCTCGCCGCCGTCTACCTGAACGAGGTCGGCCGCGCCAGCGTCGGCGCGCGCACGGTGCGGTTCTTCGCCGACGTGATGACCGGCGTCCCGTCGGTCGTGATGGGGCTGTTCGTGTACACGGCGTGGGTGGTGCGCTTCGGCACCGACGGCCCTTCCGCGTGCGCGGCTGCCCTGGCGCTCGCCTGCCTCATGTTGCCGATCGTGATCCGCAGCACCGAGGAGGTGCTGCGCCTCGTCCCCGACGAGCTGCGCCACGCGTCGCTGGCGTTGGGGGGGCGTCCCTGGCATGGCGTCACGCGCGTGGTGGTGCCGTCCGCGCTGCCGGGCATCGTGAGCGGGGCGATCCTGGCGGTCGCCCGTGCCGCCGGCGAGACCGCGCCGGTGCTCTTCACGATCGGGGTGACGTTCTCACCGAACCTGAGCCCGTTCGGAGCCAACACCACCCTGGCCCAGCAGATCTTCGAGGGAGCCAAGTCGGGCGACCCGCTCGCGAACCAGCTCGCGTGGTCTGCCGCGTTCACGTTGGTGCTGCTCGTGTTCGGGCTGACGCTCGTCGCCCGACTGCTCACGTCCCGCCTGCCGTCCACCTCCGGAGGTTGACCATGCCCACCGCTGTTCCCGTGCAAGGCGTGCCCGGCGCACGCGCCCACGCCGTCCCCCCGCTGCGCGCCGCTGACGCAGGTGATGCCGTCGCCCCGCTGGCGTCGACCGAGGTACGCGCCGACGCAGCACCCGACGTGGTGTTCTCGGTGCGTGACCTCGCCGTCTCCTACGGCGGGCATCGTGCGGTGCGCGACGTGACGATGGACGTCGCCCCCAACGGCATCACCGCGGTGATCGGACCGTCGGGGTGCGGCAAGAGCACGTTCCTGCGGTGCTTCAACCGCATGAACGACCTCGTGCCGGGGTGTCGGGTGGAGGGCCGACTCGCCTACCACGGGGTGGACCTCTATGACGGCGACGTGTCGCCGGTGGAGGTGCGTCGGCGAATCGGGATGGTCTTCCAGAAGCCGACGCCGTTTCCGAAGTCGATCTACGCGAACGTGGCCTACGGGTTGCGACTCGCGGGCGTGCGACGCGGGCTCGACGACCGGGTCGAGCAGGCCCTTCGGCGAGCTGCGTTGTGGGACGAGGTGGGCGACCGTCTCGACGCCTCGGCGCTGGGCCTGTCGGGCGGGCAGCAGCAGCGCCTGTGCATCGCACGGGCGATCGCGGTCGAACCAGAGGTGCTCCTGATGGACGAGCCCTGCTCGGCGCTCGACCCCATCGCCACCGCGCGCATCGAGGCGCTGATGGAGGAGCTGAAGGATCGCTTCACGATCGTGATCGTGACCCACAACATGCAGCAAGCTGCCCGGGTGAGCGATCGCACGGCGTTCTTCACCACGGAGGTGGACGCCGCCACCGACCGGCGCACCGGGGTGCTCGTCGAGCACGACCTGACGGAACGGATCTTCTCGAACCCGGCCGATGAGCGGACCGAGCAGTACATCACGGGGCGGTTCGGGTGACTGCCGTCGGGGAAGGGCGCGTCGGCTATCACGCAAAGCTGGACGAGGTACGGGCCGACGTGGTGCACCTCGCGGGCCTCGTCGTCGATGCGGTGCCGCGCGCGACCGCGGCGCTGCTCGACGGTGACCTTGTCGCGGCGAAGGCGCTGGTCGACGGCGACGACGAGCTCGACGACCTCACGTTCGGGATCGAGGAGGCCTGCTACCAGATCCTGGCGTTGCAGAACCCGGTTGCGGGAGACCTGCGAGCCGTGGTGACCGCGCTGAAGGTCGCGTCGGAGTTCGAGCGCTGCGGCGACCTGGCCGTCAACCTCGCGAAGGCCGCGCGCCGCCTGTACGGAGTCGACCTGCCACCGCGTCTGCGGGGCATGGTGGAGCGCATGAGCACCACTGCGTTGCGCCTGCTGCGCGTCGCCACAGACGCGTACGTCGACGGCGACGCGGCCAGGGCGGCCGCACTCGACGACCTCGACGACGAGCTCGACGACCTGCAGCGCGCGTGGGTGGCCGCGATCTTCGAGGCGAACCGTGGTGACGCGCTCGACCTCCCCACCGGGGTGCAGCTCGCGCTCGTGGGTCGCTTCTACGAGCGGCTCGGTGACCATGCGGTGAACGTCGCCGAGCGGGTCCAGTACCTGGTGACGGGCGCGTTGCCGGAGCGCGGCGTGGTGCCCCCTTGAGCGCGACCTGGTGGGCGATCGAAGCAGCGGTCGGCCTCGCGCTGGGCGCGCTCGTCGTGTGGCTGCCGCTGCGGCGACGCTTCCGTGCCGTGCACGTGGCGCACGACCGCACCACGCGCGACGCCGTCGAAGCATCGGTGCAGCTCGAAGAGGTGACGCGTCGGCGCGCCCGTGCATTGCGTGCACTCGACCTGTTGCCCCACGGGGTCGTCATCTGCGACCTCGACGGCAACGAGGTGGTGCGCAACAGCTACGCGCAGCGTTTCGTCGGCGGTCGCCACGGTGACGCGCTCGTCGAGGCCGAGGTGGCGCACCTGCGGGTGATCGGCACACAGGGCCGGTCCGCTCAGCGCACCCTCTCGCTCGCGGGGCCGCCCGCGCGCACGCTCGAGCTGGAGGTGCGACCCGTCGTCGACGGGTCGGTGGTGACCATCGCGGATGTGTCAGAGGAGCGCCGTGTCGAAGCGTTGCGGCGAGACTTCGTGGCGAACATCAGCCACGAACTGCGGACGCCGGTCGGTGCGCTGTCGGTGCTCGCGGACACGATCGAGGACGAGGCGAACGTGTTGGCGGCGCGACCCGATCTGCCGGTCGACGTCGCCGAGCAAGTCAGGGTGCTTGCTCGGTTGGCCGGACGGGTGGGTGCAGAGTCGGGTCGCTTGACGGCCACCATCGGTGACCTGTTGGAGCTGTCCACGCTCGAGGTCGGTGCCCCGCTCGTCGCCGCGGAGGTGTCCGTCGCCGAGGTCGTGTCGACAGCGTGGGAACGCGTGTCGCACGAGGCCAGCCGGCGCGGCGTGACGTTGCGCGTCGACGACCCTGTCGCAGCTGCCGTCGTGTGGGGTGATCGCCGCCAGCTCGTGAGCGCTGTCGCGAACCTTCTCGACAATGCGGTCAAGTATTCGGTCGACCAGATCGCCACCGGAACGCCCGAGGGACTTCCGGCCGATGCCCCAGGCTCGACGGCGGCGCCAGGCTTGCCAGCGCACGACGCGTCGACCGTCGAGGTGGCCGTCGAGTCATCCCCCGCTGAGGTCGTGATCGTCGTGCGCGACCACGGCGTCGGCATTCCGCTCGCAGACCAGGCTCGCGTGTTCGAACGCTTCTACCGGGTCGACCGGGCCCGGCGACGTGACACCGGGGGCACAGGCTTGGGTCTGGCGATCGTCCACCACGTCGCGCTGCACCACGGTGGGCGCGTGACGCTGAGCTCCCACGAGGGTGAGGGTTCGACGTTCCGTCTGCACCTCGCGACGAGGGAGGATGAGGCGTGAGCGCGTCGCCGACGGTGCTGGTGGTCGAAGACGAAGAGTCCTACGTCGATGCCTTGCAGATCGGGCTGAGCCGTGAGGGGTTCATCGTCGAGGTCGCGCGTGACGGCGCCGAGGCGCTGGCACGCTTTGCTGAGGTCGCGCCCGATCTGGTGCTGCTCGACGTGATGCTCCCGATGCTGAGCGGCATCGACGTCTGTCGAGAGCTGCGGAGCCGGTCGCAGGTCCCGATCATCATGGTGAGCGCCAAAGGTGAGGAGATCGACGCCGTCGTGGGTCTGGAGGTGGGGGCCGACGACTACGTCGTGAAGCCGTATCGCATGCGCGAACTGGTCGCCCGCATGCGGGCCGTGCTGCGTCGGCGCGGGCAGCGCGCACCTGGTTCCCCGGCGACGTCTGGCGGGCTTACGGGCACGGTCGCGGATGCGTCGCCGACCGCGGACGCGTCGCCGGCCGCCGACGGTGGTGCAGTGCGCGCGCTGGCACCGGCCGCTGCCGTTGCCAGTGAACGCCTCGTCGTCGGCGACGTGGTGCTCGACCTCGCCCGCCACGAGCTGACCGTGCGCGGCGCGCTCGTCGCGATTCCGCGCAAGGAGTTCGCGCTGCTCGAGGTGCTGCTCACCGAAGCCGGGCGAGTCGTCTCGCGAGACACCCTCGTGGCACGGGTGTGGGGCTACGACTACGTCGGCGACACGAAGACCCTCGACGTCCACGTGAAGCGCCTGCGTGCCAAGGTCGAGACGGACCCGTCCAACCCCACGCGCCTCGTGACCGTGCGCGGCGTCGGCTACCGCTACGAGGTGCCTCGTCCGAGCTGAGGGTGGTCCCCTCGTAGCATGGGCGGGGTGAGAGACGACCGGGGCTGGCGACCGCTGACCCCGCCCGAGCGTCCGGCCACGGCGGGCCCGACCTCGGCGTTCACCCGCCTCGCTCGGGTTCATGCGCTGAGCGCCGCCGCGGATGCGATGGTGGCGACCGCGCTCGCAGGGTCGCTGTTCTTCTCGATCCCGACCGCCGAGGCTCGCGGCAAGGTGCTGCTGTACCTGCTTCTCACGATGGCGCCGTTCGCGATCGTGTCACCGCTGATCGGGCCGCTCCTCGACCGGATGGAAGGCGGTCGGCGCGCCATGGTGGTGTTCGCTGCCATCGCTCGCGCCCTCGTCGCCTACCTGATGATCGCCAACGTGCGCGGCCTGTGGCTGTTCCCGCTGGCGTTCTGCCTGCTGGTGTTGCAGAAGTCGTACTCGGTGGCCCGCAGCGCCCTCGTGCCCACGACCGTGTCGAGCGATGACGAGTTGGTGAACGCCAACTCCAAGCTTGCGTTGGTGAGCGGCGTGATGGGTTTCGTCGGCGGCGCGCCCGGTGCGGCGTTGATGAAGCTGGCGGGCCCCGAGTGGAGCCTCGGTGCCGCCGCGGTGTCCTACTTGTTGCTCACGGTGCTCGCGCTGCAGCTTCCGCATGCTGCGGTCGCCGACGTGAAGGCGAGTCCCGAGGAGCGCGAAGAGTTGCAGGCGGCGAGCATCCGTCTGGCCGCGTCAGGCATGGGGTTGTTGCGGGGGAGCGTGGGCTTCCTCACGATCCTGCTTGCGTTCCACCTGCGGGGGAACAACCGGCCGTTGTGGGAGTACGGCGTGGTGGGCGCGTCGAGCATCGTGGGCACGTTGAGCGGCGCGCTGGCGGCACCGCGTCTGCGCAAGTCGCTGGTCGAGGAACGCATCCTCATCGGGGCGTTGGTCACGACGTTCGTGGTGGCGTTGTTGGCGTCGACCGTGCTGGTCGGTGTCGTCGCCGCGGCATCGCTGGCCGCGGCGCTCGGGGTCAGCGCGGCCGCGGGGAAGCTGGCGTTCGACTCGATCGTGCAGCGTGACGCGCCCGACGCGAACCGGGGCCGCTCGTTCGCCCGGTTCGAAGCGCGCTTCCAGGTGCTGTGGGTGATCGGCGCCACGGTCGCGGTCACGAAGATGCCGGTGGAGGCGGGCTACGTGGCGCTCACCGCGGTGGCGGGGTTCGCTGCGTTCACCTACGTCGTCGGCTTGTTGGCGGCGCGGCAACGCGCGGGAGCCACCCCGACGACCGCGACGGCCGCCGCGTCCGAGATCGAGGCGCGCATGAACGAGGTCTCGTCTCAGGCTCGAGCGCGTGCGGGTGACCTCGCACGTGGTGTGTGGGCGAAGGTCCGCCGGCGCGAGAGCTGAATCGCCGGGCGCCAGTTGCCGGGTTGACGCGCCGGGCGGCATGGTCTGGCACGAGTCCTCGGGCAAGAACGCCGGGCCGCACCTATTCGTCGTCGGCGCGTGCCGTGCGTGTGGCGCGTACCCACTGCTCGGTGCCGAGGTCGGCCCGTAGCGCCGCGACGCCGATGCGGTGCGCCCACACGCCGAGCTCTTCGCCCTCGGCGCGTTCCGACGCGAAGCGTGCGAAGACGGGGGTGAGCACCGCGACCAGCGACGCTCGTGGCACGTTCTCGCAGAAGATCTCGTTGAGGCGCGTGCCTGACTTGTCGCCCCCGAGGTGGATGTCGTAGCGGTCCTTGCCGCGCCCCACGAACGCCAACTCGGTGGAGTAGGGACGGGCGCAGCCGTTCGGGCACCCGGTCATGCGCACGTGCGTCTCGACATCGCCCAGACCGAGGTCGTCGAGGGCGGTGTGGAGCTCGTCGAGCAGCGCCGGGAGGGCCCGCTCCGACTCGGTGAGCGCCAGACCGCAGGTGGGAAGCGCGGGGCATGCGAACGAGCCGATGGCAACCGGGTGCCAGTCGGCGACGGTGCGCACGCCGTGCTCGGCGAGGAGGGCATCGACCCCGGGACGGTCGGTGGCATCGACGTCGCACAACAGCACGTCTTCACGTGCGGTGAAGCGCACGGTGGCGCCGAAGCGTTCGACGACGGCGCGGATGCCGCTGCGGACACGGGTGTCGCCCTTGTCCGCGATGCGGCCGCTCGCCACCTTGACGCCGAGGAACCAACGCCCGTCGTGTTGGAGATGCCAGCCGAGATGGTCGTGTGACTCGGTCAGGTCGACCGGTTCGGGCTCGGCGAGGTCGTGGCCGAGGGTTGCGGCGATGATGCGGCGCACCTCGGCGTCGCCGAGATCGTCGACGACGTACTTGAGACGAGCGTGTTCGCGGTTGGTGCGGTCGCCGTAGTCGCGGTGCAGGGCGATGACCGCCTCGATCGTGGCGATGAGCTGTTCTGGTGGGACGGTCGTGAGCGGTGTGGCGAGGCGCGGGTAGGTGCCGGGCTTGGTGTGCGACTTGCCGAGACCACCGCCGATGTAGATGGTGAACGCACGGATGTGGTCGCCGTCGAGCACCGGGATGACGGCGCAGTCGTTGATGAGCACGTCTGTGCAGTTGTCGCCGGGGGCGCTGAAGCCGATCTTGAACTTTCGGGGCAGGTACGTCTGGCCGTAGAACGGCTCTTCTTCGGGGGTCTCTGCGGGTCCTGGCTCGGGGGCTTCTGCGGTGACGGCCTGCTCGCCGTCGAGCCAGATGGCGTAGTAGGCGCGGGTGCGAGGCTTGAAGTGCAGGTGCACGTGCTGTGCCCAGGCTGCGAGCTCGGCGCGGGCACGCCCGGGGAGCGGTGCGGGGCAGGCGGTGGTGTTGCGCACGACGTCGCCGCACGCTGCGAGCGTCAGGATGCCGCTCTCGTTGAGGGTGCGGATCAGTTCGTGCAGGTCTTGCTTGTAGACGCGGTGGTACTGGATGTCTTGCCGGGTCGTCACGCGCAGCGAGCCGTCGCCGACGCTGTCGGCGAGCTTGTCCATGACGAGGTACTGGTCGGCGGTGAGGATGCCTGCGGGGATGCCGGTGCGCACCATCTGGAGCGCGTCGGGCGCGTCGCCTGCAGCACGCCGCGCCTTGCGGGTGTCGCGGTCGTCTTGGGAGTAGGTGCCGTGGAACTTGAGCGTGAGCACCGCGTCGCGGCTGAAGGTCGCTTCGTCGTTGCGGAGCTCATCCGCGATGGTGCTGCGGAGCTGGCGGCTCGCGACCTTGGCGTGCTCGACGAGCGACCCCGGGCCTCGGTCGGATGGGGGAGGTGGAGCGGACACGGCAGCCAGGGTAGCGAATACCTGACTAATCCGATCAACTTTTGGCAGATTACGGGACGTTCGCCTCTGGTCAGGCGATGCCACGTCGGGCGAGCCACAGCCCCGGCGCCACCAGCTCGGCAGGCGTGGGCAACGCCGTCGGGTCGCTCCACAACTGATCGAGCGTCGCCCGGTCGGTGCGCTCGACGACCCCCTGGCAGAACGCGGAGCCACGGTCGTACAGCGCTTGGCCGAGGTCGAGCCCGAACAGTCGGTCGAGGAAGCGCCGGGCGTCGCCCGACTCGACCCGGTGGCGCCGAACGGCCTCGGTGACCCGCTCGTAGCTGCCGATGAGGCGCTCGCCCACCTGGTCCATCACGACGTCGACGTAGCCTTCGACGACCGCCACGAGGGCGTCGATGCGGGGTCGCAGCGCATGCTGTTCATCGGTGATCTCGGCACCGAGCAGCACCTCAGGGTCGCTCAACAGGTGCTGCAGCCCGCTCAGGTCGCTCAGGTCGGCCTCGAGCTCGCCCAGATGGCGGGCGAGGGCGTCGGGGTCGGCCCGAAACCCCTCGGTGTAGGCCCCGAGGAGCGCGTCGAGCGCCCCGCCGACATGCGGCAGCCCCCAGATGGCGTGGTGGGTCAGCTCGTGCAAGCACACCCAGAGGCGCAGGTCGTCGCCGTCGAGGCTCCACGACGCCCCGAACGCGTCGAGGTTCGCCGGCACGACCCGCAGCCCGGCGCGCGGGCGTGCGGTCGCCAGCGGCACGTCGAACGTGCCGAAGCAGTGGGTGGCGAGGTGGCCGACGAGTGACCCGGCCGTCATGCCGAGCAGCATCGGGCTGAGCAGTTGGAGGAACCCGCCGAGGAAGGCGTCCTCGCCGTCGCCGTCGAGCCCGTCGGCGGTGCCTCGGGTGAGGTCGCCGTCGCCGTCGGGGTCGAGCGACGGATGACCGCTCGCCGCTTCTGCCCTGTCGAACTCGGCGCCGAGCCCGGCGAGGTCTTCGAGGCCCGCGAACGCCGGGTCGAGCGGCGCGGTCGGCTCCGCGGTGGAGGTGGGTGAGCCGGCCGGCGTGCTCGTTGGCGGCGTACTTGCCGACGACGCACCGGAGCTACCGGGCGGAGCGCTCCCGGGCATGCCCATGCCGAACAGCCCCGGCTGTGCTGCACCGCCGCCCCGGCCGAGCGCGGCGGCGATCGCCTCGAAGCGTGGGCGGAGCTCGTCGAGCGTCTGCTGCACCCACTGCGAGCGCGTCACCGGCACGATCGTGGCGATGTGGCCACCGGGTGCAGGGTCGAGCCCGATGCCCGACAGTTGCACCTCGGCGACGCGGGCGAGCTGCTCGATGCGCATGCGCTCCAGCGGGTCGACGTTCACCTCGGGTTGGCCGTTGGTGGCGATGGTGAGCGCCAGCTGTCCGGCGGGGGCCCACGCCACCGGACCCTGCTGGCCGAGCAGCCGGGACAGGTCACCGAAGAAGGGCATGCCGCCGAACGGGTCGCTCACGACGTCTTCCGAAGGACGGGCGACGGGGCAGTGGGGGGGAGCACTCGGGCATCGTACCGGCGGGTCGAATGGACCGGCCTTCGTGGGGCGGGCATCGTGGTGCCATGTCGAGGGTCGTGGTGAGCGGCGCGGCGGGAGCCGCTGCAGATGTGGTGGTCGAGTCCCTGCGTGCGGCCGAAGGAGTCGATGCCGTGACGGTGCTGGCGCCACGCCCACGCGCGGGGGCCCCGGCTTCGTCGGGTGCGCCCCACGCCGAGCACGTCGTCGACCTCGTCTACGCCGACCTCGCCCTCCACGTCGCGGACGCCGACGTGCTGGTGCACCTCGGTGCCGGCGTCGACGACGTCGACCCGACACAGCTCGCCCCCGGCCGTCTGGTGGACGAAGGGCGTGCCGTGCTGGCCGCCGCGACCGCCGCCGGCGTGCAGCGCGTGGTGTTGGTGTCGAGCACCACGGTGTACGGCGCCTGGCCGAAGAACCCGGTGCCGCTCACCGAGGACGCGGTGCTGCGCCCGAACCACGGCCTGACCCTCGCGGTGGAGTGTGCCGAGCTCGAACGGTTGGTGGCCGACTGGGCCGACGACGACCCGGGCGCCCGCACCGCGACGGTGCTGCGGGCCGCGCCGGTGGTCGCCGACGACGCACCGGATTGGCTGACCCGCGCACTGCGCGCGGCGTTGGAGCTACCGGTCGCGGATCACGACCCGCCCACCCAGTTCCTGCACGCACAGGACCTCGCCTCAGCGGTGGTGCTCGGGGTGCTCGGGGGCATCACGCAGGTGGTGAACGTGGCACCCGATGGTTGGCTGACCGGTGGGGACCGTCGCGCGCTCGACTCCCGCCCGCGCCTCCGCCTCGGGGAACGCGTCGGGGCTGCGGTTGCCGACGCACGGTGGAAGCTCGGTTTGGCGCCGGCCCCGGCGGTCCTTCTCCCGTACGCCACGCACCCGTGGGTGGTGGCCAACGATCGTCTCCGCGCCGCAGGGTGGGAGGCGACGACCAGCAACGAAGAGGCCTACGTGGCGGCGTTCCGTGCGGGGCCGTGGGCAACGCTGAGCCCTGCTCGGCGCCAGGAGCTCGCCCTCGCCGGTGCCGGCGCAGGCATCGTCGGCGCGGCGTTCGCCGTCGGGTATGCCGCGCTGCGTCGACGTGGCTGACGCACACGCGGGCTGAAGGCGCCGTGGCGGCGCCGCCTACGATGGCCCGGTGCCTCCGTCGGTACCCTCCCCGCAATCCGCGGCGGCATCGCCGCCCGCCCCCGTCACCGAACCGGTAGGTGTGGCGCGCGCGTCGGGCGGCGTCGCGGGTGAGCCGGTTGGTGCGTTGGCCACACCGATCAGCGACACGTGGGTCGAGCTGGTAGCCGATGCCCTCCCAACCGGCGTCGAAGACTGGGTCGTCGAGCCGCGCTGCGGTGCGGTCGTGTCGTTTCGCGGCACGGTGCGCGACCACGCGGAGGGCCGCGCCGGAGTCGAGGCGCTGACGTACGAGGCGTACGAGTCGGCCGCCGTGGCCCGCATGGACGAACTCGCGCACGAAGCCCGACGTCGGTGGCCTGGCGTTGGACGCCTCGCCGTGCTGCACCGCGTCGGTGAGCTCGCGGTTGGCGACGTGGCCGTGCTGGTCGTGGTCGCTGCGCCGCACCGCGACGAGGCGTTCGAAGTGGGCCGGTGGTTGATCGACGCGGTGAAGGCGAGCGTTCCGATCTGGAAGCGCGAGCGTTGGGCCGGGGGCGACGACTGGGGCACGGGCGCGCAGCCGCTCGTCGCTCCCGCGGATGTGCCCGTACTGCTGATCGCGCCGGGTGCAGCGTCGGTGTCCGGGGGTGCGGCATGAACCCGCTGCTGTTCCTCGGCGGGGCCTTGGTGCTCATGGTCGTCGGCGTGCTGATCCTCTGGCTGCGCACGCGCAAGCCGACGTCGTTCGGGTCGTCCATCTCCGACTTCCAACGAGAGATGCAGGCCTTGTCGCCTGAGTCGCGCAGTCGCCGCGACCATGAGCGTCGCGAGTCGGGGGGGCGGTAGCTCTGGCACGCGACCTGGCGATCGACCTCGGCACCGCGAACACGCTCGTGTACGCGAAGGGCCGGGGCATCGTGTTGAACGAGCCGTCGGTGATCGCGCTCAACTCGCGCAGCGGCGAGGTGCTGGCGATGGGCCAGGAGGCGTGGCAGATGATCGGCCGCACCCCCGGCTACATCGTGGCGGTGCGCCCGCTGCGCCAGGGCGCCATCACCGACTTCGACATCACCGAGCGCATGATCCGCCTGCTGTTGCAGCGTGGCGGCGTGAGCCGCTTCAACCGCCCGCGCGTGGTCATCTGCGTGCCCTCCGCGATCACCGAGGTCGAGCGGCGTGCGGTGATCGAGGCGTCACGCAAGGCGGGTGCGGCCGAGGCGCAGTTGCTCGAGCAGCCGATGGCCGCGGCGATCGGTGCCGGGCTGCCGATCAACGAGCCGGTCGGCAACCTCGTCATCGACGTGGGTGGCGGCACGACGGAGACGGCGCTCATCTCGCTCGGCGGGGTGGTGGCGCTGCAGGCGGTGCGGGTGGGGTCGTTCGACATCGACGCCGCCATCCAGACGTTCATCCGGCGTGAGTACGGCATCGCGGTGGGTGAGCGCACCGCGGAAGAGATCAAGATGGCGCTCGGGTCCGCGTGGCCGGTCCGCGACGAGATCAAGGCCGAGGTGCGTGGACGCGACCTCATGACCGGCCTTCCGAAGACGGTGATCCTCTCGCCCGGTGAGGTGCGCGAGGCGATCGACGAGCCGGTCAGCGCGATGGTCGACTCGGTCATCACGTGCTTGGGTCAGGCCCCGCCCGAGCTCGCGCAGGACCTCATCGTGAACGGGCTGCACCTCGTCGGCGGAGGCGGCATGCTCCGCGGGTTGGCCGAGCGCATCGCGGCTGAGACCGAGATCGCCGTGAACCTCGTACAAGCGCCACTGGAGTGCGTGGTGCTCGGCGCGGGGACGTGCATCGAGTCCTACGACGAGCTGAAGGTGATGTTCATGGGGGCCCGCGACTAGCTCGCCGCCCCGGTGCCCGCCGCGCTCAGGGCCGCTGCAGCGGGAGGGTGACGCGCATCGAGGTGCCCTGACCCTGCGGCGTTGCCGCGGCGATCGTGCCACCCATCGCCCCGACCAGCTCGCGGGCGATGGCGAGACCCAGGCCCGATCCGGTGCTGGCCCGCCGTGGGGCAGCCTGCGCGGTGTAGAGGCGTTCGAACACGTGCGGCAGGTCGGCCGCGGGGATGCCTGGCCCGTCGTCGTCGACGCTGAGCACGACGTGCTGCGCCGCGACGGTGACCGAGACACGAACTTGTGAGGCCGCGTACTTGAGGGCGTTCTCGCACAGGTTCGCGACGACCTGCGCGAGTCGGTC
>CAZUMJ010000027.1:7489-42251 GCA_964621605.1 uncultured Iamiaceae bacterium | reverse complement strand
ATGGAGGCGGCGGGAATCGAACCCGCGTAAGCTTCCAGGCCGATCCCCCCGCTTTGCAGGGGGATTCGGATGGCGAGCTGGTCTAGCGCGCCTCTCCCCGAGCTTGTAACACCGCTAGACGGCTCCCTTGCGGCGCTCCGCGACGACGAGCACGGCCTCGTCCTCCGGGGCTTCGAGTACCTCGTACCAGCGGCCGGCGGCGAGCGGGATGGTGTCGCCGGGCTTCCAGGCGGTCGCGTTGAAGTTCATGGTGCCGAGGCTCTGCCCGTCGGCTGTCCGGAGCTCGTAGCGCACGCCCCGAGGG
Organism: uncultured Iamiaceae bacterium; assembly: GCA_964621605.1. Classification (GTDB taxonomy): domain Bacteria; phylum Actinomycetota; class Acidimicrobiia; order Acidimicrobiales; family Iamiaceae; genus CAZUMJ01. The sequence goes on along the minus strand of CAZUMJ010000027.1, from coordinate 41,947 downwards.
TAGCCGCGTGACCGTCTTCGTCCGGGACGCCGACTTCACGCTCCACCTGGGCGACGCGCTCGCCGTGCTCAGCACGCTCGACGCCGGCGTCGCGAACTGCATCGTCACCTCGCCGCCCTACTACCTGCTCCGCGACTACGACGTCGACGGGCAGATCGGCCACGAGGACACCCTCGGCGAGTACGTCGGGGCGCTCGTGTCCGTGTTCCGGGAGGCACGGCGGGTGCTCGCCGACGACGGCACGCTCTGGCTGAACCTCGGCGACACCTACGCGGCATCGCCGCGAGGGCCTCGTCACGGCCGCACCTCGACCCTCTCGACTCCCGAGCGGCAGGAGCGCGTCTCGCCGGTCGTGAACAAGCTCGGCCGCGCCGAGGGCACGAAGCCGAAGGACCTGATGCTCGTCCCGTTCGAGGTCGCGCTCGCGCTGCGCGCCGACGGCTGGTGGCTGCGCCAGGTGATCGTGTGGGACAAGCCGAACCCGATCCCGGAGTCGGCGAAGGACAGGCCGACGACCTCGCACGAGTACGTGCTGCTGCTCTCGAAGCAGCGGCACTACTGGTACGACGCCGACGCGATCGCCGAGCCGGCCTCGTGGGAGCGGTGGGGCGCGCAGACGATGCGGAAGGACGCCGTCGGCAAGGCGCGGATGGTGAAGAACCGCCTGTCGAAGGCGGAGATCAGCGCCAGGTGGCCGGGCGTCTCGAAGAAGACGGCCGATCGCCGTCAGGACATGATCGATGGGGGCGCCCCCGAGAGCGAACCGATGATCGCTCGCGCGACGCGGAACGCCCGGTCGGTGTGGCGGATCGTGTGCGCTCAGTTCGACGGCGACCACGCGGCCGTCATGCCCACCGAGCTCGCTGCCCGCTGCATCCTCGCGGGCTGCCCCGAGGGCGGTGTCGTGCTCGATCCGTTCGGCGGCGCCGGCACCACCGCAGTCGCCGCTCGCGCGCTCGGCCGCCGCTCCATCCTGATCGAGCTCTCGGAGGACTCGTGCGCGATCGCCGCTGACCGGCTGTCGCAGCAGTCACTTCTCACGGAGGCATCCGCGTGACGACGTGTCGCTCGTGTGGCGCCCCGATCCGGTGGGCGAAGACGGCCGCCGGCAAGCGTATGCCGCTCGACGTCGAGCCGACACGGGACGGGAACGTGCAGCTCGGCTGGGTCGGCGGCGAACAGGTCGCGATCGTGCTCACCCGCGAGGCCGACCGGGCCGGCTGCCTGGTCGACGGCATCCCTCTCTACCTCTCCCACTTCGTGACTTGCCCTGACAGCGCCGCCCTTCGGCGCCCATCCGGCCCTCGCACCAGCGGGGGGAAACCAGTCAAGGAGACAGGACCCTGCGCCGCATGACCACAGTCGCCCTGCTCACCATCTGCCTCACCCCCACCATCGCCGCAGCCGGCCGCGACCAGCTGCCCGCCCAAACCGCCCGCACCATCGTCGCGACCTGGGCCTGCCAAGACAGGCTCAGCATCCCACGCACCCGCGCACGGTCACCATGGAAACCCCACTCGCAGGCGTTCCGGCAAGCCGAACTCGGCCGATGGCAGAACCGATGGCGGGCCTGCACCTGGCGGCTCCACGAGAAGAAACGACAGTGGAACTGGCAGGCGTTCACGACGCCGATGGAGCGCGCCGTCGCGATGTGCGAAACACAGATCAACTGGCAGCACAACTCCGGCACCTACCAGGGCGCCTACGGGTTCTACCGGGGCTCATGGGACGCGTTCAAACCGGCCGGCTACCCCGACGACGCATATCAGGCGACACCGTGGCAGCAGACCGTGGTGGAACGCCGGATCCGGGCACGGTACGGATGGGCCGGATGGGGATGCGTGACCGGCGGCGGCTACCGGGCCTGGCTCGGCCGCGTATGAACGGCACCGCGTCACAGTTGGCTCTCGCCGGCGGCGACCCCGCACCCACGCCCGCCCCGAAGCTGACCGACCGTCAGCAGTTCGCGCTCGAGCTGATCGGCAGGCTGCAGCCGATCAGCTCAGACGAGCTCGGGGCGCTGCTGTGCGAACGCCACGGCAACCACGCCGCAGCTGACCGCTGCGCATGGGACCGGACGAACGGCAACCAGATGGGCGAGGCGCTCCGCCGGAAACGCCTCGTCCGCTACCGGCGCAACGCAGGCTGGACACTCACCGACTGGCAGCCGACCGGCAGCGGCCCGTCCGCGCAGAACACGACCGGCGACGGGTTCGACACCCACGGCTTCCCGAGGGATTTCTAGAGATGGCGTCCGTCTGCACATGCGAGCAGGTCACGCTCGACGGGCCCGACGGCACGACCGTCACGGGTATCACCGGACGCGACCCGTGCTGCCAACAGCACGGCTACCCAGACGACCGATGGCGTCCTGGCGACCCGCTCCGCCGCTACGCGAGGCGCGTGCGCACAACCGTGTTCCTACCCGCGGTACTCGACCTGGACGGCCGAGTAGTCGTCGACGAAGACGAATACATCAGTCGCGAACGTGAGGAGACACCGCGGCAGGTAGAAGCGCGTCTCTACTACGACATGCGGCAGGGGCGACTGTGAGCGGCGGCCCCCCAATCAGGCTCGACGGGGCCGCCGCATGAGCCGTGCGACGTGGCTGACGACGTTCGATCTGCATCGTCTTGATATCGCGGTGACGCCGCTGCGGAGGCTGTGCCCGAGCATTTACCTCGTCGGCACCGTCCTCACGACGCCGGACTGGCGAGATGTGGACGTGCGGATGATCATGGACGACGATGAGTTCGACGCGACGTTCGCGAACCCGCTCCTGTGGGAGGCGTTCTGCCTCACCTCGACGGCGTGGCTGCGCTCGCAGACGGGACTGCCGATCGACTTCCAGGTGCAGCGGCAGTCCGAGGCGAACGAGAAGCACCAGGGCGGACGCCGCAACTACCTCTCCGGCGGCCGCCGCGAGTACGCAGCGCTCGGTGACGGCACCCCATTTATAAAGAACGTGACCGCATGAGCTTGGGGGATTATTGATGGCCGGCGGCCCCCCAGTCAGCGGCCCGCAGCACCTGGTGTTGCACGCGCTCGGCCGACGCTCACACACAGCCGCGCAGGTCGCCGCGGCCACAGGCATGACCGCGGCAACCTGTCAGCGCACCCTCGACGCCCTCTACCGGCGGTCGTGGGCGACGATCACCCCCGCCGGACGCTGGTGCGCGACCGAACGCGGACGCCGCAAGATCGGACGGCCCTAGTTGCGGCTCGTCCCCGGCACCGGCGGCGTCGAGATCGGCCGCACCCAGGTCATCGGCCGGCTGCTCCGCTGCACCCGGTGCGGCACCGACATCGACCTCATCGAGATCCCCCACCCCGACCCGACGATCACTCCCGAAACGTTCGCGTGCGTCCGCTGCCAGCAGAAGACGCCGGAGAGGCCACCTGCACCGTGGGAGATCCGACCGTGACCGCGGACCGCTACGTGATCGTGGTCGACAGCAGAGGCCGCGCCCTCATCCACGACAGCTGTCTGTGCTGGCAGCCCGTCGCTACCCGCAACCACCAGGGCGGCCTCATCCATGACCCGCGCCGGGTCGAAGCACACTGCGCCGCCCTGAACGCCGACGAACACGCCTGGGAGACCAGCGGGACGACGGAGGCGGCAGCATGACCGGCCTGCCGCCGCTCACCGAAGCCGCCTTCCAGGGCCAGGTGATCGACCTCGCCCGCACCCTCGGCTGGCGGGTCGCCCACTTCCGCCCCGCGCAAACCACCCGCGGCTGGCGCACACCCGTCGCAGCCGACGGCACCGGCTTCCCCGACCTCATCCTGGTCCGCGACCGGGTCATCGCAGCCGAACTCAAAACCCAGAAAGGACGGATCAAAGACGAACAGCAAGCATGGCTCGCCGCGTTCGCGGCAGCCGGCGTCGCAACCTACCTGTGGCGGCCATCGGACATCGACGACATCCTCGAAACCCTACGAAGGAGGACCGCATGACCATCTACGTCAACGCCGATACCGGAGAAGTCACCGGCGACATCACCGGACAGCTCCCCGGCGAAAACGCCGGCCTGTTCAACGGCGCCGACTACCAGCAGCCCAGGCCCGCCCTCGACGGCTACCGGGCCGACACCCTCAAACTCGCGTTCGCAGGCAACATCGACATCAAACTCGACGACGACGTCACCTGGTTCCAGAACCTCCGGTTCGGCCAGGAGCTCGAGCTGCACGTCACCGCGTTCGTCGGCAAACACGGTTGGACGCTCAAGAAGACCAGCGACGACGGCGAGACGGTCACCCACACGCTCGGGCTCACCGTCCACACGATCAACACCGCAGCCGAGGACGTCTAGCCGTGGCGTGGAGGGCCATGCAGAGCACCGTGGGCGTCTCGACGTCCCTCGCATCGCTCGACGACCTCGGAGAGCGCATCTGGTGGCGGCTCATCGCACACTCCGACCCGTGGGGCCGCCTCGACGCCCGCCCGCTCAAGCTGCGGGCGCTCTGCTGGCCCCTCCTCGACATCCCACACGAGGAGGCCGGCCGGCGTCTGCTCGTGCTCCAACAGCTCGGGCGGATCATCGTGTGGGAGCACCGCGATCAGGCGATCATCCAGATCGTTGACTTCGAGAAACACCAGCCGCGCGAGGCGTTCCGGAAGCGTCCGCCGGCGTCCGCGTTCTACGATCCGCCCGCTAATCTCGTCGCCCCAGAGGGCCTGATCGAGCGCCTCTACGGCCCCATTCCGGAAACCTTCCGGAAACCTTCCGGAAATCCAGACGCAAACCCTCCATTTGCAGGGGATTCCGGAACGACTCCGGAAACCTTCCGGAAACCTTCCGGAGGAGACCAGACCAGACCAGACCAGACGGAGACAGAGACAAGACAAGAACCATCATCATCATCGTCCACCCAACACCACGAACCCGATGATGATGCGAAGATCGAACGCCTCCGCGCCGCCGGCTGGAAGTTCGCAGCACTCAAAACCGCACGCCACGACCCCGACCGGGCAATCGCCTGGCTCGAACACCACCAGGCCAACCCGAAAGCCGAGAAACCCGGCGCCCTCGCACGCGACGACTTCGAGACCACCGACACCTGGCCGCCAGCACCCCGCACGTCGATCGCCCCAGGTGCCGTAGGCACCCGCTCGAACTCCCCCCCACGTCCCGACCGGCCATCCGAACCCGACCCCGAGAGGGTTGCCCCACCGCCCGAGTTCCTAGCGCTTGCCAACGCCCACAGCCGACCCGCCGCCCCCCGGGACAACCCCGCCACCACCCGCCCGCCGACCAACCTGCTACCACAATCCCAGTGACCACCCCCCGGAAACCACGCGTCGACTGGGACGCCGCCAAGGCGTTCTACGTCGCCCTCGGCCCCGAACACCGCACATTCAGCCGAGTAGCAACCGAGTACCACATCACCGATCACACCGTCGGGAAGTGGGCCAAGCGCCACGACTGGGTCGGAGCCGCCGCGAAGGCCGACGCCGCCGCGGCGGAGAAGCTCCTCGCGAAGGCCGGGAGGTCGCTCGAGGCCCGGCAGGCCGACACGATCCGGGTCGCGGACAAGCTCCGCGAGACGGTGCTCGCCGAGGACGTGAAGCTCGACCCGAACGTCGCGGTGCGGGCGCTGCCGAGGTTCGCTCACCTCGAGCAGCTGTACGCCGGCGAGGCGACCGGGCGGATCGAGGTGTCGGAGGTGTCGGCGGCGTTCGGGGTGTTCTTCGAGGTGATCGGGAAGTTCGTGCCGGCAGACGTTCGTGCGGCTGCGTTCGCGGAGCTCGATCAGGGGTTGGCGCCGCTGCTCGGCGGTATCGGGCTGGGGGAGGCTGCCGCGTGACCGGGCCGTCTCGCGAGTCGATGCTCGGCCGCGTGTGGGACTATCACCACCCGGCGTCAGCGGAAACGATCCTGAACGTCGAAGGGCTGTGCCGGAAAACGCTGGCCGGGAACGCGTACGCGATGACGCTCGACCAATCCGACTGGGACGACGCGCTCCGCCACCTCCTCGGCGAAGTCATCGTGATCGCCGCGAAATACAAGCCGCGCGACTCCGGCTCCCGGCTCGGCGGCTGGACCGCGTACAAGCTCAAGTACGCGCTGAGCGACTACCTCGAACGCAGAGACGGGAGGCACGGTGAGAAGCGAGTTGCAGACCCCAGATACGCCGCCCAAGCGTTCCGCGACGGCGGCGGCCAGGACGCCGTCGATGACGGCGATCCTGGAGTACGTGGACCCCGAGATGCTGCCACCGGATGCGCAGGAGATCCTGGCCCAGATCGGGCCTTTCCTCGCGGATGGGCTGAGCGCCGGCGAGATCGGCCAGCGGTTCGGCCGGTCAGCGGACTGGGCGGCAACCCGGATACAGCGGGTGAAACGGGCGCTGATCCTGGAAGCACACCGGAACGCGGCCGAAATGTACGGGCCGCTGGCGGCGAGGGTCGAGGCGTTGGCAGCGGAGATCGAGCGAGGGCAGCGGCGTGACAGCTGACGTGTGGCGCCGGCTCGCGCTCGTCGCCGCGTGCTCGGCCTACGTGACCGGGCTCGTGGCCGTCACGCTCGTGGTCGGCGCTGTGGCCGCGGCAGTCGTGCTGGCCGGCGGGTTCGTGCTCGCCGGTCTGCTCAGCGTCGACCTCACAGCAGCCGCGACCGTCGACGACACCGGTGTCAGGCAGGCGTCGACGAACGCGTTGGACGACGAACTGAAACGCCGCGCCCAACGCGGCGACGTGCCGGTCGCCACACGGCGCGGCCGTCCGCTCGCCACAGGCAACGACCCGGAGACGAGCTGATGGCCAAGATCCCCGGCACCACGAAGGCGGTGTTGCAGATGCAGGCAGACCGAAAGACCATCGAGGTCGCGCTCGAGCAGCGCCGTCGGTCCCGCAGGCTCCGCGCCAAGAAGCGATGAGCAGCCTCGCCGACGCGTTCGCGGCGGCCCGCCGGCAGCATCAGCTCGAGGTAGCCCGGCAGGAGCAGCGCGACGTCGAGCTGACCCTGCAGGAGCGGTACGCCCGCGACCCGTTCGGCTGGATCAACGATTTCGTCGTCGTTGCGTCGTTCCTCGCCGGCGACACCCACGACCGGCAACGCATCCGGGCGGTACGGATGCGGCTGTTCCCGCAGCAGGAGGAGACGATCGCGGAGTGGATCGACCTCGGCCTGCTCGCCGACAGCGGCCAGCTGCGGTTCCGTAACCTGGTGATCGACAAGAGCCGGCAGATCGGCGAGACCGTCGGCTTGTGTGCCGCCCTGACGTGGCTGATCCACCACCACCGGGTCGTCGGTCTGTGCATGCACGTGAAGCTCCCGAAGATCGACGACGGCGGCCGCACGTCAACGTGGGAGTCGATGTTCGGGAAGGTCCGGTACATCGACCAGCGGCTGCCCCGCGACCGGCTCTCCTATCTCGGCCAGCTGTCGTTCCGTCGGAACCCGTCGCTGCTCGAGGTGCCGGCGACCGGGTCTGTTGTGCATGGCAAGGGCCAGGACGACGACCCTGGCCGCGGCGACTCGTTCGACTTCGCGATCGTGGACGAGGCCGCCCGCGTCGAGCACGGCGAGCTCGTCCACCAGTCGCTCGCCGCCGCCTGCCCGGACGGCAAGGTCTACCTGTCGACGCCGGAGGGGTCGAACAACATGCACGCCCGCATCGCCGACACGAAACCCGCCGGCTGGCGGTACCTGCGCCTCCACTGGTCAGAGCATCCCGTGTACTCGATCGGCGCCCATGTCGCTGGCCAGGATCCCGGCTGCGAGCTGTGTGCCGGCAACCGCGCCGGCGTCCGGTGGGAGGCGTCGGAGCCTCGTGCGCACCGGTACCCCGGCAAACTCACGAGCCCATGGTATGACCGGGAGATCGCCGACAAGACGAACCAGCAGGTCGCCTCGGAGTACGACATCGACCGGGCCGGCTCTCTCCCCGGGCGGGTGTTCGACGAGTACGACCCGGCCGTCCACGTCGTCAACGACGGCATCCCGTGGTCGCCTGATCTGCCCGTCGAGCTCGCGATCGACTACGGCCTCGACACCACCAGCGTGATCGTGCTGCAGAACGCGATCGACGAGGTCCGCGCGATCGGGCTGCTCGAGATGGGCACCCAGCACGGCACGAGCGGCGTGCCCGAGCACGTCTGCGACGAGCTGCGCCGCTACCTGGTCGAGCTCGGGATCCCCGAGAAGGACACCCGGCCGGAGTTCTCCCGGGCGTGGCGGTGCGTCGGCGACCCGGCCGGCCACGACAAGCAGCAGGCCACCGGCCGATCGTTGGCAGCCCAGTACCGGCGGCAGGGCTTCAACATCGGCCGGTTCCCCCGCCGGCTCAACACGATCCAGGTGACGACCGACTGCGTTCGCCGGCTGCTGCTCGGCACCCCGAAACGGCTGCGGATCTGCGGTGTGAACGCGGCCGAGCTCGGCAACCACCTCGCGCAGAACAAGTGGAAGACCGACCGGGTCGGCGGCATCCGGTTCGGCCGCGCCCAGGACCTCGACGACGACATCCACAACCACGCCTGCCGGTCGCTCGCCTACTGGGCGACGGCGACGTTCCCGCCCGTGGGTGCCGGCGCCGACCTGTCCGCGGACGCGCTCGAGGCGGACACCGTCGACCCCGACGAGCACCTCTTGACCCGCCGGCACAAGGTGGCGCGCGGCGAGCGGCACGGCGACGCAGACCTCGGCCTGCAGTCCGACCTCGGCTACGACCAGGCGCTCTAGCCGCGGCTGATAGTAGGCCGTGCGTATCACCCTCTTCGACGGACGCTCCTACGCGGCCGCCCCCACCGGTGATCTGACCGGCCCCGACCGCGGCGAAGCCGGGTCGGCCGGCGACCAGTGGGTGACGCAGATGCTCACCGGCGGCCCCGACGTCAACCCGGAGCTGTCGGGCCGCGCGAAGTTCCTCGTGTACGACGAGATGCGGAAGACCGACGCGACCGTCAAGTCGCTGCTGTCGTTCTACAAGCTCACCGTCCGGTCAGCCACCTGGTCGCTCGATCCGCGGTCGAAGGACGACCCGGTCGACCGGCTGATCCGAGACATGGTCGCCGCGAACCTCGGCCTCGAGGGCGAGGACGGCTGGCTGAACCTGTCGTGGGGCAGACTGGTCGACCAGGGGCTCGCGATGCTCGACATGGGCTGCTCGTTCGAGGAGCTCGTGTGGGGCGACGTCCGCTCGTGGCGCGACGCCGACGGCGACGAGCACCTCGTCCGGCCGCTCTCAAAGCTCGCACCGCGGCAGCCGGCGTCGGTGCAGAAGATCGACTGGAACCCGGACGGCACGATCAAGACGCTCACCCAGTCGATCGCCGACACAAGGCCGATCCCGGGCGACAAGCTCGTCTACCACGTGTTCGAGCCGGGCACCTCATGGGACGGCACCAGCGTGCTGCGGCCGGCGTGGGGGGCGTGGACGCTGAAGAAGCTGCTGATCATCTCGACCGGGATCGGCTGGGACAGGTACTCGGCCGGCCTGCCTGTTGTGTGGCATCCCGACACCCCCGACGGCGAGGAGAAAGCGAAGGTCATCGGCCGCAACGTCCGCACCCACCAGCGCGCCTACGTGCATCTGCCGGTGCCGCAGGGCGGCACCAGAGACGACTCCGAGTGGGGCCTCGAGATCCTGAACGCGGCCACGTCGCTCGCGGACCCGGAGAAGCTCCTGCAGTGGTGCTCAAACCAGATCGCCGAGGCCGGCTTGCAGCACTTCACCCGGCAAGGCCTCGGCCAGACGGGCGCCCGTGCGACGGCGGAGACGCAGGCCGACCCGTTCTACCTCGCCGCCGGCGCCGTCGCCGAAGACCTCGCGCGGGAGCGGGCTCGGCAGGTGGTCCGGAAGCTCGTCGAGGTGAACTTCGGCGCCGAGGCGGCCGAATACCGCAGCCCACGGTTGACGGTGTCGAAGCTCGTTGCCCGCAACATCGAGGTGATCTCGAAAGCGATCTCTGTGCTCGAGCCGGCCGGGTTCACGTTCGCCGACCGCGAGTCGCAGGACGACGTGCGGGACCTGCTCGGCCTCACCAAGCTCCCCGACGACCTCGCCGACCAGGCGGGCATCAGTCCCGCCCAGGTGCAGGCGGCGCTGCAGGCCGCCGGGCTCGACCAGGAACAGCTGGCGGCGGTCGTGAACGCGCTGCCGGCCGACATCGGTGTGAAACGGAACACGGTGCCGAAAGAAGGCGCCGGCCTGGGCCTGTGAGATGCGCCGTCGCAAGCGCCGCTCCGGCTGGGCGCATCCCCTCAACCTGAACCGCAACCGGCGCCGCTGGCGCCGGCGTCTCCGGGCCCCATCGCTGCATCGGCGGCTCGTGCTCGAGCAGGCCCGCCTGGCCGACGCCGACGAAGAACTGCGCGGCTTCCGATAGTAGGCCGATGTTGCGCCTCACGATCAACGCCGACAAGAGCGGCGACCGGAACCCCGACGGGTCCTGGCCGATCGCCAGCGTCGTCGTCGACGGCAACGCGCCGGCCGAGCACGGATTCGCTGACACGTTCGTCGCCCGGGCGCTCGCCGCCGGCTACCTCAGCGTCGAGAACATGCAGGTCGTGTCGACCGAGGTCGACGGTGTCGCCTACGACCGCAACCCCGTGATCACCGGCGACGCGATCGTGCTGGACGTCGAGGGCGGGCCGCTGCGCTACCGGATCGTGCGGCACCCGGGCCGCTACCAGTTGGCAGACGGCTCGCACGAGGTGATCCACGAGTACGAGACCGTGCTCGACCAGCCGAAGCCGGCGAAGAGGGGCTAGCAATGGCTGACTTTGTCTACAACGTGGCGAAAGGCGCGGCGGCCGAGAAGATCCGTGACGGCGCGAACGTGCAGATCCTCACCGTCGACGCCGGCGCCACAACCGACGCCACGCTGCGCGACCTCGCGACCGTCACGAGCGTCCTCGGCTCCGTCACCGAGCGCACCACGAACGGCTGGGGCCGGAAGAGCATCTCGAACGCGTCGGTCACGTTGACGGTCGACAACACGAACGACCGGGTAGACCTCGACGTCCCCGACCAAACGTGGACGGCGGTGTCGTCCGGTGCAGTGACCGACCTGATCTTCACCGAGAACACCGGCTCGGACTCGTCGTCGGTGCCGCTGACCCAGCATGATTTCGCGATCACCCCTGACGGCTCCGACGTGACCGCGACGATCAACGTGTTCTACCGGGCGTCGTAGACACGGCCGGATAACGGGGCCCGCATGGCGTTCCCGACCACCTCGGTTCTTTCGTCGTTCACCGGGGCCGACGAGGATCCGCTGTCGGAGGGCGGCGCCTGGGGCGGCCAGATCCAGTCCGGGTCGATCGGGAACCTGCGGCGGCTGAGTAACCAGGCGGCGCCGTCGTCGTCGGCGGGCACGTCTCAATCGTACTGGGCGACGTCGGTCGGCGCCGACCAGGAGGCGTACGCGACGGTCGCGACGAAACCCGCGGACGGCGACTATGTGGCCGTCTGGTTGCGTGCCCAGAACCCCGGTTCCGGCACCGCGGTCGGCTACCAGTGCGTGATGATCGCCGCCGACGGAACCGACAAGTTCCAGGTGTGGCGGATGTCGTCGGGCGGCTCGTACACGCAGGTCACTGACGGCACCTTGGACGCAACCCAGGAGTTCTCCTCCGGCGACTCGTTCGGCGCGTCGATCGACGGCACAACGATCACGCTGTGGCACAAGCCGTCGGCGGGGTCGTGGACGCAGGTCGGTCAGGGGAACGACTCGAACATCTCCGGTGACGGCTACATCGGCCTCGACGCCAGCCACGCGGGCGCGTCGACCCGCCTTGACGACTTCGGCGGCGGCGCGATCAGCTCCGGGCCTTCCGCGCCGTCGTTCGTGGGTGCCGGGTCCGGGGACGTATGGCAGTCTGGCGCTGCGAGGGCGGTCACCAAGTCCGGGGTGACGGTCGGGAACCTGCTCATCTTGCAGGTCCTCGACGACGGCAACGATGACGCCACCATCTCGAGCATCAGCGGCATCGAGGATCTTGGCGGCACCGGGTCGGCGATGACGTCGATCATCGACCACACGTTCTCGACGGCTCTGCACGGGCAACTGTGGGTGGGCCGCGCCACGAGTACGTCGGTTTCGGTCAGCGTCGCAGGCGGCACTTCGGGCGTCGACACGTACTCGAGGCTCTACGAGTTCGCCGACGTCAATACGGGAACTGCTCTCACCGACATTCTCGAGAACGGCTCCGCCGGTTCGACTGGAACACCTACGACGGCCACGTCGACGACGATCGCCGACTCTGGTGTCACGACATTGGGCGACAACAGGCTGGCGTTGCAGTTCGTGTTCGTCAACGACGACAACGCCCTTGACGCATTCACCGGCCAAACCGGCGGCGACTGGACGGAAGCGGTAGCCGAGTATCTGACCGCGACCGGCACCGACGCGGCGATCGGTTTGCAGATCGCGACGGTCGCGTCTGCGGGCACGATCGACGGTGGCACCGACGCGATGGCCGCGTCGGACCGATGGGGCGTGATCGGGTTCGCCCTGCTCCCGGTCTCCAGCAGGAAGGCGCAGGCCGCCGCAGCCGCCGAGACGGACACGGCGGTCGCGGCCGGCCGGGTCAAGAAGAAACCGATCGGTATCGCGGTCGACACCCCGGCGGCGATCTCGATCACCCGCGCCCACCGTCGAACGGTAGGCATCGCTACCGAGACGGACTCGAACCCAACGGCGCTCGGGAAGCTGAAGACCCGCGCCGCCGGCGTCGCCGCAGAGACCGACACCGCCATCGGCGTCGCCCGCGTGAAGACGAAGGCCGCCGGGCAGGCAGCCGAGACCGACTCGGCGATCGCCGTCGCACGCCGGAAGGCCCGCACCGCGGCCATCGCGACGGAGACCGACGCTGCGCTCTCGCTCAACCGCGTGCGCTCACGGCTGCTCGGGATCGCCACGGAGACCGACCTCGCCCAGGCGCTCGCACGCACGAAGATCCGCGCGATCGCCGCGGCCCTCGAGACCGACACCGCGCTGACGATCACGAGGGCCGCCAGCGGCCAGGTCGGGATCGCGATCGACACGAGCGCTGCCCTGCCGATCGCACGCGTCAAGACCCGTGCCGCAGCCGCCGCCACCGAAGCCGACACCGCGATCGCGGCCACCAGGCGGAAGGCGAAGGTCGCCGCAGAGGCCGCCGAAACCGACGCCGGCGTGGCCGTCACCCGCACCCACCGGCGCACCGTCGGTGTCGCGTCAGAGACGGACGCCACCCAGCCGATCGCGCACACGAAGACCCGGGCCGTCGCGGTCGCCATCGACGCCCAGACCGCCGTGCCGCTCGTACGTCGCAAGCTGAAGGCGATCGCCGCCGCCGTCCAGACCGAGACGGCGATCGCGCTGCTCCGCCTCAAGAACCGCACGCTCGGGCCCGCCGACGAGACCGACGTCGCGGTCGCGCTCCTCCGTGCGCACCGCAAGGCCGCCGGCACCGCTCTCGAGGGCGACGTCGCCCTCACGATCGCCGCGATCATCGGGCAGCTCACCGTTCACGCCGGCTACGCGACCATCACCGTGTCCGGCGGCGGCACCACCGGAACCAGCGTGCAGGGCGACGCGATCCTGCACACGGGAGTCATGGGCGGAGCGGTCGTCGCGCGCTCGGTCGCCGGCGACGGCGCCGCCACGACCGGCGTGGCCGGCGGTGCCGAGGCGACGACCGCGGTCGGATAGTAGGCCGTGGCGAAAAGCGAACCGTACGACGTCGGCGACGAGGTCCTCAACGCGATCACCTGGGTCGACGACAACGACGCCCCGATGAACCCTGCGACCGTCGAGCTGCTCCTCGAGGCGCCGTCCGGGACCGTCACCGTCTACGCGACCGGAGATCTCGACCACCCGGCCGTCGGCGACTACGAGAAGGGCCACGTCGTCGACGAGTCGGGCTTGTGGGAGGGCGAGTGGCGGGCGCCCGGCCTCACGATCCCGTTCTCGTTCCGGGTGCGTGAGAGCCGCTTCGCGTTCCCGTACACGCCGTGACGGTCGCGCTCGAGGCCGTCATCGGCAGGCAGCTGACCGAGGCCGAGCAGGCGATCGACGTCGTCCGTCTCGACCGGGCCCTCGCGAAGGCGAAGGATCTCCTCAACGCCGCGATCCACGAGGAGATGCTCCGCGCCACGCTCGTGTGGATCACGAACGGTACACCGCCCAGGATGTCGGTCACCCAGCCGATGCGGGCGGTCCTCGACGAGCTCCACCGGGTTGGCGCCGAGGAAGCATGGTTGGAACTCGACCGGCTCGGCTACGACCTTCAAGGCCGACGCCACTACATCGAGCCAGGCCCGGACGGGCCGACGGATGTGCCCGACTACCTGTCGCGCGGAATGCGCGGCATCGAGATCCGCATCGAGGACGACCTCGTCGCCGCTGACCTCTCGGGCGCAGCTTCCGCAGCGGTCACTCGTGCCGTCATGCAGCTGCCCGGCGCCCGCGACCTCGCCTCCCGGGCGATCTCGACGGCGCTGATCGGCGGGTTCGCGTCGACCTGGGAGCAAGTCAAAGACGACGTGTTTGGCTGGGAATGGACAGCCGTGCTCGACGCCGCCACCTGCGAGCGGTGCGAGGCTGGACACGGGACGAGCTACTCGACGTGGGAAGAAGCGACCAGGGATCTTCCCGGCGGCGGCCCGAACCCGTCCTGCTTCGGCGGCGGAAGGTGTCGGTGCAGACTCGTTCCGCTGCCGCCGCTCCACCCTGACCGCATCCCCGGAGCTGAGAACGCGAAGATCGAGAAGCGCAAGCTGACGAGCTACCTCCTTGACGCTGAGCATCCGCACGGAGGCCCCAAGGCGCGGTTCTTCACGGCCCTCGGCTACACGGCCGCGAATTGGGAAGACCTCCGGCAGGCGCTCCTGGCTGCTCTCCCGAAGGCAGCAGCCGGCCCGGTGCGCGACGGAAAGAAGGGGCCTATCTACGAGGTCGTCCTCACGATCCAAGGTCCGCTCGGCAGCGCTGACCTCGTGACGGCATGGGAGATCCGCGAGGGGGAGGCGCCGAGGCTCGTGACCGCGTATCCTTCGGAGTGATGAAGCAGTTCGATTCAGTGGAGCTCTCACACGCCCTCGGCAAGTACCCGGAGGGCACGGTCGCCGTGGTCCTTGAGCCGTTCGACGATGACGGCGACACGCTCGTTGAGCTGTTCGACGGGGAACGCACCCTCGCGGTCGTACAGGCGAGCCGTACCGATCTCCGCGAGAGGGCCATCCTAGCCGCCTAGCTAAAATACTGGGGCGGCGCCGCTGTAACGGCCCGCCCCGTGACACCGAAACGTGGAGGTTTCGATGTGCCCAAACCGTACCGGCTCCGCTCGCCCGCGCCGCTTCTGGACGCGCGAGGAGATCGATCTGCTTCGAGAGTTCTACGCTCAGCCGTTGACCGTTGCGGAGATCGCGGCTCGGCTCGACCGGACGCCAATCGCGATCCACAACCAGGCGCGCAAGCTGGGGGTCAAGCTCCCAAGGCCGACTCTCGAGGAGCGATTCTGGAAGAAGGTCGACCGCCGAGGGCCGGACGAGTGCTGGGAGTGGCAAGGTTCCCGGCATCCCAAGGGCTACGGGTCGTTCATGATCGCCGAGCGCCGCAGACCGATCCCAGCCTCGCGGGTGGCCTGGGAGCTCGAGCACGGCGAGATCCCAGCAGGTCTCTTCGTGATGCACCTGTGCGACAACCCGCCGTGTGTCAATCCGGCGCACCTTCGGCTGGGCACCGCGGCTGAGAACACCGCCGACATGATCTCGAAGGGACGAGGCCGCAACGGGGCTGGATAGTAGGCCGTGACTGGCGGCCGCACGATCTGGGTTGACGACGCTGATGCCCGCCGCCGGCTGAAGCTCTTCGAGACGCTCCTGTCCGACCTCCGGCCGTTCTGGCCGGCCGTCGTGACGTTGCAGCGCGGCTGGTGGCGATCCCAGTTCGAGTCGGAGGGCCGGTTCGCCGCAGCCGGGTGGGCGCCGCTATCTCCCGCGTACGCCGCCTGGAAAGCCCGCCGGTACCCAGGCAAGCCGATCCTGCAGGCCACCGGGCAGATGCGCCGCGCGTTCGACAACCCGCAACGGTCGGTCAGCCCGCACACCCTGACGCTGACCGTGAACGACCCGAAAGCCGCGTTCCACCAAGACGGCACCAACAACATGCCCGCCCGGCCTGTCGCGTTCGGCGACCCGCTGCCGGCGGTAGCCGCGTTGGAGCTGCAGGAGGCCGCCGACCGGTACGTCGGCGAGATGTGGGGCAGGCTCGGCGGCTCCACGAGCGTGGCCGCCGCGAGCAGGATTGTCTCTCAGGCAGTCGAGGGGCTCGGCTAGTCGCAGGCCGCCGCGATAGTAGGTCGCGCGGTGGAGAAGCTGGTTATCTCGCCTGGCTTATCAACCAGGAGAACGGCGGTTCGAGTCCGCCCCACGCCACCTTCCGATGTCCGGCGAAATCACCTTCGTAGCCCCGATCATCCGAGCGACGATCGCGTCGCTGCAAGCAGGTATGCCCGCCCGCATCGCCGCGTTCAACGCCGAGCCAGCCAACACCGTCGACCTGGAAGTGCCCCTCGACGGGTCATACTACTTCGGCGGCAACGACGTGCTCTCCGCCAGCGCGTTCCCGGCGGTAGAGGTAGCCGCCGGACAGGGCACGTTCGGCGGCTGGACGGTCGGACGCACCGAGGTCGACCATGACCCGATCGTGAACGTCGTCTTGTGGCAGGAGGCCGGGTCGGGGCTGATCCCGCCCGTCTACGAGGCGGCGCTCGGCTACGCCCGCTGCGTCATCGAGACGCTCCGGCAGCCGAACGCGATGGGCGACGGCGTCGAGATCGCCCAAGACGCAGGCGTGTTCTGGCGGATCGACACGTTGCCGTACGACATGACCGACGACCAACGGACGTTCCGGAAGTGGCGGGTACCGGCCCTGGTGATGCTGCGCCTCGAGACCGTCGAGAAGTTCGGATGATCGGCACCCGCGTAGAGCACATCGGCGACCTCTGGCCGTACGAAGAGCACCTGGGCCATTACTGCCCCGTCGAGATCGACTGCAAGCGGTCGTGGTTCTGCGTCACCCCGAACGGCCACGGAGGCAACCTCGCGGCACACGACGTTGTCGAGCACGAGGACGGCACGATCACCGTCTCACCGTCGATCCTCGTCTCGAGCCCTCAGCAGGGCGAGCTCTGGCACGGGTTCCTCGAGCGCGGAGTGTGGCGCTCGTGCTGAGAACCCGACGCCGATAGATCGAACCGTTTGTGGCAGGTCGGGCACAGATCTCGATAGTCGGCCCGATCGCGGGTGTAGGGCTCCGGGTGGCGAAGGAACGCGTAGTGCGTGCCAGCCGTCCCGTTGGTGCCGACATTCGCGCTGCACTCCTCACACACGCCGGTCTTCGGGTGGTCGCGGATCAGCACGACGTGGATCATGCTCGCGGTCGTCTCGCCAGTGCCACCGCGAGCGACGCTGAGGTTGCGCCGATGCTCGGTCGACTTCGTGATTCGTCGCATATGGCCGTAGACGAATCGTTGCGGCTGGCCCTTGATGGCGCCGTAGCGGCGATCGGTCATCTTCGCGATCGGCGCGGGTTCGCCGCATCCGCACTCGCAGAGCTTCGGGCTAGGGTTCGCTTGCATCGAGACCTCCAATCTCGTTGCCATCGGGGCGGGCCGTTAGCGCGGCGCCGCCCCATCCATTGTAGCGCGGCCCGATAGTAGGCCGTGCCTGCGAATCTCCCCACCGTCGACCTTCTCGACGTCGAGATCCTCTCAGTCGGCGGCCCTGTTCACGGTGTCGGCAGCCCACCGGAGGGCGACTACTGGACGTCCGAGCAGCTGCGCGGAATGGCTGAAGCAGCGACAGAGCTCGGCGACGAGCTGAAGCCACCCGCGAAGATCGGCCACAAGGGCGGCGACCCGGCCGTCGGCTGGCTCGAGAACGTCCGCGTGAACGAGGCGGGGGACAAGCTCCTCGCCGACATTCGCAACGTTCCGAAGGGTCTATCGAGCCTGATCGACGCCGGTGCCTACCGGACTCGGTCGGTCGAGCTCGCGCGCGTCACGTCTCAGAAGACCGGTCGAAAGTTCGACTGGGCGGTCACTGGCTTGGCATGGCTGGGCGGAAAGATGCCCGCCGTTCGAACGCTAGCCGACGTTGTGAAGCTGTACGAGGGCGACGAAGCTGACCGGCTGTTCGTCGAGATCGAGGAGCACGAGCCGGTGCTCTCAGAGCGGCTACTCGAGACCGTGATCGATCTCGCGACCGGACTCGCAGAGCGTTCGCCCGATAGTAGCGACGTGAACCGCAAATACACTGATGAGCAGCGCCGCACCTTCGCCGAGGCCACCGGTCTCGAGCAGGACAAGGTGACGGACGAGATGCTCGAAAACGCAGGTGTCCCCGTCGAATGCGCACCCGCCCCCACGCCGGGCGACCGCGAGAACGAGAGCGACCCGGATCTGCGCCGCGAGCTCGACGAGGCCAAGGCCGACGTCGACACGATGAAGCGCGAGCTTCACGAGGAGCGCCGCACCAACTTCGTCGAGGGCCTCGTAGCCAGCGGCCGCATCACCCCGGGCGACCGCGAGAAGTGGGAGAAGCGGTTCGACGCCAACGCAGACTCGGCCCGCGACTACGCGGCCGACCTGCAGCCGAACGCAGACATGGCCCGCGAATACGGCGCCGACGGCAACGGCGACGGGGACGGGGACGGCCCCGGCTCCGGTGACCCGGAGACGGATACGGCGGCCGCGCACAAGCTGTACGAGCAGGCGAACACGCCGCGGGAAGAGACGGGAGGGCTGATCTAGATGGCAGTCTCAGGCGGCAAGAACCCTGTTTACACGCCAGGCATGCGCGTCTCGATGAAGATTTCTGCTGCGGTCACGGCAGGTCAGCTCGTCGAGGTGTCCGGGGACGGCACGATCGGCCCTGCGGGCGCCAACTCGCAGAAGGTCGTCGGTGTCGCGCTGCAGAGCGGCGACGCCGCGAACGACATCATCGCCGTCCAGGTGCTCGGCTACGTCTTCAACCTGGTCGCCTCGGGCGGCATCACCGCCGGCGACGAGGTGTCAGCAGCCGCGGCCGGCAAGGTCGCAACACAGGCCGCAGCGAGCGGCGCCACCGCCACCGACATCAACAAGGCGCGGTCGGTGATCGGTATCGCGCTCGACACCATCCTCGACACGGCCGCCGGCCGCATCCTGGTCGGGAGGGCCTAACCCATGCCGTTCGCATCCGCATCCCCCACGCTCACCGTCTCGGTGCTCCTGAAGCAGCCGGAGCTGCTCTCACGGGAACTGGTCAACCTCGTCAACAAGCGGCTCATCACCGACCGGATCTGCGTTCACGGGTCGGCCGGGCAGGTCGCCGGCGGCGCGATGCGCTACCAGGAGCTCGAGTCGATCTACACCGACGACAGCCCCGTCGAGGTCGCCGAGGGCGCCGACTTCCCGCTGACCGACTGGTCGGAGACCGCGAAGACGGCCCCGGTCAGGCAGTTCGGGTTCGCGGTGCGGGTCACGAACCTCGCGATCCGCCGCAACCAGCGTGACATGGTCGACCGTGGCATGCGAAAGCTCGCCAACCAGCTCGTCAAGTACATCGACACGCAGGCGCTCGCGGAGCTGCAGAACACGACCAAGTACACGGGCATCCAGACCGACAGCACGTCGGCTTCGTGGGGGACGGTGGGAACCGACATCATCGCCGACATCGGCAAGTTCCAGGAGAAGCTCGAGACGAAAGACAACGGCTACTCCGGGTTCTCGGGTGCGACGCTGATCCTGAACACCGGCCACCGCGACGCGCTGCTGAACAACACCGGGCTGCGGGCCGCGTTGCCGCGTGAGACGCAGACCGGCCAGATCCAGTCGGGCATGGTCGCTCCGTTCCTCGGGCTGAAGGAGATCCTCTTCACCCCGCAGATCGTCTCCGGGACCGCGCTGCTGCTCGACACGGATGTTGCCGCGACGATCGCGGACGAGCAGGCCGATCCGTCCGAGGGCTGGGTGTCCTACGATCCCGGCCCCGGCTTCCAGCCGATCTACGTGAAGGTCGAGGACGACGGCAAGCCTGCCGTCCACAAGCGGGTGTCTGCCGGCCGATGGCCCGCGATCGCGGTCGTGCAGCCGGACGCGATCGTGAAGATCACGGGCCTGTAGAGCCCGATGGCTGACGCCCCACGTAAGGTCGTCGCGCTCATCGACAGCGTCCGGTGGACGGACGCGGACGGCACGATCTGCGAGTTCGAGGGTAAGGGGCAGACGTTCGATCTGCCCGCCTCCGAGCTCGACCGTCTCGTCGGCTGCGGCGCTGTCGAAGCAGCCGCGCAGAAGAAGCCGGCGAAGCCGTCCGGGGCCGACGGCGAGACCGCTGACGGCGGGTAGAGGGCAGGCCCGTTGTGGCCACCTCGTACGCCGAGTTCTCTGATGTAGCCGTCCGGGCTGGCCGCTGGCAGTCGCTGTTCGCCGTCGACGGGAAGCATCCGAACGTCGCCGATGTGGAGCAGCTCCTCGCTGACTGCGCTGCCGAGGTCGACACTGCCGTGCAGGCGCGCGGCTTCACACCGGGCACGCTCGACCCTTCTATCCTCGCGGCGTTCCGAGATATCGTCGCGTTCGGAGCGCTCGCCCGGGCGGTCGCCGCTATTCCCGACTCGCCGAAAGAGCTCGAGACGCTCCGCGCGTACGCGATGGCGGTGTGGGCGGGCGCGATGGGCGACCCGGCGGCGGCCGGCGAGGGTGCCCGCCGCGGGTCGATCTCGACCGGCACGTTCCCGGCGATCGCGGCGCTCGAGGCGGGAGCTGCGGGCGGCGGCGCCGGCCCCGGGATCTTCCAGGCCGACGAGCCCGATTACGGCAGCCCCGAGCAGGTCGAGGCTGAGGCGGCGTCGTTGACGTTGTCGCTCGCGCCGGCGTTCGGCAAAGGCCAGGCGCTGTAGCCGAGCGTGAGCGGCGGCCAGTCCGATAGTAGGCCGTGGCGAAGAAAGCAGACATGCCTGCCGCGCTGACGCTTTCGGCGGCGGCAGGGGCTGAGCCGGTCGTGTTCCCGGGGTTCCCTGGCAGGTTCGTACCCGGTTCACCGGTCGATCTGGGGTTCCTCTCCGCTGTGTCGGGGGTTCCGGCGTCTGACCTGGTGGATCTCGCCGCGGAGCTCGGTCTCCCGCTGAGGCTGACCGGTTCGGCCGATGAGGAGGACAGTGACTGATGGCGACCCTGACTGATTGTTGTCAGATCATGTCGGAGGAGACCCCGCGGCCGGAGTACGACCCGGTCACGGGCGCGGCTGTCGGCACGGCCTCCCCGTACCGGCTGTCGTCTGGGAACGTGCTGTGGCTGCCCGGCCAGGAGATCGGGTTCGTCCCGAGCCCGCAGTTCCTCGATCGCGCCGACGAACTGCGCGGCATCGAGGGCGCTGTGCCGCAGCTCCTCGACCATTTCGAGCCAGCCGGCACGATCAAGACCCGCGCGTACCCTGACCTGCTCGTGTGGCTCCTCCAGGTCCTCGGGCTGACCGGCACCTATACGGCGGGAGGCGCGACCACGACGGACGCGAACAAGACGACAGCGACCGGCGTCAACGCGATCAACTCGACCACTGTCAACGTCGGGTCGACCGCTGACTTCCCGGCTTCCGGGTCGTTCGTCATGGGCGGCACCGCGACCACCTACACCGGCAAGACGGCAACGTCGTTCACCGGCTGCGGCACCCATGCGGCCACGGTCGGCGGCGAGACGATCACCGGGAACGCGCCGTCGGGCACCAACAAATGGGTGTTCACCAAGCGCGGCGGCATCACCGCGAAAACGTTTCAGGCGATCCTCGCGTACGTCGACGAAGCCGTGTTCCTGAAGGCGCAGGGGTGCGGGCTGACAGAGCTCGGGATGGACGCCGAGGGCAACATCGACGCGTCCGCGTTGGCGCTCGTGATCGCCCGCGTTTCCGACCCGAACCTGACACCCGCGTACACCACCCAGGCGGTCCCGCACTTCCGCCGCGGCGACCTGTCACTGACCTGGCTGGCAGGATCAGGCACCACAAGCGATTTCTCGTTCAAGATCGCTAACGAGCTGGTCGCCCGCCGCACGATGGGGTTGCCGCAACCGTCGTACTTCCCCGACGCAATGGAACACGGCGACGACAAGGTGATGCTGACCGGGTCGATCCCGAAGACCGTGCTCGACCCCGACGACTACGACGCCCTGATCAACGCGACCACGTTCGCGGCCCGCGCCCGCTGGAAGAGCCCGAAGGTGATCGGCGCCACCGCCTACCCGTACACGATGTGGATCGAGATGCCGGCCGCCCAGTACTCGGGCGGGCAGCCGGATCCGCTCGCGAACAAACGGCGGTTCGGCCAGACGCTCGACTTCCGGGCGGCGTGGGACGAAACCGCCGGGTACGACTTCAAGATCACGCTCGTCAACGGCCTCACCAGCGCCCAGTGGGAAACCCTCGTCTAGGGGCTCCTGGTGGCGAATCTCGACCTCGACCTGTTCGCTCCCGCCGACCGGGAGATCAGCATCACCGTCGACGGGCAGCGGCGCATGTTCCCGATTCGAGGGTCGCTGCCGCTCACGAAGATGATCCACCTGATCCGCCTCGAAACCAGGTTGAACCACGCATACGCAGGCGAACCTGTCGACGCCGGCGGCGAAGTAGAGGACGTCGCCTCCGTACTCGAGGAAATGTACGGTGAGGTCGTCGGGCTCATCCGTGAGCGCACCCCCGACGCCCCCGACCTCGACCTGGATCAGCATCAGGTGCTCGCGTTGCTCGGGTTCATCGCGGGCGGCGAATCGGTGGCAGCGACCGTAGCCGACACGCTCACGATGTCACCTGACGTCACCGCAGACGCGTCCGTGTCGCAGGTGGACGAGCAGGGCGGAGCCCCTTTAGACTCGACCAGGCACTCGGAGAGTCCGTCCTCTGGCTCGGCCGGATCAACAGGTGGGGTCCCGAGTGGTGGCGAGACTGCACCTGGGCCGGCTTCCGCCTCCACCTCCGAGACGCTTACAACCGTCTAGGAACCTCCACCGTGGACGGCGACCGTGGACGGCAGCCGCTTCCGGGGCCACCGTCCGGACGGCAGCTCGCCGAGCTGCCCTGGCACGGCGACGGCCCCGACCCGCTCGAGCAACTGTGGGAGATGAGCTGACATGAGCCGCGTCCAGGTTGTGTTCGACGGTGTGAGCCGCGGCGCCGAGCAGGCCGCGGCTCGCACCCGGTCGGCGATCCGCGGGGTCGGCGACGAAGCAGACCGGCAGGACCGGCATGTCTCCCGGTTCGGCGGCGCCATCGGCGGCCTCGCGAAGACAGGTCTGCTCGCCGCCGGCGCGCTCGGTGTCGGAGCTCTCGTCGCGACACTACGGTCAGGGTTCAAGGAGATATCCGAGCATCAACGAGTCGTCGCGCAGACCACGGCGGTGCTGAAATCGACCGGCGGCCAAGCAGGCATGACCGCGAAAGAGATCGAGACGCTCGCCAGCTCTCTCTCACGGATGTCCGGAATCGACGACGAAGCGATCCAGGCGGGCGAGAACCTGATGCTGACGTTCCGGCATGTCCGTGACGAGGCCGGCGCAGGCAACGACATCTTCACGCAGGCCACCAAGTCCGCTCTCGACATGAGCGTCGCGCTCGGAACCGACCTGAAGTCGGCCACGCTGCAGCTTGGCAAGGCGCTCGACAACCCGGTGCAAGGCATGACCGCGCTCAGACGGGCAGGCGTGTCGTTCACGAAAGCACAGCAGGACCAGGTGCGAGCGCTCGAGAAAAGCGGCCACACGCTTGAGGCACAGAAAGTGATTCTCGCGGAGGTCAGCAAGGAGTTCGGCGGGTCGGCGAAGGCTGCCGGCGAGACCCTGCCGGGTCAGCTCGCGAAGCTGAAAGTTGAGTGGGACAACCTGTCGGGGATGCTGGTTCAGGTGTTCGTGCCGGCGTTGACCCGTGTGGTTGAGGCGCTCACCCAGGCGGTCGTGTGGACCGAGACGAACTGGCCGCGGATCAAGAAGACGATCATGGACGTGTTCGTGCAGGTGAAGCCGATCCTGGACGGGTTCGTCGAGCAGATCGAGGGTCTCGTGAAGATCATCGACGGGCTGTTCAAGGGCGACTGGTCTGAAGTGTGGGAAGGCATGAAGATGGTCGTCGTCGGCAGGATCAAAGAGGTGACGGCGGCGTTGCGGCTCGAGTGGGAGCTCGCGAAGAAGGCGGCGTTGATCCTGGCTCAGCGGATCTACGAGGGTGTCAGCGAGGGGCTGGCGGCGCTCGGGAAACTTGCTGCGGACAAGGCCAGGGACGCGATCGCAGCGTATGTTGGCTTATACGGGTCTGCGTTCGCGGCGGCCCGCAGGTTCGGCGGCCGGATCCTCGACGGGGTCACCGATGGGCTCACCGGGATCGCGGCGGCGGTCGCGGAGAAGGCCCGCGCCGGGATAGGAGCGGTGACGGGGCTCGTGGCGGCGGCGGCGGCGGCGGCCCGCAAGTTCGGCTCAGGGATACTCGGAGGAATCGTGGACGGACTGTCGGGCCTGCCAGGCCGGCTCGCGGCGTTGATCCTGGCTCCGATCAACGCGGTGATCGGGATGATCAACGGGATCCGGCTGCCGGGCGTGCATATCTCGATCGGCGCGAAAAAGGTGGCAGGTGTCACGGTGTTCCCGGGTGTGACGCTGTCGACGCCGTCGGTTGACCCGTTCCCCGGCGACATCCCAAGGCTCGGGTTCGCGGCCGGCGGCAAGGTGCCGGGCAACTACATCGGCCGCGACTCCGTGCCGGCGCTGCTTTCTCCGGGCGAGTATGTGCTCACCCGCGAGCAGACGAAGGCCCTCGAGACTGGCGGCATCGGTGGTCTCACGGTGAATATCTCGGTGAGCGGGAACACGATGCTGGGCAGCGAGCCGTGGGTGGCCGCAGAGCTCGCCCGGACGATCGAGCCGGAACTTCGCCGCCTGATCAACTATCAGGCGTCACGATAGTAGATCGTGGCCGACGACTTCTCCACTGACGCCTCCGGGGCGGTTGCCAGCAAGACGTTCGCTGCCGACGAGATCGCCGGCAAGCTCCACACACGTGTGAAGGTCGAGTTCGGCGACGACGGAACCGCCCAGGACGTGTCAGCGACGCATCCGTTGCCTGTTGACGCGGGCATCGCGAAGAACGAAGACGCCGTGCATACGTCGGGGGACGCGGGCGTGATGGCTCTCGCCATCCGGAAGGACACCGCGGCGGGGCTGGCGTCGAACGACGGCGACTACCATCCGCTCGAGGTCGACGCTTCTGGGAGGCTGTGGGTGAATGTCGGTTCTATGCCGGGCGCCGCCCGCACGACCGACACTATTTCGGCGGCGCTCGCGACCGACAAGCTGATGTCGAGCCTGACCGAGCTGACCCCGAAGTTCGCGAAGATCGCGGTGTCGTCGTCGGGGGCGTCCACTGTGGTGGCGGCGGTCACGGGCAAGAAGATCCGGGTGCTGTCATGGTCGATCGTCGCGAACGCGGCGGTGAACGCGAAGTGGCAGTCTCATACCACGCCGACCGACCTTACGGGCCTGCACTATTGCGCCGCCAACGGCGGGATCAGCGTTCCGTTCTCCCCGGTCGGCCACTTCGAGACGGTCGCCGGGGAAGCGCTCGACATCAACCTGTCGGGCGCCGTGGCGGTCGGCGGCTCGCTCGTTTACGTGGAGGTGTAGCCGGCCGTGGCGGTCGCCGTCGATGCGGTCACGACCGACACGGACGCCGGGTCGGCCACCGTCACACAGTCGCACACGGTCGGTTCCGGCTCCGACCGGGCGCTCTATGTGCTCGTGTCGGAGCGCTACCAGACAGCATTGACCGGCTGCACCTGGAATAGCACGTCGATGACGAAGGTGGCGCAGTTCAGCGATACGGGGTCGAACACGAGGTCGGTGACGGTGTATCGGCTGCTGAACCCCGACTCCGGCGTCCATGACGTCGTCGTGTCGCAGTCGGCAACGCATGTGCTGGCGATCACGATCATGTCGTTGACGGGTGTCGATCAGACGACACCGGAGGGGACTTTCACGCATTCCCCCGACCATGCGAACTCGACCGGCCAGACGTATTCGGTCACCGACGGCGACACCGACTCGCTTGTGCTTGGCATCTGCGGCTGGTACCGGCCGTCGGCCGTGGACGCAACGAAGGCGGACTCCGGGCAGACCGAGCAGTCGCTGACCGTGTCCGACCTGGGCCACCGGACCTCGTACAGTCCCGGCGGCTCGTCGGTGTCTGTCGGCTGGGGGTTCCCGTCGGCAGTGTACTGGGCGCAGCTCGCTTTCGCGGTGCTCGCGTCCGCAGCCGGCGGCGGAGGATCGGCGGGCCGTGACCTGACGTTGCTAGGGGTCGGCTGATGACTGTCGTCACGTTCGGGTCGTTCCCGGGCGGGGCAACGTCAGAGTTCTCGGACGTTTCGCAGAACGGGTTCTCGCCGTGGCTCACCTTGATGCCGAACGGCCTGGTCAGTGGCTGCTACCTGGGCCGTTTCACCACCTATCCGGGCGTACCGATCTTCGGCTGGGACAGCGACCACTACTACAGGGTTCATCTGATCGGGTCGAGCGCGGTCGTGGGTAACTTCCTGCAGCGGGGCCGTTCGTTTTACCGGTGCCTTTCGGTCAGATGGGTGCAGGGGCCGTACTGCTGGGCGGGAGACGAGATTCACGGTGCGAACTCGGCCATCGCCGGTGGCCCGGCGCCGCTGAACGGCGCCTCCGTCGACGGCAGTACGTGGAACTGGGTTGTGCGCGGCGGCGGCAACGCGGCCGTCTACGGATCGCAGGTGCAGAACAACTATGGCGGGTCGCCGTCGTATTCCAACACGCGCGCGTGGCAGGGCCTGTCGTCGTCGGTCATCTTCGGCGAGTGGCTGCACTCGTGCGCGTACTACAACCCGTTCGATGTGTCGGGCAACTTCGCGCTGTGGGTTGCCCGGCATGGGCAGCCGATGGTGAATGTGGTGCCGCTGACGTCTATCCCGGCCGCATACGGGTCCCCGACGACGTTCTATCCGATGCTGTCGCTGTACTCGGCAGGCGACGGCAACACCCGCATCATGGACATGACCGCCGGAGCCTATGCGTCGACGCTGGCGGAGGTGCAGGCCTATCAGGTGTCTCAGATCGGCTACGACCCCTGGTCGAGCAGCGGCGGCGGAGGCAGCGGCGGCGGAGGCGGCAACGGAGGCAGCGACCCGAATCCGTATGACGTCGTGCCTGCCCGATGGATGGGCGGCACCTACGCGATCACCGGCACCACTCTCCACGGCTCCCAGGCGGACAAGCAGCGCTGCTATCGCGTCGTCGTCATCCAGGACGGCATCGTCGACGCGATCGGCCACTACCGTGAACCACAAGCCGGGGCCGGTACAGAACAGATCAAGCTCGCCATATGGGCTGACAACGGCCTGGGAACCGACCCGGCCGCCGCGGCACCACTCGCGCAAACCGCCGAGATCGACTTCACCCAGGCGACCCCCACCGGCCGCTACTCGACAGCGCTCGTGGCGCCCCTCGCCGTCCGTGTCGGACAGGTGCTGTGGGTCGGGGATCTCGACGGCGGCACCCCGAACATCGCATACACCCGCAGGAACACCGTCGCGGGAGCGTTCCGGATCATGGGCCAGCCGTTCGCGTCCGGTGTCGGCGCCTGGGACCCAATCGTCGACAGCGCCTATGACCTCGACATGACCATCTGGTTGGAAGGCACGGCCGGGTCCGCCCCAGGCACTCCTGGTCGCACCGTCATGTCCGGCCACACCGTCGGAGGCCGTGTCGTCGGTGCAGGCCGCCGCGCCGGCGAAGGCGGAGGCGGGTAGCCTCGAATGCCGCTCGTTCCGCTGCTTCGCCACGGCACGGCTGCCGCCGCCACGACCGTTCCGGTTTGCGCCTGGAAGGTCGAGGTCTCGTGGTCGGCGAACGCCCGCGACGTGTTCGTCGTCGGCGTCTCCCAGCTGGACGGCGACCCAACCCTCGGCGTGTCCGCGTTCGATGACGCGTTCGGCGGCCCGTACGATGACGTCACAGCCGCCGTCGATAGCATCGACATCACCCAGGGTCGATCCGACGACCTCGAACGGATGAGCGCCAACTCCGGCCGGGTCGTCATCCGAGACCCTGGCGCGGTCTTCTCGCCAGAGAACCCCTCGTCGCCGCTGGCCGGCGACCTCGGCGAACGGCTGCACCCTTGCCGGATCACCGCGTATCTGCCCGGCAACAGCATCCCGCAGTTCTACGGTTGGATCCGGCGGCTCTCCTGGCAGCCATCCGGCCGTGGCGGCACCGCCACCCTGGAGCTCGTCGATCTCTTCTACTGGCTGCAACGCGAGTCGCCGGTCATCGCTGCTACCGGCCCGACCACGACCGGCGCCGCAATCGGGCTTGTCCTCGACGCGGTCGGATGGATCGACCCTGCCCTCCGCTCCCTCACCGCCGGCGACCCGATCCCGAACTTCACGGCGGCCGGCACCGACACCGGCCTCCAACTGATCTCCGGTCTCCTCGACGCCGAGCGCGGCGTCTTCTACGTTGGCCCCGACGGCGTCGCGACGTTCGCCGACCGACACGCCCGCGCCGCCGCCGTGTCAACCGGGCTGCTGTCCAACGAAATGAAGGCGATCGGGCCAGGCATCGACGCCGACCGCGTCAAGACGCGGGTGCAAGTGACCCGCGAAGGCGGCGTCACCCAGCTCGCCGAGGACACCAACGCATCTGCCCGCTGGGGGCCATCCGACGGCGACCAGATCAGCAGCCCCTACCTTACCTCCGACGACCAGGCGCTCCAACTCGCCCAGTTCATCGTGAGCCAACAGAAAAACGCCAGGTCTCGGCTCCGGTCGGTCGATTTCGACGGTCGCACCGCCGGACTCCTCAACCATCTGCTCGTACGCAGGTTCGGCGACATGGTCACGATCGGCGAGGCCGCCGGCGGCACGTTCGGAGATTTCTTCGTCGAGCAGCGCACCGTCGCCGTGAAACCGGTAGGCACGGTCATCGACGGATCCTGGATCGTGTCGAGGGCACCCGCCGAAAGGTCATTCCTGCTGTCGACCGACGTCCTCGACGGCGCTGCCGTCATCTCGTACTAGCCCGGCGCAACCCCGATAGTAGGCCGTGAGCTGGACCGCCCCTAGAACCTGGGCCGCAGGCGAGGTACTGACCGCCGCGCTGCTGAACACCCATCTGCGCGACAACCTGATCGCGCTACGCATGACCTACGGCACGTCGTTGCCTGCCAGCCCCGGAGACGGCGACATACATGTGCTCGTCGACAACGCCGCCACACCCACCTACCAGTGGGCGTTCCGGTACAACGCCAGCTCCTCGAACGCCGACAAATGGGAGTTCCTGGGTGGGCCGGCAGGCTACTCGTCAGTGGACACGTCGGAGGGGACCGCGTCCGGGTCCTATGCGGCGCTGGCGACAGCCGGGCCGACGTTCGCTATCCCACGCTCGGGCGTCTATGTGGTCGAGATCGAAGCGGTCATGTCGGACTCGGGCGGGTACACGCCGACGTTCAGCTACGACATCGGCGGCACCGGGGCCGTCGACGCAGACGCGATCACCGGCTTCCAGACCGTCAGCTACCGGCGGTTCAAGCAGCAGAAGACGCTGGCCGCCGCGGTCACGTTGACGGCGAAATACAAGTCTGCCGGTGGCGGCACCGGCACGTTCGCGCAACGGAAGATGACCGTCACACCCGTCCGGGTCAGCTGAGCGCGTCATGGCGGCGCCTGTCCTTACCCGCACGCTCAAGGTCGGCTGTGTCGGCAAGGACGTGGAAGCGTGCAAACGGGCGGTCTATCGGTACCTTCACGCGGGCGGCCAGTGGAACACGTTCGTGCGGTCGGCGCCGGTTGTGCGCCGCACCTACGGGGTGTTCTTCCGGACAGCGGTGAAGCATGCACAGGCGCGGCTTCGGCTGCCGCAGACCGGCACGATCTGTCCGAGAACCTATGCTGCGCTGCGGCAGGCGCACGCGTTCGACGCGCTCGCCGATGACCTCCTCCGCGCATACCAGTCGTCAACGCGGCCGAAGGTCTGCTACCCGCATCCTGCAGGCCAGGGCGGCACCTACGGGCCGCTCCATCCCACCGAAGGTCTGCCAGGCAACTGGGCTGTCGACTTCATGGCGGCCGGCGGCACCCCGGTGCTGGCGTCGTTCGACGGCCGCGTCACCAGGTTCTCCGGCCACGACCCTGCCAGCGGGGTGATCGGCGGCGACATCTTCGGCTGGTCGATCTACCTGGAGGCCAAAGACGGCCGCACCGCGTTCATCACCCACCTCGGGTCGCGTTCGTGCACGGTCGGGCAGACCGTCCGCTGCGGCCACATGATCGGCACGGTCGGCCACTGGCCGCATGACCCCGGCCGATCACACACCCACGAGGGGATCTCGTCGCCGTTTGGGTCCGCTGATGCCAAGCAACGGATCCTCGACATCGCCAGGGCGGCGAAGCTACCTGCGTCGTGACCGTCGCCGACATCGACGTGCACGGTCTTGGGCTGACCGACCTGATCATCCTGGTCGGGATCGTCATCGTCGCTATCCGTGAGGTCGCCGACTTCCGCGGCTGGTCGCGGTCATCGAAGATCCTGCGGCGCGAGAACGAAGACCTCATCCGCCGCAACCGGGAGCTCGAACACACAGTCGTCCGCCTCGAGAAAACGATCGCTGAGCTGCAGGCACGGCTTGCCGACCATGAGCGGCTGATCGCCGACATGAAACTCCGGGACGTGACAGCTGTGTTCGACCTGATGGTCGGCCACGAGAAGTCAGCGGCTGTGCGCGCAAAGGAAACCCAGCGGATCCTCGCCGAGATCCGCGACACCCTGAAGGAGGCAGCATGACTGTTCTTGCGTCTGGCTGGTCACGTCTGGTTGTGCGAGCGGTGCTCGCAGGCGCGCTCGTGTTCGTCACGACGTTGCAGGCAGCCGATGATCCGCTGGGACGGTCGACACTGGTCGGCGCTGCGACAGCGGCGTTCTGGGCTGCCGTCGAGATCCTCACACCGGTGAACCGCACGGTCGGGGTCGGGTCACCAGAATCGTGACGTGGTGGCGGCCGATCTGGAGCCGGACGACCTCGCCGCCGACTACCTCGACGGCGAACGGCTCGCTGTGTGGCGGAACCGGTACCGTGAGGCCCGCGCGGCCGGACTTGACCGGCTGGACTCGACGGTGTTCGCGGACAGCACCTCCGACATCAGCGTCCTGCGGCGGCTCACCGACAACGGCTGCGCCCCCGATCTGATCGCCAAGATCGTGCTTTAGAGCACCGGCATCGCGGCGCAGCCGCAGCCGCCGCCGTGTTCGCACCCGTGCACGGGGCCGCCGAGCGGCATCACGTTCTGCTCGAGCTCGGCGAGACCCATCACCTGGCCATGCCACCGGCCGCATGTCTCGCAACACCCGTCGGCGACCACCTCCCACCGCACAGCCACGTCCTCCCACCTGTGCGGGCCTGTGGCCGCCTGTGCGGCGCCGGCAGCCGCGTCCGCGGTCTTCGCCGTCAACGCACGCGCGACCGCCGCAGAAGCGCTGTCGTCGACGCTCACAGGCTCATCGTCTGGTGTTCACCCCGGCCGTTGGACGGTAGGCGGTGTGCGGGCACGCACCCCACAGGCCACGGTGGGCGGCCCTCGCGTGCAGGGCTGCCCGTTCAAGCTGCGCGGCGTACCGGCCGCGGTCACCATCGTAAAAGTACGGTGCCGCCGCGCCTACCTGCACGAGCCGGACGTTCACGTTGAGGTTGCCGCGAACCCGGATCACATACCTGAGCAGCCTGCCGTAGCTGTCGGTGCGGTCGAGTGCCGGGTCAGCGACGAGCCGCACCCGGGTACCAGGCGGAAGAAGGCGTTTCGTGATCGCGGACGCTTGCGGCCCGTAGCATTCGACACCGAAATACACCTCTGGTGTGTCGATCTGGAGGAGCCGCACTCGTTGGCCGTTGGTGAGGGTGACGGTGTCGCCGTCGGTGACATGGTCGATCCGGTAGGTCGGGGCGGCCGCCGCTGCGGCCGTGGCTCCTACCGTGAGCGCCGCTGCGGCTGCGATCGCGGCTATGCCTGCTCGCATGCGATCCCGTCCTTGTCCCGGTCGAGACCGCGGTTGAGCACATACCAGCGACGATCCCGCCTGAACGTGGTCACAGGCTTGCGGCTGGTGTGGTCGACCGCGCCCGGCCGTCCGACCCCGTGCGGGAACACTTTCCGCAGATGCGCGCAACTCGAGAACCGATGCGGGGCCGCGGCAGCGACGGACACATGCAGCATCATCGCTGCGGTCGCGGCTAGCACACCGACCGTCACCATGCGGGGCAACGGCAGGGCCGTCCTGCCAGGTGTATAGGGTCGGCGGCTCGGACGTGTGCTCCACGTGCTCGAGGGGACGGCGGCAATCGTGTCGCTGATTGACGGAAGGAGCAACGTGGAAGAACGGTCCGAGGTCACGACTCAGATCCCGCCTGATGGTCATCGCCTTCTTGAGCTAGTAGCAGCTGCTCTATGCGAGCGATGGCTGCCTGAAGGGCCAGAAGACTGGCTCCGGTCGCAGCGGCGTCCTTCTCCGCCAGAGCTTCGACTGCTGCAAGGCGGCGGTCATACTCCTCGCGCCACTCGCGCTCCGCGGCTGCGCGTTCTTCCAGTATCGCACGTAGATCGCGCAGTTCCCGATTGACAGACGCCGGCCCGCGTTTCAATGGCTCGGGGCGAAGCCTGATGCCGAGCGCATCGAGGATCCGCAAGGTCTCATAGCCTAACCCCTGGTCGCCCTCGTACCGGGTGACAGTGCGCTGGCCGACCGTCGCCGCTTGCGAAAGCTCGATCGTGGTCATGCCCTTTTTCTCACGGCGATCCTTCAGCCACGGCCCGAGGCCGCGCTCCGCGAGATAGTCGATCTCGTCCACGGGGCGCACGGTATGGATTGACGCCAAGCTTGTCATGGCTGATTTTGACGCCATACTTGACGTAGTCATTTTTGGCGTCTATTCTGTCCCTCATGGCATTCAACGGCGATAGACTCCGGGAAGCGCGCGAAGCAATGCTCGAGCATGGCCGCAAGGTCAGCCAGGAACGATTCGCTGAGCTCCTCGGCGTGTCGCGACGATCGCCGGGCCGCTGGGAGAACGGCGAGGTAGAGCCGCGGATGCAGCACCTGACTCGGATCGCTGACCTCACAGGGAAGCCGATCGAGTTCTTCTTCGGGTCGCCTGAGGTTGACACCGGAGCCGCCCCCTTTCCCGAGGCGGCTTGACGTGGACCTTCTGAACGTGCTGATCGAGGCACTGCTGATCGCGAAAGAGGTCACGCTCGACGAGCGCGGCGAGTTGGTTATCGAGTTCGACGACGAACCGGTGCGCGCGTGACCTTCCGTGCCCGCCGTCTGCTGGACGCGCCCGAGTCCGCGAACGAGGCTCGGGCATGACGCACAACCAGCGTGTCCTCGAGCTGCTCTCCGACGGAGAGCCTCACTCGCATCACGAGCTGTACGACCTCCGCGTAGTCGCCCACTCGCGAGTCGCAGCGCTCAGAGCGCAGGGCCACCGGATCGCATGCTGGCGGCAGGATGGGCTGCACTGGTACCGGCTGCTGGACGAGCCCCACGGGGGGAACGTGGGGCTCGTCGAGCAGCCTGACGGCCAGATGACGTTGGTGGCCGCGTGACCGTGCTGACGGACGTTGACCGTCTGATCGTCGCGCAGGCGGTCGCCCGGTCCCGTCGTGGCATGAGCCGAGACGGCATCACCGCGCCGACGCAGCAGAGGCCGCGAGCGACCGTCCGGCCACGTCGAAACGTCACGGCACCCACATACACGTCGAACCCGGCCTTTTTCACCGGCCTGTGTCTGTACTGCGGGGCACCCACCCGGCAGTCCCGGGCATGCGACGGCCACACGGATCTGCTCGACCTCGACGGCCCGATGATGGCCGCGGTCACCTGTGACACGACCGGCTCCGGCCGCAAACCCGTCGGGGGCAGCGCGGCCGGAGCCAGAAGGGAACCATCATGACACACGCTGACCCGTTTCTTGCCCTCGCGTTTTACGGGCTGGTGCTGCTGGTCTTCTGCGCGTGCGGCGCGGCAGCGGAACGCTGGCTGTTCCCCAGGGACGGAGACGACCGGTGAGGTACGAGGTCACCACCCAGAAGCAACTCAACGACGCGATCAAGAAGGCCGAAGCGGACGATCTGATCGTCTGCCTGGGCGGCACCGCCGCGCGTCCGCTGGAGGTGAGAGACACGGTGAAGGCCAGTGTTCGGGCGGACGGCTCAGCCACTGTCTCGGCGTACGGCTCAGCCACTGTTCGGGCGGACGGCTCAGCCACTGTCTGGGCGTACGGCTCAGCCACTGTCTCGGCGGACGGCTCAGCCACTGTCTGGGCGGAGGGCTCAGCCACTGTCTCGGCGGAGGGCTCAGCCACTGTTCGGGCGTACGGCTCAGCCACTGTCTCGGCGTACGGCTCAGCCACTGTTCGGGCGGAGGGCTCAGCCACTGT
>CAZUMJ010000027.1:0-7389 GCA_964621605.1 uncultured Iamiaceae bacterium | reverse complement strand
CCACTGTTCGGGCGGAGGGCTCAGCCACTGTTCGGGCGTACGGCTCAGCCACTGTTCGGGCGGAGGGCTCAGCCACTGTTCGGGCGGGCAAGTACGTGCCTGTGCAGAACGCCTTCAGCTGCGCGAGGATCACCGGCGGCGTCCTGATCCAGCTCCCCGCTGAGGAGGAATGGACGACCGACGAATGGTTCGCTGCTGCTGGCATCGAACCCGACAGCGACGGCGTCGTGGTGTTGTACAAGGCGGTAGACGACGACTGGTCGACGAGCCATGCCCGCGCCCAGGGGATCTACTACCGGCCCGGAGACCTGCCGTACGCGGCCGACTGGGATCCGCGGCCTATGTGCGGCGGCGGCCTGCACGTATCGCCTGCGCCGGTCGTTGCCGCCGACTACAACCTCGACGCGACCCGGTATGTGGGGGTGCCGTGTGTGGCCGCCGATCTGGTGGTGATCGACGGGACGAAGGCGAAGATCGAGCGGGCCGCGGCTGCGGTGTTCGCGGTCGACGTCCGCGGCGTCAGGATCGAAGCAGTGACGGAGGCGGCAGCGTGACCGTCGTCGAGGCCACCCTGGACGGCCCCAGCGCCTACGTCGACCCGGTCGAGTACCCGGACGCCGTCGACGTCACCCTCACGATCCGGATGGAAGGCAGAGAGATCGTCGGGGGCGCCACCTGCACACCACGGGCAGCCGACGGGGTGTACGAGCTGCTCGGCAACGACGGTGCGATGGGCCTCGACGACGACCTGGTGGCGCTCGTCCGGGCCGACAAGACGGACGGCGACAGGCACCTGTACGGGCATATCGCCGCGGCCGTCGCGGAGGTGCAGCCGTGAGCGTCTACGACGTGCAGGTGACGTTGACGCGGGAGCAGATATGGATGCTCGCCGGAGTAGCCGAATGGCAGGAGTGCGAGGAGCCGGTGCGGGTCGAGCAGCGTGTCGCGCCCGAGTGGACGATCACGCGGGCACTGCTTGCGGACGGCCGCAAGATACATCTCGGCCCCCAGGAGGAACTCCCAAAGTGGCTGATCGAGGAACAGCCATGAGCGCCCCCAAGTATGAGGAGGACGGTCTGATGGCAGCGCATCCTGACCCGCTCACGTCGATCGCGAGCGTCCACGCAGACAGTCCGCTGCTCGCCGCCGCAGCCGATGTTGACCGGCTCACCTCCGTGCTCCCCGACGGCGCCCCCACCTACCGGGAAGAGACAGCCGAGCACCTCGCCGACCACATCCACCAGTACCTCCGCGACAGCAACGCAATCATCACCCTGCGGATCGACGGGCTCACCCGGCAGGAATGGGACGACGCAGACGGCCGGCTACTCACCGGCTGGAGAAAACGCCGCGAACACCGGCACCCCGACAGCCGCCAACTCATCGCCGTTGTCGAATACGACACCGACGAAGGATGGGAGTGACGATGAGCGAGCTCGCGACACGCGACCAGGGCGCCGTGGAGCGCCAGCAGCCGACCGCCGCGCAGCACCTGATGTCGCAGGTGCGCGGCGACGAGTTCAAGCAGCAGGTCGAGATGGCGATCCCGGAGAACATGCCGCCGTCGCGGTTCGTGCGTGCGACCGTGACCGCGCTGCTGCAGAACGAGAGCCTCGCGAACGTCGACCGCGACTCGTTCTTCGCGTCGATCCTCAAGTGCGCCCAGGACGGGCTGCTCCCCGACGGCCGCGAGGCCGCCGTGGTGCCCTACAAGGGCAAGGCCCAGTACCTCCCGATGATCGGCGGCTACCGCAAGATCGCCGGCGAGCACGGCTGGACGATCGACACCGTCGTCGTGCACGCGGCGGACGAGTTCTCCTACGAGCTCGGTCTCGACCCAAAGGTGATCCACCGGCCGGCGCCGATCAACTCTGATCGCGGTGAGCTCGTCGCGGCGTATGCGATCGGCCGGCATCGGGACGGCCGCCGGATGGTCGAGGTGTACGAGGCCGCCAAGGTCGAGGCGGCCAAGGGCGTCGCGCAGACCGATCGCGTCTGGAAGCAGTGGCCGACCCAGATGTGGGAGAAGACCGTCGGGAAGCGGCTGTTCGCGAAGCTGCCGCTCGACCCGTCCGACAAGCGCGTGGCGGGCCTCGTCGTTGACGCTGAGGTGATCGGCCCGGACGCGTCCGCGACGATGCTGTACGGCCCTCACGACCAGCCGGTCGGCCAGGTGCGTGAGATCACCCAGGAATCGACGGCAGCGCACTCGGAGCACCAGGTACCGGTCGCGTCCGAGGCCCCCGTCGAGAGCCAGCAGGCCGCGCCGCCGCCAGTAACACCTGTCCCCCCTGGCGGCGGCGCGGCTCCTGGCAACCACGGCCCCGCGTTCCCGATCCCCGACCAGGTGGTCGACAAATGGGGGGCAGTGCCGGTGCAGGACGGCTGGACGGTCGCGCAGGTATGCGCCGACGGTGCCGGCCAGTCATGGGTGCGGGCGGTACTCGCCGGCGACGACGCGACCGTGAACGCCGGTGTCCGCGAGGCACTGACCGAGTACGCGCGCGCCCGCCACCCGGAACTGCTGCCGTGAAGCTCCTCTGCACAGCCGATCAGCATCTCGGCAAAGGCCAGGATCTCGGCCGGGCACCGGGTGAGCGGCTCGCCGAGCAGGAGACGTTGTGGGCAGCCACGTTGAAGCTCGCCCGTGACGAGCGCTGCGACGCCTTGCTACACGCCGGTGACCTGTTCGACGGCCGCCGGCCCTGGCCCGATGTGATGCTCGCCGCCGAACGGCCGCTGGTCGACCACCAGGTGCAGGGCGGCTGCACCGTGTACGCGATCGCCGGCAACCATGATGTGCCATCCCAGGATGGCCCATGCGGGCTCAACGTGTTGGCGGAGGCAGGGCTGATCGAGCTGGCCCGCGAGCCACGCACCTGGCAGGTCGGAGACCTGGACGTGTGCGCGCTGCCGTGGACGCCGCTGTCGCGGCTCGCCGCGGCCGACGACGGGAACAGCGACCGCGGGGAGCTCGCGGCGCTCGCCGCCGATCTGCTCCTCGAGACCGCCCGTGGTCTGCGGAACCCGCGACGCAACCAGATCCTGCTCGGCCATTGGGCTGTCTCGCAGACATACCTGCCGAGTGGGCTGGATGTGGGGTCGCTGAGCGGTGTTGTGCTGCCGATGGACGACATCGCCGGTCTGTGGTCGGGGCAGATCGTTTTCGGGCACATCCATCGTTATCAGTGCTCGTCGGATTTCTTCTACGTTGGGTCGCCGCAGCCGCTTGACTTCGGCGAGGCCGGGTATGACCACGGTTGCCTGCTCCTCGAGTGGGATGAGACGTTGCGGCTGTGGGAGGCCGAGTTCCGGCCGCTTGAGTCGCGGCGGTTCGTGACCCTCGACGTCGACGCCGAGGCGCTCATCTCGGAGTTCTCCGCGTGGACTCCGTCAACGGCTGCGCTGCCCGACTTCGAGGACGCTTACCTCCGGCTCCGCTACACGGCGACCGAGGACGAGGCGCGCCGGATCGATCACGACCGGATCCGCGAGCTGCTCGAGCTGAAGGCGCATCGCGTCTGGATCGAGCCCACGATCGAGCGGGCCCGCCGCGATCGTGGCGTCCAGTTCGCCGACGGTCAGACCCGTGTCGACCAGCTCGCCGCCTATCTCGACGCGGTCGGTGTGAACGGTGACGTGAAGCCGGCGATGCTCGAGCGCGCAGCGGAGTACCTCGCATGAAGCCACTCAGGCTCACGGCCCGCGGCTACCGGTCGTTTAGCGATCTCGACTATCGGTTCGTCGACGGTGCGACCGCGGTCGTCGGGTCCAACGGGGCGGGCAAGTCGACGTTGATCGGCGCTGTTGAGATCTGCCTGTTCGGACCCCGGTCGCGGTCGTTGGAGCCGCTTGTCCGTGAGGGCGAGAACGAGCTGCAGGTCACCCTCGAGTTCGGCCACGCAGGTGACGTCTTCCGGGTGCGACGCGGCTGGAAGAACGGCAGGAGCACCCTCGACCTCGAGCAGCGTCAGGAGGATGGGTGGGCTGCGTTGACGCAGGGCAGCGCGGCGGACACCCAGGACTTGCTCGAGCAGACGATCGGCATCAACCGGGCGACGTTCACGGCGTCCGGCTATCTCGCCCAACGGGCGTCGGACACGTTCACGGGTGCGCAGCCGCGCGACCGGAAGAAGCTGCTGTCGGACGCGCTGAACCTGGACTCGTGGGATGCGTCCAAGGACGCCGTCGCCGTCGACCGTCGGAAGTTCGAGCAGGAATTGGCCGGCGTCGACGCCCGCCTGGGGCCGCTCGCGGAACAGGCGGCGCAGGTGGGGCCGCTCGAGGCCGAGGCGGCGACGCTGCGCGTCGACGTCGGTGTGGCGCAGGCGGCGCTGCTCGACGCGGCCGACCGGGCCGAGCGGCACGCCGCATCAGCAGCGGCCCTCGACGAGACGGAGAAGCTGTGGACGACCCGTAAGGCGGCCGTCGACGTCGCTCGGGCGGAGAACGACGCGCACCTCGGCAAGCTGCAGGCCACCCATGTCGCGCGCGAGCGTCTCGATGGTGTCGCCACAAACCTCGCCCGACTGCAGCGACTCGACGAAGAGCGAGGCGAACTGGCAGCGAAGCGCGAGCCGCTCGCCGAGAAGGAGGCCGCGCGCGCCGAAGCGCTGAGCCGCCGGCAGGCGTACGAGGCCGAGGCCGCCAGGATCGCGACCGTCGCCGGACAATACGCCGCCGAACACCAGTCGATCGCGGAGAAACTCGCGGGCCTCGCCCACGACGACGCGACCTGCGACCGCTGCGGCCAGCACGTCGCCGACCGGGCTCTCGACCAGGCCCGGACGTCACTCGCAACCGACCTCGCCGCCATCGCGGCCTCCCTCAAAGCGACTAACGACGATCTCGACGAAATCAGGGTCGCGCTCGCTCGCTCGCCGATCCCCGCGCCGGCGGAGGAGGGCGGCCTTGCCGACGTCGACCAGCGTCTCGCGGAGCTCGCGTCAGTCCCGGCGGATCTCGCGACCATGCGCGAACGCGCCGCCGGGCTGCAGCAGACGATCGCCGTCACCGACAACGACGGCTTCCGCGACATCGCCCGCCGGCTCGCTTTCGACCTTGATGGCGCCGAGATGCTGCTCGCCGAGATCGACCAGCCGGAACCCGCCGCAGCCGCCGCCGCTCGCGGCCAAGCGTTGCAGGCGAAGGTCGAGGCCGACGGGCACGCCGCCCGCGCCCGGCAGGCAGGGGAGCGGCTCGCCGTCGTGTCCGCGCTGCTCGAGCAGGCCCAGGCGGCAGCGGCAGAGCATCAGGCGCT
Organism: uncultured Iamiaceae bacterium; assembly: GCA_964621605.1. Classification (GTDB taxonomy): domain Bacteria; phylum Actinomycetota; class Acidimicrobiia; order Acidimicrobiales; family Iamiaceae; genus CAZUMJ01. Next base: position 2,129 of record CAZUMJ010000027.1, on the reverse strand, counting down.
CGTCGTTCTCCGCGACCGGCTGCTCGCCGACCTCGACATCCTCGTCCGGTTGGAGCAGGCGTTCGGCCGCGACGGGATCCCCGCGTGGATCGTGGAGTCGCAAGCTTTGCCGCAGATCGAGACCGAGGCGAACCGTGTGCTGTCCCGGCTCGGCGGCGCGATCTCGCGGGTCGAGCTGCGCACCGAGAAGGAGACGAAGACCGGCGAGAGACGCGACGCGTTGGACATCGTGTGTGTGACCGGCGACGGCGAACGGCCGTTGGAGACGTTCTCCGGTGGCGAGCAGTCCCGCGCGGAGATCGCGTTGGCGCTCGGCCTCGTCGACGTGCTGCAGTCACGACGCGACGCCGACCTCCGCTACCTCGCGTTCGACGAGCCGTCCGGGCTGGACACGCAGGGCACCGAGGCGCTCGCCGAGATCCTCGCCGAACGTGCGCACGGATCGGTGGTGCTGCTCGCATCACACGACCCGGGGCTGCGCGACCGGTTCGACCAGTCCGTCGCCGTCGAACGAGCCGCCGGCGGTTCCAGGGTGGTGGCCGGATGATCGTGTTCGTGGCCGCCGGCGCGGCGGTCGCATATGTGCTGTGGTTGAGAGCAGAGGCGCGTCGGGCGCCGCTGATCGACCCGGTGCTTGTGACCCCGTCCGGCGTCGAGATCCCGATGTGCCTGATCGGCCCGGATGACCTCGAGAGTGTGATCTGCACGATCGCCGACATCCACCAGTACGGAGTCCCGGCGTGACGGTCACAACGTTGGAACTGCAGTCGGCGGCGCGTATCCTCCGTGATGCCCTGAGAGACGAGAGCTACCGCTCGACTCCCCTCGGGCTCGAAGTCGCCCGCTACATCCGATGGAAGCGGAACGAGTGGGGAGCCACACCAGAGACGATCCGCGACTATGAGCCCATCCTCGCTCGGCTTGCGCTTTTCCACGCCGACCTCGAGCTCGCTGACTTCGCACCGCCCGTCGGCGTTGAGCGATGCCGCGAGTGCTGGGATCACTACTGGGGCGACCTCACACCACGGACGCGCGCGAAGGTTCTCAGCGTCTGGCGTGACTTCTTCGACTGGGCGATCCGCGAAGGCCATGCGCAGTACGGCAACCCAGCTCGGGCGATGGCGTCACCGAAGAAACGCGGCGTCAAACGGGAACCGTTCGGCGGCAACCTCGTCGACAAGGTGATCGGCTCGCAGGTCTACCTCGCCGACCGTCTCGGCTGCGAGCTGATCCTCAAGTACGCGTTGCGACGGGCCGAGCTCGCCGGTGTTCGGTTCAACGATTTCGACTTCGAGCGGCAACGGCTGATCGTCACCGGGAAGAACGGCAAGGTGCGTCGCGTCCCGATCATCGACGAGCATCTCTGGCGTGACCTCGCCGCCCTGCAGCTCGAGATCGGCGCGACCCCCGACCATTCGCTGCTCTACAAGACCGACCGCCGGAAGGTCCGCTGCGACGCGAACGAAGCCGAGGAGATTGTGCAGCTCGGCCGCGGCCGGTTCGCCTATTACCGGGCCCGGGAGACACGCGACCACACGACCGGGATCGTGCCGCGTTCCGTTCACACCTGGTGGTACCGCTGCCTGAAGACCGCCGGTGTCGTCGAGGACGAGCTGCGCGGCTTCAACATGCACCGCGGCCGTCACACCGTCGCGTCCGACATCCTGCGGCGCTCCGGGAACATCGTCGCCGCGCAGCTGATGCTCGGCCATACGGACCCGAAGACGACGATCGACGCGTACGCGAGCTTCGACGACTCCGACCTCGAGGCCGTGCTCCGCTCGATCGCCGAGGGACGCGAGGTCTGACGTGGCGGTTCCGGCGCGCATCTCTCTTGCCCACGATCGCGCCGCCGAGCGTCTGATCGACGCGCGCGGCAGCGTGCGGGCCGCGTTCGACAGCCTCGACGCCGGCCTGACGTTCGACGACCTCATCGCCTACGTCGACGAGAACCTGGCCGCGATCCTCCTGGCGGTCGCCGACGAGCCCGAGCGGTTCCACGGCAGGCTCGTGGGCCTGGTGGCGGGTGCTGCGCTGACGATCGTGGAGTCGGACCGCGAGAGGCAAGTGTTCCTCTCGGAAAACGCTATTTGCGGGGAAAATGGAGGCGGCGGGAATCGAACCCGCGT
>CAZUMJ010000026.1:0-43941 GCA_964621605.1 uncultured Iamiaceae bacterium | reverse complement strand
TGGCTGCCGAGCGCGTGCAGCACCTCGCGCGCTTGGTCCCGGTCCTTCTCGGTGACGACACTCATGCCAGCAGTGTATACCCAAACGAAATATCCGAACACCTCCAATCTCGGCGGTGCTTGACCACGGCGGGACTTGAATTCCACCGCCGTGACTCCACATGTCGGCGTCGAGACTTGGAAGTACCCCCCCCGGCGGTCGGGGGCTTCTTCACAACGGTGGCATCCGATCGGTGAGCCAGCGCGGGAGTGGTCCGTCGGCCACGTCATGACCCCGCCAGGCCCGGACGGCCATGACGACGGCAAGGACGACCAGACCGACCTCGAAGAGCCAGAAGGTGACGAAGGTGAGGAGGTAGAGCGTGGGCGACACAACGAAGTAGAAGACGACGAGCGGCACCATCATCACGAGGATGAGCCCGTCGAACACCAGTGACGCCCACGCGTACCGGCGGGCGTACGGGCTGGAATGCCGGCGAGCCCACCACAGAACCAGCATCTGGCCGATCAGGTCGCACAGCCAGAAGCTGAGCATTGCGAGGAGGCCCGCGAGGCGCTCGTCACGGTCGGGCCCTGGCGCGACGGGCAGCCCAGACGGATCGAGCGGTGACTCTCCCGGGTCGTGGTTCGCCGCCGCTGCGCCTTGATCAGCCATGCACAACACACTGCCGCATCTGACGCTACGCGCGAGCGAGGTACGTCACAGAACCACGGCAGGCCAGTCCGTCGAAGACCTGCTCGAGTCATCGACCGGTGCGGACAAGATTCGCCGGGTGCTCGATCGGCTGCGCTCACACGGCATGGAGTACCGAACAGTCGATCCGTAAGGTCACGCCGGCCGATTCGGGCCCCTGAACGAGCAAGGCCCAAGCGCCGACAACATTGGCTGACCTGGGCCTTCGCACTGGAGCGGGTGACGGAAATCGAGCCCGCGTTCTCAGCCCCGGAAGCTGCGCACCTCGCGGTTCAGCACCCCGGACGCGGCCGACGCGAGCAGCGCACCGTCGACGTCGACCACTGCCAGCACGTGCTCGGCAAGGCCGTTGCTCACCTCGACCCGACCGCGCACCAGGCGCAGCGTGGCGTCGAGTGCCCCGCTGTGAACCCCGAGAGCGAGGTCCGCGGGCCACCGAGCGAGGATGCCACGCAACAGCGCGTGTGACGCATGTGCGGGGATGACGCTCGCGACAAGGTGCGCGAGCAGGTTCGGCTCTTCGTCGGTGAGGGTCACGTCGAGCACGTCGGGGACGGAGTCGTTGACAGCCTGCATCGCGACCCCGACGAGCAAGTTCGGCACCACGAACGGCGCCGCCGCCGCGACCGTCGCCACGTCGACGAGGACACGCCCGATGAAGCTCGGCTCGGCCAGCGCGCCGGGCAGGGCGGAAGGCACGTCAGCGAGACGTTCTGCGGCACGCTCGACGTAGGTGGCGCACAAGCCGATGGCCACTGCCAGGTCGACGACCCCGAGCGCGTGCTCGCCCAGCACCGCCCTCACACGCTGCACGTCGGGCATCGGGCTTGCGAGGTGCACCGCACCGACTGCCACCGCCGCGTCGAGTTGGTCGTCGAGGGTGGTGCCGACGAACGCACCCCACGTGCGATGCAGCCATGCTGCTCCGGGTGCCCCAAGACGCTCGGCCACCTCTGCGAGGAGCGCCTCGCGACGGGCGGGGGCGAGTGCGGCGCGTGGGCCGTAGGCGGCGACCGCTGCGGGGAGCACGCGCGCCGCTCGGGCGAGCAGGTCGGGCAACGGAGGCCCAGCGGGGGCCACAGCGGGTGCGGCTCCGGTGCGGCTCACGAGCCGAGCCTACCCGCCGCGCCCCGGCCTCCTCTTGGAAGCGCTCGCCTCTTGGAAACCCTCACCTCTCGGGGACCCCTCGCCTTGTGCGCCCACGACGCGACGGAAGGTGCGAAGGGCTTCCGCCACGCGCCTACTCCTCATGGACAGCGAAAGATATGGCACGTATACTGTCACTAGTTGCCGCACGGGCAGCCCGGTAGACCGCGGAGGACACATGTCGCAGCGCACCCTCATCGAACAGTCCGACCGCCTGCTCTCGGGTGAGGTCACCATCGACGAGGTCCACCCGTTCGCCCCGTCCAACGAGCTGTGCGAAGTCGCCGACGGCGTCGCCGAGATCAGCTCGTTCGCGAACGTCGCTGCCTTCCGAACCGACGACGGCCTCTGCCTCGTCGACACCGGCAGCGCCATGGTCGCCTCCGTCATCCACGAGCGGGTGCGTTCCTGGGACCCGGGCCGACTCCACACCGCGGTCTACACGCACGGCCACATCGACCACGTCTTCGGCACCGCGCCGTTCGACGAGGAAGCCTCCACCAACGGCTGGGCCCGCCCCCGCGTGCTCGCCCACGTCGACGTGAACCCCCGCTTCGATCGCTACGCCTGCACCGCCGGCTACAACGCGGTCATCAACCGGCGCCAGTTCAAGGCACCGGGCCTGCAGTGGCCCACCGAGTACCGCCGCCCCGACGTGACCTACACCGATCGGCTCGACACGGTCGTCGGCTCGACCACGTTCGAGCTGCATCACGCACGCGGCGAAACCGACGACCACACCTGGGTGTGGGAGCCGACCTCACGCACGGTCTGCACCGGCGACCTCTTCATCTGGTGCTCACCCAACGCCGGCAACCCCCAGAAGGTGCAGCGCTACGCGCGCGACTGGGCGCTCGCCCTGCGCAACATGGCCGCACTGCACCCCGAGGTGCTCCTCCCCGGACACGGCCTCCCGATCGTCGGCGCCGATGCGGTGCACCGCGCGCTCACCGAGACCGCCGAACTGCTCGACAGCCTCTGCGACCAGGCCCTGGCCCTCATGAACGCCGGCGCGCGCCTCGACGAGGTCATCCACGACGTCACCGTTCCCGCCCACCTCGTCGATCGGCCGTACCTGCAACCGGTCTACGACGAACCCGAGTTCATCGTGCGCAACGTCTGGAGGCTGTACGGCGGCTGGTACGACGGCAACCCCGCGAACCTCAAGCCCGCCACCGAGGCCGCCCTGGCAGGTGAGCTCGCCTCGCTTGCCGGAGGCGCATCCCAGCTCGCGGCACGCGCCGAGACGCTCGCAGCCGCGGGCGACCTGCGCCTGGCCGGACACCTCGCCGAGCTCGCGGCGTTGGCCGCCCCCGACGACGCCGGCATCCACCGCACCCGTGCTGCGGTGTTCGGGCAGCGGGCCACCACCGAACGCTCGCTCATGGCCCGCGGGGTGTTCTCGTGGGCCGAGCACGAGTCCGCGGCACGCGCGGCCGAGCTTGACGCGACAGCAACGCCGTGACCGCCCACCTGGCCGCACCCGCCGGGTGCACGACGCATCTGACCTGACCTCGCATCACCGGGGACCTTCGTCACCGACGCGCTTCCGACGGAGGAGTGCGGCGGCCCTCCTGGCAGGATGAGCGCCATGTCGCTCAACGCCCTCCCACCGGCCGGCCGAACCGTCACCTCCACCGACGGCGTCTCCATCGCCCTGCACGACCTGGGCGGCGATGGTGTCCCCGTCCTCGCGGTGCACGCCACCGGCTTCCACGGGCGGGTCTGGGCGCCTTTGGCGCACTGGCTGCGCCAGCACCACGTGTGGGCCCCTGATCTGCGTGGCCACGGCGACTCGGTCACCCCACCCGGCCACGACTTCGCCTGGTCGAAGTTCGCCGACGACGTGCTCGCGTGCGTCGACGCGCTCGCGGCCGACGGGGTCGACCTCCGCAACCTGGTCGGAATCGGCCATTCGAAGGGAGGCGCCGCCCTCCTGCTCGCCGAGCAGCGCCGCCCGGGCACCTTCCGCGGCCTGTGGGTCTACGAACCTGTCACCTTCCCGGCCGTGCACTTCCCCGCCGACGGCAGCCTGCCGGAGAATCCCCTGGCGTCGAGCGCACGTCGTCGCCGCAGCACCTTCCCCTCCCTCGACGCTGCCTACGAGAACTTCGCCGCCAAGCCGCCGATGGATGTGTTCGCCGCCGATGCCCTCGCGGCGTACGTGGGCGGTGGCTTCCGGCCCACACCCGGCGGTGAGGTCGAGCTGAAGTGCCGACCGGAGGACGAGGCACGCGTGTACGAGATGGCCCAGGGAGCCCATGCCTTCGAAGGCCTCGGCGACGTCGCGTGCCCCACACTCGTCGTGCGGGGCCGCATCGAGGTCTTCGGGCCTGCAGCCATCGCGGAGGCGGTCTCTCAGGCGCTGCCGACGTCGAGCCTCGAGGTCCACGAGGCGCTCGGCCACTTCGGCCCGATGGAGTACCCCGAGGCGATGGCGACAAGCATCGAGCTCTTCCTCGACGAAGCTGTCACACGCTCTGCGTAGGGTGAGGGCCGATGTCGCTCACCCCACCCGCCACGCTGTCGCCCTCGAAGATCGCCTCGTTCACGCAGTGCGCGCTGGCGTTCCGGTTCTCGGCAATCGATCGCATCCCCGAGCCTCCGTCGGCTCCTGCCACCAAGGGCACCCTCGTGCACGCTGCACTCGAGCGCCTCTTCGGCCTACCCGCGCCGCAGCGCACGCGCGACGCCGCCACGGCCTGTCTGCACGATGCCATCGCAATGATCCGCACCGACCCCGAGTTCACCGGCCTGGCACTTGACCCCACCGGCGAGCAGGCCTTCTTCGACGACGCCGCGGTGCTTGTCGATCGCTACTTCCAACTCGAAGACCCCACGTCCATCACGCCGATCGGGCTCGAGCTCATGCTCGAGGTGCCCGTCGAGGGCGTCACGCTGCGGGGCATCATCGACCGCCTCGAACAGGACGAGCACGGCGAGTTGATCGTCACCGACTACAAGACCGGCCGCTCCCCGGGCGAGCGCAACGAGCAGGGCCGCCTCGGAGGCGTGCACTTCTACTCCTACCTGTGCGAGCAGGTGTACGGGCGTCGACCCAAGCAGGTGCAGTTGCTCTACCTGCGTGAGCCCGTGGCGATCATCGCCACGCCCACCGACCAATCGACGCGCGGCCTACGCACCAAGGTGGGCGCCATCTGGCAGGCGGTCGAGCGTGCCTGCGCGACCGACGACTTCCGACCCAAGACGGGGCCGTTGTGCGACTACTGCGCGTTCAAGCCATGGTGTCCCGCCTTCGGGGGCGACCCCGCGTTGGCTCCGCGCCCCGACCCGTCCCTCGCCGTAGACAGCCACACACGCCCTGGTTCGGGCATCACGCCACCATCGGTGGGCACGTGACACGTCCGACGCACACCGCACCATGACCGAACCGCCTGTCCCGCAACCTGGCCCTCAACCAGGCCCAAGCGCGGCCACCCCCCTTGCGCCTCCGACGGGGGCCGTCGCACGATTCGACGCCATCGTCGACCGCGCCTTCGACCCCCTGCGAGGCAACCCCGTTGCCGATGCCCTCTTCGAGGGCGCGTCGCACCTCGGCGACTGGAGCCTGATCTGGCACATCGCCACCACCGCCATCGGCTTGCTCCCCGACGAAGAGCCAGCCGACACCGCTCGGGTCGCGGTGCTGCTCGGGTTCGAGTCCCTCCTGGTCAACCAGGGCATCAAGCGCTTGTTCCGACGCACCCGTCCCCACCCCGATGCAGAGGTTGCCGCCCGGCTGCGCACTCCTCGCACCTCCAGCTTCCCCAGTGGGCACGCCAGCGCTGCTTGCACCGCTGCGGGCCTCCTCGGCGCGGCACACCCGCGGCTGCGCGTGCCGCTGTACACCACGGCGTTCGTCGTGGCGACGAGCCGCATCCACACGCGCATGCACCACCCATCCGACGTGGTGGCAGGGGCGGCCGTGGGCATCGCCCTCGCGCGGGCTGCGAACCGCATCTGGCCGCCACGTACGCCCTGACAGGTGACTGCGCGTCAGATCACGCCCCGACAGGTGTCACACCGATTTCGGGAAGGGTGATCCCGGCCGCATTGTTGCTCCACGCATGACGTCGTTTGCCCTCACCTGGGACTACCGCTGCCCCTTCGCTCGAATCGTGAACATCCACGTGCTCGATGCCCTCGCCGCCGGCGCGCCGTTCGATGTGCACTTCTCCCCGTTCTGCCTCGGTCAGATGCACGTCGCCGACGGTGCCCCACCCATCTGGGAGCACCCCGAGGACGACTCCGGCCTCCTGGCCCTGCAGGCCGCGGTCGTCGTGCGTGACCAGCACCCCGCGGCCTTCCCAGCCGTCCACCGTGGCCTGTTCGAAGCCCGCCACGCCGAAGGTCGCCAACTCGACGAAGCAACGGTCCGCGATGTCCTCACCGCTTCCGGGGTCGACGCAGACGCTGTCTTCGCAGAGATCGCCACGGGCAAGCCCCTCGAGGTGGTCCGCTCCGAGCACGAGGGCTACGCGGCCTCGCACGACGTGTGGGGCGTCCCCACGTTCATCGTCGGCGACGCAGCCGTGTTCGTGCGCCTCATGGAGCACTCCAACGGCGACGGCGAGCTCGCACGCCGGCGCATCGAGCGAGTCCTCGACCAGATCACGGGCTTCCCTGAGTTGAACGAGTTCAAGCACACGTCCATCCCGTACTGACACGCGCCACCCGTCGAAACCGCGCCTCCCGTCGGAACCGCGCCACCCGTCGGAACCGCGCCACCAGACCCCGTAGCCTCAGAGCGTGGCGGAACGACCAATTCGAAGCGGCGCCCGCATGAGCGACTTCGACTCGCTTCTGTGGCGGCTCGAACGCGACCCCCAGCTCGCGTCCGGGTTCGCCGCGATCTCGCTGCTCGATCGAGCACCGGATCACGACCGGCTCCGAGCGCGACTCACGTCGGCGGCACGAGCCCTCCCGCAACTTCGGTGCCGGGTCATCGAGCCGCTCGGTCACCTCGCACCCGCCGAGTGGGAGGAAGACCCCGACTTCTCCGTCGACCACCACCTCCACCACGTCATGCTTCCCGCCCCGGGCGACGAGCAGGCGCTCTGCGAGACCGCCCTCGCCTTCACCCACGCGCCGTTCGACAAGACGCGACCGTTGTGGGACTTCCTTGTGGTCGAAGGCCTGACCGACGGCCGTGCCGCACTGGTGCAGCGTCTTCACCACGCGCTCACCGACGGCGTCGGCGGCGTTCGCCTCTCGGAGCGCTACCTCGACCTGGAGCGCAATCCGGCGCCCCGCCCCGAGCGGGCACCCGTGCCCCATCCCGCCTCGCCCGCAGAAGCATCCCGGCCAGCAGACAGCACGCAGACAGGCATCCCCCGTGCGCTCGATGCACTCGGCAGCCTGGTCCAGCAACGCGCCAAAGATGTCGCACGTGCCGTCGGCACCACCGCGCACTCGGTCCTCGCCCCGCAACGCTGGGGCGAGACGGCTCGCACCACGGTCAGCTCGGCACGGGGCCTCCCTGCCGACATCGGACTCACCGGCGGACGCCGATCACCACTGTGGATCGACCGAGGTGAGCGAGTTGCCCTCCGGCTGCTCTCGGTCTCGCTCGACCAGATGCGCGACCTCGCGCACGCGCGGGGCGTGACGGTGAACGACCTGTTCGTGGCTGGCGCGGCCGGGGCGGCCGGCGCCTACCACCGTGCGTGCGGCCACCCGGTCGAAGAGCTCCGCATGGCCATGCCGGTCAGCACCCGCACCGACCGGTCTGCGGCCGGCAACGCGTTCGGCGTCCGACGGGTCACCGTTTCGACGATCGCAGACCCGGCAGCCAGGCTGGATGCCATCCACGAACAGTTGGCACGCGGGCGGCGCACGCTCGGCTCCGGGAGCCTCGAACAGCTGGCGGGTGTCGCGAACCTCTTCCCCACCGCCCTGCTGACGCCGATCGCTCGACGCCAACTGGCAGGGGTTGACTTCACGACCTCCAACGTCCGGGGCGCACCGTTCGACCTCTTCGTCGCCGGCGCCAAGCTGCTCGCCAACTACCCGATCGGCCCGCTCACCGGCACCGCGTGGAACCTGACCACGATGAGCTATGCCGGGAGCCTCGACATGGGGCTGCACGTCGACGTGGCTGCGGTAGACGGGGTCGACCTGCTCCACACGTGCGTCGTCGACGCCTTTGCGGAGCTGCTGGCGCTACGCGGGTAGGCGTCGCGCTGCGCAGTTCTGCACAGCCGGGCCCACACGCAGCCCGGCGCGCTGCGACCACTACGCCGTCGGCAAGCAGCCGACGGCTCGGCCCGACTAGACGCCTGCGGGCTCCGGCTCGTCGAGGATCGCCTCGGCCGCGCCTGCGAGCAGCAGGCGGACGTCGAGCAGGAGGTCGGCGACCTCGTTGGTGGACATCAGGGATCGGTGCTGCACCTCGCCAAGGCCGCGGTCGATCAGGGACAGGGCTTCGGTGATCACGTCGTAGGAAACGGTCTCGGTCATCACATTCCTCCAACATCCGGTCGCCCGTCTCCATTCCGACAAGCGACCTATGCAGTGCATCGGGTCGGTCACCGTCGAACTGGAGCAGGTGTTTCGTCAGCCTACCGGGGCTGCGGGGAGCGTCCGCGGACGTTTCGCAGGCGCACCACACTTCCGGGCTCATCTCGGAGGGCCCCGGTGTGATCGCGCGCCCCGTGCGGACCGGCGCCGGTAGGGTCCGTCCATGGCTGACGGACCGACCTTCCCGCTCGGCGTGACCGCCGCGTCGATCATGACCTTGGGGCCCGCACTGGCCGTGCGCACGGCCGGCGACGCCGCCGAGCTTGGCTATCGCTCGTTCTGGACCGCCGAGACCACGGGTCTCGAAGCGTTCTCGCTGCTCGCCGCCGTCGGCGCCGCCCAGCCAGGCCTCGACCTCGGCACGGGAGTGCTCGCCCTGCAGTTGCGCACCCCACCGCTCGTCGCCATGGCGGGAGCCAGCCTTCAGGCGCTGCACCCCGACAACGACATCGTGCTCGGCGTGGGCATCTCATCACCGGTGGTCACCCAGCGGTGGCACGGCGCCCCCTATGGCGCTCGGCCCCTCGAGCACGTGCGCGAGTACGTGACCCTCGTGAAGCTGTGCCTGAGCGGCGAGAAGGTCGACTTCGCGGGCGACTTCTACCAGGTGAAGGGGTTCCGCCTCGGGGTCCGCCTTGGTGACCGCAGACCCCGCGTGGTTGTCGGGGCATTGAACCCGAAGATGCTCCACCTCGCCGGTGAGGTTGCCGACGGCGTCCTGCTCAACTATCTCCCCGCATCACACGTGGCGTGGTCTGTCGAACAGGTGCGTGCCGGCGAGGCCGCCGCGGGCCGGCCGGCAGGCAGCGTCGGTGTCTACGCGTACGTCCACGCCGGCGTGTGCGACCGCGAGGCTGGGGCCGAACTGGCACGCAAGGACCTCTTCTCGTACGCGGTCGTCGACGCCTACGCCCGCAACTTCGCCCGCGCCGGCTTCGCGGACGAGGTCGCCGAGATTCGCGCCGCCCACGCCGCCGGTGACCGCGCCGCGGCACTCGCAGCGGTCTCCGATCGCATGGTGGACGCGATCGACGTGCTTGGCGACGCTGCGACCGTTCGTGCGACGGTCGAGGCATACGCCGCGGCCGGTGTCACCCATCCCGTGCTCATGCCCCTGCCGTGGGGCCCCGACCGCGCCCAGGTCGTCACCGACACGTTGCGAGCGGCCGCCGGCGCCTGACAGCGACGGCGCAGTCGACGGCGACACCACCCCGAGCGAGGAGGCGATCGTGGAGCTGAACGGATCGGTTGTGGTCATCACGGGAGGAGCACGCGGCATCGGCGCCGCGCTTGCCGCACGCTTCCTCGACGAAGGCGCTGCAGGCGTCGCGCTCGTCGACGTGCTCGACGTCGTGCACGACACCGCCGCGTCACTCGGCCCCCGCTGCCGTGCCTACGTGGCGGACGTTGCGGACGTCGCGGCGTTGACCGCCATCGTTGACGACGTCGAGGCCCACGTCGGGCCGATCACGCTGTTCTGCGCGAATGCCGGCGTTGCGACGGGAGCCGACGTGTTCGCCTCGGCCGAGGTGTGGGATCAGACCTGGCGCACGAACGTGTACGCCCATGTCGCCGCGACGCAGGTCATGCTCCCGCGGTGGCTGGCACGCGGCGAAGGACACCTGCTCGTCACCGCTTCTGCGGCGGGGCTGCTCACCAACCTGGGCGACGCGCCCTACTCGGTGACGAAGCACGCGGCGGTGGGCCTTGCCGAGTGGCTCGCCGCCACCTATGGCGATCGGGGCCTGCACGTCGCGTGCCTGTGCCCGCAGGGGGTGCGCACCCCGATGCTGCTCGGCGGCGCGGGCGAACTGGGGGCCGAGGTGGTGCTCGCCCAGGGGGCGATCGAGCCGGCCGAGGTGGCAGAGGCCGTGGTCGCAGGGCTGCGCGACGGCCGCTTCCTGATCCTGCCGCACCCCGAGGTCGCCGACTACTACCAGCGCCGGGCAACCGACCCCGACCGCTGGCTGGCCGGGATGCGCCGCCTCCAAGCGCGCATTGCGGGCGTCGGCCCGCGCCGCACGACACCGTGAGCGACCCATCCCTTGCCGCGATCGGTCTCAGGCCGGGTCAGGCCGCACGCTTTCGCCGGCGAGACGGCGCCCACTGGACCACCGGCTCGATCACCGGGCGCGAGCTCGACGGCTCCCTCGCAATCAGAGACGACCGAGGGCGGGCGAGGTCGATCCCGCTCGACTGCGTCGAGGTGCGCAGCGAAGGTCCGCGAGGCGGCCACGTGTGGGAGCTCGCCGCCGAGGTTGCGACCCGTGCCGAGCAACTCGATCTCTTCGCGGCGGAGTCGCCCTCGCCCGCGATGCCTCCAAGGCGCAGACGCTGAAGCGAGTCTCAGCGCGGCGCCAGGTCGCGCATCGCCTGGCGAAGGTCGAACCCGAACGGCAGCAACGCCACGACCGGGCAGGTGACCCCGTTGTCGACGTAGCGCTGGAGGTGCTCTCGGCACGCCTCGGGTGACCCGTGGACGATGAGCTCGTCGACCAACGAGTCGGGGATGGCCGCGAGCGCCGCCTTGCGATCGCCCGCTGCCCAGTGGTCCCACATCGGCTGCAGCAGTTCTTCACGCCCGAGCCAGCGATGGAACTCGGCATACACCGGCACCGTGAGGTAGGCCGCGATCGCATACCTGCCCATGGCGCGCACCGCGTCGACGTCGGTGGTGGGCGCCACGAAGATCCGGGCCACCACCTCCTTGCCTGGCCCGCCCGCATGCACGTGCGGCACCACGGTCGCAACGTCATCCGCGCCCAGCCAGTTGATGATCGCACCGTCACCTTCTCGGCCGGCGAGGCGCAGCATCCCTTGCCGAAGGGCCGCGATCAGGATCGGGGGCTGCTGTTCGGGCACGACGCCGCCGCGAAATCCGCGAACGGTGAAGGTCTCGTACTCCTCGGTCACCTTCTCGCCGGCCAGCGCCTGCCGCAAGAAGCGCACGGTGTCTCGCACCCGCTGGTACGGCTTGTCGAAGGGGATGCCGTTCCAGCGCTCGACGATCACGTTCGAGGAGGTGCCGATGCCGAGCACGAACCGCCCCGGCGCCGCGTCAGCGAGCGTCGCCACCGACTGGGCGAGGGTGGCGGGCCCGCGGGTGAACGCCGGGACGATCGCCGTGCCGAGACGCAACGTCGGCGCCCACACCGATGCGAGCGCGAGGGGCGTGAAGCCGTCCGCACCGTTCGCCTCGGACGACCACACGTCGGTGTAGCCGAGTCCTTCGAGCTCGACGATCCAGTCTCGCTGCGCGTGCAGCGAGACGCCGTCGAACGGGATGGTCATGCCGAAGCGCTGCACGGTCCCTCCAAGGGGTTGCGGTCGCGGGTCGCTGCGAGGATCACGAGGCGGAGTGTCGCGCTGCGCGGGGCTCGGTGCTGTCGGAGCGCCCGTCGTCGCGGGTCGCGCCACGGGTATCGGCACGGGCCTCGGCGGGGCTTGTGTCTGGCAGCTGCCCCTCCCAGAAGCGCACGATCGTGGACTGACTCGCAACCGCGAGCAGCGTCCCGTCGCTTGCCCATTGCGCCACGCTTCCGTGACCGAACCCATTTGCGATGGCGTCGATGCGGATGTCGAGCAGCACCCATTCGGTCGGGACGATCTGCACGACTCGCAGCGTGTTGTCGAGGCTGTTGCCGCCGCCGATGCGGCCCAACGCCTGGCTGATCCCGAACGGAACGTAGTCACCGAGGATCGCGAGCGCTGCCGCGTCGACCTGCTCGACCCCCTTCATGCGTGCCCACAGCGCGGCTCGGCCGCTGCCCGGTCTGCCATCGAGCTCGTGCAGGTCGCGGGCGGATGCAAGCCGGGCGTCGATGCGATCCATGATCGTGGTGACACCGGGAAGGCGCAGGGTTCGGCTCGGGCAGTCGTCTGGCGGAGGGACCTGCGGCATGGTCGCCCACTGGCCCGACACCTCGAGGTCGCGGTGTCCCAGCGCCGCGTTGACGGTGAGGATCTCGGTATCGGCGACGTGGCCGATGGCGCGTGCTTGGGTGAGCTGATGGCCGTGCACGGCGACAACCACGTCGATGTCGAGGATCGCGGGCGGCTTGGCATACGAGAGGTACTGCCCGGTCGCCCACACGACGGGCCGACCGGTCGTACGTTGCATCGCCTCGATCGCCGCGCCGAGCGCACAGCCGCCGAAGAGGAAGTTGCCCCCGGTCGAGATCGACGGGGTGACGGGGAGCGTCCAGCGGTGCGGATTGTGGGTGGCCTCGAGGCCGAGGAACGATTCCGGATCCACCGCGGGCACCTTAGGAGATGACCGCTGGGCACCTTCCGCTCACGGCACCAGCGTGCCGCGTAGTGTCACCAACCATGTCAGAGACGCCGTGGCTCGGTGACGCATGTTCGTTGATGGACGCCTTCCGATCGGGTGCCAGGTCACCGGTCGAGGAGCTCGATGCCTGCCTTGGCGCGATCGAGGCCTCGTCGCTCAATGCGTTCTGCCATCTCGACCCCGAACAGGCCCGAGCGGAAGCCGCCGCAGCAGATGTGATGCTTCCCTTCGGCGGTCTACCCCTCGCCGTGAAGCAGCTCGAGCCGGTACGCGGTTGGCCGTACACCGAAGCGTCGCTCGTCTTCGCGGATCGCGTCGCCGACCACACCAGCACCCAGGTGCAACGGGCGCGCCGCGCCGGTGCGGTCGCATTCGGGCAGACGACGGCCAGCGAGTTCGGCGGCCTCAACGTCGGCAAGACGAAGATCAACGGCGAGACGCACAACCCGTGGCAACACGGACGCACCCCGGGTGGGTCCTCCTCAGGAAGCGCAGCCGCCGTTGCCGGCGGGCTCGCTCCCCTGGCGACCGGCGGTGACGGCGGCGGCTCCATCCGTATCCCGGCGGGGTTCTGCGGGCTCGTCGGGATGAAGGGCACCGCGGGCCGCATCCCGCGGGGGCCACAGACGATGATCGCACCGATGACCGTCGTGCTCGGCTGCCTCGCCCGCTCGGTGCGAGACGTGGCGCGCTGGTTCGACGTCACCGCCGGCCACGACAGCCGTGACCCCTACTCGCTCCCGAAGGTCGACGGCTGGGAGCGAGACCTCGGTACCCACCGCCTGCAGGGCCTCCGGGCGGCGATCGTGCCGGATCTGGGCGTGGCCACCGTCCGACCAGAGGTTGCCTCACGCATCGTCGAAGCGGGAGAGGCCCTTGCCCGCGACGCAGGCCTGATGCTCGTCGACGTGCCCATCCACCTGCCCGGTCTTGGGTTCGAGTGGGCGGTCGGCAACCTGGCCGGCCTTCGGGCCGAGCTGGGCGACAGGTGGCCTGCGTGCCGTGACGAGCTGACGCCGGCGATGGCGTTCGGCATGGAGATGGCAGAGGGGGCGATGTCGCTGGAGCTGGCGGGCAGAGCCGAGGTCGCACGCATGCGGGCCAACGAGGCGATGGCCGACGTGTTCGATCAGGTCGACGTCGTCATCACAGCCACGAACCCCGATGTCGCCTTCCCCGCCCACCTCGATGTGAACACCAGGGTCGGGGGCGAGCGGGTTGGCATCGAGAACAACGGTGCGCTCACCATCCCGGCGAACATCTGCGGCAACCCGGCCATCTCTATTCCGGTCGGAACCGTCGACGGCCTCCCCGTCGGCATGCAGCTCATCGGCCGCCACCTCACCGATGCACTGCTGCTCGACCTGGCCTTGACGGTGGAACGCACCACACCGTGGGCACTCGTGGCACCCGGCGCTCCGCGCTGAGGTGGTGCCGCCGGGCCGCGTGCTTCAGCCCCGGTCGCGGTGGCGGCAGCCAAAGGATGGGTACGTCGTCTCCAACGATCGGCCGAGTGGCGTCGATCGTCCGATCTCCTCGAGTCGACTTCGAACGTCAATCCCCTGCTAGAGGCGCTCGATGATGGTGCCGGTGCCCAACCCGCCCCCACAACACATCGCGACCAACCCATACCGGGCGGAGCGACGCTCGAGTTCGTGCAGCGTCTTGGTGAGCAGGAACGTGCCCGTCGCGCCCAGCGGGTGACCCAACGCGATCGCCCCACCGTTGGGGTTGACCTTCGCCGGGTCGGCACCCACCTCGGCCTGCCAGGCGAGCACGACCGAGGCGAAGGCCTCGTTGATCTCGAAGAGGTCGATGTCGTCGATCGAGAGCCCCGTACGACCGAGCATGCGCGTCGTGGCATCGATCGGGCCGGTCAGCATCAAGACCGGGTCGACACCGACGAGGCAGGTGTCGACGACACGGGCGCGGGGGGTGAGCCCGAGCGCTTGTGCCTTCTCGGCGGTCATCAGGAGCACCGCCGTCGCCCCGTCGGAGATCTGCGAGGAGCTGCCTGCCGTGTGCACGCCGTCGGGCCGTGCGACCGGCTTGAGCGACGCGAGCTTCTCGAGGGTGGTCTCGCGCATGCCTTCGTCGCGGGCCACGGTGTGCGTGGTTCCGACCGGCTTGCCTTCATCGTCGAGATCTGGTGCCTCGACCGACACCACCTGGGTGTCGAATCGGCCCTCGTCCCACGCCTGCGCCGCGAGCTGCTGGGAGCGCAGCGCGAAGCCGTCGGTGTCGTCGCGGGTGATACCCCACTTGTCGGCGATGCGCTCTGCACCCTCGAACTGGCTCGTGAACTCGTACTCCGAGAAGTACGACTTGGGGATCGCGACCCCCAACCCCAGCTTCTTGCTGGAATTGCTCCCGATCGGGATGCGGCTCATCGACTCGACGCCACACGCCACCGCCACGTCGACCACACCGGATGCCACGAGGCTCGTCGCCAGATTTGTCGCCTGCTGCGATGAGCCACATTGCGTGTCGACTGTGGTGGCCGCCGTGGCCATGGGGAGGCCTGCGGCGAGCCACGCCGTGCGGGTGACGTTGAAACTCTGCTCACCGACCTGGCTCACGCAGCCCCCGACGACCTGCTCGACCTCGACCGGGTCGATACCGGATCGAGCGATGAGCTCCTTCTGGACGGTGGCAAGGAGGTCAGCCGGGTGGACGCTGGACAACCCGCCGTTGCGCTTCCCGATGGGGGTACGAACGGCTTCGACGATGACGACATCACGCATGGCGGCAGCCTAGGAGCGCACGGCACTGCCGCACACGCAGGTGGCTTACGCGGCGGAAGGGCGACCCCGGTGGCGGAGACGGTCGTCACGCTCGGCGCGGCGGGCCTGGGCAGCTGCAAGCGCAGCACGGGCCTCGGCAAGACCTCGACGACCCACCTCGCGGGTGTGTTCGTCGATCTGCCACGCCGAGGATGTACGGAGGAGGCGGAGCTGTTCGTTTGCCATGGCTCCATTGTCCTCAGGGGGTGTGACAGTCCGCGTGGCCATGGAAGGTTGCGAAGGGGTCCCCCGGGGCAAGGCAGCTGGCATGACCGACGACCCCGCTCACTGCATGCTCCCGCAAGCCCCGTCCTTGGCCGACGACACGCCTGCTCGCACGAGTGCGCAGCCCTGCATCGCCGCCACGCTGGCCGTCGCTGCGACGCTCTTCGCAACGCTGGGGCTCACCGCGTGCGGGCTTGCTCGTCGCCCGCCGACCGGCCGGCCCGACGAAGCGCGAGTCGAACGCCCCGTCGACGGCGACACGCTTGTCGTGCGCATCGGCGGTCACGACGAGACGGTGCGACTGCTCGGCATCGACACCCCCGAGACGAAAGACCCCCGCAAGCCCGTCCAGTGCTACGGCAAGGAAGCATCCGCGCGCCTCGCCCAACTCGCACCGCCCGGCACTCGCCTGCGGGTCAGACGAGACGTGGAGGCGCGCGATCGCTATGGGCGGCTGCTCCTGTACGTCTGGCGCACCTCAGACGGCCTCTTCGTCAACCTCGCCCTGGCCCGCGAGGGGGCGGCAGTCGATCTCACGATCCTCCCCAACCACACCCACACCCCGGAGATTCGTGCAGCCGTGCACGAGGCCGAGGAAGCCGGGAGGGGCTTGTGGGGCAAGTGTGGCGGGCCGGGGCACCCTGCTCCATCCGACGACCTCCTCGGCACCATCCCCCGGTAGGGTCGCGACCGTGAGTCAGTCCCTCTCCCCTGCACCGCCGGCGGCCGGCACATGAGCGACCTCGCGACCCGCCTCGGGTTCGACGACGACGCCCGCGTGCTCATCGTGAGCGCCGCCGGGCTCGGCGCGAGCCACGCCGCGAACGTCGGCGTCTACGAGGCGCTGCGCGACGGAAGCGCCACCACCGCCTCCCTTCAGGTGCCTTGCCCCTGGGCACGAGCCGCAGCGGGCAGCTACCGGGGCGAGGATGTCGGCGTCGAGCTGACGGTGAACGCCACGTACGACCGCTACCGCTGGGGGCCGGTGCTGCGGGCCCCGTCGCTGCTCGACGGCGACGGCGGGTTCCCGCGGACGCTCGAAGACCTCTGGGAGCATGCCGACCTCGAAGAGGTCCGCCGCGAACTGCGCGCCCAGGTCGAGCGGGCCATCCTGTGGGGATTCGACGTCAGCCACCTCGACACCCACCTCGACGCCCTCGCCCTGCGGCCAGAGTTCTTCGACGTCTACCTCGACCTGGCGATCGAGTTCGACGTCCCGCTGCGCCTCAACAGTGCAGACGTCGAGCGCAAGGTCGGCTTCCCGTTCCGGACCCTCGCCGCCGAGGAAGGTGTGCTGTTCCCCGACCATGCGCTTGCACCGCTCCCGGTCGGCGCTCGTCAGCGCATCGACGAGCTCCTGGCTGAGCTTCCTGCGGGGGTGACCGAGGCGCAGGTCCGCCCCGCCGCCGACACACCCGAGTTGCGGGCATATGCGCCCGAATGGGCAGCACAGGTCGACGACCTCCATCTCGTGGCATACGACGCATCGTTCAAGGCACGCCTCGAACGGATGGGCGTGCACCTCGTCGGGTATCGAGCACTCCGCGACGCGCAACGAGCCGCGCGGGCCGGCCACTGACGCACCCACGCACAGCGGGGCACAGCACTACCGTCGCTCGTCGTCGCCCAGCGTCCTCGCCGCCGCACGAGAGCCGCGGATCGCCCTCAGTGCCAGCACCCCCAGCCAGGAGTCAACCCTGCGCAGCTTCCTCGCAACGCGGCAAGGCATCGCTGAGCTTCGGGAGCGCTCACGGCGGAGAGCAAGGCGAGCAACGGCGCGGTCGGCCCGTCGTCGGTCTTGAGCCTCCCCTGCATGAACGCTGCGTTGACGCCGAGCTCGCCCGCTGCGATGCGCTGCGCGTCTACCCAGGTGATCGTGAGCACCACCGTTGCGCGCTCGGGCGCACCGGAGGTGCAGGTGGCGATGGCACCGTCACGCACCTCGAGGGCCCAGGTGCGGGTGCCGTTCGGGGTGCCGGTGACGTCCACCCGAAAGGTGCACAGACCGACGTCGGCCAGGTCGAGTGTCGAGCAAGCGGCCACCCGTCCCAGCCACTCGTCGTCGAGGAGTTCCATGCCTCCACCTTCGCATGCCAGGGCGCAACTCGGCTGACACAGCACCGCTCGGGCCCCGCGCCTGCGATTCGGAGGCGCACGCCGTATGGTCGACCACACGAGCACAAGTCGATCGGGAGGCAGCATGGGTGGCACGGAGTTCGCGAGCAGCGCGTCGCTGGTGGTCGGCGAGCACACGTACACGATGCATCGACTCGACGCCCTGGCCGACGTCGGCAACGTCGAGCACCTCCCCTACTCGCTCAAGGTCCTCCTCGAGAACCTCCTGCGTCGTGTCGACGGCGCGCAGGTGACCGCCGACGACGTGGTCGCCCTCGCGAACTGGGATGCGAGCGCACAACCCAGCCGGGAGATCGCGTTCGCACCCGCTCGAATCCTGCTGCAGGACTTCACCGGGGTGCCCGCCGTCGTCGACCTCGCGGCCATGCGAGACGCCGTGGAGTCGCTCGGCGGCGACCCGTCAGCGGTCAACCCACGAGTCCCCGTCGAGTTGGTCATCGACCACTCGGTCATCGTCGATCGCTTCGGCACCGCCGATTCGTTCGCGTTCAACGCCACACGCGAGTTCGAGCGCAACGAGGAGCGCTACCGCTTCCTCCGTTGGGGTCAAGGCGCGTTCGACGGGCTGCGGGTCGTGCCACCCGATACCGGCATCTGCCACCAGGTCAACCTGGAGTACCTGTCGCGGGTGGTGTTCACGACACCCGACGGCCTCGCGTACCCAGACACGCTGGTGGGCACCGATTCACATACCCCGATGGTGAACGGCCTCGGCGTGGTGGGATGGGGGGTCGGCGGCATCGAAGCCGAGGCCGCCATGTTGGGCCAGCCGATCTCGATGCTCGTCCCCCGCGTGGTCGGCCTCCGTCTGCACGGTGAGCTTCCCGCGGGGGCGACGGCAACCGACCTCGTGCTCACCATCGCGGAGCTGCTGCGACGCCACGGCGTGGTCGGCAAGTTCGTGGAGATCTACGGCCCTGGCGTCGCGAACGTGCCGCTCGAGAACCGAGCCACGATCGGCAACATGTCACCCGAGTATGGGTCGACCATCACGGTCTTCCCGATCGACGACGAGACCCTGCGCTATCTCCGCTTCACCGGGCGACCTGCCGCGCAGGTCGCGCTCGTCGAGGCGTACGCGAAGGAGCAGGGGCTTTGGCACGACCCGGGCCACACCCCTGCCTACTCCGAGCACCTCGAGCTCGACCTCTCGACCGTCGAGCCGAGCCTCGCAGGCCCCGCACGCCCACAGGACCGGGTGCCCCTCGCACACGCACCCGAGTTCTATGCGCGTTCCCTCGCCCAGGTCCTCGACCCTGACGCGAGCAAGCGCCCGGCCCACAAGCAACCCTTCCCGCCCGCCAGCGTCGACGAGACCTCGCGCGAGTCGTTCCCAGCGAGCGACCCGCCCGGTCACCACGACCACGACACGTCAGCACCGCCTCGGCCCGTGTCGACGCCCGCGGAGGCGCCCGCGTGCAACGACCCCCGCCCCGCGACGCTGGCTGACGGCACAACGGTGGAGCTCGACCACGGGCACGTCGTCATCGCGGCGAGCACGAGCTGCACGAACACGTCCAACCCGTCGGTGATGATCGCGGCCGGCCAGTTGGCACGCAACGCCGTCAAGGCCGGCCTCACCCGAAAGCCGTGGGTGAAGACGTCCCTGGCGCCGGGCTCGCGGGTCGTCGTCGACTACTTCGAACGTGCCGGGCTGACGCCCTATCTCGACGAGCTCGGCTTCAACCTCGTCGGGTTCGGCTGCACCACGTGCATCGGCAACTCCGGCCCGGTCGAAGCGGCGATCGCGGCCCATTCCGACGAGCTCGCGCTCGTGTCGGTGCTGTCGGGCAACCGCAACTTCGAGGGGCGCATCAACCCCGACGTCCGCATGAACTACCTCGCGTCCCCGCCGCTGGTCGTGGCATACGCGCTCGCCGGCTCGATGGACCACAACCTCACCACCGAGCCGCTCGGAACGAGCCACGACGGCAAGCCCATCTACCTCGCGGACTTGTGGCCAACCGCCGCGGAGGTCGCGGAGACGGTGCGAATGGCCGTGCAATCCGAGATGTTCACCGCCGCGTACGACGCCGTCTACGACGGCGACGACCGGTGGCGGTCGATCGAGGTCCCCGCCGGCGACCGGTACACGTGGAGCGACGCGTCCACCTACGTCCGGCAACCGCCCTTCTTCGAAGGGCTGCAGGCCACCCCGGCAGCACTCACCGACGTGGTGGGCGCCCGGTGCCTCGCAAAGCTGGGCGACAGCGTCACCACCGACCACATCTCGCCGGCGGGATCGATCAAGCCTGACAGCCCCGCTGGGCGCTGGCTGCAAGCACAGGGCGTGGAGCCCGTGGCCTTCAACTCGTATGGCTCCCGACGAGGAAACCACGAGGTCATGATCCGCGGCACGTTCGCCAACATCCGCCTGCGCAACCAGCTCGCGCCCGGGACCGAAGGGGGCGTGACCGTCCACCAACCGAGCGGCGACCAGCTCAGCATCTTCGACGCAGCCGAGCGCTACGCGGCAGACGGCGTACCGCTCGTCATCCTGGCCGGGAAGGAGTACGGCTCGGGCTCGTCACGGGACTGGGCAGCCAAAGGCACCCAACTGCTCGGCGTCAGCGCCGTCGTGGCGGAGAGCTTCGAACGCATCCACCGGTCGAACCTGATCGGCATGGGCGTGCTGCCACTCGAGTTCCCCGCAGGCGAGACCGCGGATTCGCTCGGGTTGGACGGCACCGAATCGTTCACGATCAGCGGGCTCAGCGATGACGCCGGAAGCGGACCTTTCGCCCGCACGCTGACCGTGCAGGCAGGTGCCGTCACGTTCGAAGCAACGGTGCGCATCGACACCCCTGCCGAGGCCGACTACTACCGCCACGGCGGCATCCTCCCCTACGTGCTGCGCGAGCTCGCCGGCCACTGAGCTGCGCCGTTCTCGCTCGCCCCTCGGTGGGCCTCCCCGATGGCATCACCCCAACCTGGGCCGGAGCGCGCAACGGGGGTGGTGCCGAACATGCACACCACCCCCGGATCGCACGGACTGAACGACGCGGCTACTGCGTGAGCAGGGCCTTCGGCGTCAGCTCCTTGGTCTTGCCCTCGAAGTTCTCAGGCCCACCGACGTTCGTGAAGTGCTTCGCGGCGGCGTCGTACTTGACGAGCTGCAAGGTCTCACCCATGTACAGGTCGTTCGGGGCCTTCGTCGTGACGGAAGCCCCGGTGATCAGCACACCGGCCTTCACGTGGTCGAGGTTGCGCACCGACTCCATGAAGTCGGCCCGGGTCAGCGCCTTCGACTGCTTGAGCGCTTCGACCAGCAGGGCCCCCTGCGTCCACCCGTAGGCGACGATGCCGTTCTCGAGGTCGGCCTTGGGCTGGTACTTGGCCACCTTCTCCCGGTAGAGGGCCATCTCCTGGGTGTTGGTGTAGGCCGGGTTCTGCGGGTCCTGCGTGTTGGTGCCGCTCAACACGCCCTCACCGGCGTCGCCCGCGATGCCCATGAGGGTCTTCGAGATGCAGGTACCCGAAACCCACGTTGCCTGGCGCGTCCACCCCGCCTTCTGCGCCTGCGTCAACGCATCGGGGCAGGCCAGGAGCGTGCCGCCGTCGAAGAACGCATCCGCACCGCTCGCGGCCAAGCTGGTGATCTGCGCGGCCACGCTGTTCGCGCCGACCGGGTACTTCTCCACCTTCACGACCGTGATCTCAGATCCCTCGATCGCACTGCGGAAGGACTGCTCGTAGTCCTGCCCGAAGTCATCGTCCTGCACGAGCATGGCGACCTTCGCCTTCGGGAAGTTCTTCTTGAGGTAGCGGGCGAACATCTGCCCCTCGAGCGTGTACGGGGGCAGCGTCGAACCGATCATCCACGGGTACTTCGGGTTGCTCATCGTCGGCGCGCCGGTCGCGGCGAACACGTTCGGCACGCAGTTGTCGGCGAGCGTGTCGCGGATCGCGATGTTGTTCGACGTTCCGACCACGTTGAACACGGCGAACGCCTTGGTGCCGTCGGCACCGACGAGCTCGTCGACGTTCTTCGCCGTCGTCGCGGCGTTGTACTGGTCGTCCTTGTCCTTTACCTCGATCTTGTACTTCTTCCCCGCGACCTCCACGCCACCGAGCTCGTCGTTGACGTACTGGAAGTACGCCTTGTAGCCACGGGAGATCTCCGCAAAGGCGGCTGTCAGGCCCGACTGCGGGAAGCTCGACGCCAACGTGATGGTGTCGCCGTTCACGCCGGCGGTCGGGTTGTAGTTGCAGGCGGAGGTATCGAGCGCTCCGCCGGCGTTGGATGAGCCGGTGTCGGAGGTTCCGCTCCGGCTGCTGCTGCAGGCACCCACCAGCAGCCCCATGCACAACAGGGCACCGGCGGTGCGAACGGTCCGGGTATGACGCATGACTTCCTCCTGGAGGTCGGCTACTTGGCAGCTCGGCCCGACGTCCACCAGATCGATGAGACGCCGGAGTGGTCGTATTCGGTTTCGGGAAGAGAGAACGGTGCGTGGATGGGCGAAATTGACGGCGGCTAGGCGGTGGGTTGGAGGTCGCTCGGGGTCGGCGGCGCACCGGACGGCGGCCCGTCCGCCGGCGGCGAAGCCCGCCGAGGTCTGACGCGACGAGCCAGACGACGAAGCCCGCCGACCGCACCGTCGGGCAGCACGAACACCAACACGATCAGCGCACTACCGAGGATGGCCGGCGACAGCACCGGCTTGTCGGCGATGAGCGACTGCGAGTTCCGCTGGATGAACACCAGCAGCGCGGCCCCGATGGCCGGGCCGGCGATCGTTGCGGACCCACCGATGACCACGGCGACGAGGAACTCGATAGACAGCTGGAAGTAGAGGAGGGGGTTGGTCCCGTCTGCGAGCCGGTTCACCATCACCGAGAGCGACCCGGCGACGCCGGCATAGGCGGCGCTCAGCGCGAACGTCCCGACCTTCACCCAAGAGACGTTCACTCCCATGGCTGATGCTGCCAACTCCTGGTCGCGCACCGCCACGATCGCCCGCCCCACACGGCTGTGCATGAGGCTCCACGCCAGCGCGAAGAGCACGACGGCGATCACCAAGCACTCCAGGTACTGCCACTGCGAGTTGTCGAGCCCGGCGATGAGCGAGTCGAAGCTTCTGGTCTTCGGCCGCAGGAGCGCCACGCCACCGGTGCCGTGCACCCACTTCGAGGCGAGCTGCGGGAACATGACCGCCAGCCCCAACGTCACGAGGGCCAGGTACAGCCCACGGACGCGCAGCGCAGGGAAGCCGACCGCCAAGCCCAGCAGGGCCGACACGGCAGCCGCGACCGGAATGGTCGCCTCGAAGGTCCACCCCGACTTCGTCATGAGCAGCCCGGTCGTGAAGGCGCCGACCCCGAAGAAGGCACCGTGACCGATGGAGACCTGTCCGTTGTACCCGGTGAGCAGGTTGAGGCCCATCGCCGCGATGGCGACGTAGATGACCTGCATGAAGACCCGGTTCGTCTCGGGCGGGTAGATGAACGGCAACGCGCCGAGCACCGCCAGGACGACGACCGCGACGAGCAACGACCCGAGCAGGCGACGCCCAGTCATCGTCACACCCGCTCCACGGCTCGGCGGCCGAAGAGGCCGTTGGGCTTGACGAGCAGCACCACGAATATGAGGCCCATCGGCACCACGATCGAGATGCCGCTCAGCGCGCTCACGTATTGCACGGTGAGCGCATTTGCCACCCCCACGACGAGACCGCCGACGACCGCGCCGAGGACGCTGTCGAACCCGCCGAGGGCGGCTGCCGCGAAGGCGTAGACCAAGATGACCTGCATCAGGCTCGAGTCGAATCCCGTTGCCTGAGCGGCGACCAGCGAACCGGCAAGCGCTCCGATGCCTGCCGCCATCGCCCATCCGACCATGAGCATCGCCCCAGCGTTGATGCCGACAAGCCGGCTCGACTCGGGGTTCGACGCGACTGCCCGCAGCGACAAGCCGAGCTTGGTGCGCTGCAGGATCAGCCACAGCACCACGCACTCCACGACGAGCACCACCGCCAGCCCGATGGTGTCGTTCGAGATGACGAGGTCACCTGCGTGCACGTTGCCCGAAGGGAAAGGGGACGGCATCTTCTGCGGGTCGGTCCCGAACACGAGCTGCGCGAGCGAGTTGATCGCCAAGAACATGCCCAAGGTCACGATCACCGCGTTGAGCGGGCTCTGGTCTGTCTCGACAGGCCGGATCAAGAGGCGCTCGATGACCGCCCCGGCGACGAAGGACCCCACCATCGAGATGGCGATCGCAGCCAAGACCGGCAAGCCCACGTCGGTGAGCTTCCAGGTGCAGTAGGTCGAGAACAGCGCCATCTCGCCCTGCGCGAAGTTGAGGAGCCCTGTCGAACGGAAGATCAGCACCAACGCGAGTGCCACGGACGCGTAGACGACACCGTCGCCGATCCCGTTGATGGTCTGGCTGAGGAACAAGGTCATGGTCAGAACCCCAGGTAGGCCTTGCGAACGGTGTCGTCGTGCTTCAACTGCTCAGCCGATGCGGCGGTCACGATGCGCCCCGTCTCGAGCACGTAGCCGCGGTGCCCGATCTCGAGCGCCAGGTTGGCGTTCTGTTCGACCACGAGCACGGTCAGTCCGCGGTCGCGGTTGAGCTCTCCGAGGCGGCGGAACACGTCTTGGGTGATGAGCGGCGCGAGGCCGAGCGACGGCTCGTCGAGGAGAAGCAGGCGTGGCCGCGACATCATCGCCCGGGCGATCGCGAGCATCTGCTGCTCACCGCCGCTGAGCGTGCCCGCCAAGGAGGTCTTCCGTTCCGCGAGCACCGGGAACGCCTCGAGCCAGGTGGCCAGGTCGCTCGCGCCGTCGCCGTCTCGCCGCGCGATCGCCCCAAGGCGAAGGTTCTCCTCGACCGTCAGGTCACCAAAGGTGCCGCGCCCCTGCGGGACGTGCGCGATGCCCGCACGGGCAATCGCTTCGGTGCGCTTGCCGCGCAACTCGGCGCCATCGAAGCGGATCGAACCTGAGCAGGCGAGCATGCCGCTGATCGCGCGCAGCGTGGTGGTCTTGCCCGCCCCGTTGGCGCCGAGCACCACCGCGACCTCGCCCTCCTCGACATCGAGGTCGATGCCGTGCAGCACCTGCACGGGGCCGTATCCGCCGCTGACTCCCCGCACCTCGAGCAAGCTCACGACGCCACCCCGAGGTACGCCTCGATGACCTTCGGGTCGTTGCGCACATCGGCGGGCGCGCCCTCGGCGATCTTGCGACCGAAGTCCATGACCACGACCCGATCGGAGATGGCCATCACCATCGCCATGTGGTGTTCGACGAGCAGGACGGTGACCTCGAAGCGGTCACGGATCGAACGAATGAGATCTGCCAGCTCGTCGACCTCACCGTGGGTGAGGCCGTTCGCCGGCTCGTCGAGAAGGAGCAGCTTCGGCCGCGAGGCAAGGGCGCGGGCGAGCTCGATCCGCTTCAGCGTCCCGAACGGGAGCGCAGCCGCCGGGTGATCGGCCAGATCGGTGAGATCGAGCTGCCCGAGCAACTCGCGTGCGTCGGCACGCAGGCGCCGGTCTTCCTTGCGAACGCCGAACCGCAGCAACCCACGCGCGAACCCGCACGAGGCGGTGGTGTGTGCACCCACCATCACGTTGTCGAGCACAGACAACCCGGGAAACAGCGCCACGTTCTGGAACGTCCGCGCCACCCCGGCGCGCACGATGCGGTGTGGTGGCATCGCCAAGAGGTCGGAGCCGTCGAACGTGATGTGTCCTTCGTCGGGCTCGTAGAGGCGGCTGACACAGTTGAACAACGTGGTCTTGCCTGCGCCGTTGGGCCCGATGAGGGCGCCGATGTGCCCCTGCTCGAGCCCGAAGCTGAGACCGTCGAGCGCCACGACCCCGCCGAAGCGCACGCTGACGTCCTCAACGCTCAACAAGGTCACGGTTGCGGGCTCCTCTTGCGGGCGAGGCTTGACGGACCGACGGCCGAAGCGCGCGTGCGCCCTGCTGCCGAGCCGTTCAGGTTGCGGTCACCCTACCCAAGTCGGCGGAGCCGACCAGGGGATTCGGTCACAACGAGCGAGCGTCCACGACGACACCCGCGAGGAGGTCGTCTTCGGGGAACTCGGTCGGCACGGTCGATCGAGCCAGGACGTAGTCCTCCCAGGGGTAGGCCTGCTCTGCTTCTGCCACCGACAAGCCGAACCAGAACGGCGACGACGGATCAACCTGAGTGGCGTGCGCCAGCAACGCCTCGCGCCGCACCGCACCGAAACCGGTCGTGTCGACCCGCGTCGTGACCGCGTCCACCGCAGGGTCTTGCGTGAACCAGCGTTCGTCGTAGGGCGACTCACGCCCGAGGGCCAGGTACGCCTCATGCAACGCGACGATGCGGGTGCGGGACCACTCCGAGTAATAGACCTTCTGCACCTGCCACGGCTCGCCCAGGTCCTGGCGCGCGTGCGGGTCGGCCGCCAGGTCGATCGCCGGAAGCGAGATGTCGTGCACGCGGAGGTGATCAGGGTGCGGATACCGCGTCTGCTCGTCGCCATACGTCAAGACGACGTGAGGGCGTGCTCGGCGCAGGATCTGGGCAAGCTGCGCCACCGCCACGTCGAGGTCCACGTTCGCGAACGCGTCGGGACGGGCGTTCGCAGGAGTGTCGGGCATGCCCGAATCGCGGTGGCCCAGCAGGACGACTTGGCGGTAGCCGATGACAGCGGCCGAACGAGCCAACTCGTCACGGCGCACCGCAGCAAGGTCGGCGTGCACGTCCGGACGGTCCATCGCCGGGTTGAGCACCTCGCCCTCCTCGCCGCCGGTACAGGTGACGAGGACCGCTTCGGCGCCCTCGTGCACGTAGCGGGCGATGGTGGCTGAGCCCTTCGAAGCCTCGTCGTCGGGATGGGCGTGAATGCTGAGCAGGCGCGGGATCGCGTCGGTCGCAGGCGCGACGTCGACGGGAGAGACAAGACCGGTCATGGGCGTCGACGCTAGCGAGCGGCGCCCACTACCCAACCGCAGCCCGACCGCCCGCCCGGACCGACCGCCGCCCGGACCGACCGACGCGCGGTCCCGTGCGGCCCGCGCACGGTGCATGGGCCCGGACGCGCCGATGGCACCGTACGTCTGCACGGTGCCATCGAAGCGGTGGGCGCCCCCAAGGGTCATCTCCGTCGTCGGCTGGAGGGACCCGGTGGCGGCGGAAGACATCGGGACCAACGCACGCCAGACGGGTGCGCGGCTCCGGTGAGGCCCTCGGCGCATCCTCGGTCCGTGGCGGATCGGGATGACACCTCGGCAGCGCCCCAGCGGTGCCCGGCCGGCATGTCTGATTCCGGCTCGGGCCTGCCGCTCAGACAGGCGGTGAACGCTCTACGTCACGCTGAACCATCGGTGCCACACCTCCTCAGGAAGCATCAACTGCTTCAGAAGCGGCCGGGTGTTCTGCTAGTGGTACGCCTCCGATCTCGGTCCGTCAAGCGCGCGTCTGCGAGACCCGTGACAGGGCGGCAACGGCCCCCGCGAACTACGATCGAACAGGGAGCAATGGAGGTTCGGGTGGGGCAAGACGCCACGTTGCACACGTGCACCACACCAACAGACGCGGCAACGCAGGGCGCCAGCGGCAAGGTGATCGCAGCGTGAGCACCACGCACACACCCGCTGCGACCCAGGTAGGCGCCTTGCGCATCGCGCCCTGGAAGAAGACGATCGCCTTCGGCCTGCTCGTCATCGCGACCACGCTGGTACTCCCGCACTCGGGCGTTCGCTCCGGCCTCGAACTGGCCATGCTCGCCTTCCCGGTCGTGGTGATCCCACTTGGCATGCGCCGCAACGGCGCACTCTCGTGCAAGGCCTGGTGGGCGCTGTGGGCCGGGTTCGCGTGCTTCGCCATCGGCTGGATGGTGCTGCAAGCCAATCCGTTGGCCGAAGGGCACGCACTCATACCTGCCATCCCGCACGTACCGGCCGTCCCGCTGGTCGCGCTCGCGGTCTACCTCGTGCTGCGCGGACGGGGCACACCGCTCGACATCGACAGCCTCCTCGACGCGGTCATCGTGTGCACCGCCGCGGCGTTCGTCGCTTCTCGCGCCCTGCTGCAGCCCGCGTTCACGGGAACCGATCTCCCCCGCCAGACGCTCGCGCTGGTCTCGATCTATCCACTGCTCGACCTCCTCCTCCTCGTCGCGCTGCTCCACCTGACGTTCACGTCCTCGAAGCCGTCGATCTCGTGGCGGCTCCTCCTGATCGGCACGAGCATCTGCCTCGTCGGCGACGTAATGCTCGCGATGGCAACCGCGCACGGCCACCTGCCCGGTCTCTCGCGCAACGTCACCGCTGTCGGCTACCTCCTGATCGGGACCGCCGCGATCGACCCTTCGATGGGTGAGCTCACCTTGCCCGTGCCGTCGACAGCGGGACGTCTCGGGCCGGTCCGTATCTGCCTGCTCGGCATCTCGCTGCTCACCACCCCGTTCGTGATCATGCTGGACGAAGCGCAGGCGGTGCACCGAGCGAGCACGAGCCTGCTGCTGCCGTCGGGCGTGCTGTCCGTGATCATCCTCGCCCGCATGGTGGACCTCGCACGGGAAGCCGAGCGCAACCGGCAGCGTGTCCGCGAGCGCGAGCGTCGCTTCGAGTCCCTCGTGCGGCACTCCTCCGACCTCGTCGCGATCATCGGCCTCGACGAGCAGCTCACCTACGTGAGCCCGGCGGTCGAGACGATCCTCGGTGTCGATCAACACGCGGCGGTCTCGCGCACCTTGCGTGACTGGGTGCACCCCGAGGACGGTTCCGCTGCCGGGGCTGCGCTTCTGAAGCTCACCCGCGGGGGCGACACCACGCGGCTCACCCTGCGCCTCCGGCACGCGAACGACACGTGGCGGTGGATGGACGTCCACGCCATCAACCTGCTGCACGAGCCGACCATCGCCGGCGTGGTCGTCAACTGCCACGACATCACCCAACGCCACGTCGCCGAGCAGATCGTGCTCGCGAGCAACGTGCAGCAAGCTGCGGTCGCCGAGCTCGGCCGCGACGCGCTGGCGGGCGGGACGGTGCAACAGCTGGCGGAACGAACCGCCGCTCTGGTCCGCGAGACCCTCAGCGTGGCGTCGTGCGTGCTCTACTTCGTCGACGACGCCGGCGGGGTCGAGCTCACCGCTGGCGAAGGGCTCCCCCTGCCCGAGCCCGGACCTATCGGTCAGCTGCGTGCCCACCCGCTCCTGCGGGCGTGCCTCACCACAGATGAGCTCGTGCACGTCGCGCTCGACTCACTCGAAGCACCGCTCCCCGACCCTGCGACGGCGGCGCACATCGCCCTGCTCCCGGCGAACGTGTCACAGACCCGGGCGCCGCATCCGTCATCCGTCCCCGCCGCCGGCGACGCCACCGCGCTCGCCGTGCGTGTGAGCGACGGCCATCGCCCGTTCGGCATCCTGCTCGTCCGCGCCGACGATGCGCGCCGTTTCCGTGTCGACGAAGCGTCGTTCCTGCATTCGATGGCGAGCACGCTCGGGCTCGCCATCGCCCGCCGGGAGGTCGAGCACGACGCCCGTCACCAGGCTTTGCACGACGAGCTGACGGGGCTCCCGAACCGCGCTCTGTTCGTCGACCGCCTCAATCGGGCACTTCACAGGCTCGAGGACGGCGGCAACCTCCTCGCCGTGTTCTTCCTCGACGTCGACCATTTCAAGGTCGTGAACGACAGCCTCGGCCACGGCGCCGGCGACCGCATCCTCGTGTCGGTCACCGAACGGCTCCAGCGGCTCCTGCGCCCTGACGACACGATCGCCCGCTTCGGCGGCGACGAGTTCACGGTGCTCTGCGAGGACCTGGCGAGCATCGATGCTGCGTTCGACGTGGCGCAGCGCATCCGTGAGGAGCTTGCCGCCGCGCTGCAGGTCGGGCGGGCAGAGATCCACACCACGGTCAGCATCGGCATCGCCGTCGCCGACCAACCGGGCATGTCGACGGAGACGCTGCTGCGCGACGCCGACGCGGCCATGTACCGGGCGAAGGAGCGGGGACGCAATCGGGTCGAGTTGTTCGACGACACGATGCGGTCACGGGCCGTGACCCGGCTCCGTACCGAGATGGCCTTGCGCGAGGCCCTCAGCCTCGACCAGCTCGTGCTGCACTACCAGCCGATCGTCGACCTGGAATCGGGCCAGTTCCTCGCCGCCGAGGCCCTGGTGCGTTGGAACCATCCCACCGACGGGTTGGTGCTCCCCGGGCGCTTCATCCCCGTTGCAGAGGAAGCCGGCATCATCCACGACCTCGGCCGTTGGGTGCTCACCGAAGCCGTCGCCCAGGTGTCGCGCTGGCATGCCCAATACGGGCCGTTGACCCCGGTACTCGGGGTGAACGTCTCGGCGCGTTCGCTGGCTCGGGGCGACTTCGTCGCCGATGTCGCTGCGATCCTGCAGCACGCGGACGTGCCGCCGAACTTCGTCTGCCTGGAGATAACCGAGAGTGCGCTCATGGACGACGTCGATCACTCGCTCGGCGTCCTCAGCAGGCTTCGCACGCTCGGCGTGACGCTGGCGATCGACGACTTCGGCACCGGCTACTCGTCGCTCAGCTACTTGAAGCGCTTCCCGATCGACGTGTTGAAGATCGACCGCAGCTTCATCGACGGCCTCGGACGTGAGGCGGAAGACTCGGCCATCGTGGCCACGGTCGTGAACCTGGCAACGACGCTGGACCGCATCTCGATCGCCGAGGGCGTCGAGACCCCGCTACACCTGCGCGAGCTGCAGCGACTCGACTGCACGCTCGGCCAAGGCTTCTTGTTCTCGAAAGCCGTTCCTGCCGAGCAACTCGACGTGCTGGCAGGGTTCGACGTACGGCAGACCCGTGCCGGAGACATCGGCGCCTCCGCCGGCCCCGCCCTGTAGCCGCCTCAGCGGTCGGCGTCGCCGCCTACCCCTTCGTCCAGCTCATCGACGAGCTCGTCGCCGTATTCGAGCTCGCCATCGTCCACCGGCTCGTCACGGTCACGCCGAAGCGCCGCACGGTCGCGAGCTCGCAACGCCTTCGGGTCACCGCCGACCTCGGCCAGCGCTGCCTTGCGCGCCTGCATGCAGCCCCACACCATGACGCCGAATGCGGGCAGATAGAGGAACCCGGTCGTGAAGGTCACGAGGAACAGCGCGGCCGCACCGAAGTACCAGGTGCGTCGGCGGTTCTCTGGACGGGCGATGAGAATCGAGAGCCCGACCGCGACCGGTGCAGGTGCGACGATGCTGAGCCCTCGACCCACCCCGAAGTGCAACGCCGTGACCGCGTGGGTGACCTGCTTCCCGTTCACGGTCTCGGTGTACGCGACGACCTTCATCACACACGCCAGCACCGACGCCAACACGCTCATGAGGAACGCAAGCAGGATCATGCGACCACCGGGCTCGTTGCCGCCGAATCGGTCAGCCCACGGCGGAAGCGGGCGTCGTGGTGGCACGACGGTCGTTGCAGCAGCCTTGGATGCCCCGCTCCCGGAGGTCGCCTTGGGGTCTCGCGCCGCGCCACCCTTGCCACCGGCTGCCTTGGCCTCGGCGGCCTTCGTCGCTGCCACGCGTGCCGGACGGGCTGCGGTTCCCGTGGCCCGCGCCACGCCGGTCGCCGTGCGCGACGGACGACCCGACGTACCGGAGCCGGCAGCGGAGCCGCGCTTGCGACTGAAGATGCTGCCGGTCGATGCGGTGGATGTGGGCGCGTCGTCAACGATGTCGTCGGTGCTTCGCCCGGCGGCTGCGCTGCGCGCGCTGCGGGCGTCTCGAGCCGCTCGGTTCTGCGTCTGACGGCGCTTCTTTGACGGGTTGCGGTCGGCCACGACGTCCGATGCTAGGAGGCACCTCGCGTCAGCAGAAAGCCGACGGGCGTTCCGTCATTTCCAGCGAGCGGCCTGTCAGGCGCCAGCTGAGGGAAGCGGGCAGGTCACGCCGGTACCTGCCAGACCGCAATAGCCGTTCGGATTCTTGGCGAGGTACTGCTGGTGGTAGTCCTCGGCGTAGAAGAAGGTGCCGAGCGGCGAGAGCTCGGTCGTGATCGCGGCGCGGCCTGCGTCTGCGAGTGCCCGCTGGAAGCTGTCTCGACTCGACGCCGCTGCGGCCGCCTGCTCGTCGGATGCGGTGAGCACGATCGACCGGTATTGCGTCCCGACGTCGTTGCCCTGGCGCATGCCTTGGGTGGGGTCGTGCGCCTCCCAGAAGGTGCGCAGGAGCGAGCCGAACGGAAGCACCCGCGGGTCGAACACGACGAGCACCACCTCGGCGTGCCCGGTGCGGCCGGAGCACACCTCTTCGTAGGTCGGGTTGGGAGTGGTGCCGCCGGCGTACCCAACGGCGGTCGTCCACACGCCATCGAGCTGCCAGAAGAGGCGTTCCGCGCCCCAGAAGCACCCGAGACCCAGCACCGCCGATTCCATCTCGGCGGGGAAGGGCGGGGTCATGGGGTTGCCCGTCACGAGATGCGCCGGCCCTACCGGCATCGCATCTGCACGACCCGCGAGCGCCTCACCGGGAGCTGGCATCGTCGGTTCACCGCGTCCGAACCACATGTGCCCAGCCTATGGAGCCAACGTGCACATGCGTCGTCGTGCACATCCCTCGCCAAGCGGCGAGATCCGTCCTAGCGTGGAGCGCGCGGCACCTCCGCCGGTGTCGCCGGAACAAGCGAAGGGGTCGCCGTGCACCGCTACCTGATCGTCGCTCACCGGACCTTGGGGTCACCCGAGCTCCTGCACCGCGTCGCGGAGCTAGCCGCCGAAGGCCCCAGCTCGTTCCACTTGCTCGTGCCGGTGCACCACCCCGCGGATCACCACGCCGCTCCTGATGAAGCCGCGGCGCGCGCGGCCGAGCGTCTCGCAGCGGGGCTCGAACGACTGCACAGCGACGGGCTCGACGCGACCGGCGAGGTCGGCGAGTCGAACCCGATGCGAGCAGTCGGGCTACTCACACGACGAGGCGAGCACTTCGACGGCGTGCTGGTGTGCACGCTGCCACCTGGCCTCTCGCAATGGCTCAAGGTCGACGTCCCGAACCGTCTGCAGCGCGAGACCTCGCTGCCGGTCGAGATCATCGTCGCTCGGGCGACCTCGCAGGCGGTCGGCTGACCGGCTCGCGCACCACGCCGAGGCCTCCCCGTCCCGGTCGTGTCCCGGCCCCCGGTGCGCAGCCCCGGGCTCTGCTCCTTCCCTTCCGAGCGGGGCCCGGGGCCCTTCCTGTTCTCGGCACCGATTTCGCCCGTGGACGCACCGAATCGGTGCCCAGAAGTACCGCGGACACCCACAGACGCACCGAATCGGTGCCCAGAAGCGCAGCGGAGGCAGCGCTCGCATCTCAGCGGAAGTTGCGGGCGTGGAGCCGCCCACCGGTGGCGAGAGGTAAGGGCTCGATCCGCTCGGCCACGACGTTGACCACTCCCTCGGCACGTTCCAACCGCCCCCGCACCAACAACGCCGGGGCGCGCACCGCCACCTGCCGGTGCCTGACCCAGCACCCCTGCGAGACGACCACGTTGATGAGGCCGGTCTCGTCTTCGAGGTTCACGAACATCGTCCCGCCAGCGGTCGCTGGGCGTTGCCGGTGCGTCACCACCCCACCCACCACGATCTTGGCGGGAGCGGGGTGGCTTCGTAGGCCGGCCGCGGGCACGACCCCCAGACGGTCGAGCACGTCGCGCACGAACCGGGTGGGGTGACCGTTCGCGCTCACCCCCGTCGCCCACAGGTCCGCGACCGCTTCTTCTTGCGCTGACATGCCGGGCAGGGCCGGAGCGTCGACGCCGGTCACGATCCCCGGGAGACGACCGGGCCGGGTCTGCGCCGCAGCGCCGGCCGCCCAGATCGCGGCCCGACGACCGGAACGAGACGACCTCGCACGTCGAGGACCGACCTCGGGACCGGCCTCGGGACCAACCTCGGGACCGACCTCGAGACCGACCTCGGCGTGATCGTCGAAGACGCACGCACCCGCGGTGGCCAACGCCTCGAGCTGCACACGACCCAGACCGGTGCGTTGGGCCAGATCGGCCATGTCTTGATACGGGCCGCCCGTCTTTCGCTCCGCCACGATCAGTGCCGCCATCCCCGCGCCGACCCCCCGGACCGACCCCAACCCGAGCCGCACCGCCAGGTCGTGGTGTGACCCCTCACACGGCTCCAGCGTGGCGGCCGCGCCAGAACGGTTGACCGCCGGACCATGCACCACCACACCGTGGCGGCGTGCGTCCTGCACCAGCGTGTGCGGAGAGTAGAAGCCCATCGGCTGCGCGTTCAGGAGTGCCGCGCAGAACGCCGCCGGCTCGTGCAGCTTGATCCACGACGACGAGTAGACGAGGTAGGCGAAGCTCACCGAATGGCTCTCGGGAAAGCCGTAGTTGGCGAACGCGGCGAGCTTCTCCCAGATCTGCTCGGCCACCGGGTCGCTGATGCCCCGCTCGGCCATCCCCGCGAAGAGGCGGCCACGGATCGCCTCCATGCGTGCCCGGCTGCGTTTGGCACCCATCGCCTGGCGGAGCTCGTCTGCCTCTGCCGGACTGAACCCGGCCACGTCGATGGCGATCTGCATGAGCTGCTCTTGGAAGAGCGGCACACCGAGCGTCTTGGCGAGTGCGGGCTCGAGGAGCGGGTGCAGGTAGGTGACCGGCTCGGTGCCGTTGCGCCGCCGGATGTAGGGGTGTACCGACCCGCCTTGGATGGGACCTGGGCGGATGAGCGCCACCTCGACCACCAAGTCGTAGAAGGTGCGGGGCCGCAGCCGCGGCAAGGTGGCCATCTGGGCACGGGACTCGACCTGGAACACGCCGACCGTGTCGGCCGCGCACAACATGTCGTAGACCGCGTCTTCTTGTGGCAGCTGTGCCAAGTCGAGCTCGTAGCCGCGGTGCTCGCGGATGAAGTCGACCGCGTGGTGCACGGCCGTGAGCATCCCGAGGCCGAGCAGATCGAACTTGACCAACCCCACCGCTGCGCAGTCGTCCTTGTCCCATTGCAGGACCGTGCGGCCCGGCATGCGGGCATGCTCGACCGGGCACACCTCCACCACCGGTCGGTCGCAGATGACCATGCCGCCCGAGTGGATGCCGAGATGGCGAGGAGCGTT
The DNA here is from genome assembly GCA_964621605.1 of uncultured Iamiaceae bacterium. GTDB lineage: Bacteria > Actinomycetota > Acidimicrobiia > Acidimicrobiales > Iamiaceae > CAZUMJ01. Next base: position 9,110 of record CAZUMJ010000026.1, on the reverse strand, counting down.
GACCACCTGGCCTGCCAGATCGAGCACCGCGTCGGGGATGTCGTGATCGACAGGAGCCGCGGTACCGTGCCACGGCCCTCGCGGGTCGGGCTGTGACTCGACCGGGCGAGCGGCAACGTGGGACGGAGAGGTCGGGGCCGGGAGACGACCCCACCGGTCGATCTGCTTCGCCCAGGCATCTTGCTGCCCAGGAGCGAACCCCAACGCTCGCGCCATGTCTCGCACGGCGGAGCGAGGGCGATAGGTGATGACGTTGGCGACCTGCGCGGCGTGATGCCGGCCGTAGCGCTCGTACACGTACTGGATGACCTCTTCGCGACGCCCGCTCTCGATGTCGACGTCGATGTCGGGCGGCCCGTCACGCCCCGGCGACAGAAAGCGTTCGAACAGCAACCCCAGGCGAACCGCGTCTGCGGCCGTGATGCCCAGCGCGAAGCAGACCGCCGAGTTGGCCGCCGACCCGCGCCCTTGGCAGTAGATGTCGTTGGCACGGCAGAACCGCACGATGTCCCAGACGACGAGGAAGTAGCCGGGAAAGCCGAGCTGCCCGATGACGCCCAGCTCATGGTCGAGTTGTGCCCAGGCGCGATGGATGAGGTCGGCTCCGCCACTCGGGTCGTGTGGAGGAGCACTTCCCGCCGCCGGACGCGGCCCGTAGCGCGCGCGAGCGCCCTCGGCGACGAGGTGGCGGAGGTACGTGAGCTCGTCGAGCCCGTCCGGGCACGGAAACGGCGGCAACGCCGGGGCGACCAGCCGCAGGTCGAACGCGCACCCGGATGCCAGCTCGGCAGCCATCTCGACCGCCCCCGGGTAGCGGGCGAAACGGCGCCGCTGCTCGGAGGCAGCACGGAGGTGCGCCGCCCCCGCGGCGGGCAGCCAGCCGTCGAGCTCGTCGAGGCTGCGACGTGCCCGCACCGCGGCCAACGCGGTCGCGAGGCGACGGTCTGCCGGCGTGGCGTAGTGCACGTTGTTGGTGGCCACGACCCCGACACCTGCGCGGACGGCCAGTTCGGCGAGCGCGTCGTTGCGGGCGCCGTCGAGCGGCTGGCCGTGGTCCCACAGCTCGACCCACACCCTGTCGCGTCCGAAGGCCGCGACGAGTTGGTCGAGGGCCCGCGCCGCTGCGGCCGGCCCCGCGGCATCGAGCGCCGCCGGAACCGCCCCCTTGCGACACCCGGTGAGCACCATCCACCCGTCGTCGGCGTGCGGTGGCAGACCAGAACGGGCGGTTGTGACCTGCTGGCCAGCCTCGACGAACGCTTCGAGCGTGGTGCACGGCGCGCCCTTCTCTCCGGCGAGCTGCGAGATGCTGAGCGCCCGAGACAGCGCGGCATACCCGGACGGGCCAGCGGCCAACACCACCAGATGCTCGCCCGGTGGGTCGGCGAGGCCTGCCACGGCCCGACCCGACCCGCCGAGCGTCACCTCGGCACCGAACACCGTGGGGAGACCGGCCGCCGCGGCCGCCTGGGCGAAGCGCACCACCCCGTAGAGGCCGTCGTGATCGGTGAGGGCCAGCGCGTCGAGACCGAGGCGGACCGCTTCGTCGACGAGCGCCTCGGGCGAGGATGCCCCGTCCCCGAAGCTGAAGCTGGAGTGGCAGTGCAGTTCGGCATAACCGCTCGGCCGTGCCGCGGACCTGATCGACGGGTCGGGGTCGCGATGCTGAGCGCCAGCCGAACCCGAACTGGTATGTCTGGTCGTCGTCCGGTCGGACAGGCGGCGCTCCAACTCACGCCAGGGAAGATCAGGGTTGAAGAATCCCATCGATCCAGCGTATCGAACATACGTTCTGTCTGCTTCGCGCGCTCTGTCTGAGATGTCCGAATACGGGCAGGCAACCGACGTCTCCCCAGGGAAGGATGTGGGATCCCCATAAGGATCGCACTACGATCTAACTGTGGCCGCGACCGATCGCCTCCGATCTTCTCTCACCCCCGTCCGTCAGCTCACCGATCAGCACCGCCTGCTGTTGGCGGTGACGCTGACCGGCCTTGTCGGCGGGGTGACCGGCGCCGCGTACGTCGCTTCGCTGACCGGGCTGCAGAAGATCCTCTGGCCCACCCACTACAGCAAGCTCGTGCACTGGGGCCTGCTCATCGGCATCGGGCTCGTCATCGCGCTGCTGGTGCGCTTCCTCGGCGACCCCGGCGACAGCGAGCTGCTGGTGAACAACATCCACCTGAGCGGCGGCGACGACGACATCAAGAGCCTGCGCTCGCTCGTGCCCGTCTCGCTCCTCGGCGTGGCCGTGGGCGGCGGCATCGGCCCCGAGGCGCCGCTCACCCAGACGACCGGCACGCTCGGCTCCTGGGTGGGGTCTCGCTTCAACCTCGACCGTGACGCCCTGCGCGTCTGCACCATCACCGGCATGGCAGCCGGCTTCACCGTGCTGTTCGCGGCGCCGCTCGGTGCGGCGGTCTTCGCACTCGAGATCCTCCACCGGCGAGGCCTCGAGTACTACGAGGCGCTCGTTCCTGCCGCGCTCGGGTCGTCGATCGGGTACGTGATCTACACGATCATGACCACGTGGGGGCTCCACGCCGTTTGGGAGTTCCCCGCCCCGCCCATCCATCTCCACATCGCAGACTTCGGCTGGGCAGTCGCCTGTGGCGTGGTCGGCGCCATCGTCGCCATCGCGTTCACCTACCTCAGCCTCGGCTTCCGCCGGCTCTTCCGACCACTCCCGACCTTCGCGAAACCGATCGCGGCCGGTGTGCTCCTCGGTGCGGTGGCGTTCGTGTCGCCCTACGCCCTGACGTTCTCCGAGGCGCAGCTCACCGAGCTGAACACCATGCAGACCGTGGCGGTAGGCACGCTGCTCCTCGCGGTCCTCGGGCATCTGCTCAGCGCACCCATCACGATGGCGGGCCAGTGGAAGGGCGGGTTCATCATCCCGTTGTTCTTCATCGGCTACTGCCTCGGGCGGGTCGGTGGGGTATATCTGCCCGCGTCCAACGAGATCGTGCTCGCCACCGCCTTGATGGTCGCCTGCAACGTCGGCGTGACGAAGACCCCCCTCGGCTCCACCCTCGTCGTGGCCGAGATGGCGGGTGTACGACTCCTCCCCACGATGCTGATCGCCTCGCTGGTGTGCCTCGCGCTCACCTCGAACGTGAACCTGCTGCACAGCCAGCGTCGCCGTGACGGCGTCGAGGGTGAATCCGAAGGCGAGGACGAGGCGTTGGGGCTCGAAGAGCTCACCGAACCCGACCCGGAATCGATCGGCGAACTTGCCGCGGTACGCAGCGGCCACCACGTCCGCCGGATGGGCAGCGACCCCGACTCCGACAGCTACGCCACGGGCGACCACAGCCCAGCAGGCGACCGGGCGACCGGCCCATCCGACGATGCTTCAGCCGATGCCGCCGGTGACGCGACAACAGCGACGCCCACGCCATGAGCGCCCCTACCGGCACCTCCCGGCCCCCCCGCCCCCTCTCCGACACCGAGTACCAGACGCTCGCACGCTTTCGACACGCGCTGCGGCGCTTCGTCCGCTTCTCGGAAGAGGCGGCACGCGAAGCGGGCATCACGCCCGCGCAACACCAGCTGCTCCTCGCCATCCGCGGACACGCAGACGGGCAGCCGGTACCCGTCGCCGACCTCGCCGAGATGCTGCAGCTCCGCTTGCACTCCGCGGGCGAGCTCGTCGACCGAGCCGTCGGCAACGGGCTCGTGCGACGGGTGAGCGACCCGGCCGATCATCGGCGGGTGCTTGTCGAGCTCACCACCGAGGGCAATGCCCACCTCCGCGAGCTGGCCCTGCTCCATCGCGACGAGCTGCGCCGGTTCCAGGCCGAGTTGAACGAACTTCTCGACGAACTCTGAGGCGTTCCTGTGGGACGCGAGGCTGCCTCGCTCTCCTCCGCGATCTCACCGCCAGCTGAGGCGATCCCGCGGGACGCGGGCGACGTTCCGGTTACGCCTGAAGCAGCTCGGCGAGGACCGCTGCCTGGCTGATGTCGGCGGCCTTGCTGGCGGTCAGCAAGGTGAGCTGTCCCCGCGCTGCGAGGTCGCGGAGGTGGGCCAACGCCGCTGCTCGCACCGGCTCCCCCAACTCGGCTCGGTAGCGCGCCGCGAAATCGTCGAAATGGTCGGGGTCGTGGTGGTACCAGGTGCGCAACTCGGCAGACGGAGCGACGTCCTTGCACCACTCGTCGAAGGAAGCCTTCTGCTTGGAAAGCCCCCGGGGCCAGAGACGGTCGACCAGCACCCGGACACCGTCGTCGACGGCGGGCGGGTCGTAGGCCCGAGCGACACGAACCTGCTGGGCGGCCATGGCAACCTCCTCGTACATCGCACGACCTCCCTCGGCAGTCGCGGCGGCAGGCAGGGACGTTCCTGCCCGGCCCGGCTGACGTACGGCAGATCGTTGTTGCACGCATTCTACTCAGGCATGCGTCGCGTCCGCTCAGGCATAGGTCGCATCCAACCACCAGCGGCCACCGGCACGACCCAGCAGATACGCCGAACCGTCTGTGGTCACGACCTGCAGGCGAGCGCGCCGATGCGCGGAGGATCGGTCCCACCAGCGCTCTTCGAGGGGCCACGGCCCAGCCCAGCCCACGATGGCCGCACGCCGATGCCCGATCTCGAGGACAGCCGGCCCCGAACGCACCTCGCCACGGCCGGTGACCTCGACCGACACCCCTCGCTCGTCGAGCACGTCGATGAGCAAGGGCGGGTCGTGCAGCACCGTCGGCGCCGGCGCCGGCAGCCGACCCGGCCAGGGCGCCAGCGCCCCGCCACCTTCGTGGCCGCCCGGCACCACGGTGCGGCGAACCGTGAGGTCGACAGACCCGGCCGTCACCAACGAGACCGCCTCGTGCGCCTGGCGCCCACCTCGCACCTCGGGAACCCGCACCGCTTCCGCCCCGAGCAGAGCCTCGAGGTGTGCGACCGCACGCACCACACGCTCACCCGCCCCGGCCTCGCCACCCCAGAAACCCAGTTGTCGACCCCGAGCGGGTTCGACCGTGGCCGGCGCCAACACCACTCGGCACACACCCGCCGTCGGCCTCGCCCCCACCGGACCGCTCAACCAGCCGTCGACCTGCCACCGCACCCGCTCGGCGATCACCTGCACGACCGACCGGACAGCCGTTGCATCGCGGCCGGCTGCACCACCTGCCGACACGGTCGAGGTGACAGGGCCGTCGAGACGCCAACAGCGCTCGTGGATCTCGCCGTGATCGGTGTGCAACGTCACCACGACCTGCCGGCACGCCAGACCACGCCCGCCCAAACCGTCGACAAGCTCAGCGGCCAAGGTGCGCGCCACGAAGGCCACGGCGTCGGCCCGCTGCGCCGGCGGATCGAGATCGTGCGCCACCGTCACCTCGGGCGGCGGGTCCGCGAGGTGCAGCACCTGCGGGTCGAGCCCGCAGGCCAAGCGGTGCAGCCAGGCGCCCTGCCAACCGAAACGCCCCAGCAGGGAAGCCGCAGGGAAGGCGCCGACATCACCCAAGGTGCGCACACCCAGCCGTGCCAGCGTGTCGAGCACGTCGCCGTCACCAACGAGGTGAGCCAGCGAACGCAACGGGAGCGGTGCCAGGAAGTCGGCGGCCTTCCCCGGGGGCACCACCCGAGGAAGGCCGGACCCCGCGTGAGCCGCCGCCAGACGAGCCACCAATGGCCCGTCGGCGACACCCACGAGTACCGCTACCCCGGCTGCGGCCGTTGCGCGCTCGGCTGCCAGCCGGGCGAGGTCGGCATCACCGCCGTGATAGCGAGACGGGCCCCGCGTCGCGAAGGAGCACACACCGGGTTCGGTGATCTCCACGCGAGGGGTGAGGGTGGAAAGTGCAGCCGCAACTGCCTCGAACACTCGGGCGTCACGGGCCGGGTCGTGCGGGAGCACCTCGAGCGACGGACACCGCCCCTGCGCCTCACGGCGCCGCAGCCCCACCTCGACCCCCTCAGCGCGCGCCGCGTGGTTGGTGGACAGGACCCGGTTGGCGAACAGCACCGCTGCTGGCTGCGTCGACGCACCGGATGTGTCGCCGCGGCCAGCCGCGACGAGTGGCCAGTCGGGGCAGTACACCACCAACGTGCGTATGGGGTGATCGTCGTCGTTCATGCTGCCGGGAGCCAGAGCGCGCCACGACGTTGCCGCCCTGGAACCCGACGCCCTTCCAGACGCACCTGCACCTGCCGCCGTGTGACGCGGCCCGCACCGACCTCGAGCCCTTCCCACCCCGCACTGTGCGCGTCAACCATCACATCGCTCGCCCCGCTCCAGACACGCTCGACCGGAGATGCTTCACCTCCACCCGGCCAGGCGGCGAGGCACACCAACACGGTGCCGCGCTCACGGGCTCGTGCGGCCAGCCGCCTGGCGACCGCCGCATCGACCGAGACCGCGGGCCCCATCAACACCGCGTCGAAGCCATCGAGCAACGCCGACACGGTGGCCGCACACGACGTGACAGGAACCGGCTCGACCGCGACGACACAGCCGAGATCGACACCCAGTTCGGCGGCAGCCAACCAGCTGAGCCCACGTAACCCGACGACCGCCAGCCACGACCGCTGACGGGTCGCCGCGCCCAGCAGGCCCAGCGCGAAGGACGGACCGGCTACCCCTCGGACCACGACGGTGACCCCACGAGGGAGGCCACCCGGCAGGAACGAGACGAAGGCCTCTCCGACGGGAAGCGTGCGTTCCGCAGCGAAGGTGGCGGGACGGAGCGGCTGGTCGGCCAGTACCGTGGCGAGGGCACGGTGAGCGGTGGGCGACATCTCCCGAGTATCGAACATATGTTCGTCTCGGTCAACCGGGCCCGCCTCCTGAGAGAAGCAGACGGGAAGGCAGTGCGGTGCCGAACCGGCACCCCGGACGCGGTGGTCAGGCAGGCGATGCCGCAGGTCCCGCAGGACGCGCCGCCCAGCGCCGACGCAGCACGAGCACCGAGATTCCCACCGACACGACGAACAGCACGGCATGCACCACCTTGAAGCCGATGCCATGTGGGTCGGTCGCGATCATCGGCATGCGGACCACCCAGTACCCGATGGTCCACACCGCGAACCCCTGGGCGAGCCTCGCACCCCAACCCTCCAGCGAGTCGCCGCGTGCGCCGACCGGGCGCCGCAGCAACGCCACGAGCGTCGCCGCACCCAACGCGACGAAGATCGCGACGGGGATGGTGGCGAGCAGCTTGCGGGCCACCGTCGGTTCGGTCTCCCAGGCAAGCCCCAACCGGCTCGTCCACACGAACAGCGACCAGGCAGCCAGCGCGAACACGGGGTACGGGCGGATGCGCTCCATCTCTCGACCGTACCGAGACGATCCGAGCAACGGGCAATCTGCCCGAACGCCACCGCCCACCCGCGGACCCGGTCGAGCAAGATCGTGTGGCGGTGCGGGGCGGGGCGAGCGTGGCGGGGAGGACGGGGGTGGCGGCTCCGGGTGGTTGAGCCCGGGAGAAGCGCTAGCTTTCTTGACCGACCAGTCAAGTTCGCCCGGAGGACCCCATGGCCGACCCCACCCTCGACGAGTTCCGTGCCGAATGCACCGCGTTCCTCGACGCCAACGCCGAGCGCCGGCCCGCAGAGACCGCCTTCCAGTGGGGCCAGGGCAGCGACAACGTCGCCATGTTCGAAGAGATCGAACCCGACGAGGAACGCCGCCAGATCGCCGAAGCGAAAGCTTGGCGAGCGAAGCGAGGAGACGCCGGCCTGCACTGGATCAGCGGCCCCGCCCACCTCGGGGGACGTGGCCTCAGCGCCGCGCACGACCGGCTCTACAGCAGTCTCGAGGGCCGCTACCTCACCCCGAACCAGGGGTACTTCGGCATCGGCCTCGGCATGGTGGCCCCGACGATCCTTGCGCACGCCACCCCCGAGGTGTGCGCCACATACCTGCCCGGGATGTACCGTGGCGAGCTGATCGGCGCGCAGCTCTTCAGCGAGCCCGGTGCCGGCAGCGACCTGGCGGGCCTGCAGATGCGCGCCGAGCGCGACGGCGACGAGTGGATCCTCAACGGGCAGAAGGTCTGGACCTCGGGCGCCCACTACGCGGACGTCGGCGAGGTCATCGCCCGCAGCGACGCCGGTCTGCCGAAGCACAAGGGCCTCACCGGGTTCGTCATCGACATGCACGCGCCCGGCGTCGACGTGCGTCCTCTCCGCCAGATGACCGGTGGGGCCTCGTTCAACGAAGTCTTCTTCACCGATGTGCGCGTCCCCGACAGCCACCGCCTCGGGGACGTGAACCAGGGTTGGACCGTGGCCCTCACCACCCTCATGAACGAACGCGCCTCGATCGGCGCCGGAAGCGGTGGCGGCGGGCTCGGCATGGCGAGCGGCGCGCGTCTGATGCAGATGGCCGCACATTTCGGGCTCGCCGACGATCCGGTCACCCGCGATCAGCTCGCGAAGCTCTACACGAACTTCCAGGTCGCCAAGTTCACCAACCAGCGCGCCGTCGACAAGATCAAAGCCGGCCAGCTACCAGGCCCGGAGATGTCGATCGCCAAGCTGGCGCTCACCGACAACCTGCGCGCCACGGTGGCGTTCGTCTCCCACGTGCTCGGCCCGAGGCTCATCGCCGACACCGGTGAATGGGGCACCTACGCGTGGGCCGAGTTCGTGCTCGGTGAGCCCGGCATGCACATCGCAGGCGGGTCCGATCAGGTGCTGCGCAACATCGTCAGCGAACGGGTGCTCGGCCTGCCCAAAGAGGTCGGCATCGACACCACGAGCCCGTTCTCGGAGCTGCGCCACAACTAGGCCACAGCCCGCCGCGGACGGAGCAGACCGCCTGACGCTCGCCGTCGAACAGCTCCGGCCCGACACGGTCTCGGACCCACCAACCTCTCCGGAGCGGTCAGACCCACCACATCGAGCGCTTGTGTTCGCGACGGACCGCATCGTCGGCGAACACCGCCGGCAGCACCGAGCCGTCGCTGCGGCGCGTCACGCGGTAGCCGTCACCGAGATCTTCGGCGATCTCGAAGCCTCGCCCCCACGAGCGATCGAAGCCCGAGCGCACCTCGACCCGGGTGCCCGGCTCGAGCCTGTCGCTCGACTGCTCGTCGACGGTGGCGGTCATCGTTTGCTCCTATGTCAAGCGGCGGCCGCGAGCAAGTCGGCGGGTGCCGTTT
>CAZUMJ010000025.1:1174-44450 GCA_964621605.1 uncultured Iamiaceae bacterium | reverse complement strand
TCAAAGTCTGTGAGGCACGTCGGGTCCTTGACACTCGGCGAGGCCCATGGTCTAAGGCTGCCGCTCGGCTGCCGCTCGGCTGCCGCTCGGCTGCCGCTCGGCTGCCGCTCGGCTGCGGTGGAGGCAACGATGGCAATGGAAGTACGCACCTTCGTCGGCGGAAGTGCGAGCCCCCGGCACGCGATTGGGACCGGGCCGCTTGCGAAAGGCGCGGCGGTGGTTGCAACTTCGGCGCTAGGGATGGTCGCCCCCTTCGTCGCCGCCCCTGCGGCGAGTGCGGCCTACACTCCGCCGGGCTGTGCTACCGCAGCGACAGATGCATGGACTGCCAACTGCTGGGTGAGCGGAACTGGCATTACTGCCGGTCCTTACGTGGCAGCGGTTCAGTCGGTGTTGCGATCCGAGTTTCTATATTCGGGCTGCATGGATGGCATCTGGGGGCCGACGACCGAAGCAGCTGTTAAGTCGTTTCAAGCGAACAATGGCCTGACTGCGGATGGAATTGTGGGGAGTGCCACGTGGGGGGCTCTACACTCCGACCTTGCATATCGCTGGCGTGTGTCAACCAGTTTCGGCTATATCGAGAGCTACTCGTCGGGCTATTACAACTTTCAGCCCAACAGCACAGCTCTTATTGGATTTGAGCGCAATACAGACTCATACTCTAACTACCTAAGTTGGTGGACGATCCAGCTGAACTCGGGACCGAGTCAATGCAACACTGGAAGTGGCTACAAGCAGATGCAGAGTTAGGGTAGTGAAGCGCTTGGCCGAGCTGAGTTCGACGCAAATGTGGGGCCACTCAGGGCTAGTCGATGCATAACATTCCACCGCAGCGGGTGCTCTGTGATGCCCGTGTTGAACTTTGGCCAGTTCGTCCTCAGGATATTGAGTTCCTCTATTGGATAGCAGTCTGCGACCAAAACGCTTATCGCTGGAGATTCCGCGGGAGCATCCCACCGATTGAACGGTTTGCTGCGCATATCGATGATGGTGTCCTTGCACATTTTGTCGTGCACAGCATTGCGCTCGAGCGGCCGATTGGATATGTAGGTCGCCTACGATGCCGATCATAGCGCTGGCCACGTGGCAGTCGGTGCGCTTATGGACCCCAACAACATCTACGTTGGTGACGGAAGTAGCGGTTTGAGAATATTTGTGGACTACCTCTTTGATACGTGGAATCTCAGGTATATGTATGCGCAGGTCCCAGAGTATGTCGCGGAGCTTTTTGAGAGTGGTGGGTCGCTGAGCAAGCATTTTCCGTTCTGCGAAGTTGGGCGCTTGCCGGATTACCTTTTCCACGGGGGCCGCTACTACGACATGCTGGTGTACGCGCTCTCGCGTCAGGATCGAGACCTGGCGACGGGAGATTAGCTCCCACCCCCACCCGATTAGCTTCAGCCCCCTTACGTAAGGAGCGGTCATGGAACATGAACTGCAATTGAAGGCAGGCGTATCTGGTCGGCCTTGTTTACGGCGCTTCGGCGGTGCACGAGTCTTTGTAGCGGTTGCCGGAGCGTGCCTAGTTGCTATAGCGGTAGCTGCGTCTGGCGGTCATCAGGCATCCTCGACTCCCGCCACGGCGGTGCAAACCTCCGCGCATGGTGCTCCGACGCCTGAAGCTCGAGGTGCCCCGGAGGCGGCCGAGGTGCTCATGAGCAGAGCCCTGCCCGCGCTCGCGTCGCGCCTCGGGGTCGTCTTCCCCTCCGATGCGGTCACGGACGGGGTTGCGGAGAGGGAGGCGAACATACAGGCAACACTTAGGTCTCGCCCGGATGTCAAGCTTCGCGAGACCGACGGCAGCTCAATCTCGATTTCCGGGGGTGAGCGCCCCACGATTGCCGGGGGAACCGAGGCCACCGCGTCGCTTACGGTCTACCCGTCCGATGGCACCGGGCGGCTCGCGATCAGCGCCGTCGCTCCGGGAGCACATCAGGTCGCTCGCGGCGTCAGCACCGGTGCATGCGAGGTGTGGGTCCGCGACCACGCCGACCCTCGTGGCGGTGGCGTCGTCCGCCTCGTCGCGGCGATGTGTCCCGCCGGCATGTTCGAGTTGATCGCTGCCAGCCCGGACGGAACGCCCCCGATCGACCCGGGCGGCGTCGCAGAAACTGCCGACGCCATCCTCGGCCGGTAGTGCACCAAAGCCCGCGGCGCCCGCCTCAACCCGAAGTGAGCTGAGGCTCCGCGGGGTTGCGCTTGGCTCGTCGCCCCACCCAGGTGGGGTGGTCGGCCATCGCCAGCAACTCGTCGTCGCCCGACGAGTCGCCGTATGCCCACAACTCCGCGGGGCGCTCATCGCCCAGCCACGCCCGCAACCGGCGCGCCTTCTCGGGTCCGCGCACGTTCGGCCCGGCGAGGGCGCCCGTGAGCCTTCCGTCAGGTCCCGTTTCGAGATCGACGGCGATCACGTGATCGAAGCCGAGCGTCTCCGCGAGCGGATCGAGGTAGAAGCGCATCGAGGCCGAGACGATCACGAGCTCGTGGCCCTGGGAGCGATGCCAGCGGACGCGCTCGCTCATCTCCGGCCGAAGCAGGTGGACGAGGCCGACCGCGTAGTCGGCGCCGAGTGCTTCGACGCGCGCTCGCTCCTGGTGTCGGAGCAGGCGGCTGATCACCCGCTCCTTCAACTCGTCGCGCGTTGCGGTGCGACGCAGGTACGCCGGGGCCTGCGCGGCGAGCGCCCCGGCGACGCGGTGCAGGCTCGTGGCTTCCACGAGGAAGCCCAGCAACGTGTCGCGCCGCGCCAGCGTGCCGTCGAAGTCGAACGCCGCCACGCGGCGGGTTGCATCCGGGGTCGCGTCCCCAGCTGGTCCGGTGGCCATGGAGGCGCAACGCTACTGCGCCACCCGCGTGAGCCCGACCGAGGGATCGCCGGCGGGCTGCATCGCCGACGTCGACCGTGGTCGCGACCACAATGGCTGCGTCACCTGTGCGCCGCGTCATCTCATCGGACCGGCAACCAACTCGAGGAGGAGCCATGAAGAACCTGTTGAACGAGTTCAAGGAGTTCATCAACCGCGGCAACATCATCGAGCTCGCCGTGGCGTTCATCCTGGGCTTGAAGATCAAAGACGTCGTCGACTCGCTCGTGAACGCGATCGTGATGCCGATCGTCGGCGCGATCGCCGGGAAGCCGAGCTTCGACGACCTGACCCTGAAGATCGGCAAGGGGGTCGTCAGCTACGGGCTGTTCATCAACGCAGTGCTCAACTTCCTGATCGTCGCGGCGGCCGTGTTCGCCCTCGTCAAGGTGTACGAGGGGTTGCGGGGTCGCGTGCGCAAGCCCGGAGAAGAAGCGGCGCCTGAACCCGACGAGAAGCAGTTGCTCACCGAGATCCGGGACCTGCTCGCCGAGCGCAAGTAGGGCCCGTTCCCCGAGGCAGCGCGGCATTCGTGAACCCCCGCGAGCGTGTGCGCATCGTTGTAGAGACCGCCCGCGCGGTGCTCGACGGGCGCCTCGACGCGGGTGTCGCCGCGGTGGCCCTCCAGGTGCAGGAGGAGCAGATCGCGCCGCACCTGCGTGGCGACCGCATCGACGTCACCCGTGCCGAGGCCGATGAGGTGGCGCTCACGCTTCGCCGTCTCGGCGAGCAGGTGTCGGAGCTGCCTCACCCCGACCACGATCGTGACGCGCTGCTCGAGGTGGCGCGCATCCTCGGTGCGTTGGCGCAGACCCTGCGCTGAGGGTGCGCGCACGAGGTCCTCGGGCATGGGTGCGTCAGTTCCTGCACAGCAAGGCGTTAGGGTTCGGTCGGCATGGCGGAGGACAAGTCGGATCGACTGCTGATGGTGGTGGGGATGGGAGCGCTGACGCTGCTGCTCGTCCCGGTGTTCGTCGGGCTGGTCGCCGTCGGTGCCGCCGTCGGAGCGGTCTTCGATCCGTTCGACACCACGCCGGCATCGCCGTTGCAGCGCGTGCACGTGGTTGCGGCCGTCGACGCATCGGGCGCGGCCGAGGTGACGACCGAGTACCAGTTCCGGGGTGACGAGGCCGCGAAGATCCGCATCGACTCCCCAGCCGACGGCGCGGTCGATGCGGTGACGCTCGACGGCGACCCGGTGCGCACCGCCTCCGACATGACCACCTTCGATGCGGACGGGACGACCGCGACGGTCGTGTCGAGCTTGCGAGGAACGGTCGAGCGTACGACCGCGGTGGCCATGGTGCGCTTCGGGCTGTGGCGACAGACGGGTCAAGGCGATCAGCGCGACCCGCTCGTCCCGATCGACGTCACGCTGCACCTCCCCGCGGGGGCGACGCCGCTCACCGATGATGGCGCGCCGCGCAGCCGGTGGTTCGGCATCAGCGACGTGCACGTGTCGCGCGTGGGCACCACCTACCGGGTGACGGGGCGCATGCACCCTGAGCGCAACGTGACCGTCGTGCTCGTGACCGCGCCGGGGGCCTTCCCGGCCGTGCCTGCCGCCGACGCCGTCCAGCCGGGGTCACGGCGCGTCGACCGGACCTTCGCCGCGGTGCAGCGTGCCGATGACGCGTACTTCGCGGCCGCGGCGGCCGCACGCCGTCGCCGCACGCTGCTGATCGACGGGTACTGGTGGCTCCTCGGGGCTGAGGCGGTGCTTCCGCTGGCGGTGGCGTTGCTGGGCGCCGCACGCGGCATCCGCCAGCGTCGCGTGGCAGCCGCAGCAGCACCGGATCGTCTCGAGGAACCACCCGACCAACTCGACCCTGCGCTCGTGGCGCTGCTCGACCAAGGGGGGAATGCGCTCGGTGCCCGCAGCGTCGCGGCGACCCTGTGCGACCTCACCATGCGCGGCGCCGTCGAGGTGGACCACACCACCAGCGTGGACTTCCGCGCCCGTCCCGCGGCGAGGCCACCCACGGGCCTCAGCGCGGCAGAGGGCGCCCTGCTCGACGAGCTGACGAGGGTGGCGCTCACGACGGCTGATGGCTGGGTGCACAGCCCGCTCCCGCTCGTGCGTGGCGGCACATGGTGGCGCGTGTATCGCCGTGACGTCGTTCGTCGGGGGAAGGCGCTCGGGCTGCTGCGCCGCCGCTTTCCGTCCGGGATCTTCGTGGTGAGCGTCGGTGCGCTTCTGCTGACCTCCGGTCCACTGTGGGGCACCAGTCCCCAACGTGCGGTGATCGCCTGGGTGGTGGCCCTGTGCTTGCTCGCCTTGAGCGCGCTCGGGGGCTTCCGCCTCACCGGAGAAGGGCTGGCATCCCGGGCGCGCTGGCGTGCCTTCGGGACTCACCTCGGCGAAAGCGTCGGGCTGCGTGCATCGTCGGTGCCGGGCGTGGTCGTGTGGGGTCCGAACCTCACCGCCGCCGCGGCGCTCGGCATCGCGGGTCCGGCGATCGCGGCTTGTAGCGGGGGTGGAGGCGACGTAAACGCGACAGAGCCGATGCCTCCACCGGCCACGCCGCCGTCCACGCCCACACGGGTCGGGGCGGTCGGTCCGGTGCTCGCGGTGCTGGGCCTGTGCCTCGGCGGTGGGCTCGCGGCGCAACGCCAGACACCCACGCCCACCCCAACCGCCCCGATCCCCGACAGGCCGGCGGTGACCTGCGCGGTGGGGTCACGGACCGACGCCCGGATCCGTCTGCTGGCCGATGGCGGAAGCCAGGCGAGCCTCGTCGGCGCAGACCTGAGCTGTCAGGACCTGCACGGCCTGCGCTTCACCCAGGCAGACCTCAGCGGCGCAGACCTGCGAAACGCAGACCTCCAGGCTTCTGAGCTCGGGCAGGTCGACCTGGTCGGCGCCGACCTACGCGGCGCGGACCTGCGCCGCGCCGGTTTCGGCCAGGCGGACCTCACCGGTGCGGACCTGACCGGCGCAGACCTGCGAGCGGCCGACTTCATCCAGGCCACCCTCTACAAGGCCGTGCTGCGCAAGGTGCGCGCACGGGGCGCGAAGTTCGGCCAAGCGACCATGTCGCTCGCCGACCTGCGTGGGGCAGACCTGACCGAGGCGGACTTCGGGCAGACCCACCTCGTGCGCGTCGATGCGTCGGGCGCGACGTTCACGCGGGCGGATCTCACGCAGGCGGATCTCGGGGAGAGCGACTTCACGGGGGCACGGTTCGCTCGCGCGGACCTCGGCGTGTCCGCCGCGAGCGCGGCAGTGTTCGACGGGGCCGACCTCACCGACGCGAAGTGGGTCGACATACTGCGGCGTGCCGGGGCAGACCTGCACGGCGCAACGGGCCTACCTCGCTCGCAGACGAAGGCGTGGCTGGGGGCGGCGGGGATCGTGGCCGTCGTGCTGGTGCTGCTCGTCGTGATCGTCGGTCGGTCACGCATGCTCAGCTCACGCTGAGGCGTGCGCAGTCGTCAGATCAGGCCGAGGCGTCGGCCCAGGTCGTGCTGGAGCACGCCGTCGGGGTCGACGCGGCGCCGCACCGCGCGCCACTCGTCGAGGCGTGGGTAGCCCGCCTCGAAGGTGGAGCGGCGCATGCGGCTGTCCTTCGCGAGGTAGTGCCGACCGCCCGCCTCCAAGACCAACTCGTCGAGACGGTCGAGGAGGCGCCCCAGGCCGGCCACGTCGGCGGACAGGTCGACCGAGAGCGTCCAGCCCGGTTGGGGGAACGACAGCATGCCCTCGTTACCGGGACCGAAGCGCTTGAGCACGTTCACCAACGAGGTGGACGCCGACGCGCTGAACGCTTCGACGATGTGACGCATCGTCTCGCCGGCGTCGAGCGGCACGACGCACTGCCATTGCAGGAACCCGGCCGGGCCGTAGCCGCGATTCCAGTCGTGGATCGCGTCGAGCGGATGGAAGAAGCTCGGGATGGTCGCCACGTGGCCGCGTCGCTGACGAGGTGCCTTGCGGTACCAGAGCTCGTTGAAGGCTCGCACGGTGAGCGGGTTCAGCAGCTTCGGCGGGGCGGTGACCGGCATCGGCAGGATCGCCTCGGCCCGGTAGGCGAGGGGGTCGCGGCGCGCCTTGGCCGGCAGGTCGTCGATGCGGGCGAACGTGCCGCGATCGAGGATGGAGCGGCCCACTGCGGCGCCGCGGGCCATGAGGTCGATCCATGCGACCGAGTACTCGTAGCGGTCGTCGCCCTCGGTCATGAGCGCCATGACCTCGTCGAGGTCTCGGGTGCGGTCGGTGTCGACGACGAGGCGGCTCGTCTCGATCGCGTGGAGCTCGATCGTGGCGTCGAGGATGACGCCGGTCAGGCCCACACCACCGACGGTCGCCCAGAACAGGCTGGGGTCGCTCTCGGGGGTGACGGTGACCTTCCCGTCGGCCGGCGTGGCGAGCGTCATCGAGCGGACGTGGTTGCCCCACGACCCGGCGCTGTGGTGGTTCTTGCCGTGGATGTCGTTCGCGATGGCGCCGCCGACGGTGACGTAGCGCGTGCCAGGCGTGACGGGCACGAACCAGCCCAGCGGGACGAGCCAGTTCATGAGGTCGTGGATGCTCGTGCCCGCGGCCGCGGTCACGAGGCCGCGGGTGAGGTCGAGCTCGGTCAGGCCGCGCACGCCGCTCGCGTCGAGCACCCGTCCGCCGGCGTTCTGTGCCGGGTCGCCGTAGCTGCGCCCGAGCCCGCGCACCGCGACCCCGCGGGAGGGCGGGTGTTCGAGACCGGCGGCGAGGTCGTCGACCGTACGCGGATGTTCCACGTCGGCGACGGTGGGCGCGGTGCGGCCCCAGCCGGTCAATGCTTCGTGTGTCATCGGAGGTGGAGCCCCAATCCGAACAGCAGCGCCCACACGGCGCCGATGCCGAGCAGCACGCGGTCGCCGAACACGACGTCTTCGGGCGCGCCGCCCTCGCCGCGGTCGACGAGCAGTGCGTAGCGCAGGATGGCGAGTGCGAACGGCACGATCGACAGTTGGAAGAACGGGATGGTGGTGCCGGTCTCTTCCGCAGCCTTCTCGAACGCCCACAGGCAGTACGACACCAAGACCACCGCGGTCGAGGCGGAGCGGATGAACTCGAGGTACGACTCGGAGTAGTCGCTGAGGATCGCCCGCGTGGAGCCGCCGGCGCCGACGGTGCGGACCTCGGCGTGGCGCTTGCCGGCGACCATGAACAGCGAGCCGAACGTGGCGACGATGAAGAACCAGTTCGACACCTCGACGTGTGTCGCGGCGGCTCCACCGATTGCCCGCAGGACGAACCCTGCCGCGACGGCCACGATGTCGAAGAGCACGAGGTGCTTGAGCCAGTAGGTGTACGCCGTCGTGAGGGTCACGTAGCAGGCCACGACCACAGCCAGCTCCCACTTGGCGGCGAAGGACACCGCGATGCCGCCCACGATGAGCAGGGGCCCGAGCACCCGCGCCAAGGTGAGCGGCACCTCGCCGGCGGCGATCGGGCGGAAGCGCTTGGTCGGGTGGCGGCGGTCGGCTTCGACGTCGCCCGCGTCGTTGAGGTAGTAGGTGCCCGAGGCGGCGAGGCTGAACGCCACGAACGCCACCAGTGCTTCGAGCACATGGCGACCCTCGAAGAGCACGCCCGCGGCACCGGGTGCCGCGAACACCAGCACGTTCTTCGCCCACTGCTTGGGCCTCGCCTGGACGAGCAACGCCAGCGGGAGCGGGCGTCGCTTGCGATCCGGCCCGTCGAGCTCTGCGGGATCGGCGGCTGAGGGATCGACGAGCGGGGTGTGCGCCGTGGGGGAGTCCGAGGGGTGCAGGGGTGCCGTGCCGAGGTGCTCCTCGGGCCCCTGTGGCAGCGCGGACGCCGGGGCACCCCCGAGACACAGGCGCGTGTCAGCCTGCGTCGAATCGTCGGCGTTCACCCCGCCAGCCTACTTCCGAGCAGCGGTGCAGACGGTGCCCCGCCCCTGCGAGCGTCGCGTGGATCGCGGCCGTGGCGGGGCGACCTCAGCGGTCCGCCACCTTCCGCCAGATGGGCCGCGGGAGGTGGCGCAGCACGGTGAACACCCAGCGCAACTGCCCGGGGGCCCAGACGATGTCGCGTCGCTTCGCGATGCCGTCCACGATCGCGTCCGCGACGACATCGGGGGTTGTGGCGAACGGCGCCTCGTCCATGCCGGCCGTCATCTTGGTGTGGACGAACCCGGGCCGGACGACCAGCACGCGCGCTCCGGTGCCGACCAGCGAGTCGCCCAGCCCTTGCGCGAAGGCGTCGAGCCCGGCTTTCGAGGAGCCGTAGACGAAGTTGTCCTTGCGGGCCCGCTCGCCGGCCACCGACGACAGCACCACGAGCGTGCCGTGGCCCTGGGTTCGCAGGCGGGCGGCCACGGCAAGGCCGGCCGACACGGCCCCGGCGTAGTTGGCGCTGACGGCCTGGGCTGCGGCGGCCGGGTCCGCATCGAAGGTCGCCTGGTCGCCGAGCACGCCGAACGCCAGGATTACCACGTCGATGTCGCCGTGTGCGTCGAACACGCCGTCGATGACCGACGCGTGCGATGCGGGGTCGAGGGCGTCGAAGGCGACGCGAGCCACCTCGGTCGCTCCTGCGGCACGCAGGTCGGCTTCGGCGTCGACGAGGGCATCGGGGTCACGGCCTGCGAGCACCACCGTGCGGCACCGGTCCGCGACGAGCTTGCGCACCGTGGTCAGTGCGATCTCCGAGCCGCCGCCGA
Organism: uncultured Iamiaceae bacterium; assembly: GCA_964621605.1. GTDB lineage: Bacteria > Actinomycetota > Acidimicrobiia > Acidimicrobiales > Iamiaceae > CAZUMJ01. The sequence goes on along the minus strand of CAZUMJ010000025.1, from coordinate 34,915 downwards.
GCACGAGCACGGACTGGACGGCGCCGAGGGCGTCACGCATGAATCTGACCTCCGAGGAATCGACGGCACGGCGAGCGCATGGGCCCGCGAGCGAACGGCCCGCAAGTGTCGCACGTCGCCCGACCGGGCGGTAGCCAACCGGTGGCTCGGCGGTAGATTCAGGGCTCCCATGAGCACTCGACGCCTCATCCTCGCCGCCTTGGTGTGCGGTCTCGCCATCCTCGTGGCGTTCGCCGTCCAGGTCTTCATGGCCTCCGGGCAGGGCTGACCGCCGAGCGGCACGGGCCCTTCGGCCCGTGTGATCGGGGTCGAAAGGGCGGCGTGGCCCAGGTCGAGCGGCCGGTAGGGTGGCTGCGATTCGAGGAGGTGGTCCCGACGAGCGAGAACTACGACCTGGTGGTCGTCGGTGGTGGTCCCGGCGGCTACGCGTCGGCCCTGTATGGCTCTGCAGCCGGTCTGCGAGTGGCTTTGGTCGAGAAGGACATCGTCGGGGGGACATGCCTCAACCGGGGCTGCATTCCCGCCAAGGAGCTGCTCGAGGCCGCGGCCGTGTTCCGCACGGTGGCGGGGGCGCAGGAGTTCGGCGTGGTCGCTGCTGCTCCCGCGCTCGACGTCGCGCAGCTCATGGCGCGTAAGCGCCAGGTGGTCGACAAGCTCGTCGGGGGCCTGTCCGGGCTGCTGAAGAAGCGCAAGGTCGACGTCTTCGCCGGAGTCGGCCGTCTCGGCCCCGATCACACGGTCACCGTCACTGGGGCCGATGGTGCGACCACGCAGATCCAGGGCACCAACGTCGTGCTGGCAGCGGGCTCGGTGCCCCGCCTGATCCCGGGCTTCGACGTCGACGGCAGCGTCGTGCTCACCTCCGACGAGGTGTTCGAGCTCACCGCGATTCCCGGCCGTGTCGCGGTGATCGGCGGCGGCGTCATCGGCATCGAGTTCGCCTCGATGCTGTGCGACGTGGGCAGCCAGGTGACGGTGCTCGAAGCACTCCCCGCGATCCTTCCCGGTGTCGACGCGGACGTGCTCCGGCCGGTGCAGCGCGCGCTGTCGAAGCGAGGCATCGACATCCGCACCGGCGTGCGCGTCACCGGCCACACGCCCGGTGCGACGGGCACGACGGTGCACCTCGACGGCGCCGACGACCTCGAGGTCGACGCGGTGATCGTGGCGGTCGGACGCCGCCCGCTCAGCGACGACCTGCTGGCCGACGGCACCGGCGTCAACGTCGACGCCCGGGGGTTCGTCGAGGTCGACGAGTGGTGCCGCACCGCGGCGCCGGGCGTGTTCGCCGTCGGTGACCTCATCGCCACGCCTGGCCTGGCGCACGTCGGTTTCGCCGAGGCGATCCTCGTCATCAAGCAGCTCATCGGCGAGCCCGTGACGCCCATCGACTACGTCAACGTCCCGTGGTGCGTGTACTCCCACCCCGAGGTCGCGTTCTGCGGCATGACCGAAGCGCAGGCCCGCGACGCCGGGTTCGACGTGGTGGTGGCGAAGCACCAGTGGGGTGGCAACAGCCGCGCGCTCATCGTCGGCGACACCGACGGGCTGGTGAAGGTGGTGGCCGAGAATCTCGCCGACGGCACCCCCGGTCGCATCCTCGGTGTGCACCTCGCGGGGCCGTGGGTCACCGAGCAGCTCGGCCAGGGCTACCTGGCGGTGAACTGGGAGGCCACGGTCTCCGATGTCGCACACCTGATCCAGCCCCACCCCACGCTCGCCGAGAACTTCGGTGAGACGGTGCTCAGCCTCACCGGCCGAGGCCTGCACGGATGACCGGTTCCGTACCTGCAAGGAGCGCCAGCCATGGCTGACATCGAGATGCCCCAGTTGGGCGAGACCGTCACCGAGGGGACCATCACCAAGTGGTTCAAGGCGGTGGGCGACGCCGTCACGGTCGACGAGCCGCTGTTCGAGGTGTCGACCGACAAGGTCGATTCCGAGGTGCCTGCTCCGGCGAGCGGCTTTCTCACCGAGATCCTCGTGCCCGAGGGAGAGACGGTCGACGTGGGGACGCGCCTCGGCGTGATCGGCGACGCCGTGGGCGCCGCGGAACCAGCACCAGCTCCTGCCGCGGAGCCAGCACCAGCTCCTGCCGCGGAGCCAGCACCAGCTCCTGCCGCGGAGCCAGCACCGGCACCCGCACCGGCACCCGCTCCGGCCCCAGCGCCCGCACCCGCTCCGACTCCTGCTCCGGCACCCGCACCGGCTCCTGCTCCGGCACCCGCACCAGCTGCGGCGACCACATCGGTTGACGGTCGCCTGCTCTCGCCGGTGGTTCGTCGCCTCGTCAACGAACGGGGCCTCGACCCGGCGGCGATCCGCGGCACCGGTCCTGGTGGTCGCATTACCCGCAACGACGTGCTCGCCGCCGCCGAGGCTGCCGGCCCCGCGCCCGTTGCAGCCCCCGCTTCGGGAGCACCAGCGCCGGCGCGTGCCGAGCCTGCACCGGCAGCCGCCGGTGAGCGCGACACGGTCGAGCCGTTCAACCGCATCCGGCGTCGCACCGCAGAGCACATGGTGCTGTCCAAGCAGGTGTCCCCGCACGTCCTGATGGCCATCGAGGTCGACTACGAGCGCGTCGAGGTGGTGCGCAAGGCGCAGCGCGACGCATTCCGCGCCGAGGAAGGCTTCGGCCTGACCTACCTGCCGTTCATCGCGGTCGCGGTCGTCGACGCCCTGCGCGAGTTCCCCCATGTGAATGCGTCCGTTGGCGACGGCGCCCTCATCGTGCACCACGACATCAACCTCGGCATCGCCGTCGACCTCAGCCACGAGGGGCTGATCGTCCCGGTCATCCGCGGCGCCGACACGATCCGCCTCCGGGGCCTCGCCCGCGAGGTCCACGGCCTTGCCGACCGGGCCCGGTCGCGTCAGCTCACCGCCGACGAGGTCACGGGCGGCACGTTCACCATCTCCAACGCTGGCGGCTACGGCACGTTGTTCACCTCGTCGATCATCAACCAGCCAGAGGTGGCGATCCTCTCGACAGACACCATCACCCGCAAGCCGGTGGTGGTCGAGGCGGCCGACGGGTCCGAGGCGATCGCCATCCACTCGGTTGGCGTCCTCGCCTTGAACTTCGATCACCGTGCCTTCGACGGCGCCTACGCGGCGGCGTTCCTGGCGCGCATCAAGGACATCATCGAAAGCCGAGACTGGGCAGCCGAGCTCGGATGAGCGCCGAGAGCGCAGCGGGGTGACGCTGCACGTTCGTTGGCTCGGTCGGGTACGCCACCGTGATGCCGACGCGCTCATGCACGGTCTGGCGGCGACCTCACCCGACGATCACCTGCTCCTCGTGGAGCACCCGCCTACCTACACCTTGGGCGTGCGTGCAGACGAGGCGCATGTGCTGGTGCCCGCCGAGTCGGTCGGTGCCGAGCTCGTGCGTGTCGACCGCGGCGGTGACGTGACCTATCACGGCCCCGGGCAGCTCGTGGCGTACCCGGTGCTGCACCTGCCCGGCATGGGTGGCGGCGACCGCCCCAGCACGGTCGACTACGTGTGCGGGGTCGAGCAGCTCATCATCGACACCCTCGCCGACGTCGGCCTTCCGGGCGCCGCGCGGCTCGACGGCTTTCCCGGCGTGTGGGTCGACGCACACGGCCCCCGGCCCCGCAAGATCGCGGCGATCGGGGTGCGCATCCAGCGTGGGGTCACGTTGCACGGCCTCGCGCTGAACGTGGCTCCCGACCTTTCGATGTTCGGCCACATCGTGCCGTGCGGCATCACCGACAAGGGCGTGACCTCGCTCGCGGCGGAGGGCGTCGACGTGTCGCTGCACGAGGTGGCAGACGCGCTCGTCGCGCGGGCGGTGGCCCGCTGGGCGCCGAGCGGCGACGCGGAGCGCGCCGACGTGGCGTGGCGCCACAGCGCCGACGACCTGGCGCCGTTCAGCCGCTCGGCCGAGCCGCTCTCGCCGCAGCGTCGTGCTCGCCTCGTCGAGGCCGGCGTGGTGGAGGGCATCGAGATCTCCGCGCGCAAGCCCGACTGGGCGAAGGGCAAGGTGCGCATCACTCCCGGCTACAAGGAGCTGAAGCGCGCCATGCGCGACCTCGACCTGGTCACCGTGTGCGAAGAAGCGGGCTGCCCGAACATCTTCGAGTGTTGGTCCGAGGGCACCGCCACGTTCATGATCAACGGCGATCGGTGCACCCGCGCCTGCGGCTTCTGTCTGGTCGACACGCGCAAGCCGCTGCCGCTCGACCCACACGAGCCCGAACGGGTTGCCGAGGCCGTCGAACGCATGCGCCTCGCGTACGCGGTCGTCACCTGCGTCGCCCGCGATGACCTTCCCGACGGCGGAGCCGGGGCCTTCGCCGCCACGATCGAGGCTGTGCGTCGTCGGTGCCCCGACACGCTCGTCGAGGTGCTCATCTCCGATTGCAAGGGCGACCCCGACGCGCTCGGGCACGTGTTTGCCGCCCGTCCTGACGTGTTGAACCACAACGTCGAGACCGTTGCACGACTCCAGCGCGCGGTGCGCCCGTCGGCCGGGTATGCGCGCAGCCTGGCGGTGCTGGCGCGCGCGAAGGCGGCCGGGCTGCTCACCAAGGCGAGCATCATGGTCGGCATCGGCGAGACCGACGAGGAGCTGTTCGGTGCGCTGGCCGACCTGCACGGTGTCGGCGTCGACATCGTGACCATCGGCCAGTACCTCCGCCCGACCGATGCTCATCTCCCGGTGACCCGCTGGGTCACGCCCGATGAGTTCGAGGCCTACCGGATCGCCGGCGAAGCCCTCGGCATCCCGCACGTCGAGTCGACGCCGCTCACGCGGTCGAGCCATCACGCCCACGCCGCGTACCGCCGCGTCAGCACCCGGCTTGCCGCCGCCGCGGTGTGAGCTGAGGAGTCGACCGTGGGGCGCGTGTGGGACGAGATCACCGACGAGCATCGTGCACTCATCGCTGCGCAGCAGGTGTTCTTCGTCGCGACCGCCGCCGACGGCCCCGACGGTCACGTGAACGTGTCCCCAAAGGGGTACGACACGTTTCGTGTGCTCGATGGTCGCACCGTCGCCTACCTCGACCTGACCGGCAGCGGGGCCGAGACGATCGCGCACCTGCGCCAGAACGGCCGAATCACCGTGATGTTCTGCGATTTCGTCGGGAAGCCCAACATCTTGCGCTTCTACGGGCACGGCACGGTCGTGTTGCAGGGCGACAGGTCGTGGCAGGCGTTGGTGGCAGCGTTTCCAGCGACGCCCGGTGCTCGTGCCGTGATCAGGGTCGACGTGGAGCGCATCAGCACGACATGCGGGTACGGCGTGCCGTTCCTGGAGCGACACGACGAACGCCCCACGCTTCGCGACTGGGCCGAGCGAAAGGGCCCCGATGGTCTCGAGGACTACTGGCGCGAGAAGAACGCGCTGAGCATCGACGGCCTGCCCGCGCTCGACCCTCACGAGCGCTGAGGTCGGGGGCGCGACGCGTGGCGACGGTAAGCTCCTCGCCATTCCCGGCGCGTCTTGCACGCGTGCGTGCCGCGTTGGAGGCCGCACAGGTGGACGTGCTCCTGGCCTCGGTGGGCCCGGAGCTTCCGTGGCTGTGTGGGTACGAGGCGATGCCGCTGGAACGCCTCACGATGCTCGTCGTGACCCGTGAGGCGTCGCCGGTGCTCGTCGTGCCGCGCCTCGAAGCGCCGCGCGTGCGTGTCGAAGGTGGCGAGGTGACCGTGCGGCCGTGGGCCGAAGCCGAAGATCCGGTGGCGCTCGTCGCGGACCTGGTCGGGAGCGCCCGCACCGTTGCGGTCGGTGACCGGACGTGGGCGCGCTTCGTGCTCGACCTGCAACAGGCATGCGCAGGGGTCCGTTTCGGGCGAGCGGGCCCGATCGTGGGCCCGTTGCGAGCCCGCAAGGACCCGCACGAGATCGACGCGTTGGCCGCTGCGGCTGCCGCCGCGGATCGTGTCGCCGCCCAACTGCAGCGTGGCGACGTCGCGCTGCGCGGCCGTACCGAGGCCGAGGTGTCGGCCGAACTGGGGCGTCGACTCGTCGCGGAAGGGCATGAGCGCGTGAACTTCGCGATCGTGGCGGCGGGGCCGAATGCGGCGAGCCCTCACCACGACGCCGGTGCGCGGCGCATCGCGGAGGGCGACGTCGTGCTGTGCGACTTCGGAGGAACGCTGCGCGACGAATGGGGCGTCGGGTACTGCAGCGACATCACGCGCTGCGTGGCGGTGGGAGAGCCATCGTCGGACGTGGTGGATGCGTACACCGCGCTGCGCGACGCACAGGAGGCAGGGGTGCGTGCGGCGACGGTCGGGGTGGCCGCACAGTCCGTTGACGCCGCGTGTCGAGCCGTGCTCGACGCCGCCGGCTACGGCGACCGCTTCATCCACCGCACCGGCCACGGGATCGGGGTTGAGGAGCACGAAGACCCGTACCTCGTCGACGGCAACATCGAGGTGCTGCAAGCCGGTCACGTGTTCTCCGTCGAGCCGGGTGTGTACACGCCCGGGGCGTGGGGGCTTCGCCTGGAGGACATCGTCGCTGCCGGTGAGGACGGCCCACGCCGTCTCAACCACGCCGAGCGTGACCTCGTCGTGGTCGACGCCTGACACCCCGCACGGTTCCCCTCACATGCCCGGGTGCCCTGGCCCTGCGCGCGGGTTCCTGTCGGTGCGGGGTGGGGCCGTAGCCTCCTGCGGGTGATCCAGCTCGACGCCGCCACCGTGCTCCTGCAGTGGGCGGTCGGCGGGCTTGCCTTCCTCTGGGTGACATCTCGTGGCCGAGAGGTCAGCCTGGGGTACGGCTGGTTGCTCAGGGGCACCTACGCCCTGCTGGCGCTCGGCTCGCTCGTGGCGGGTGTGCTGCTCGGTCAGGTGCCGGTGCGGGCGGTGTCAGCGGCGCTCGTGGCGCTGAGTTCGACCGTGGCGCTCGTCGTCTCGATCGTGCGTCGCCGTGCCGGCGTAGCAGGGCAACGTGCACGCATCGAGCGCCGCCAGGCCCGCACGTACGAGATGACCGGCATCGAGCGGGCCTACAAGGGTCCCGACCCCACCGCGGCGGAGTTCCCTCCGTGGCTCGACCTCGTCGCGCCGGCCGTGGGGGTCATCGGACTCGTCGCTGCCGGCATCCATGCAGGTGACCCCGCGTGGCTGGCGGTCCTTCGCACGGTCGTCGGCGCGGCGTTCCTCGGGGTGATCTCCGACGCCATGCTGCTCGGCCACTGGTATCTGGTGCAGCCCGGCTTGCAGCGCCAGCCGCTGCTCGAGCTGATCCGCTGCGCCATGTGGGTGTGGCCCGTCGAGGTGGCCGCGCTGCTGTTGCCGACGGGGATGGTGTCGGTGCTCAACGGCGGCATCGACGACCGATACGGCGGGATGCTCGGTTGGATGTGGTTGGGGTGCGCGGTCACGACCGGCGTCCTCATCTGGGTGACGCGCGCCGCGCTCAAGGAACGGCAGTACTCCGCCGTGATGGCCGCGACCGGGTTGATGTACCTGGCGATCCTCACGGGCTTCGGCACCGACCTGGTCGCCCGGGCAGTGCTCGCCGGCGTCTGAGCCGGCCCAACCCCCAGCACTGTCCGCGTGCCCGGCGTGGACGCGCCTCACTCGGTGGCGGCGCGCGTCGGATCTGTCGCGGGACCGTGCGACAGGGGCCGGTAGCGTCCCCGTTCATGGAACAACGCAGGATCGGGGCGTCGGGGCTGTGGGTGTCCGCGTTGGGCCTCGGGTGCAACAACTTCGGGATGCGCCTCGACGCGGCGGGGTCGGCGGCGGTGGTGCGCGCCGCGCTCGATGCCGGCATCACGCATTTCGACACCGCAGAGAGCTACGGGCGTACCGACCACCAGGGAGCGTCGGAGGAGTACCTCGGGCGGGCGCTGGCCGGACACCGTGACGACGTGGTCGTCGCCACCAAGTTCGGCTCGCCAAGCCTGCCGTCGCCCTACCCGTCGGGCGGGTCACGGCGTTACGTCGCACAGGCGGTCGAGCGGAGCCTGCGCAACCTCGGCACAGAGTGGATCGACCTCTACTACCTGCACTACTGGGACCCGGCGACGCCCATCCTCGAAACGCTCTCGGCGCTCACCGACCTGGTGCGGGTCGGCAAGGTGCGCTACCTCGGGGTGTCGAACCTGGCGGCGTGGCAGCTCGTCCACGCCGCGCACGTCGCTGCAGGTGCCGGGCTCGAACCGTTCGTGGCGGTGCAGGCCGAGTGGAGCCTGCTGCGTCGCTCGGTAGAGGGCGAGATGGTGCCCGCCGCTGCCCACCTCGGGGTCGGCGTGGTGCCGTTCTTCCCGTTGGCGTCGGGGCTGCTCACCGGCAAGTACCGAGCCCGCGAGGACGCCCCCGCGGGGACGCGCTTCGGCGAACTGCCCCGCTTCGTGGCGGGCCTCTCCGCACGCGACTGGGAGGTTGCGGCACGTGTCGCCGCATGGGCCGACGCGCACGGACGCACCCCTGGCGACGCGGCGTTGGCGTGGTTGGTCGCGCGCCAAGAGGTGGGCGGTGTGCTGGCCGGGGCGACCACACCCGAGCAGGTTGTGGCGAACGCTGCGTCTGCGTCGTGGGTGCTCGACGACGCCGAGCGTGCCGACCTCGACGCGCTCACGGTCGGCGCTCCCTCCGGCAGCTGACCGCGCCGACCGCCGCGCCGGGCCGGGGGCTGGCCGGGCGGCCCGCGGGCTCAGCGCGCCACGAAGTACTTGGCCTTGGGGTGGTGGAACACGATCGCGGCGGTCGACTGCTCCGGGTGGAACTGGAACCCGGTGCCCTCGTTGACCTCGATGCCGATGCGCTCGCACTCGAGGAGCCGACCGCACCGCTCGTTGTCCTCCAGGTCCGGGCAGGCGGGGTAGCCCCACGAGTACCGCCCGCTGCGGTACTGCTGGCGGAACAGGCCCGCCAAGCTGGGCCCGTCCTCGTCGACGAAGCCCCACTCGGTGCGGATGCGGTGGTGCATGTACTCCGCGAACGCCTCGGCCATCTCGACGCCGAGCCCGTGCAGGTGCAGGTAGTCCTGGTAGCGGTTGTCGGCGAAGAGCTGGGCGGTGCGCTCCGAAACCCGCCGGCCCATCGTGACGAGTTGGAAGGCCACGTAGTCGACCTCGTCGCTCGCGACGGGCCGCACGAAGTCGGCGATGCACAGGTACGGCGCCTCGCCCTGGCGGGGGAAGCCGAAGCGGGTCACTTCCTCGCTGCGTTCGGCGTCGGACCAGATGACGATCTCGCGGCCGTCGCTGTTGCACGGGAAGAAGCCGTACACCGACATCGGGACGAGCAGGTCGTCGGCGCGGGCCTTGTCGAGCTGCTCGCGCAGGATCGGGCGGATGCGGTCCTTGAACGCGGCGTCGTCCTCGGTGGGGGCGCTGATCTCGCCCGCGGCCTGCGCGGCCTTGCCGCGCTTGGAGGAGCCCTCCGGCCGGTACTGCCACTGGTTGCGGAACAGCGACGTCTCGTTCAGGTACTGGGCGATGTCGTCGATCGCGATGCCCTTCACGATGCGGCTCCCGAGGAACGGCGGGACGAAGACCGGGTTGTCGGTCTCGACCTCGGGGGAGCGTGCCGGCAGCGTCGACTCGTCGACCTCGCGCCGGTTGTGCAACCGGGACGGCACCGTCGACGTCGACAGCTCGCGGCCCCAGGTGGGGTCGTCGGCACTGGGGTCGCGGCGGATCTCGCCGAGGCGGTCCATCACGTGGAGGCCTTCGAAGGCGTCCTTGCCGTAGAAGAGGCGCCCGTTGTAGATGTCGCGCAGGTCGCGCTCGACGTAGGAGCGGGTGAGGGCGGCCCCGCCCAGCAGGACCGGGATGCGCTCCAGCTCGCGGCTGTTCAGCTCCTCGAGGTTGTCGCGCATGATGAGCGTCGACTTCACGAGCAGGCCGCTCATGCCGATGGCGTCGGCGCCGATCTCGAGGGCCTTGTCGACCATCTCGGTGATCGACACCTTGATGCCCAGGTTGTGCACCTCGTAGCCGTTGTTGGTGAGGATGATGTCGACGAGGTTCTTGCCGATGTCGTGGACGTCGCCCTTGACGGTGGCCAACACGATGCGACCCTTGCCGGCGCTGGCGTCGACCTTGTCCATGTGGGGTTCGAGGAACGCCACGGCGGTCTTCATGGTTTCGGCCGACTGCAACACGAACGGGAGCTGCATCTCGCCGGCACCGAACAGGTCACCGACGACCTTCATGCCGGCCAACAGGATGTCGTTGACGATGCCGAGCGCGGGGATGCCGCCGTCGAGCGCTTCTTGCAGGTCGGCTTCGAGGCCGTTGCGGTCGCCGTCGATGATGCGCTGGCTGAGGCGCTGCTCGACCGGCCAGTCGGAGCGGTCTTCCTTCACGGTCTCGACGTGCTGCACGTCGGCGAAGATCTCGAGGAGCTTCGTGAGCGGGTCGTAGTCGGGGTCGCCTTCGGACAGCTCGCCCTCGGCGCCACGCCGGTCGTAGATGAGGTCGAGGCACACCTGGCGCTGCTCGTCGGGGATGCGGTTGAGGGGCACGATCTTCGACTGGTGCACGATCGCCGAGTCGAGACCGGCTTGCGTCGCCTCGTGGAGGAACACCGAGTTGAGGACGTGGCGCGCCGCGGGCTTCAGGCCGAACGAGATGTTCGACAACCCGAGCGTGGTGTGCACGCCGGGCAGCTCCTGCTTGATGAGGCGGATGCCCTCGATGGTCTCGATGCCGTCGCGGCGGCTTTCCTCGATGCCGGTCGCCAACGTGAGCGCCAGCGCGTCGAAGATGAGGTCTTCGGGAGCGAGGCCGTAGCGCTCGATGGCGAGGTCGTGGATCTGCCGCGCCGCGCGCAGCTTCCAGTTGCGGTCACGCGCCTGGCCCTGTTCGTCGATGCACGTGCACACGACCGCGGCGCCGTAGTCACGTGCCATCGACAAGAACCGGTCGAAGCGGGTGCCTGGGGCGTCACCGTCCTCGAGGTTCACGGAGTTGAGCACCGCACGGCCACCGATCCACTGCAGGGCGGTCTCGACGACGTCGGCTTCGGTGGAGTCGACCATGAGCGGCGCGTTGACCTGGGTGGCGAAGCGGCTGGCGATCTCGGCCATGTCGAGGGTGCCGTCGCGCCCGACGTAGTCGACGCACACGTCGAGGATGTGCGCGCCTTCCTTCACCTGGTCGGTGGCCATCTTCAGGCACGCGTCCCAGTCGGCGGCGAGCATCGCCTCGCGGAAGGCCTTGGAGCCATTCGCGTTGGTGCGCTCGCCGATGCCGAGGTAGGAGGTGTCCTGCGTGAAGGGCACCGCCGAGTAGATCGAGGTGGCTGCCGGTTCGTGCACGGGGTGCCGCTCGGCCGGCGCGAGCCCGTCGACGGCCTCGGCCAGCTGGCGGATGAACTCGGGGGTGGTGCCGCAGCAGCCGCCCACGACCTGCACGCCGAGCTCACGCACGAAGCGGGTCTGGTAGGCGACGAAGTCTTCGGCGGTCAGGTCGTAGTGCATGGCGCCGTCCACGACCGACGGCAGGCCGGCGTTGGGCAGGCACGAGATGGGCATGCGGCTGTGCTGGCTGAGGTGGCGCAGGTGCTCGCTCATCTCGGCCGGGCCGGTGGCGCAGTTGATGCCGATCACGTCGATGCGCAGTGGGTCGATGGCGGCGAGTGCCGCGGCGATCTCGGTGCCCGGCAGCATGCGCCCGGTGAGCTCGATCGTGACCTGGGCCTGGATGGGCACCTGCCGTCCGGCGGTGGCCATCGCCCGGCGCGCCGCGATGATGGCGGCCTTCAACCCGAGCAGGTCGAACTGCGTCTCGATGATGAACAGGTCGACGCCACCTTCGAGCAGGGCGGCTGCCTCGACCTGGTAGGCGTCGCGCAGCTCCGCGAAGGGGATCTGGCCGAGGGACGCGAAGCGCGTGCCCGGGCCGATCGAGCCGGCCACGAAGCGAGGCCGGTCCGGCGTGGAGAAGCTGTCGGCGACCTCGCGGGCGAGGCGCGCGTTCGCGAGGGCGATCTCGTGGGTGCGGTCGGCCAGCCCGTACTCGCCGAGGGGCACCGAGAACGCCCCGAAGGTGTTGGTCTCGACGACGTCGGCGCCCACCTCGAAGTACGCGGCGTGCAGCGCCCGCACCGTGTCGGGGCGGGTGATCCCCAGGTACTCGTTGCAGCCTTCGAGCGCCTCGCCGCCGAAGTCGTCGGCGGTCAGGTGCTGGGTTTGCAGCCACGTACCGGTGGCGCCGTCGTACACCACGACGCGCTGAGCTAGGAGGTCCAGAAAGGAGGTCACGGTCGCAGGCTACCGGTGGAGTCGTCGTGCAGAGCCACCCGTCACAGCGAGTGTGCGGGCGCGCAGAGGCAGAAGGAGGGGTCGAGTGGGCACGGCGATCAGGAGGTCGTGCGGCGGTAGCCGAGCTCGGCGAGCGCTTCGTCGTCGACCATGTCGGGCGTCCACGGCGGGTCCCACACGACCTGGAGGTCGACGCGGTCGTCGCCACCAAGTGCCGCCGCCGCTGCCATCCGCGCCTGCTCGGGGAGGCTGTCGGACACCGGGCAGCCAGGGGTGGTCAACGTCATGTCGATCACGACCTTCTCGAGGCCGGCCTCGATCTTGTAGACGAGGCCCATCGTGACGATGTCGAGGCCGATCTCGGGGTCGTACACCTGCTGGAGCGCGGCCCGCACGTTGTCCAGGTCCTCGGCGGTGATCGGTGTGGGCATGGTGACCTCCTCGATGGCGGGTCGGACTCGGTTGCGCATCAGGGCGCGTCGGCGGAGACGGCGACCGGCTGGGGCGCTCCCTCCGTACCTTCGCGCCGCTGGTCGATGCGGACAATGCGGATGGGGCCGGTGATCAGGTTGACGGTGACGGTGACGCCCGCGGCGGCGAGTGCCACGGCGCCGAACCGCAACACCTCGGGTGCCGCGGCGGCGATGCCGGCCAGCGCCAGCACCGATCCGAGCACCGACAAGCCCAGCGTGGCGCGTGCAGCGGGCTGGTTCACGAGGTGGGCGAACATCAGCGGCTTGCCGTCGGGTGCCTTGGTGTGGCCCGACTTGCGGAGGCGGCTCCAGGTGATGAACGGCACGATCTTGTGTGCATGCCCGATCACGGCGAGACCGGCCCACAGCGTGAGCGCGAGGACCTCGACCTGCAGTGCACGCATGCGATCGAGCGTGTCGACAGACGGGATGCCCGCATACGCGGCGGCGGCGCCGGCGACGACGAGGCTGCCCGCAGCCGCCAGCACGAACCCGTGGAGCAGCTCGAGCCGTCGGCGTCGGTGCTTGATCACGGTGGCGAGCGACACGAGGTGGGCGATCAGCCCGCCGGCGGCGAGCGCCGCGCCGACCAGCGTGATCGGTTCGAACGGGATGAGCAGCCCGATCGCGACCAACGGCACCCCGCTCGCGAGGAGGCGAACCGCCCACTGACCGGCGCGCACCGAGGGACGGTGTGCGAGGAGGAACATCGGCCAGAGCTTCTCTGCGACTGCCACGTACGCGAGGCCGATCCAACCGAGCAGACCGAGGTGGGCGTGTGCAAGCACGCGGCGGGGGAGGAGCAGGAACCAGCCGTGGTGGCGGTCGAAGGCGTAGGTCACGCCGAACAGCGCGGTGATCACGAGGAAGGCGATGGCGAGTCGCAGGCCTGAGACCGGTGTGCCACGCCCACGCGCGGAGAGCGGGCCGGACAGGTTCCAGGCGGCGATCGCGATGGCCGTGAACGCGGTGACCCCTGCGAACTCGAGAAGCCCCGGGCGTCGGGTGGCGAACCCCAGCGGCAGCAGCCAGGCGGCGGGGAGGAACAGCGCCAACGTGACGAGCCCTGCACGCGGGCTGCGCAGCGCCTTGCCGGAGACCACGGGTCCGAACTGATGGGCGGCACCGAGGACCGCCATCGACAGGAACGCCAACATCGCCAGGTGGGCGGTGGCGACCGCCGCCGGGTCGGTGGGGCTGTCGACCACGATCTGCGCGTTGGCGCTCAGCGCCAGGGCGAAGCCCACGAGCCCGCCCCCGGCAGCCGCGAGGAAGCTGAGGGGGACCCACGCGGGTGGCACCGTCCGGGGTGACCCGGGCGCGGTGGGAGCGACCATGGGTCAGCCCTCGCGGCTGAAGCGGACCCGCCAGTGGCCGGGCTGGACCTCGTTCACGTCGAAGGTGAAGCCCTGCGACCCGAGCACACCCTCGAGCGGGGTGGGCTCGAACGGTGCAGCGACGACGAGGTCTTCGTCGCCGAGTTCGGCGACCGCGCTCATGATCGTCTCGAACGGTTCGTCACCGGCCTCGATGAGCGGCCGGGCGTCCACGAGGCGCACGAGTTGGGTGAGGCGCACCGAGTACTGCTCGGGGCCTGCCTCGACGAGCTCCCAGCCGATCTCGTGTGGCCGGAGGCGATCGAGCTCGCCGTGGAGGTGAACTGGCTCGTGATCGGCGATGAGTCGGATGCTCTCGCCCGGCGCCAGTCCGTCGAGCAACGCATGGATGCGCGGGTGGCGCTCGGGCTTCGGGATCTCGCGGACGTCGATCGTGGCGGTCTCGCCAGGGCTGGGTGCAGTGGTGTCGGGGCTCACAACGACCTCTCTCGGGGACGGTGTTCTTCTGCTTCTTACCTGAAATACTAGAGGTGTCGCCGATCCATCGGCAATACTGGCGAGGTGGACCGACCTGCCGATGCCGACCGCTTTCGGCGGCGGGCGCAGGCACTGGGCGACCCGACCCGCCACGCGATCTACCAGTGGATCGCCGTGCAGGCGCGGCCGGTTGCCGTCGCGGAGCTGGTCGACGAGTTCGGCTTGAACCACAACACCGTGCGCCAGCACCTCACCAAGCTCCGCGCCGCAGACCTCGTGGTGGAGGAGAAGTCCTCTCCGCAAGGGCCCGGGCGCCCGCGCCTGTTGTACAGGCTGACGTCCGAGGCGGCCGCCGAGTGGAACGACGAAGGGCCGTATCAGCGCCTCGCCATGATGCTGCTCGAGGTGGCAAGCGGTGACCGCAGCGCGGAGGAGGTCGGCGAGGAGGTTGGCCGCGCGCTGGGCGGCGCGATCGTCCCCGGCTCAGACCCCCTCCGGGCGCTGATGGGGGCGATGTCAGACCAGGGCTTCGCGCCACGCGTGGTCGAGCGGGGCGACGGTGTGCACCTGGTGCTCGACCATTGTCCGTTCGCTGCGGCGGCAGAGGAGCACCCGGAGGTCGTGTGCGCCCTCCATCGTGGGCTTGCGGCGGGCACCGCCGAGGCGATCGGGGGCATGGTCCCGGTGCGCCTGGTCCCCAAGCAGCCGCGGCGTGGTGGGTGCCGACTCGAGGTGGCGTTCCCACCGGCCTGACCCTGTCGGTGTGGGTCTCGGCCTGCCAGATTGGGCGGATGAAGATCTACACGCGCAAGGGTGACGACGGGACGACAGGTCTGCTCTACGGCGGGCGGGTAGCCAAGAACTCGCCGCGCCCGACGGCGTACGGCACCGTCGACGAGGCGCAGGCTGCCATCGGGGTGGCGCGTGCCGGCGTCGAACGGGGGAGCGACATCGACACGGTGCTCGTGCACATCGAGCGCGACCTGTGGGTGCTCATGTCCGAGCTAGCGACGGCGCCGGGCAACCGCCACAAGCTCACCCCGGGTGTGAGCCTTGTGACCGCGGAGATGGTCGTCGCGCTCGAGGAGCACATCGACGGGTTCACGGCGCGCTTCGAGCAGCCCAAGCAGTTCGTCGTGCCGGGCGAGGATCGCGTTGCCGCGCAGCTCGACGTGGCGCGGACGGTCGTGCGCCGCGCCGAGCGAGACCATCAGGCCATCGAGGACGAGGATGCCTCGTCGCAGGTCGGCCCGTACCTGAACCGGCTGTCTGACCTGTGTTGGACGCTGGCACGCTTCCAGGAAGCGGAGGCGGTGGGCGGCTCGCGCGAGGCGCGTTCGGTGTAGGCCGACGCTTTCGGGAAGCGAGGACGGCTGGGGCTCGGCAGCACCCAGCCGTCGTGCGACCCGCTCAGCCCGGTGTCTCCCCCTCGGTGCCGGCGCCGGCCCCGGTGCTGCCGGCGGCGAGCGCGGCGAGGTGCTGCGCCCACGCCCAGGCAGCGGCTCGGTGGGCGACCACGGGCTGGTACTTCCAGCGCACCAGCCAGCGCTCCGCGCTCTCGAGCTCTTCGCCGAGTTCGAGGAGGCTCAGCGCGAGCCTGCGGGCCTGGCGCAGCTGCACCTCGTGGGCGGGGAGGTGCAGTTCGTGGTCGAGCCATTCCTGGTGTGCCAGTTGGGCGCTGGGAGGGAGCTTGGCGACCTGGCCACGCGAGAGCGGAGGCAACATGCGGCGGACTTCGAGCTGGTCGCCGTGCCAGCGGGCCAGCTTGAACTGGCACGCACGTTGGATGGAGCGGACGAACGGAGCGTGGCGGCCCGACGGGGTTCCCAACCCGAGCGCGCGTGCCGTCTCGACGAGCGGGAGCTCGAACCCGTCGGGGTGGGCTTCGAGGCCGCTCGCCACGCGGCGGAGCAGCCACGTCGTACTCGGCCCGAGCAGCCCGAGCCAGAACCGCTCGACATACGGCGAGCGGGGGTCGTGGCCCTTGGCGTCGATGACCGGATCGGGCCAGGGAAGGACGTGCAGGACGCTCGCCAAGCTACGACCGTCGTGCGGGAGGGGAGCCGCGGCGGTCGGGGCGGAGCCGGAGGTGGAGCTGGGATCGAGGGCGGTGCTGGGGGTGGTCGGTGGGGGCGAGACGAGGGTGGGTACGGGCATCGAGACCTCCGCGAGGGTGCCGCCGGCTGGGCGACACGGATTGAGTAAGGGAAGGACAGGATGTTTCCTAGTGTTTCCATGCATATCGATCTACAGCGTGATCGGTAGCAGGAGGCACGGCACCCCCCGACAACGCCGCGTTGGCACCTGGAGGGAATCCCGACCGATCCGATAGGGTTTAACGGTTCGCGTACGTCGGCCCGATCGCAGGCCGACCTGTCCACGAAGGTCCGCCATGCCCAACTTCCGAGAGCTCCTCAACCAGACCAAGGCCCAGATCCGCGAGGTCGACACCGCCGAGGCCGATGAGCTGCGCCGGCGTCCCGGCGCGATCGTCCTCGACGTACGTGAACCCGAGGAGTACGAGCAGGGCGCCATCCCGGGCGCGCTGCACATCGCACGCGGTCAGCTCGAAGGGCAGATCGAGAACAAGGTGCCTGATCACGATGCCCTGCTGGTCGTCCACTGCGCGAGCGGCATTCGCTCCGCCTTCGCGGCGAAGACCCTCGCTGATCTCGGCTACACCGACGTCGTCTCGGTCGCCGGGGGCTTCAACAAGTGGAAGGACGAGGGCCGCGACTGGTCCGCGCCGCGCAAGCTGAGCGCCGATCAGCGCAACCGGTATCAGCGCCACCTGCTGCTGCCCGAGGTCGACGTAGAGGGCCAGCTCAAGCTGCTCGACGCGAAGGTGCTCCTGCTGGGTGCCGGTGGCCTCGGGTCGCCCGCCGCGCTGTACCTGGCCGCCGCGGGTGTGGGCACGATCGGCATCATCGACATGGACGTCGTCGACGAGTCCAACCTGCAGCGGCAGATCCTGCACAACATGGACCGCATCGGTGATCGCAAGGTCGACTCGGCCAAGAAGACCATCACCGCCCTGAACCCCGACGTGAACGTCGTGACCTTCGACGTGCGCCTCGGCGCCGACAACGTGATGGACATCCTGTCGCAGTTCGACATCGTGGTCGACGGCACCGACAACTTCCCGACGCGCTTCTTGGTGAACGATGCGTCGGTGAAGCTCGGCATCCCTGTGGTGCACGGTTCGATCTTCCGGTTCGAGGGCATGGTCACCGTGTTCGACCCGAAGCGCGGGCCCACCTACCGCGACATGGTCCCCGAGCCGCCGCCTGCCGAGCTCGCACCGTCGTGCTCCGAGGCCGGCGTGCTCGGCGTGCTTCCGGGCATCATCGGCTGCCTGCAGGCCATCGAGACGGTCAAGCTCATCCTCGACCTCGGCGACCCGCTCATCGGGCGCTTGCTCGCCTACGACTCGCTCGAGGTCAGCTTCCGCGAGTTCAAGGTGCGCGTCGACCCGTCCAACGAGATCACCTGGGACAACCGCGACCGCATCGTGGTGGCAGAGATGGAAGGCCTCTGCATGCCGCGGCCACTCGCCACGGCCTGAGCCCGCGCGCGGCGCGCCGAGCGCAGGTGCGACCACGCCCGACGCGCCAACCCTGGGATAGCGTCGAACCTTCGTGACCGCCGAGCCCCCGCCTGACGCAGCGACGCGCCCCTCCTGGCGTCGTCGACTCCCGGCCATCGTCGGCACGGTCATCACGGTCGTGTGCCTTGCGCTCGTCGCTCGCGTCCTCGCGTCGGAGTGGAGCCAGGTCAGCGATCGACTCGCCCATGCCCGTGTTGCGCCGCTGGTCGGCGCCGCGGTGTTCGGCATCCTCGGGATGTTCCTCATCGCGTGGGTCTGGGCCGACGTGCTCGCCGCGCTCGGGGCCCGACGTGCTCGCCGCGTCGTGGTCGCCTGGTACTTCGTCGGCGAGATGGGCAAGTACCTCCCCGGCGCGATCTGGGCGGCAGTCGGGCGAGGCGAGCTCGCACGGCGCGACGGCATTCCGACCTCGCAGGCCTACCCCAGCGTCGTGCTGTCGCTGGCCGGGCTGTACCTGGCGGCGGCATTGGTCGCAACGGCACTCGTGCCGTTCGACCTGGCACACCGCGCGGATGCGGGTGCCGCGCTGCTGATCCTGCTCCTCGTGCCCATCGGGCTTGGCGCACTGCACCCCCGCATCCTCGGCTGGGCGGTCGACCGCCTGCGCCGGGTGACGGGTCGGACGCTCGACCTCGAGATCCCGTCGTGGGGCACCACGGTCGGCCTCGTGCTGCGCTACGTCCCGACCTGGGTGTGCATCGGGGTGAGCACCTGGCTAGTCGCTCGGGCGCTCCTGCCGGACGCCAACCCGACACGCGTGGTGCTGGCGACGGTGCTGTCGTGGACCGCGGGCTTCCTCACGCCCACCCCGTCGGGTGCCGGCGTGCGCGAAGGCGTGTTCGTGGCGACTGCAGGTCTGCCGGGCGGTGAGGGCGCGGCGGTGGCGATCGCGAGCCGGATCATCTTCGTGCTCGTCGACGTCGGCGGCGCGGCAGTCGGGGCCCCGATCCTGCGTGGCCGGCGCACACAGGCTCCTCCGGTAACCTCTGCCGGTCCCGAGCCGTATCCGGCGCGCCAGGAGGAAAGCTGATCATGGGCACATCCGTGTCGGTGCTCATGCCCGCATACAACGAACACGACAACCTCATGGAGCTCGTGCCCGAGACCCTCGCGGTGCTGGCCGGCATGGGCGTTCCGTACCAGGTCGTCGTCGTCGACGACGGCAGCACCGACGGGACGCGGGGCGCGATGCGGTCCATCACCGATCCGCACCTGCGCTACGTACGGCTGCGGCGCAACGCAGGCAAGTCGGCGGCGCTCAGCGTCGGGCTTCGGCAGGTCGACGGCGAAGTCGTCGTGCTGATGGACGCCGACGGCCAGGACGACCCGAGCGAGATCCCGCGGCTCGTCGCAGCACTCGACGAGCAAGGCCTCGACCTCATCACGGGAAGCCGTGCCGGGCACCGCCAGGACCGGTTCATCAAGCGCAACACCTCGAAGATCTACAACGGCGTGACGGCCAAGGTCACGGGCGTGCCGGGTCGCGACTTCAACAGCGGGTTGAAGGTCATGCGCCGCGACCTCGCCACCTCGCTCGAGATGTACGGCGAGCTGCACCGCTACATCCCGGTGCTGGCCGTGTGGAGCGGGTTCCGGGTGGGCGAGGTGCCCGTCGAGCACCACGAGCGCCGGCATGGCACCTCCAAGTTCGGGCGAGCACGGTTCTGGCGTGGCTTCCTCGACCTGATCACCGTCAAGTTCCTGACCACCTACACCGCCCGCCCGTTCCACCTCTTCGGTGGGCTGGGCGTGGTCATGGGGTTCGTCAGCGCCGTGTTGTTGTCGTGGATGGGTGTGCTGTGGATCATCGGCGACCGCGTCGGCAGTCGCCCCGCGCTGATCATCGGTGTGCTGTTCGCCGTGGTCGCCGTGCAGATGGTGTCGTTGGGGTTGCTGGCCGAGCTGATCGTGCATCTGCGGCGCAAGACCAACCTGGAAGCGAGCGTCGAGGTCGACGAGCTGTGAGCGGCGCCGTCACCGGTCGTCCGATCGGGCTCGCACCGGGAGCACCGGAGGCAGCCGCCGGGCAGGACGCCAAGAAGTACGGGTCCACCAACCCGGTGGTGCAACGCCTGCTGGCCCGCTGGACGACCGTCCTGCGTGGGGTGATCGGCAAGCTGCCCGACGACGCGGTCGTGGTCGACGTCGGCGTCGGCGAAGGCCTGTCGCTCATCCGCTTCCTCCCCGAGGGGCACGCCGCGATCGGCGTCGAGTACCGCCACGACAAGGTGCTCTTGGCAGCCGCACGCGTGCCCGGCCTGTCCGGCGTGGTTGCCGACGCGGGCATGGTGCCGTTGCGCACCGGTGTCGCCGATGTGGTGACGTGCATCGAGGTGTTGGAGCACCTCGTCGTCGACGAACCGGCTGTGGCCGAGCTGGCCCGCATCTGTCGGGGGCGCTGTGTCGTGTCGGTGCCGTGGGAGCCGTGGTTCCGCCTCGGCAACCTCGGGCGTGGCAAGAACGTCAAGCGGCTCGGCAACGACCCGGAGCACGTGCAGTTCTTCACCCCGAAGCGGCTCGAACGGCTCCTGCGTGCCGAGTTCGACTCGGTGCGTGTGGTGCGCGCGTTCCCTTGGCTCATCGCCGAGGCGTCGCAACCGCGTCACGCCTGAGCTGGCGCAAGGGCAGGTCTCAGGGGTTCGGAGGCGACGGCAGGCGTGCCGCGAGCTTCGGGCCGACCAGTCGGGTTGCGGCCGCACGAAGGTCGCCGGCCGACAGGCCCTCACGGGCTGCCCACGGGCGCAGGTCGAACGCCACCCAACGGCCGTCCGGGCTTGACGAGATGGGGGCGCCGAGCGCTGCCCGTAGCGCTGCGGTGAGCTGCGCGCCGCCGTCGGCGTAGCCGTAGGTGTCGACCTCGATGGCGTCGAATCCGAGACCCCGCAGCGCCGCGAGGTAGGGCGTCGGGTCGCGATCGCTGACCTTTCGCTGCCAGTCCGCGTCGGGTCGCCCGTTGATGCCGCCGGAACTCCAACGCAGGCCATCCGACCACAGGTAGGGGAGGATCTCGTCGAGGCTCCGCATGCGGGCACGGGGATGGTTCTCGGGGAAGTCGACCACCGGGAACTGGAAGAGCACAGAACCGCGGGGCAAGGCGCGTGCGGTGGCCGCGGTGAACGTCTGGAGCTGGGAGAGGTTCGCTGGCGTGCCGTAGCGCACGCCGCGCAGGTTGGCGGTGTCCCACAGCCCGAACACGACGAGCGCGGCGACCAGCCCGAGCGCGGCGAGGCGTGAGTGGCGTCCACGGGGCGGCCGCGGCCGCGCCAGGAAGCGGTCGATCCACACCCCCACGGGGAGGAACGCGAAGAACGCGAGCAGGATCACGGCGCGGTTCCAGACGCGGATCTGCGCGAAGCCGGCGAGGCTCAACAGCATCGCGAGCCCCGACACGGTGGCCAGCAAGATCAGGACAAGACTCATGAGCCCGGCGTGCTCCACGAGCAGCTCGGGGTCGTGCACCTCCTCGTGTGCGTCACGGCGCAGGCCGCGGGTCACAAGCCCAAACAACGCGGCGGCGAGCCCGACGGTGCCGATCAACCCGAGGTTCTGACCGCCCTCGCTGTAGAGCCGCGAGCCCTTCGACGCCTTGCGTGCGGGAGCGCCGATTGCCTCGATGCGATGGTCGGGGCTCGGCAGCACAACCTGCGAGAGCTTCAGTCCGTACGTCTCCTGTTCGACCACGGAGCGCTTCGCCACCTCCGGGTTGGTGCCGTTGCGCCACCAGAAGTCGAGGTTCGGGGCCATGGCGAGCGCGAACGCCAATCCCGTCACCAGGACCACGCCACCGGCGGCGCCCAGCACGCCGACGTCATGGCGGCGGATGGCGACCACGATCGCTGCGAGAGCCAGCGACGCGAGCAGGAAGGCGATCAGCATCGTCTCGAACGTGGCGATCACGACGCACGAGAGTGCGGTCGTGATGATCGGACGTGCACGCACGGCCCGGCGGAGGTTTCGCCAGCCACCGACGGGTTCGTCGGGAGATCGCAGGAAGGTGGTGCGCCACGCGAGGACGCGCAGCACCACCAGCGCGGCGAGCGGCACGCTCAGGTAGGTCGATCGGTAGAGGTGATCTGTCGTGTGCCAGAAGTGATAGGGCAGGAACGTGAACAGCAGCGCCACGGCGGCGGCTGCCCACGGTCCGAAGCGGAGGTGGCGCAGCACCGCGTGCGTGACGCCCGCCAGCAGCCCGAAACCGGTCAGGTAGTAGAGGTTCACCGCGGCGCCGGCCGATGGCGTCACGAGGGCGAACAGGCGGATCACCGCGAGTTGGAGCGACTCGCCGGCGTGTGGGAAGTCGAAGAACTGCTGCCCGAACGGTGCGTTCAGGGACGGGTTGTGGAAGTACCAGCCGTGGTCCTGCAGGGCACGGACCATCGAGGTGATGATCGTGTTGTCGGGGCCGGTCGAGCGCAGCGGTTCGTCGAACGGTTGCGTCCAGACTCGGTGCAGCCAGACGGCGAACCCGATCGCGATCGCACCCAGGGCGACAGATTCCGCAACCACCCGTCGGGGGCGGGCAGGGGCGACCGGTGTCGACGCGGGTGTGGCCGGTGAGGACGCGTCCGACGGCGTGGCGCGCGCCGGGGTCGCGGAGGAGCGCGCGGTCACGGGCACCGATCTTACGGGGGCAGGGCTTGATGCCCGGCGTCAGCGGGCCGGGTGCGCGATCGTCACCCCCGGAAGGGCGAGCAGACGAGGAAGCAGCCGTGCCCACAGGTCGGTGGTGACCTTCGGGCTGTAGTGCACGCCGTCGGGTCGGATCACGGTGCCGTTGCGGGCCCGCTGGAACGTGCCTCCGGGGCAGGAGAAGTCGGACACCTGAAGCGTTGCGACCGTGGTTGGGTGCTCCGCGGCGAAGGATCGGAAGATGTCGTTCACCCACCTCGTACGGGCGTCGTCGGCCCTCGGGTTCGGTCCAGCGCCGACATCGGCGTTGGTGGGCCGCATGCACGGCACGTCCTCGATCACGAGGGGCGCGTCGGTGCGCGCCGCGAAGAACGCACGCACCGCCTCGAGCCGTTGCTCGATGAGCTGCGCGTAGCGATCCTCGAACACGCGGTAGGTCACCGTGCCGATGCGCCGGTCGTACACCTCCCAGGCGCCCGCCACGAGCACGATCACGTCGGGCTTCTGGGCGACGCCGAGCTCCCAGTCCTCACCCAGGCCTGAACAGCTCCCGGGCTTGCCGTCCCAACCCAGCACCGTGCCGTCGCGCTTCGCCGTATAGGGAACGAGGCCGCAGCCGGTGCGCGCCGCCTGGATGAGGGTCACGCCCGGCGTGGTCACGCCGACGCCTTCCATCACGCCGACCGAGTCGCCGATCAACAGCACCCGCAGGTTGCCGGGCACGACCGGGACCGGGGAGCGCAGCGTGTCCACTCGGGCCGACTCGTGGCCTCCCCACGGGATCAGCGGATCGACCTTGGGGGCGGAGATGATGCCGAACAGCAGCCCGAGCACCGCTGCGCTCGATGCCGCCGTGCCGAGCGCGGTGAGCAGCCGGGGTCGGGTGAGGCGCTCCCACGCCGCGGTGCGGATCGGGCGCTCGACCAGGTGGTAGGAGGCGAGTGCCAATGCGAAGGCGGCGACGAACCTGGCCGCCAACACCGCGGTGGGCGACCAGGTGTAGTAGCGGTCGCCGTTGATGGCGACGTCGACGGGCCAGTGCGCCAGGTAGAGGCCATACGAGATGCGACCCACCCAGGCCAGGGGACGGACCCCGAGCAGGCGGGCAAACCAGCTCCGCGGCGCCATGGCGGTGTCGATGATGGCGATCGTGGCGACGGTGAAGACGGCGTACCCGCCTCGGTACAGCCAGCCGGCGTCGCCGCGCGCCGTGAGGAAGAGCACCACGACCACCGCGAGGCCGGCGACCCCGACGAGGTTGCGCACCGCCGCCGCCGCTGCGGTCGGGGTGCGTGGCAGCGGGGAGTGCTGTCGGAGGAGCGCGAGCGACGCGCCGGCGAGGAGGAGGAACGCGTGCGAGTCGGTGCCGTAGTAGGCCCGCGACGGGTCCGCTCCAGGCGGGACCAGACGGAACATCCAGGCCAGTGAGGCAGCAGCGCCGCACGCGGCGAGCGCGGCGAGCGCGCGGAGGTGCGTTCCCCATCGGCGCAGCGCCACCACGAGCACGACCGGCCAAAGCAGGTACCACTGCTCCTCGATGGCCAGCGACCACAGGTGGCGCAGCGGTGAGATCTCGAGGACCTCCGCAAAGTACGACTGGCTGCTGAAGATGAACCGCCAGTTCGCCACGTAGAACAGCGAGGAGATGGCGTCGAGGCGCACGCTGCGCCGCGTCGCCAGCGGCCCCGCCACCTGGGCGTAGATCGCGACGAGCACGAGGGTGAGCAGCAGCGCGGGGAAGAGGCGCCGGACGCGGCGGGCGTAGAAGTCGCCGAGCGAGACGCGACCGGTGCCCGCCCATTCCCGCACCAGCAAGGTGGTGATGAGGAACCCGCTGAGTCCGAAGAACAGATCGACGCCGAGAAAGCCACCGCTGAGATCGTCGATGCCGGCGTGGAACGCCATGACCGAGAGCACCGCGATTGCCCGGACCCCGTCGAGTGCTGGCTGATAGCGCAGCCGTGGCGCTCCACCCACGGCGGCCGTGTCTCCCATGGCGCAGGATCGTAGGCGGGACGGTGTCGCTCCCTGGCTGGGAGACTGACCGGTAGGGTGCCACGATGCACGACGGCGGACTTCGCCCACTGGGTGTCGGCGAGCTCCTCGATGCCGGCTTCAAGATCTATCGCAAGCGCTGGCGCGACCTCATGAAGGTCGTGGCCCTCGTGGGGTTGCCGCTGCTCGTGCTGCGCATCGTCGTGCAGCTCTCTGTCGTGTCCGATCAGGCGGTGAGCGGTTTCACGCTCAGCCCCACGGGGTCGTTCGGCTCGGCATCGCCGACTGGGGCGGACGTGGCCACGCAACTGGGCGGCACACTGGTCCTCTTCTTGCTGACGCTCGTGACGAACGCGCTGTCGCTCGGCGCCGCATTGCGGCTCGTCACCGCGATCTACCTGGGCGAGGACGTGACCTGGCGCGAGTCGCTCGCCTACGCGTGGCATCGCCTCGGCTCGCTGCTGTGGCTGACCACGCTGGTGGGCCTCGCGACGATCCTCGGGCTGCTGGCATGCGTCGTGGGCATCGTGGTTCCGCTCACCATGTATGCCGCCGTGGTCCCGTTGCTGATGGTCGAGGGCATGAAGGGCACGAAGGCCATGGGGCGGAGTTGGCGCCTGACCAAGCCACACTTCGGCCAGACCTTCCTCACCCTCCTGGTCGGCTACCTCGTCGTGCAGGTCGCGAGCACGCCCATCTCGTTGGTACTCGTTGGAGTGCTGTTCACCAGCAATGGCAACATCGTGCTCACCGCCGTGGTGGCGAGCCTCGTGGCGTTCGCGGCGTCGGTCCTCACCACGCCGTTCACCGCCGCATTGCACACCGCCATCTACTTCGACCTGCGGGTGCGCGCCGAGGGTCTCGATCTGTGGTTGCTCGCCCAGCAGGTGGGAGTGGACGTGCCGGCGGGTGGCTTCCCGGCACAGCCCGGGGCACCGCAGGGGATGCCGTTCTTTCCGGGGGGCTATCCGCCGCCGGGCGGGTGGCAGCAACCAGGTGGCTATCCACCTCCGGGCGGATGGCAGCAACCGGGTGCCTGGAGTCAGCCTGAGCCAGGATCCGCCTGGTACGGCGGACCACCACCCCAGCCACAAGCGTGGCCGCAACAACCGGGGTGGCCGGCTGCCGGGGGACCACCACCCCAGCAGCCGTATCCGCAGCAGCCACAAGCGTGGCCGCAACCGGTTCCGCCGAGCGCGTCCGGCGCCGACGCAGGGGCGGCGATGCCCGCCTTCGTCCCGCCGCCGCCCCCGCCTCCTGGGCCGCCGCCCTCTCCGGGGCAGTCGGCTGCTGCTCCGACGGCTCCACCGGACGGATTGCCAGACGCGCCGCCGAGCTCCTGGCCTCCGGCACCCGATGGCGACGCCTGACCCATCTCGTTCGTGCGCGATCGCCCGACGGCGTCGGCGCGGCGCGCCGCACACGTTCGCCGTCGCCGCCGTGGTGGTAGCGCTCGCGCTGCTCGACGTCGCGCATGCGGCGTCGAGCTGGGCGACCGGACCCGACGCCGAGACGGCGCGGCGCCAGGCCCACGACATCCTCTCCGAACGTCGGTTCCACCGGTCGACCCCGCCCCGGCCGTTGCGGGGGGTGTTGCGCTGGATCGGCGACCGCCTGCGCTGGCTCACCGACCCCGTGGAGCGCTGGATTGCAAGCGTGCAGAGCAACTCGGCGTTCAGATGGCTCGCGCTGCTGTTCCTGGTCGTGACGGTGGCCGCGATCGTGGTGTTCCTGGTGCGACGCCGTGAACGTGCGCGTCTTCGGTCTCCCGACGTCGCGGCGCGCGCCGTCGAGGCGGCGCTCGAACGAGACCCGGCAGCGTTGGAGCGTCGTGCATCCGAGGCCGAGCAGGCGGGACGCTTCGACGAGGCGTTGCGCCTGCGCTTCCAATCTGGGCTGATCCGCTTGGCACAGGCGGGTCGGGTGCCCGCGGGGGCGGTGGAACCCAACGGCGAGATCGCCCGTGAGCTTGCGTCGCCGACCTTCGACGCCCTGGCGCTCGCCTTCGACGAGGTCGTCTACGGCGGGCGCCGCGCCGGCGTCGACGATGCGGTGGCGTCGCGCACGGGCTGGGCGTCGGTGCTCGAGGGGAGTCGACGGTGAGCGGTGACGTGCCTGTGTCACCGACGGCGACTGCCTCGCAGCAGCGGGCAGCGGTGGGTCAGGACGACACGCGGGATCGACCCGGCGTGGCTTGGTCGCGCTTCCAGGATCGACCGGGCTGGCAGCGGATGCTGGTGTACGTCGTGGCCGCCGTGTTGTTGGTCAACCTCTCGGTGCTCGGCACGTCCTCGATCCTCGGTGGCTCCCAACCCGGCGGCGAGTCCGGTTCGTCGTTCGCGACCGCACCGTCAGGTCTCGCTGCATGGGCGTCGCTGTTGGCGCACAACGGCGTCGCCGTCACGCAACTGCGCGACCCACTCGCGCAGGCTCCTCTCGATCCACGCGGCGTGCTGGTGATCGCCGACCCTTCCGCGCTCGACGTATCCGACGGACGAGCGATCACGGCGCACCTCGCGGCTGGCGGTCGGGTCGTCGTCCTGGGCGATGCGTCCGGAGCGGTTCTTTCAGGCTTCGGCGTGTCGTACAACTGGGACCGCGCGCGGACGCGGACGGTACCGGTGGTCGGCGACACACCCGAGGCGTCAGGGGCGTCCGAACTCACCTTCGACGGTCCCGATGCCAAGGCTCCCGGGCGTTGGGTGGCGCGCTTCGTCGATCTGCACGGCGCGACACCGTTGGCGGCAGACCGCTCCGGTGTCGTTGCCGCCGCCTTCGATGGGCCCGGCGGACATGGCCGCGTGGTGGCGGTGACCTCGTCGGTTCCCTTCGACAACGCCCACCTCGGCGACGGCGACAACGCGGCGTTCTCCCTCGCGGTGGTTGGCCCGAACCCGGCGTCGGTGGTGTTTGCCGAGAGCTTCCACGGCTACGGGCCTTCGAAGGGCTGGAGCGCGCTCCCCATCCGGTGGAGGACGGCCCTGCTCGTCGCGCTCATCGCCGTGCTCGTGGCGATGTGGGCGGTGGCGCGGCGCTTCGGGCCGATCGAGGAGGAGTCCGCCCCGCTAACCCCGCCCCGCCGCACGTACGTCGACGCGCTCGCCGCGGGGCTCTCCCGTGGAGACGACCCGGCCGCGGTCGTCGTGCCCCTCCAGACGGCGTTGCGCCGTCGCATCCGGGCGCGTACGGGAAGTGCACCCACCGCCGGTGACGTGGACCTGGTCCGGGCCGCGACCCAGGCAGGCTGGCCGGAGCCCGTCGTGGCGCGGGCCCTCGCGTCCCCCGCCAACGCTTCCGAGCTGCTCGGCACCTGTCAGGCTGCCGCGCACCTGCTCGCCTTCGATGCCTCGCCCATTCCGTCCCGAGGAGGACCGCAGTGACCGATCCCGTTTCGCCCACCGCTGTGCAGGCAACACGTGGCGCACTGGCCGAGTTGCGTACCCGGCTCTCCCAGGAGGTCACGAAGGTCGTCGTCGGCCAGCAAGGTCTCGTCGACGGGATCGTGGTCGCACTCGGGGCGCGTGGGCACGTGCTGCTCGAAGGGGTACCGGGGGTCGCGAAGACCCTCCTCGCGTCCACCGTGGCACGGGCGCTCGGGCTCGAGTTCCGGCGGGCGCAGTTCACGCCCGACATGCTGCCGTCCGACCTGACCGGCACGATGGGGCTGCGCGGCGGTGAGCTCGTGTTCCGCCCGGGGCCCGTCTTCACCGGGTTGTTGCTCGCCGACGAGATCAACCGCACGCCTCCGAAGACCCAGGCGGCGCTCCTCGAAGCCATGCAGGAGCGCCAGGTGAGCGTGGACGGGGTGTCGCACCCGCTGCCCGATCCGTTCCTTGTGGTCGCCACGCAGAACCCGATCGAGTACGAGGGCACCTACCCGCTGCCCGAGGCACAGCTCGACCGCTTCTTGTTGAAGGTCGAGGTGGGCTACCCCTCCGAGGCCGACGAGTTCGCCATGTTGGGGCTCGCGCACCGGGGGGTGGAACCGGCCACCCTCGCGGACGTCGCGGTCGTCGCGGGCGCGGCAGAGATCGCCGCCGCGCGCGCCGAGGTCGACGCCGTCACCGTCAGCGCGGACGTGGCGGCCTACCTCCTGCGCCTGGTGCGTCGCACCCGTGAGCTCCCGAGCGTCGCGGTCGGCGCCAGCCCCCGTGCCGCGGTGCACCTGCTCGCCGCGAGCAAGGCCATGGCGGCGCTTTCGGGCAGGACGTACGTGACGCCCGACGACGTCGTCGCGGTGGCATCGCCGGTCCTGGCACACCGGCTGGTGCTGCGCCCCGAGGCCGAGCTCGACCGCTTCCGGCCATCCGACGCGGTCGGCAACGCCGTGCAGTCGGTGCCCGTGCCGCGGTGACACCCACCCGACGTGTCGCGGTGCTCATCGGGCTGGTCGCCCTGGGCGCGCTCGTCCTGCCCACCGTCGTCGTCGTGGGATTGCTCGCCGCGCTGTTGGTGGCGGCGGGGCTCGATGCCCGCTCCGCGCTGCACGGTCCGCGCCTCGCTCGCCGGCTCCCGGCCATCGCGTCGCGGGGGGTGGCGAGCCCGGTCGAGGTCGACGTCACCGGCTGGAGGAACGGTCGACCGCTCTGGCTACGCGCGTTCCAATTGTTGGGATACGCCCTTGAGGTTTCTGCCGCACCCGACGTGATCCCTGCGCCCCGACTCGGGTCCCGTCGCGTGCGGCTCCGCCAACCGGTCGACGGCGACCTGTGCCTCGACCCGTCGGAGGCCGACGGGGCGTTGCACACCGTCGTGGTGCCCCGACGTCGAGGCCGGCACGAGTTCGGGCCCGTCGCGGTGCGGGTTACCGGTCAGTTCGGGTTGGTGCGACGCGACAGCACCTGGGGTGAGGTGGCCGAGGTGCGCGTCTACCCCGACCTTCCCCAGGCACGCCGCATCGCGCAGCAGGTGCGCACGGGACGCTTCCGCGACCCCGGCCAGCGCCCCCGCGGCCCGCTCGGGATCGGCACCGAGTTCGAGACCGTGCGCGACTACCTCCCCGACGACGACCTGCGCCAGGTCAACTGGCGGGCCACGCAGCGCCTCGGGCGACCGATGAGCAACCAGTTCCGGGAAGAGAACGAGCGTGACGTGCTCTGCGTCGTCGACGCCGGGCGCCTCATGGCCGCGCCGGTGGGGGAGGGGTCGCGCCTCGACGTGGCGCTCGACGCGGTGGCCGCGGTGGCCGCGGTCGCCGATGCGCTCGGAGACCGCTGCGGCACCCTCGCGTTCGACCAGGAGGTGCGCCAGCACCTGCGCCCCCGCCGGGCGGGCGGTCGCGCGGTGCTCGACACGCTGTACGACCTCGAACCCCGGCTTCTCGACAGCGACTACGAGGGTGCGTTCGCACGCGCCGCCCGAGGCAAGCGTGCGCTGGTCCTGGTGCTGACCGACCTGCTCGACCTGGCCGCCGCACGGTCGTTGCTGGGAGCCGTGCCGACGCTCGTGTCGACGCATGCGGTGGTGATCGCCAGCGTCACCGACCCCGACGTGGAGCAGCTCGCACGCACCGTCCCCACCGACACCGTCGGCGCGTATGCGCTGGCCGTCGCGCACGACGTGCTCGAGGAGCGGGCCCGGGTCGTGGCGGAGCTGGCCCGGGCCGGGGCGCACGTCATCGAGGCCGACGCGGCCACGCTCCCCGCCGCGTGCGTCGGGGCCTACCTGCGGCTCAAGGCACGGGCGCGTCTGTGAGTGGCGGCCTGCCGCGCCACACCACAAGCGTCCAGAACAGTGCCCCGAGGCTGCACCCCACGACGAGTGCGGTGGGCAGGCCGTACCCGGACGGGGTCACGAACCCTTCGACGATGCCGCACGGGATGAGCCAGAACGCGGTGCCGAGCATCATCTCGACCGCGGCTCGTCCTTCGGCGACGAGGTGCGGGCCCCGGGCGCGACGCCCCGGGCGGAGGATCGCATCGGCGACCCGAAAGCCCGCGGCTCCCGCGACGACGATCAGCGAAAGCTCGAGCACCCCGTGGGGCACGACGAGCTGGAAGAACGCAGAGCCCTGACCTTGCGCGATGAGCGATCCGCCGAGGAGGCCGACGAGCAGCCCGTTCGTGATGAGCACGTAGCCGGTGAAGAGGCCGAGGGTGATGCCTCCCGCGAACGCCACCACGGTCACGCGGATGTTGTTGGTGAAGATGATCGTGGCGAACCCGACGTGTTGGTCGCCGCCGAAGTTCTTGTCGGTTTCGGGCGCGGGCTGGCCCGAGGTACGGGCGATCTCGGGCATGACCCGCCCGGCAGCGATGGGGTCGACGTGCGCCCAGACGCCCGCCGCGACGAGCGGCCCCAGCAGCAGCACGGCGGCGAGCAGCAGCTGACGTGGACGCTCACGGACGCGCCGCCAGTATCCGGTGTGCAGGAACCACCAGAACCCCTGGCGGTCCTCCAGGTTCGAGTACACGAGGGCGCGGCTGCGACGCACGAGGTCGTCGAGGTGGCTGGTGAGCGGATCGCCGGGGAAGCGCCGCCGGGCGTAGCCGAGGTCGGCGACCGCGCTGCGGTACCCGCGCCCCACCGCCGCGAACTCGGCGGTCCCGAGCCGTTCGGGCTTCCCCCCGGCGCGGGTCACGAGGTCGTGGAGGGATGTCCACTCGTGCTGGTGGGCTGCGGCGAACTGCTGCAGGTTCACGACGGGGACGGTACCGGAGTCCGCGTCCGTTCTGGGGCCACCGGCGCGGACGCGCGGCCGTCGGGTCGGTCGGCGTCGGCTCCTCGATCGGGCTGTCGCCCTGTAGCGTCCGCACGGTGGAGCTCGAGGACCGCGTCACGCTCGTCGCCCCCGAAGGGCTGACGGTCGACCTGGTCGTTGCCGGGCTCGGCTCGCGTGCCGCGGCGGCGCTCATCGACATGGTGATCTCGACGCTGGCCCTCGTGGCGGTGTGGCTTGTCTCGATGGTGATCGCCACCTCGTCGGAGAGCCTCGCCGCGGCGCTCATGGCGCTCGGCGCGTTTGCCTGGTTCTTCGGCTACGCCACGGCGTTCGAGGCATTCGGTGGAGGCCGCACGCCGGGCAAGCGCATGATGGGCATCCGAGTGCTCGACCTGCAGGGCGCGCGGGCGTCGTTCTGGCGCATCGCCGTGCGCAACGCCTTGCGGATCATCGACTACCTGCCGAGCAGCTACCTCGTGGGGATCGTGTCGGTGCTGGTCACCGAGCGCAACCAGCGTCTCGGCGACCTGGTGGCGGGCACCATCGTGGTGCGGGAACGGTTGGGCGACCGTCGGCCGGGCACGGGGGTCGTGGGCCCGTCGTCGTCGCCGGCACTGTGGGCCGCGCCCGTCGCGGCGCCGCCGCCTGCGCTCGCGATGCAGATGGCGAGCTGGGACGTCAGCGCGGTGACGCCGCAGGACATGGTGGCCCTGCAGGCCTTCCTCGAGCGACGCTGGGCGCTGCCGCCACACGTGCGTGCCGGCCTGGCCACCGACCTGGCGGGGCGCCTGTACACGCGGGTCCAGGGCCCGCCGGTGCACGAAGGCCCGGAGCGGTTCCTGGAGTGGGTCGTCTACGCCCGCCAGAACCGGGGCGCGTAGTGCTGGGCGGCCAGCGGCTCGGAACCATCCTCATCCCGAACCAGAGGATGGTCGATCCTCATGAGCCCTTCCCGGCCGAGGCTCAGGAGCTGTGCTCGGTGTGGCGCTGCGCAGACCGCAGCGCGTCGAGGATGCGTCGAGCCCCGGCGCTCGGCGCCATCGCCCCGGCCTGCACCGCTGCTTCCACCTCGGGGACGACCGCCGCCACCCCGGGGCTGGCGTGCAGGTCGTCGAGCAGTGCGTCGGTGACCTCCGACCACAGCCACGAGCGTCGCTGAGCGGCCCGCAGGCGGTCGAGCGAGCCGTCGGTGCGCAGCGTGTCGTGATCTGCTCGGAGGTGATCCCAAACCTCGCCGATGCCCTGACCGGTTGGTGACGACACCATCAATGCGGTGCGATCCAGGGTGTCGTGGGTGCGGCGCAGGAGCTGCAGCGCTCGCTTGTGGTCGGCACAGGCGTGGCGGGCCGCGGTGGCGAGGTCGCCGTCCGCTTTGGTCACCACGACGAGGTCAGCAAGCTCCATGATGCCGCGCTTGATGCCCTGCAGTTCGTCGCCGCCGCCGGGCGACACCAACAAGACGAACAGGTCGACCATGTCGGCCACGGCCAGTTCGCTCTGGCCCACGCCGACGGTCTCGACGAGCACCACGTCGTAGCCGGCTGCCTCGCACAGCAGCATGGCCTCGCGGGTGCGGCGGGCGACCCCACCCAGGGTGCCGCCGCTGGGGGAGGGGCGGACGAACGCGTGCGGGTCGCGGGCGAGCTGCTCCATGCGGGTCTTGTCGCCGAGGATGGAGCCGCCGGTGCGCCGGCTGGACGGGTCGACGGCGAGCACCGCCACGCGGTGGCCTTGGTTTGTCAGGTGCGACCCGAGCGCTTCGATGAAGGTCGACTTGCCGACGCCCGGTGCGCCGCTGATGCCGAGGCGGATGGCGCCGCCGGTGGCGTCGAGTACGGAGGCGAGCAGCGCGTCCGCCCGGGCGCGGTCGTCGGCGCGGCTCGACTCGACGAGCGTGATGGCCTGGGCGAGGGCACGGCGTTCGCCCGCGCGTAGCGCAGCGCCGAGCGCGTCAGCGGTCATGGCGTTCGACACCTGGATCGCACGACGCACGCGGAGTCACGAGCGGCGAGTGTACGAGGCCGCCGCGCCGGCCCCCGATCGCTCCGACCCGCCCGCCACCCTTTGCTGTTACCGCTCTCCGCCTCCGCCGACCCGCTGCCTCCGTCCCCCCGCCGTTCTCGGCACCGATTCGGTGCGTTGTCGGTCGTCCCCGCCGCCTCCGTCCACCCACCGTTCTCGGCCCCGATTCGGTGCATTGCCGGCCTTCTCGGCACCGATTCGGTGCGTCCGTGGACGAAATCGGTGCCGAAAACGAGGAGGTGGAGGTGCCGAGGAGGTGGGGGTGCCCGAGGCGGTGGGGATGCCGAGGCGGTGGGGGTGCCCGAGGCGGTGGGGATGCCGAGGCGGTGGGGATGCCGAGG
>CAZUMJ010000025.1:0-1074 GCA_964621605.1 uncultured Iamiaceae bacterium | reverse complement strand
CCGAGGCGGTGGGGATGCCGAGGCGGTGGGGATGCCGAGGAGGTGGAGGTGCCGACGGGCGCGGGGCGTGGAGAGGTCAGAGCCCGATGTTGAGGTCTTGGCGCACCGGGATGTCGAGGACGGCCGCAGGGGTAGACGAGGTGGTGGTGGTGCCGTCGCCCAGCTGTCCGTCGGAGTTGTCGCCCCAGCAGGACACGGTGCCGGTGGCGAGCACGGCGCAGGAGGTGCCGCTGCCGAGGGCGACGGCGGTGGCGTCGGTGATGCCGGTGACGGTGATGGGCGTGGACGATGCGGTGTTGGTGCCGTTGCCGAGTTGCCCGTAGTAGTTGTCGCCCCAGCAGGAGATGGTGCCGGTGGCGTGCACGGCGCAGGAGGCGCCGGCGCCGAGCGCGATGGCGGTGGCGTCCGTGATGCCGGTGACGGTGACGGGCGTGGAGGAGTCGGTGGTGGTGCCGTCACCGAGCTGGCCGGCGCTGTTGTCGCCCCAGCACGAGATGGCGCCGGTGGCGTGCAAGGCGCAGGTGCTCATTGAGCCGCCAGCAGCGATGTCGGTGGCGTCGGTGATGCCGGTGACGGCGACGGGCGTGGACGAGTTGGTGGTGGTGCCGTC
Source organism: uncultured Iamiaceae bacterium (assembly GCA_964621605.1). Taxonomy (GTDB): domain Bacteria; phylum Actinomycetota; class Acidimicrobiia; order Acidimicrobiales; family Iamiaceae; genus CAZUMJ01. The sequence goes on along the minus strand of CAZUMJ010000025.1, from coordinate 464 downwards.
GCCCAGCTGGCCGTCGGAGTTGTAGCCCCAGCACGAGATGGCGCCGGTGGCGTGCAGCGCACAGGAGCTGAATGCGCTGCCGACTGTGATGGCGGTGGCGTCGGTGATGCCGGTGACGGCGACGGGCGTGGAGGAGTCGGTGGTGGTGCCGTCGCCGAGTTGCCCGAAGTAGTTGAAGCCCCAGCAGGAGATGCTGCCGGTGGCGTGCAGCGCACAGGAGCTGACAGAGGCGCCGAAGGGACCGCCGTTCGTCGTGATGGCGGTGGCGTCGGTGATGCCGGTGACGGCGACGGGCGTGGACGAGTCGGTGGTGGTGCCGTCGCCGAGTTGCCCGATGTCGTTGGAGCCCCAGCAGGAGATGGTGCCATCTGCGTGCAGGGCACAGGTGCTGTTTCGACCCGCCGAGACTGCGGTGGCGTCGGTGATGCCGGTGACGGTGACGGGCGTGGAGGAGCTGGTGGTGG
>CAZUMJ010000024.1:0-44807 GCA_964621605.1 uncultured Iamiaceae bacterium | reverse complement strand
CCTAAGAGCCAACCCCTCGGACGACGACCAGCCTGACACTGACCCGAACCTACCGTTCGGTCACGGTTACGACGCAGGGTTCGTCAGACCAGGGTGACCGCGCGGCGATGGGGCACGGGTCTACGTTTCGGCCCTCCGAACGACGCGAAGGGGTTCCGATGATCGTGGCCAGCTTGGCGAACAGCCTGTTCCACCTCCCGATCCCGGTCGGCGAGAAGATCCTGCGGGCGCTGCTCGTGTACGTGTTCCTGGTTGTGGCGCTGCGCGTCGGTGGCAAGCGCGAGCTGGCGCAGCTCAACACGCTCGACTTCGTGGTGCTGCTGGCCGTCGCGAACGCCGTGCAGAACGGCATCATCGGCAACGACAACTCGGTCACCGGGGCTGTGGTCGGCGCCAGCGTGCTCTTCGTGGCCAACGGCGCGGTGGCCATCCTGTTGTTCCGCCACCACCGGTTGCGTCGCATCGTGGAAGGCAGCCCGACCGTGCTCATCACGGACGGGGTCGTCGACGCGGCCGCGCTCGAGCGGGAGCACCTCACCGAGGATGATCTTCTTGTCGCGGTCGAACGTGAGGGTGCGGCCTCGTTCGCGGAGGTGGCTTCCGCGGTGCTCGAGCCTGGGGGCTCGATCGTCACCGAGCTGGCGACGCCGTCGGAGGAGACCCAGCACTACCTCGACCTCAAAGCAGAGCTGGTCGAGCTGCGCGCACTCGTGGCTCGCCTCGCCCCAGGTGGTGCGGCACCTCAGGCGTAGCGCCCCGGCTACCGTGCCGCGATGGCCGACGACGACCTGCGCGACTTCTCCGAGACCACCTTCACCCACGACGGCAAGGCCCGCACCGTGTATCGCAAGGGGAGCGGGCCCGCGGTCATCGTGATCGCCGAGATCCCCGGCATCACCCCCAAGGTCGCCGACTTCGCCCGCAGGGTGGCCGACACCGGTTGTACGGCCGTGATGCCGCACCTGTTCGGCGTCCCCGGACGTGACCCAGACCCTGACACCCACGGCAAGGTCGGGTCGTTGCGCACCGGTCTCGCGGCGCTCGTGCCGGCGTGCGTGAGCCGCGAGTTCGTCGTGTTCGCCACGGGCCGCACGTCCCCGGTCGTGTCGTGGCTGCGCGCCCTCGCGGCGCACGAGCACGAGCAGTGTGGTGGGCCCGGCGTCGGGGTCGTCGGCATGTGCTTCACCGGCGGGTTCGCGCTCGCGATGGCGGTCGACGACGTGGTCGTCGCTCCCGTGCTGTCGCAACCGTCGATGCCCGTCGCGATCCGCCGCTGCGACCGCCGCTCGATCGACATCGCCCCCGCCGACCTCGATCGCGTGAAGCAGCGCTGCGCCGATGACGGGCTCGAGGTGTTGGGCCTGCGCTTCCGCAGCGACCGCCTCGTTCCCGCCGAGCGCTTCTCGTTCCTGCGAGACGAGCTCGGCGACGCGTTCGTGGCGGTCGAGCTCGACGACGCGGACGCGAACCCCGACGCGGCGCTGCCGCCGCACTCGGTGCTCACGGAGCATCTCGTCGACCGGCCGGGCACCGCGACGCGTGCTGCGCTCGAGCAGGTCCTCGACCTGTTCAACCGCCGGCTGCTGGCGGCGGGGTAGCGGCGTGTCGTCAGGTCACGGGTCGAACCCGTGGCCGACGCAGGTTGCGGGCTGGGAGACGATGGTTGCGTCGGGGCAGGTCGCCTCGTAGTAGGAGGCACTGGCGCCACCTACCGGGGTGCCCACGATGTTCACGAATGATGTCTGGAACAGCGAGGCGCCGGAGACGTTGGCCCCGGACAGGTTGGTGCCCGTGAGGACTCCCGCGCTGAACAGGGCGCCGGAGAAGTTCGCGCCGGACAGGTTCGTGCCCGTGACATTGGCTGGGATGATCCCCGCCTGCGAGAGGTTCGCGCCGGTGAGATCCATGCCGCTCACGTCGACGTCGGCCAGGTCGATTCCCGTTAGGTCCGCCCCGGCGCCGATGAGGTAGCCCCCGCCCGTGAGCCAGCCGGAGGGCACCGCCGCCGGGACGCCGTCGAGCTGCCCGCTGTGCACGCCCGTGAGCGTGGCGTTGCTGAGGTCGAGGCCACCGACCAATGCACTCGTGAGGGTTGCGTCGGTGAGGTCGGCGTTGGCGAGGTTCGCGTTGGTGAGGTCGGTGGCGGTCAGGTCGAGGTGGGAGAGGTCCTGGCCGTGCAGGTCCTGGCCCGAGAGGTCGCCGCCGGGGCCAATCAGGATCCCGAGCCGGATGGCCGAGCCGGCGGGCATGTTTGCGGGGGTGCCGATCAGCCCGGTGCCCCCAGCCCCATCGAGCGACGCGCCGGTGAAATCGGCGCCGGTCACGGTGGCGCCGCTGAGGGTGATGCCCGTCAGGTTGGTGTCGGTCAGATTGGTGTCGGTCAGGTTCGTCCCCGTGAGCGTCGCGTAGCTCAGGTCGCTGCCCGAGAGGTCGAGGCCGTGCAGGTCCATGCCGTCGAGTGCGACGCCTCCGAAGGGGGAGTTGGTCAAGTCGGCACCCGGACCGAAGAGGATCCCCTGGGTGATCGTCCAACCGCCGGGAAGGGCGCTGGGAGTGCCGACGAGCGATCCCGAGCGCACACCGGAGAGGATCGCTTCGGCTAGGGAGCTGCCGCTGATGTTCGAGCGGGACAGCGTCGCGTCGGTGAGGTCGGCTCCGGTGAGGTCGGTACTGGACAGGTTCGCGTCGGTGAGGTCGGCTCCGTTGAGGTGCGCGCCAGACAGGGTCGCGTTGTTGAGGTAGGCGCTGGTGAGGTCGGCACCGGCAAGCGACTGGCCGTGCAGGTCGGCTCCCGTCAGCTTCGCCCGAGGGCCGAGGAGGTAGCCGCCAACCAGCCGCCATGGTGCGGGGAGCTGCGGAGTGCCCACGATGCCGCTCGAAGACACCCAGAGCAACGCGCTGGCTGGGAGCGGGCCGAGTGCTGCATTGCTGAGGTTCGTGTCGACAAGGATCGAAAAGCTGAGATCGGTGGTGCCGTCGGTTGTCACCTGGGTGAGGTCGGCGCCGGTCAGGTTTGCGTCGGTGAGGCGGGCACCGCTCAGGTCTGCGCCGGTGAGATCGGCGTCGCTCAGGTCAGCACGGTTGAACGCGACCCCGAAGAGCCGGACGCCCGCGAAGGTCGCACCGGTGACGTCTGCGTCAACGAACGAGGCCGAGTCGAGTGTGGTGCCGGACCAGTTCGATCCCGAGAGGTCGGCATCGTCGAACCTGGCGTAGCGCAGGTCGGCGCCGGGCCCGACGAGGTAGCCGTGCAGCAGCGACCAGCCCGTGGGCAGGCTGGCGGGGGTTCCCAGGACCGAACCGGATCGGAGCCCTTCGAGCGTGGTGCCTGCGAGGGCAGCACCAGCGAGGTTCGCACTGGCGAGCGAGCCGCCAGTGAGGTCGGCCCCGGTGAGGTTCGCGTTCGTGAGGCTCGCGTTCGTGAGGGTTGTCGCCCGGAGGTCCAGCCCGTGCAGGTCCGCTCCCGCAAGCCCTGCTTTCGGGCCTATGAGGTAGCCGTTGAGGAGGAGCCACGGCGACGGGAGCCCGAGCGGCGGTGCCGTGATGCCACCCGATGCAGCGGAACTGAACGAGTAGGCCGCCACCAGCGAGAGGTCAGTGCCGCTGAGGATTGCCCCCGTGAACGTCACCGCCGAGAGGTTCGTCCAAGGATCGACGGTGACGGTGGACAGGTCGGCGTCGGTCAGGTTGGCGGAGGAGAGCGTCGCGCCGCTGAGGTTGGCGCTGCTCAGGTCTGCACCCGTCAGGTTGGCGTAGGAGAGGGTCGTGCCGCTGAGGTCGGCACCGTGCAGGTCTGAGCCGGTCAGGTCGGAGCGGGTGAAGTTCGAGCCGCTGAGGTCGCAGCCGTGCAGGTCTGCCCCTTGCAAGCGGAGCCCGCTGTAGTCGTGATCGGGCTGATAGAGCGGGTGTTGCAGCCGCTCGCCGTCGTCGTGCCGAACGTGGCGGGTGCCTCGATGCGGTACACCGCGTGGCCCGAGGTCACCAGGAGCGCACCGTTCGGCGTGGTGGCGAGGCCGTGGGGGCTGAGGTGAAGGTCGAGGGCGTCACCCGACTGGGTTGCGGTCGCTGGGTCGGCGGCGCCGGTGCCGGCAAGCACGGTCTGCGAGCCGTCGGGGGCGGTCCGTACGATGCGCGAGCCATAGGCCGCGTAGCGGTAGCCGTGCGCATCGAAGGCGATCGCGGGCGACGACTCGGAGTCACCGGTGGCGGTTACTGCCCCCGAGGTCGGGTCGTACAGGCGCAGCCCGGGCGATCCAAGGAGCCCGATGTTCTCGAACGCGATGGCACCCGCCGGGGTGACCGCGATCGAGCGGGCGGAATCGGTGCTGATGGTGCTCAGGGCGCCGCCGGAGGTGAGGCGACGGACGCCGCCGAGGCCGGCGGTGAAGTACACAGACCCGTCTGCCCCGAGGGCGAGCTGGCCGACGCCGTTCGGCCAGGCCCCTAGGCCCGCGCGCAGGGTCGAGATGGTGCCCTGTGGCGAGATGGTCCGGATGCGGCCGTTCCCGGTGTCGGCGAGGTAGATCGTGCCGTCTGGTGCGACCTGGATTCCGCCGACGAGGTCGCCCGAGCCCGAGGTGGTGACCGGGGCGATCTTCGCCGAGGTGGCCGCCCCGCCGTCCCCGCTGTAGCCGCACGAACCTGTGCCGGCGACGGTGCTCAGCGTGCCTGACGTGTCAACCTTCTTGACGGTGCAGTCGCCCTGGTCGACGACGTACAGGCCCCCGTCAGGGCTGGCCGTCACCGCGACCGGGGTGACGAGCCCCTTTGCGAGGGCGATCGTCGACCCGGGCTCGCAGGCGGTGAGCAGGAGCGGGCCCAGCAGCGCGGCGAGTCCGACGCAGCGTCGCGCCCGCCTGGACAGTGGGTGATGCATACACGCAACCTACCTGTCAGGCCGCGAAGTTGGCCCGCGGGCGCCCGGCGATCGCGTTGCCGGGGTGCGTCTGCGAAGCTCTGCGGCCATGACCAGCCTGCAGCACCTCAGCCCCGACGACGCGGCCGCGCTCGTGGCGCCGCGCGACTCGCTCGGCCTGCCACTCGGCACCGGCCAGCCGATCCGCTTCGTGGAGGCCCTCGGACGGCGCACCGACTGGGAGCAGCTCCGGGTGTACTCGGCGCTGCTCACGGTTCTCACGGACCTCTTCACCCACCCCAACGTGCACTACCTGTCGGGGTTCTTCGGGCCGCTGGAGCGGATGCTGCAGGCGGCCGACGCCAACCTCGGCTTCGTGCCGGCCGACTTCCGTCGCTACACGCGCCTCTACGCAGAGGTCGCCCCCCGGGTGATGGCGACCGCCGCGGCACCACCCGACGCCGACGGGTGGTGCAGCCTGTCGCTGCACGCGGGGGCGAGCATCGCCGAACTGCGCGCCGCGGGCGCCGACCCAGACCGCACGCTCGTGGTGGAGGTCAGCCCGAACTTCCCGCGCACGTTCGGCATCGGTGCAGACCACCGCCACGCGCTGCACCTCGACGAGATCGATGTGCTCGTCGAGTCCGACGCGACCCCGGCGGCCATCGACGATCCACCCCCCACCGACGTCGACCGCGCCATCGCCGGGCACGTGCGCGCACTCGTCCCCGACGGCGCCACGCTGCAGACCGGCATCGGTGCGGTCCCGTCGATGGTGGCGTCGCTGCTGGCCGACGGCGCCGGCGGCGACTATGGCATCCACTCCGAGATGTTCACCACGGGCCTGATGCGCCTGCACCAGGCGGGCAAGGTCACCAACCGCAAGGGCAGTTACGACGGCGTGTCGTTGGCGACCTTCGCACTCGGCACCCGTGAGCTCTACGACTGGCTGCACGAGAACCACGACGTGGCATTCCTGCCGGTGGAGCTCGTGAACTCGCCCGAGGCGGTGGCACGCAACCGGATGAGCGTGACCATCAACGGGGCCATGTCGATCGACGTGTCGGGCCAGGTCGTCGCCGACACGATCGACGGTCGGCAGTACTCCGGCATCGGCGGCCATGAGGACTTCGTGTCGGCCAGCGCGCTGTCGTTGGAGGCCCGCTCGATCATCTGCATGCCGTCGACGGTCACCGTCGGGGGAGAGCGCCGGTCACGCATCGTGCCGTGGTATCCGGCCGGCACGATCGTCACGACCCCCCGACACCAGGTCGACCTCGTCGTCACCGAGTACGGCGTCGCCGAGCTGCAAGGCAAGACGGTCCACCAGCGTGGGCGCGAGCTCGCCGAGATCGCACACCCCGACTTCCGCGACGAGCTGCGGTCCACCGCCAAGCGCGCGAGCGGCGGCATGTCGCCGATGCGTTAGGTCGTCATGGACAGGCGGACGGTCCTCAAGGGGCTCGGTGGCGCTGCTGGCGTCGGAGTTGCTGCAGGCGCAGGCGGGGTCGTAGGTCGGGTGAGCGCGGTCGACGCGGGGAGTGCGTCAGAACGTGAGGCGCGCGGCCTGGCGGCCGCGGCCACGGGGCAGGTCGGCTTCTACGGCGGGATCCGAGTGGTGTGGTCGGTCGAGACCACCCAACGGCTCGCGGCGCTCACCTTCGACGACGGTCCCGACCCGGACCTGACCCCGCAGGTGCTCGACGTGCTGGCCCGCCACCAGGTCACGAGCACCTTCTGCTGCATGGGTTGGAACGTGCAACGCCACCCCGACCTGTTCGCACAGGTCGTCGACGCCGGGCACGAGATCGGCAACCACGGTTGGTCGCACCGTGACCTGGCGCAGTTCCCCGCAGCGATGGCGGCGGCAGAGATCCGGCGCAGCCACGAGTTGCTGACCGAGCGCAGCGGGAAGCCGCCTCGCTGGTACCGGCCACCACGTGGGGAGCTGACCGGCTCGGCGGTGCGGGTCGCCGGTGAGCTCGGCTGCGACGTGCTGCTGTGGTCGTTCTACGGCGGACCGGCCGGCCAGAACACGCCGGCCGAGGTGCAGGCCAACGTGCTCCGCAACCTCCTGCCTGGTGCCATCGTCGACTTCCACGACGGCATCGGCCGCGACACGTTCCACCGTGGTGGGTCCGGGGCACGCGCGCAGCTCGCCCGCCGCCGCACCGAGGTGCAGGCGCTCGACGCCATCCTGCGTGAGGGCAAGCAGGCCGGCTACCGCTTCGTGACGGCCGGCAAGTTGGTGGGGAGCGAGACGCCGCAGACGCCCGCGGGCTGAGCCAGGTTTCGGCGCGGAGCTACCAGCCCCGGTAGGTCGGGTCGCGCCGCTCGATGAACGACTGCACGCCCTCGGTGGCGTCGTGGGTCGCCATGTTCATCTCCTGTGCCCACGCCTCGTCGAGCAGGGCCGTGGCCCGGTCGGAGTCGAGCGACCGGTTGAGGAGCTCCTTGGTGCGTGCGAGCGCATGGGTGGGCCCGGTCGCCAGGCGCGTCGCCCACGCCGTGGCGGCGGCTTCGAGCTCGCCGTCGGGGACGACCTTGTTGATAAGGCCCAGCTCCAGCGCCTCAGCTGCGGACACGTCGTCGCCGAAGAACATCAGCTCCTTGGCCTTGTGCAGGCCGACGAGGCGGGGGAGCAGGTAGGCCCCGGCGCCGTCCGGCACCAGCGCTCGACGGATGAACACCTCGATGAAGCGGGCCGACTCGACGGCGATGACCAGGTCGGCGGCGAGCGCCAGGTGGGCGCCGATGCCCGCCGCGGTGCCGTTCACCGCCGCGATCACGGGCTTCTCGCAGTCCATGACGGCGCACACGAGGCGCTGCGCGCCGTCCCGGATGATGCGGGCCACCTGGCCGATCGGCCGGTCGGGGGCGTCGTCGGGCTTGAGGACCTCGGGCTGGTGTGCGCGCAGGTCCGCGCCCGTGCAGAACGAGTCGCCGAGCGCGGTCAGCACCACGGCGCGCACGTGATGGTTGCCGCTCGCCGCGGCGAGCAAGTCGATCACCCGGTTGCGCTGGTCGGGCGACACCGCGTTCTTCACGTCGGGCCGGGCGAGGGTGATCCACGCCACGCCGTCGACGAGGCGGTACTGGACCTGCTCGTCGAGGGGCAGATCGGCGGACTTCGGGGGGCGGGGCGCGTCGCTCATAGCGCCCAGCAGTGTAGAAGTCGTAACAACTGTCTGACGATCCGTCAGAACCGATAGCGTCGCGGGGGTGTTGAAGCATCTCTCCCCCGACGACCTCGACGCGGTCAACCTGGCCATGCTCCTGCTGCGCGTGGGCATCGGCGTCACGCTCGCCTCGCACGGCTACAACAAGTTCTTCGGCGGCGGTCGCATCCCCGGCACCGCCAACTGGTTCGATTCGATGGGCATGCGGCCCGGCAAGGTGCACGCCGTGCTCGCGGCGAGCACCGAGATGGGTGCCGGCATCCTCATGGCGATCGGCCTGCTCACCCCGTTCGCGGGCGCCGCGTTCGTGTCGCTGATGATCGTCGCTGCCTACACGGTGCACGTGAAGAACGGCTTCTTCATCGTGAAGAGCGGCTGGGAGTACAACTGGGTGCTCGCCCTGCTCGGCGTCACGATCGCCACGCTCGGGCCGTGGAAGTACTCGCTCGACTACGCCCTCGGCATCGCCTTTCGGCTCAACGGTGTGACGGGCCTGGCGATCGCCTTGATCGTCGGCGTCGGCGGCGCGGTCGCCCAGCTCGGCTTGTTCTACCGGCCGCCTGCACCGAAGGACTGAACGCCGGGCGTCGGGGTGCCACCATGGCGCCATGACGACCGAACGTTTCGAGGTGCCGCGGTTCATCGGTGCCGACGCGTCCACGATCTTCGCCGTGCTGTGCGACCCCCAAGGCCACGTGGCCATCGACAGCTCCGGCATGTTGCAGTGGGCCGAAGGCGACCCCGTGGGGGCGGTGGGTGACGAGTTCGTGGTGCACATGGACCGCGAGGCACTCAACGACTACCCGACCATGGGGCGCTACGACGTCACCGTGCAGATCTGCACGTTCGAGCAGGACCGAGAGATCGCCTGGAAGATCCTCGGGCAGATCCGACCCCAGATCGGCCACGTGTACGGCTACCGGCTGGAGCCGGCCGACGGCGGCACGCTGGCCACCTCCTACTACGACTGGTCCGACATCGCGCCCGAGTGGCGCGACGCCGGCATCTTCCCGGTCATCTCCGAGGGGGCGCTGCGTGCGACATTGGGCATCTTGGCGCGCACGGTCGCGCCGCAGGGCCCGCCGAGCGCGTAGCGGGCTGAAGCTCAGCCGAGCTGGTTGCCGAAGATACCGACGAAGCTGACCATCTCGCCGGGGTAGCCGCCCAGGTTGTGGGTGAGGCCGAGCGTGCGGTCGTTCTGCACGGCGCGCTCCGCCGGGGCCTCGCCCCGCAGCTGCAGCCACACCTCGTAGATCATCCGCAGGCCCGACGCACCGACCGGGTGGCCGAAGCTCTTCAGGCCCCCGTCGGTGTTCACGGGCATGTCGCCGGTGAGGTCGAAGGTACCCGCGAGCTCGTCCTTCCAGGCCTGGCCGCGCTCGGCGAGGCGTAGGTCCTCCATGAGCACCAGCTCGGTGGGGGTGAAGCAGTCGTGCACCTCGGCGAGCGCCAGTTCGGCACGCGGGTCGGTGACGCCCGCCTGCGCGTAGGCGTCTTCGGCGGCCGCGGCGCACTCGCGGAAGGTCGTGTAGTCGTACTCGGGGTCGAGCAGGCCCGATCCGTTGCCGGCCACCATCGACAGCGCCTTCACGTACAGCGGCTTGTCGGTGTAGCGGTGCGCGTCCTCGGCCCGCACCACGATCGCCGCCGCGGACCCGTCCGCGACGCCGGCGCAGTCGAACACGCTGAGGCGCCCGGCCACCGCTGCCATGTTGCAGATCGCCTCGACGCTCATCTCCTTGCGGAACTGGGCGAGCGGGTTCTTGGCCCCGTTGGCGTGGTTCTTCGACGCGATCCGTGCCACGACGCGGCGCAGCTCGTCCTCGTCGACGCCGTAGCGCTTGGCGTACGCGGGCAGCACCAGGCTGAACATGGCCGCGGCGGTGAGGGTGCGGTTGGTGCCGTCGTTGGGGATGGGGAAGGCGTTGAGGCCCTGGTAGCCGGAGTCCTTCACCTTCTCGACGCCGATCGCCATGGCCACGTCGTAGGCGCCGGACGCCACCGCGTACGACGCCTGGCGCAGGGCTTCGGAGCCGGTGGCGCACATGTTCTCGACGCGGGTGACGGGCTTGCCGTCGAGCTTCAGCGGCGCCGCCAAGGTGAGGCCGCTCATGCCCGACTGAGCGGTGCCCAGCCAGTACGCGTCGACGTCGGGCTTGGCGATGCCGGCGCTGCGGTAGCAGGCCTCGGACGCCTCAACGAGGAGGTCGTCGGTGCCCTTGTCCCAGTGCTCGCGGAAGGGCGTGCAGGACATGCCCACGATCGCCACCTGGTCCTTGATGCCGTGCGAACCCATCGGTCTGGCTCCTCGATCCTCGGCGCCGGTCAGCGGACCGGACGCGCCTTCCAGAAGTAGTTGGCGATGCCGTCAGCGGTGTTGAGACGGCGGAACGTCATCTCGACGCGGTCGCCGATCTGCACGCCGTCCGCCGCGACGTCGGTGAGCTCGATCGGCAGTCGGCCGCCGCCCTCGAAGTCGACGACGGCGAACACCACCGGCGGGCTCGGGGAGTACACGAGCTTGTCGACGGTGAAGGTGAGCACCGTGCCCTGCGCGTCTGCCATGGGCAGTGGCTGCATGTCGTCGACGTTGCCGCCCACGAACGACACCCGGGCCGGGGGCAGGTGCACCGCGCCCGACTCGGCGTCGCGGGAGCCGACGAAGCCGTACTTCCAGTCGCCGCTGCGGCCCGCAGCCGACGCCGACATGCGGACCGGCTCGGGGCGACGGGGCGGTTCGACCGTGACCTGCCCGCGCCACGACAGGAACTTGGCGTAGGGAAGGGCGCTGGAGCCCGCCGCCACCTGCGCGTCGACCGCGCGTGCGGGCGACCAGCTCGCGATGGCGTCCGTGGCACGCAGCAGGAGCACGTCGACGCCGTCGGCGAGCGCCACGACGGCGAGCACCTGGCCCGGCGCGGTGCCTTCGAGGAGGCGGGCGACGGTGAGCAGCACCTCGGCGGTGCCGGTGCACCCGACCGTGTCGTCGAGGCCGGCGAGGACCTGCCCGACGCCGGTCCCGACCTTGCGGGCGGCGGCCTTCACGGCACGGGCGTGCGTGCCGCAGACCGCCACCGTGGCGACATCGGCGGGGGAGAGCTCGGCTGCCTTGAGCGCCGTGTTCCACGCCTCGTCGACGAGTGGGGCGTACTGGGTCTCGGCGAAGCGCTCCTCCCAGTGGCGGACCCGCACGTCGCCGGGGACCTTCCATGTGTCGAGGAACTCGTGCGTGGCGGCGGCCGACCCGATGAGCTCGGCGAGCACCGGCCCGGCGGTGTCGTCGCCGACGACGATCGCCGCGCCCGCGTCGCCACCGGCCGCTTCGTCCGCGCTGGTCGGTTGGCCGGTGCGCACGTCGGCCGCGACCGCGAGCACGGTGCCGTCGGCCCGCAGGGCCTGGCGCAGGAGGCCGACGCCGGAGCGCACCGCGCCGCCCACGTCGTACGCGCCGGCACTGCGGTCGAGGCGGAGCGCGGCGTGCACGATCGTGGCGTTGGTCTTCTCGAGGTAGGTCGGCGACGCCGTGGCGAAGCACACCTCGTCGACCGTGGCCGTGGTGCCGCGCAGGGCGAGGCGCGCCGCCTCGACGCCGAGCGTGGTGGTGTCCTCGTCGTAGGAGGCGACCGACCGGGTGCCCTTGCCGCCGCCGCTGCCGAACACCTCGGCGATCTTGGCGCGGTCGAGACGGTGGTGGGGCACGTAGCCCGCGGCGCTGATGATCCCTCGCATGGTGCTCCCGTTCCGGTTGCGCTGGCTGGCACTGCTGGTGGCCCCGGAGGCCACAGGCCGGCTCACAGGCTACCGGCACACATCTGACACCGTGTCAGATTCGGTGGTGCCGGCGCCAACGTGGGCGGGGTTCGCTCGAGCGGTGCTCAGGGTTGGGCGTGTGTGGCGTACTCGGCCGAGCCACACAAGGCGGCCTCGGTGCCGATCCAGCCCATCGTGGCGAAACGAGCACGGAAGAACGCAAGCCCGGCTGGGTCGACGGCACGCCCGAGGAGCGACTGGTAGAGCTCGGAGATCTGGTGGGTCGCGGATTCGGGCGAACCGAAGATCACGTGCGCGACTGCCGTGCGGCCCGCGGTGGCCAGCGTGCCGGCCCAGTAGGTGACCTCGCTCTCACTCGCCTGTCGGCCGAGAAGGTGCAGGTAGAGCGCTCGAACCCAGGCCCGCGGTGTGCCTCCGGCGCTGTCGTAGAACTCGGCTGAGGCGGCGAGGTCGGGTGCGGGATCGTGCGTGGGCGACCCGTCGGCCATCCTGTCGCTCCAATACGCGAGCCCCGCGGGGTCAGGCGAGCGCCCGAGGATCTGCTCGTAGTCCTGGGAGACGAAAAGGCGGAGCGCCTCGGGCGACGTTGCGAGCGCGGTGGCCACCTGGAGTTGCGACGTGCCGTGTTGCAACAGCCCGGACCACCAGGCGAGCCCATCCGGGTCGGCGTGACGGCCGAGGAGATCGGTGTACAACGCCTCGACGACGTAGTCCGCCGCTGAGGCAGGTCCGAAGGCGACAAGGGCGTTCGTGGCGGGCACGACGAGACGGTCACCCGATGCGGCAAGGCCGGCGAGTTGCATCGCGCTGTGCTCGTCCGGGGCAAGCACCGGCGCACCGGTGTCGCCGGACCAGGCAACGCTGCCGTCGGTCTTGTCGACGAGGAACACGCGCCCGGACGTCGACCCGATCGCGACGTCGGAGCCGACCACGATCGGTGCACTCGACAGCGTGCCGTCCGCGGCCTGTGACCACAGCACGTCACCGGTGCTGAGGTCGACGGCGCGCAGAGTCGAGCCCTGGAGCTGGTAGCTGACCTCCCCGTCGAACGTGGGTGCCGCGGTCGCGGCGAACGTCCCGGTGGCCGTGCCGTTCGCGGCATCGAGGACCGCCTGATGCAGGAAGTCGCGCACGTACACGCGACCGTCGTGGACCACGGGTGTGCTGCCGCCGCCCCCCTCGCATCCGGTCCGGCGCACCCAGGTGCTTGCGCCGGTGAGTGGGTCGAAGCGGTAGGTGACGCCGCACGCGAACGAGACGTACACCCCGTCGTCGGTGACTGCCGGAGAACTGTGGTCACCGTTCATGACCCCGCCGCTCCATTTGACCGTGCCGTTCGAGGCGTCGAGCGCGAAGAGGGTGCCGCCGCTCCCGGCGCCCACGACGTACACGGTGCCGGCATGAACGGTCGGCGGCGAGGTGAACATCCACTGAGAGGGCATCTGCGCCGACCAGACCGGCTGACCGGTGACCTGGTTCCAGGCCGTGACCAAGCCCGAGCTGTTGACGCCGTAGACGTTGGCCCCGTCGGCGGCGATGCCTTCGATCCTGTACGTCCCGCCAAGCGACTTCGGTCCCCACAGCACGGTGCCGTCGGCCGCGTCGAGCGCCCAGAGAAGGGTCCCCCCTCCGGAGGAGGCTGCCGTGGCGAAGATCCGCCCGTTCACCATCAGGGGGTAGCCGACCCGCCCCCCGAGGTCCGTCGACCACGCTCTCGTCAGCGGAGGTCGCAGGGTCGTGTCTGTCAACCCCTCGTGGGTGTTGTTCACCTGGTAGGTGGTCGCGCTACCCGGCGGGGCATCGGGAGGTGGAGCGGGGAGGGGAGCCGGGGCAGCTGCGGCAGGAAGGGTGCCGAGCGCCGACAGGGCGAACGCCAGCACGGGCAGAACGATTCGATATGGCCGCATCTCCACAACTCCCCGGGGTCTCTTCCGCCGCCAACCGCGGTTGACGCACCGAAACGGTACAGCCGTCACCGGGGGACCGGGCCGCGGCGCCTCGGGCTCTGCCAGCGACTGTGGCGGCAGCAGCCGCCGTTGTCGCTATGACGTTGGCGGCGGCGGGACCTGGCAGGCTCTCACGATGCGCTTGGGAGAAGCTGCCAACGTCGCCGCCGCCGAGCACGGCAAGCCGCTCGACGGCGTGCGCATCCTCGCCGCCGAGCAGATGCAGGCCCTGCCGTATGCCACACAACTGCTGGCGCGGCTCGGTGCCGAGGTCGTGAAGGTCGAGAACCCCGTCGGCGGCGACTCCGGTCGGGGCTCCGACCCCGGTATGGCCGACCCCGACGGGCGCCGCATCGGGTCCACCTTCCTGCGCAACAACCTCAACAAGCGCAGCGTCGGCATCGACCTCAAGCACCCTCGGGGGCGCGAGCTGTTCCTGGAGCTGGCCGGGCGCTTCGACGTGGTGGCCGAGAACTTCAAGGCCGGCACCATGGACCGCCTCGGCCTTGGCTACGCGGCCCTGGCCGAGCGCTGGCCTGCGCTCATCTATGTGTCGGTGTCGGGCTTCGGGGGCGCAGATCGCTCGCCGTACGCGGCCTGGCCCGCGTACGCCTCGGTGGCCGAGGCGATGTCGGGCATCTACGAGTTCAAGCGGGGGCCGGGGCAACCACCGACGGTGAGCCCCGTCGGCGCGTTGGGCGACATCTCGTCCGCGCTCTACGCCACGGTGGGGGTGCTCGCCGCGTTGCGGCACCGTGACCGGACCGGCCTCGGGCAGCAGGTCGACGTGGCGATGTACGACGCGATGATCGCCATGACCGACATCGTGTCGAACTTCTGGTCGCTTGGCATGCAGCCCGAGCCGGGACGCCGCCTCCCGGGGATCATGACCGGCTTCGAGGCATCGGACGGGTGGTTCGTGATGCAGGTCAGCCGCGAGCACCAGTTCGAGAAGCTGGCGGCCACGGTGGGCCACCCGGAGTGGGTCGGCGACGAGCGGCTCGCGACGCGTCAGGGCTGGGCCGACCACCTCGACGACGTGATCCGTCCCGCGGTCGAGGCCTGGGCAGCCGACAAGACGAAGCTGGCGGTGTGCCACGAGCTCGCCGCTGCCGGGTTGGCGGTCGGGCCGAGCAACACCGCCGAGGACCTGCTCGCCGACCCGCACGTGACAGACCATCACATGCTGGTCGAGGTGCCACGGGTGGACGGCGTCGACACGCCGTACCTGGTGCCCGGCAACCCGGTGAAGCTGTCACGCGTGGCCGAAGGCCCCGAGACGCGGGTGCCGTGGGTGGGGGAGCACACCGTCGAGGTGCTGCGTGCCGAGCTTGGGTTCGACGACGCAGACGTGGCCGCGCTTCGCTCGGAGGGCGTCGTGAGCTGAGGTCGGCTGCTGGGTCACCGTTGTGGTCGAGCCGTGCCGAGTACCGTGCTGCGGCGATGGGTGCCGACGAAAGGGAACCTGCGGACCCATCTCGTTTCGGGTATCACCCATCGCTCGATGGGTTGCGAGCGCTCGCAGTGGCGAGCGTGCTCGTGTACCACGCCGGAATCGTCAACACACGGGTGCATTGGCGTGGCGGCTGGCTCGGCGTCGACCTGTTCTTCGTGCTGAGCGGGTTCCTCATCACCCGCTTGCTGCTCGCAGAGTTCACCCGCTCGGGTCGCATCCGGCTGGGGCGCTTCTACCTGCGTCGGGTGCTGCGGCTCTACCCCATGATCTTGTTGGTGCTCGCGGCATCGGTGGTCATCCACGAGCTCGTTCCCGGACGTGCCGCGCTGCGCACCTCGCGTGGCGCGTTGGTGTCCATCGCCGGCTACTTCGTGAACTGGCACGTCCTGCGCGAGCGCTCCACGCGCAGCCTCGGCTTGTGGACCCACCTCTGGACCCTCTCGATCGAGGAGCAGTTCTACGTGGTGTGGCCGCTGGTTCTCGTCGGGCTGCTGCTCGCGGGTGGCCGTCGGCGGATCCTGCTTGCCGTCACCGTCGGGCTGACCGTCGCGATCGCGGTGTACCGCTGGCGGGTGGCCCGCGTGGCGTACCCCGGCGGGCAGGTGAACGTGTTCATGATCATCCCCCGCATGCGGCTCTGGTACTACGGCTCGTTCACGCACACCGATGGGTTGATGGCAGGAGCTGCCCTCGCCGTGTGGACGGTCTACGCCGGCGTACCTCGGCTTCTCACCCGGCGGCTGCTGGCCGCGCTCACGCCCTGCGCGCTGCTCACGATGGCGGTCATCACGTACCAGGCGGGACAGCACTCGACCGCGTCGTGGATCCCCTACTGGGGCATCGCAGCGTTCAACCTGTGCTCGGTCGTGGTCATCGTGTACCTGCTCGCGGTGCCGCACGCGGCGATGGGTCGCGTGTTGGCTTGGCGACCGCTCGTGTGGGTCGGGCGCCGCTCGTACGGGATCTACGTCTTCAACCTGCCCATCTACACGCTGCTGCGCGAGTTCACTTCTCACGACGGCGATGTGGTCGTCGCGCTCGGCACCGTGCTCACCCTGGTGGCCGCAGGCATCTCGTATCGCTGGTACGAGGCACCGTTCCTGCGGCTGAAGGACCGCTTCGGGCACGTAGCTGGCAGCCGCTGAGGCGCGGGGTAGGCAGGCTGGGCCTTGGTCCTGCGGATGCCCCCACCCCGACGCCCCAACCCGTTGCCCTTCACGTTCTCGGCACCGATTCAGTGCATCCGTGCACCAAATCGGTGCCGAGAACGGGGAAAATGCACCAAATCGGTGCCGAGAACGGACCTGTAGATCGTGCCGAGGACTGAGAGATCGGGCCGAGTGCGGTCCGGGGGCTCCGCTCAGTCGAGGATGGCGGCGGCGATGCGCTCTTCGAGCTCGCGGTCGTTCCACCACGAGATCTGGAGCTGCTTCGCCCGACGGAAGTAGAGCTGGATGTCGTACTCGAGCGTGAACCCCACCCCGCCGAAGATCTGCTGCGCCATGGCGGTCACGTCGCGGTACGTCTTGCAAGCGAACAGCTTCGCCATCGGCGCCAGGCGGTCGACCGGCTGCCCGGCATCTCGAGCCCAGGCCGCTTCGTACACGAGCAGCGTGGCGCCGTCGACCGCGGTCTTGGCGTTCGCCATGTCGTGGGCGAGCGCCTGGAAGGCGCCGAGGGGCTTGTCGAACTGCTCACGGTCCTTGGCGTACTGGACGGTCACGTCGAGGGCGAAGTGCGCCCCGCCGACCGCGAGTGCCGCAGCCAGGATGGCGCCGTCCGTCATCACCTCGTCCCACGTCGCCCAGCCGCTCCTCGCAGGGCCGATGCGGTCGGCGACCGGCACGCGTACGCCGTCGAGACGCACCTCGTACTGGGTGTCGGACGCGATCGTGTGCTGCTGCGTCAGGGTGACGCCGTCGGCGGTCGGGTCGACGAGGAACAGGTCGACGTCGGTGGGGGCATCTCCGGTGCGGGCGAGCACGACGAGACGCTCGGCGGCACTGGCGAAGGCCACGTGGCGCTTGGTGCCCGACAGCACCACGTCGTCGCCGTCGAGGGTGGCTGTGGTCTGCACGCCCTTCGGGGAGTAGCCGTTCTCCGGCTCGAGCCAGGCGATCGACACGACGGCGTCGCCGGACGCGATGCGCCCCAGCCACGTCGCCTGCTGCTCGGGCGACCCCGCACGGGTGAGCGCGCCACCTGCGAGCACCGCGGACACGAAGTGCGGCGACGGCATGAGCGACCGGCCGAGCTCCTCGTAGACGACGGCCGCGTCGAGGATGCCCATCTCCGAGCCGCCGTGCGCGGCGGGGAGCGTGAGCCCGATCAGGTCCTGTTCACCGAGCTGACGCCAGAAGTCGGTGGAGTAGCCGACCGGGTCGTCTTCGAGGGCGCGCACCGTCTCGAGTCCGCCCGCGGCACCGCACAGGCCGCGCACCATCTCGCGCAGCATCTCCTGCTCTGGGGTGAGGTCGAGATCCATGTCAGGCGGTCCTTCCGGGAAGTGCGGGGTGTGCGACGCCGCAACGGCGTGCGTGGTGGGTGTGGGCTGCAGGGCCCGGGGCGGTCATGGCACCCACTGCTCGCCGCGGCGGGTCCAGGGGTTGTCGTCGGGCGTGACCGGCAGGGCGACGCGCACGGTGCAGTCGGTCTTCAGCTCGCCGTCGACGGTGAGGCGCACCAACAGCTCGACCCACCCGCATCCGGCCTCGTCGAGGTCGGTCGCGGTGACCGTGCCCGCGAGCACCATCGTGTCGTCGGGGAAGACCGAGCCCTTCATGCGGAACTTCATGCGACCGAGCCGTCCGGTGGGGCCGGTCCAGTCGGTGACGAACCGCTCGAACCAGGCGGCCTGGTTCGGGGTGTTGAGGAAGATGTTGCGGGTGCCGTTGCGGTTGACGGCGAAGTCGTAGTCGTGGTGCATCGGGCGCCAGTCGCGCGACGCGAGCGCGCCGAGCACGACGGTCGTCGCGGTCACGTCATACGACAGCTCGGGAAGCGTGTCGCCCTCGGTGACGTCGCCGAACAGCAGGGTGGGCGTGCTCATGCGGCGTCCCTCCGGTAGCCGAAGCCGGTGTAGCTCTCGACGCCGACCAGGTCGCCGCGCTGGTTGTGGACCTCGACGTCGATCACCCAGAAGCGGCCGGTGCCCAGCTTGGTGGTCTTGAGGCCGCTCACCGAGCGCAGGATCTGGTGCGTGCGCAGCCGGTCGCCGGGGCGCACCGGCTCGTGGAACACGATCGTGTTGTCGGTCATGACCGCCTCGGGCAGCCCGAACGCGGCCTTCAGGTCGAAGTGGACCTGCAGGGGCAGCGCCTGCTCGGTGCGGCCGGGCGCCCAGTGGTGCGGCCGGAACCACAGCGACAGCGTGGTCGGGGGAGCGATCGGGCCGTCGGTCAGGTCGGCTGCCACGGTGTCGTCCCAGAACAGCGGGTTGCCGTTCTCGACCGATGAGCACGACGTCCAGATGTAGCCACGCTCGACGGGGAACTCGCCCTCGATGGCGTACTGAACCTGGCCGATCGTGGCGGCGATCTCGGCGGGGACGTCGTCGGCGACGACGGGGGACGGTTCGGTCATGCCACGACTCCTCTGGCGCGCAGTGCTGCGATGTGGTCGGGGTCGACGCCGGCGGCGGCGAGCAGCTCGTCGGTGTCGGTGACGGTCAGGTCGGGGAGCTGGCGCGGTTCGGTCGGGCGTTGCATGCCGGCCAGCAGCGGCGCGAGCTGACGGAACGAGCCTGCGGTCGGATGGGTTGCCTCGGCGAACACGCCACGTGCCGCGAACTGCGGGTCGTGCAGCAGCTCCGGGATCGACCAGATCGGGCTCACGCATGCGTCGACGCCTGCGAGCTCGTGGAGCCAGTCGAGGCGAGGCTTCGACGCGAACGCCGCGGCGAACGCGGCCCGGATGGCGGGCTGCGCCTCGTCGTCGAGCTGATGGTCGAGCCACTGTGCGCAACCGAGCGCGTTGCACAGGTTGCGGTAGAACGCGGGCTCGATCGCCCCGACCGCCAGCCAGCCACCGTCCGCGCAGCGGTAGGTGTCGTAGCAGGCGTAGCGGCCCGTCAAGATGTTGTGCCCCGGGCCGGGCACGGTGCCGTTCGCGAGGTGCTCGTCGACGTAGAGCGACGCCAACCACAGCGTGCCCTCCACGATCGACACGTCGAGGTACGCCCCTTCGGCGCCGCCGGTCGCGGCGCGGTGCAGGAGCGCAGCCAGCACGGCGATGACCGCGTGCATGCCGCCGCCGGCGCTGTCGGCCACGGTTGCTCCGGGGAGCACGACCTTGTCGTCGACGCCGCGGCCGCCGCAGTCGAGGACGCCGGCCATGCCCTGGTAGTTCACGTCGTGGGCGGCGAACTGCGCGAACGGCCCGTCTTGGCCGACACCGCTGGTGGAGCAGTAGACGATGCCGGGGTTGACGGCGCGCACGTCGTCGTAGGCGATGCCGAGCCGGGCCACGACGCCGGGTCGGAACGACTCGATCACGACGTCGGCCGTGGCGGCGAGCGCCAGGAACGCGGCGCGCCCGTCGGGGTCCTTCACGTCGAGCTGCACCCGCCGGGTGCCGCGGTGCCCGCTGTACGCGTACGGCGGCGGGGTGATCTGCACCCCGGCGTCCTTCGGCACGGGGCCGACCTTCACGACCTGCGCGCCGTAGTCGGCGAGCAGCGACGACGCGCGCGTCGCGGGCCCGACCGAGGACAGGTCGAGGACGGTGAAGCCGTCGAGCAGAGGTGCGGACATGCGGGGCGTGCTCAGAAGTTCTTCGGGAGGCCCAGGCCGCGTCGGGCGATGATGTTGCGCTGGATCTCCGACGCGCCGCCGCCGATCGTGTCGATCACCGTGTAGCGGTACGTCGACTCGGCCCGGCCGGCCATGGGGGCATCGGGGTTGCGCACCCGCAGTTGTGCGCCGGGGCCGCCGAGGTCCATCGAGGCATCCGCGAGGCGCTTCGAGAACTCGGTGGCGAACAGCTTGTACTCCGACGACTCGACCGTCGGCGGCGGCACCTTGGCGCCGGCCTTGTTGGCGTGCTCGCCCTTCATCGACTCGGCGACCACCTTGAGCCCCATGACCCGGGCGACCTCGGCCTCGGTGGCGAGGCGGGCGACGCGGGCACGGGTGACCCTGTCGTCCTTGAGGGGCTCGCCGTCACGCGAGGCGGTGCGCACGTAGTCGACGAGCAGGTCGAGGCGCTGCTTCATGGGCGAGAACGTGAACATCGTGAAGCGCTCGAGGTCGAGCGCCTGGCTGATGTACTGGAAGCCCGAGTTCACCTCGCCGACGACGTACTCGTCCGGGACGAACACGTTGTCGATGAACACCTCGTTGGTGCGCTCGTCGCCCATCGTCCAGATGCCGTTGATGGTGACGCCGGGCTGGTCGAGCGGCACGAGCATGAGGGTGATGCCGTGGTGCTTGTTCGACGGGTCGGTGCGGGTGCCCAGCCAGTACCACTCGGCGAAGTGGGCGGAGGTGGTCCAGGTCTTCTGGCCGTTCAGGAGCCAGCCGGACTTGCCGTCCTGTTCGTGGCGGACCGCCTTGAGCTTCATCGACGCGGCGTCGGAGCCGGCGTTCGGCTCGGAGTAGCCGACGGCGAACTCGACGTCGTTGCGCAAGATCTTGGGGAGGAACTCTTCCTTGAGGAAGTCGCTTCCCTGGGCAATCAGGGTCTTGCCGATGATGCCGACGCCCTTTCCGATCTGGGGGCCGCCGCGCCCGGCAAGGGCTTCGTTGAGCAGGAACTCGTAGACGCCTTCGCCGTCGGAACCGCCGTACTGCTCCGGCCAGGTGAGCCCCAGCCAGCCCTTCTCGCCGAGCTTCGCCATGAACGCGCGGCGCTTGGGCGTGTCGACGATCTGCGCCATGTTCTCGCGGGTGACATCGAACACGTCGGGGTCGTCGTTGGCGTCGAGGAACGCCTCCACCTCGGCGAGGAACGCCTGTTGCTCAGGGGAAAAGTCGAAGTCCACGCGATGCTCCTTGCCGCCACGGCGAGTTCTGACGGGTCGTCAGAAACCATAGCCCGTCCGGCCTGGCGACTCCGCCTCGTGCCATGATCCGGCGATGGCTGACGCACCCTGGCAGGGAGACGCATGTTCGCTCGTCGACGCATTCCGCACGGGTGAGCGATCTCCCGTCGAGGAGCTCGACGTCACCCTCGACGCGATCGATCGCAGCGACCTCAACGCCTTCTGCTTCGTCGACGCCGAAGGGGCCCGCTCGGCGGCGAAGGACGCCGACGTGTCGCTGCCATTCGGGGGCGTCCCCACCGGCATCAAGCAGCTCGACCCGGTGGCTGGCTGGCCCTACAACGAGGCGTCACTCGTGTTCCGCGACCGGGTCGCGCCCTACTCGTCGCGCTACTTCGAGCGCCTCCGCGACCGCGGCGGCATCGTGCCGGTGGGGCAGACCACCGCCAGCGAGTTCGGCGGCCTGAACGTGAGCGTCACCAAGATCAACGGCGTCACCCACAACCCGTGGCGTCACGGTCGTACCGTCGGCGGCTCGTCCAGCGGATCGGCCGCCGCGGTCGCGGGTGGGCTCGTCAGCCTCGCCTCGGGCGGTGACGGTGGCGGGTCGATCCGCATCCCGGCCGGCTACACCGGCCTGCTCGGCATGAAGGGCACCTTCGGGCGCATCCCGCGCAGCCCCAACGCCTTCATGCGCCCCAACACCGTCGTGCTCGGCAACCTCAGCCGGTCGGTGCGCGACGCGGCCCGCGTGTTCGACGTGGCGAGCGGCCCCGACCACGCCGACCCGTCCAGCTTGCCCGGGCACTCCAGCTTCGAGGACGCGTTGGGCACCCACGAGCTGAAGGGTCGCAAGGTGGCGATCGTCCCGGCGCTCGGCGGGGTCACGCTCGACGCCGGTGTCGAAGACCACCTACGTGCCGAAGCCCAGGCGCTCATCGACGCCACCGGCATGGTGCAGGTCGACGTGGCAGTAAATCCGCCAAACCTGGCGGCCCAGTGGATGATGGGCAACCTGGCCACGCTGCTCGCCGACCTCGGCGACCGCTGGCCCCGTTGTGCCAACCAGCTCACCGACGAGGTCGCCATCGGGCTGTTGCTCGCGCAGACCTTCTACAACCTGTTCACCGCTGCCGAGGCCGAGCAGTTGCGGGTGCGGGCGAACGAGGCGATGGCCGCGGCGTTCGACCAGGTCGACTTCATCATCGCCGCCACCAACCCCGGTCCGGCGTTCGCGGCCGAGTCCCAGACCAGCAGCCCCGAGCCGCCGATCATCACCTGGTTCAAGTCGAACGTCGTGGCGCGCTACGGCCTGCGGGCGTTGCTCGGCGCCGCTCGCACCGCCGGAGGCATCGCCCCGAAGCTGCCCAACGCCTTGCTGGCCGAGGGGTCGAAGCACCTCCAGGACATGACCACCATGGGCGGGTTGACCATCATCTCGAACATCTACGGCAACCCGGCGGTGTCGATCCCTGCCGGGACGGTGGACGGACTGCCGGTTGGGATGCAGGTGCTGGCCCCGCACCACCACGACTCGTTGCTGTTCGACGTGGCGCTGGCGGTGGAGCGTGCGCGTCCGTGGCCGTTGGTGGCGACCGCCTAGGTCAGGTCCGCATCCACCCCGTCGGAACCGCCCCGAACTCAGGGCTGCGTAAAGCCGTCGTTGGCGTCCGTCGTGGCGGTGTCCGTCGCGGGTGCGTCCGGGTTCGCCAGCAGTTCGATGGTGATCCCGCACTCTGCCTTCACACGCTGCACGAACTCGTCCGAGGATGGCCCGATCCCCGTCGAGATCACGAGCGAGAGGAACGCACCGCCGCTGCTACCGCCCGAGTCGGTGTCGGGCAGGTTCGCGACCTGGGTGAAGAAGTCCTTCATACGCCCCGTGAGCGTCTTGAGGTTCTCCGGTGCTGCGGACTCGGCGTTGTCGAGGATCCCGATGAACACCGTGGCCCGCACGTGGAGCGACAGCTCCTTGTTGTTCAGGGCAGCGTTCTGGTTCAGCTTCGAGATCGCGGTGCAGAACGCCACGGCGTCGGTGACCTTCGGCGCGATCGTGGTCGGCGTCTGATCGAAGTCGGGGATGGTGAGCAGGGTGTCGTTCGAGGAGTCGGTGCTCACGATGTCGGCGTTGGGAGTCTGCTTGCCCGTGCAGCCGGCGAGCAGCACGAGCGGGAGCGTGGTGAGGAGCGCAAGAGCGAGCGCTGCGAAGCGCGCACGACGGGGCGTGGCGGGAGCCGATGCGGGCATACAGGAGACCTTGCAGACAGTGGCGGGCGAGGTGGCCACGCCAGGCTAGGGCGTCTACGGCGTGTGGTCGGCGAGCCCGGCCGCGAGGGTCCGACGGTCGAGCTTCTGCATCGAGGTGAGGGGCAGGTCGTCCACGAGGCGGAGCTCCTCGGGAAGCTTGTGGTGGGAGAGGTGCTGGGACCCGAAGGCGCGCAGGTCGTCGAGCGTCGGCGGGCGGGCAGGGTCGGCGGGGATGACCACGGCGACGCCAAGCTCACCCATCACGGGGTCGGGGCGGGGCACGACGGCGACCTGGCGTACGGCAGGGTGCTGCTCGAGCACGGCCTCGACCTCCATCGGGTACACGTTGTACCCCCCGCGGATGAACATCTCCTTGGCTCTCCCGGACAACACGAGGAGCCCGTGGTCGTCGACGTACCCGAGATCGCCCGTGTGCAACCAGCCGTCGCGCAGCGCAGCGGCCGTGGCTTCGGGGGCGTGCCAGTAGCCGCTCATCACCGCGTCGGAACGCAGGCACACCTCACCGACCTCACCGACCGGTAGCGGTCGGCCGTCTTCGTCACGCACGTCGAGCCCCATACCGGGCCGTGGCCGCCCGACGGTGTGCAACGCCTCGTGGTCGTCTGCGTCGAACGCGGTGCCGGTCCCGACGCCGCCGGACTCCGTCGACGAATAGCGGATCGAGTACGCGGCGTCGAAGCGCCGGCGTGCTTCGGTCACCAACGCCGGCGAGGACGGGCCGCCGCCGACGACCAGCGCCTGGACCGCGGAGAGGTCGCGCTCGTCGAAGCGCGCGTCGCGCAGCATGAGCGCGATCTGCGGTGCGACTCCGCCGATGGCGCGCATGCGGGTGCGTTCCACGACGTCGAGGACGTCCGCGGCACGCCACCGGTCCTGGAGGTGCAGCGTGGCGCCGGTGCGCACATACCAGGGGAGCTTGGTCATGAACCCGACGTGGGCGAACTGCGTGCCGGCGAGCATCGGCCCGCCGCCGTCCCAGGTGCGCTCGGCGTTGGGGCCGAGGTCGTAGCGGGTGACCGCAGCGAGCTGGCGGTCTGCGAACACGGCGCCCTTCGGCTGCCCGGTGGTCCCTGACGTGAGCACGATCGCCACGGGTCCGTCGGGGTCGGTCGGTGCCGGGGGCGCTACGGCGTCGGTGCGCAGCTCGGCAAGTGCGCGCGCCCCCGACGCGGTCGCGGCGACGAGCTCGGTCTGGAAGTCGTCGCCGATGCCGGCAGCCAACGCCTCTGTCGCGAGCACGAGGCGAGGACCCACGACGTCGAGCGCGGTGGCGCGCTCGGCTGTCACCAGGCGTGGGTTGATGCCGACGGTGATCGCTCCGAGCCGGGCGAGCGCGACGTACGCGACGGCATAGGTGGTGTCGGACGGCAACGACAGCGCGACGACGTCGCCGGGGCGCACGCCGCGGCGAGCGAGACCGCTTGCGGCTTCGTCGGCTGCACGATCGAGGTCGGCGTACGTGCAGGAGGTGCCGTCCTCGGCGACGAACGCGGGCCGATCGCCGAACCGTCGCGCGGCCTCGGCGACGACTTCGCCGAGCAGGCTCACCGGACGCGTGGCTCGATGCGCCGTCCCGACGAGAACGCCTGCTGGCCTTCGTCGAGCGACGCTTGGTCCATGCCCAGGTTCAGCAACACCGGACCCAACTCCTGTGCGGTGCCGGGCGCGAGCTCACGCCCCGCCCACAGCGCGCGCACGGTCGCGACGGTGGGCCCGGCGGGCTGCGAGGCGATCGCTTCGGCCGCCCACGTCGCTGCCTCTTCCAGGCGGTCCCCCGGCACCACCTCGCTGACCAGGCCGATCTGGTGGGCGCGTGCCGCCGAGAGCCGTTCGTGGTTGGCGAGCAACGTCATGCGCATCAGCTCGCCGAAGGGCATGCGGCGCATCATCGACAACGGCTCGTACACCGCGGGCATCCCGTAGGTGAGGTGCGGGTCGAAGAACGTGGCGTGCTCCGCCGCGATGATGAAGTCGACCTCGCCGAGCAGATAGAACGCGCCACCGCACGCCATCCCGTTGACCGCAGCGATGACCGGCTTCCACAGGCGGTTGCTGCGCGGGCCGAGCGCCAGGCCGGGGTCGTCGTAGCGGAACGGCGAGAAGTCGTAGGTGGCGCCGCCTTCGGACGGCACGAACTCGCGGTCGATGCCGGTACAGAAGGCCTTGTCGCCCGAGGCGGTGAGGACCACCACCCGCACCGAGTCGTCAGACCGCAGGTCGGCCCAGAGCCCGGCGAGCTCGTCGCACATGACCTGGTTGAAGGCGTGGTAGCGCTCGGGGCGGTCGAGGGTGACCCACCCGACGGCGCCGCGCTGCTCGAAGCGGATGGTGGTGAAGTCTCGGGTCATCGTCGGCGACGCTAGCGATCCAGGTCGAGCGACAGCATGCGGATGGCGTTGCCGCGCAGGACCTTGTAGATGGCCTCGTCGGAGAGCCCCGCGACCATGTCGGTGACGATCTCGAGGGTGTCGGGCCAGGTGGAGTCGGTGTGCGGGTAGTCGGTCTCGAAGGTGACGTTGTCGACCCCGACCTCGTCGAGGGCGCGCAGCCCGTGGAAGTCGCTGAAGAAGCACCCGTAGACCTGCCGGTAGTAGTAGGTCGACGGAGGTTCGGGGACGATGTCGGCCACGCCACCCCAGGCGCGGTGCTGGCGCCACACCGTGTCGGCGCGTTCGAGCACGTAGGGCAGCCAGCCGATCTGGCCTTCGGAGTACGCCAGGCGGAGGTCGGGGAACTGCACGAGCTTGCCGCTGAACAGCCAGTCCGACAGCGACGCCATCGAGTTGTTGAACGACAAGGTGGCTGCCACGGCGACCGGCGCGTCGGGCGAGGTGGCCGGCATGCGCGACGACGAGCCGATGTGCATGTTGATGGTGACCTGGTTCTCGGCGCAGGCGGCGAAGAACGGGTCCCAGAAATCGGTGTGGATGCTCGGCAGGCCGAGGTGCGGCGGGATCTCGCTGAAGCACACGGCGTGGACGCCCCGCGCGGCGTTGCGGCGCACCTCCGCGGCGGCCAGTTCTGCGTCCCACAGGGGGATGATGACCAGGGGGATGAGTGCGCCGTCGGAGTCGCCGCACCACTCCTCGACCATCCAGTCGTTGTACGCCTTGATGCAGGCGAGCCCGAGGTCTCGGTCTGCTGCTTCGGTGAACGTCTGGCCGCAGAAGCGGGGGAACGTGGGGAAGCACAACGACGCTTCGACGTGGTTGAGCTCCATGTCGGCGACGCGGGCCTTCGGGTCGTAGCAGCCGGGACGCATCTCGTCGTAGGTGATGGGTGACATCGTCATGTCGTCACGGTCGAACCCGACGGCGGCCACGTGTCGCTTGTTGATGTACACGAGGTCTTCGAAGACCCAGCAGTCGGCTGGCGGGCCGTCGGGGTCGAAGGTCTGTGCGTAGGCGCCGCCGCCGACGTGACGCATCTCGCCGATGCCTCGACGCTCTGAGCGAGGGCCGCGGTCGCGGTAGCGCTCCGGGAGCCACGTCTGCCAGAGGTGCGCCGGCTCGACGACGTGGTCGTCGACGCTGATGATCTTCGGGATGTCTCCCATGGTCCACCGTCCCGGTCGAGGCCATTGATCTGACGAGTCGTCAGGTCAGCAGTCTGACACATCGTCAGATCCCGGGGCCGCGGGCCGAGTTGCCAGGGGGTATGGCGTGTGCGCCTACGGCTTCCAGGCAGCGCCTTGCCCACGCACGAGCTCGACCAGGTTGCCCATGGCCACGTTCATGTCCACGAGGTGCAGACCCCACGTTGGCCCGAGCGTGTCGGCGAGACGGGGGCGGTCATCTCCCGCGCCGCGCACGTCGCCGATCTGCAGCCACGACGACCCGTCGCGAAGTTCGCAGTGCGCCTTGAACAGCGACGGGAACTGCACCCATGGCGTGGTGACATCGGCGAGTGAGCCCTTGAGGCCGCTGCCGAGCAACAACGCCTTCGTGGGGAACGCCGGCTGGAGCGCACCGTCGCCGCGCCCGAGCCCTGCGGGGTTCACGCACAGGACGTGCTGACCCGCGGTGCCCGACCGTCCGAACAGCGAGTCGTTCGGTGGCTCTGCCGAGAACGCGGAGTACGCGACCACGCAGCCGACCTGGCTCGTGCTCCGACACGCCGCGACCTCCTTGAACGAGCCGCCCGTGTCGGAGCCGTCGGCGACGGTCACGTTGCCCCCGATGAGCAACGCGGACACGAGCAGGGCGCGTGCTGTGCGGTCGGGGTCGATCTCCTTCTGGATGAGTTGCGTGAGCATGTACGCACCCTGGGAGTGGCCGATCAGCACGACGCCGCGCCCGTGGTTGTCGTGCGCGAGGTAGTCGTTCCAGGCGTTGGCCACGTCTGCGTAGGCGAGCGCGCGGTCTGGCGCCGTCTTGCCCTTGGCCAGCAGGGCGCTCAGGGTCACCTGCCGGTACATGGGCGCATAGACCTTGCAGACCTGAGAGAAGGGCGAGGCCTGTGCGACCGCCACCGCGCGCTCGTCCTCGCCGATGACGAGGTCGGAGTTCGGGGTCTTCTCGCGACTGACCGTCGGGTACACGTAGAAGCAGTCGATCGGCGGCTCGTTCGCCGCAGTGGGGTGAGCGGTCGTGTGAGCCCCGGAGGCGCTCACGACGGTCGCGGTGAGGTCTGCGGTGCACGGGTCCTCCGCGAGACCCGGGCGGCACAGCCACACGGTCTTAGCTGCGTTCGGGGCTGTCGGTGCGGTGGTCGACGAAGGCGCGGCGGCGCTGGTGCTCGTCGTGGCCTGTGGGGTTGTCGACTTGGTGCCGCTGGAGCACGCCCCGGTCAGGCCGACGAGCGCGAGCAGGAGGATGACCGCACGGGTTCGTGTCACGACGCTCATGCCCCCGCAGCCCGGTCCAGCACGAGTTGCGCGGTGCGCTCGGGTTCACGTTCGGGGATCCAGTGCGACACCCCCTCGAGCACCTCGAAGCGATACGGGCCGGTCGTCCAATCACCGGTGTGCTCGGCCGCCCAGCGCCCGAGGTAGCCGTCCTTCGTCCCCCACGCGTAGGTCGTGGGCACCGACACCTTCGGAAGGTCGCTCGGCTTCGACCGCAGCAGGCCGCGGTACCAGTTCACGGCACCTCTGGCTGCGCCCGGTTCCTGGAGCAGGGTCGCGTTCGCACGTGCGTCGTCCTGCGGAAGACCGTCGGAGGTGAGGCCCTTCGCGAGGCGCTCGCCGCCGCCGGATCGCAGGAGCCGTTCGGGCAGGCCGGGGATCTGGAACGCCAGCATGTACCAGGAGTGCAACCCCTGCGTGGAGCGCACCAGCGCACGACGCATCGCGTTGGGGTGTGGCGTCGACAGGGCCACGAGGCTCTGCACGCGCTCTGGGAACAACGCGGCCAGCGCCCACGCCACCGCACCGCCCCAGTCGTGCCCGACGACGTGGAAGCGTTCGCAGCCGGCAGCATCGGCGAGCGCGAGCACGTCGCCGCACAGCGATTCCATGCGGTAGGCGGCAACTGCGGAGGGCCGAGCACCCGGGGAGTAGCCGCGCTGATCCGGCGCGAGCGTGCGGTAGCCGGCGGCGTTGAGCAGCGGGGTGACGCGATGCCACGAGTGCGACGACTCGGGGAAGCCGTGCAGCACGATGATCGCCTCTGCGTCGCGGGGGCCGTCGTCGCGCACGTCGAATCGCAGGCCGTCGTGCACGAAGCTCGTCAAGGGAGCGGGTGTCATGCCCCCCATCATTCCCGCTGGGCGGGGGTACATTCCGGCGCATGCCCGTGGACCTCGCCGCCCTCGTCGACCCGCATCACACGGCGCTGCTCACCCAGGAGTGCCAGAACGGTGTGATCGGCGACCTGTCGGCGCTGCCGCAGCTCGCCGAGGCGGCCACACCCATCCGGCCGGCGCTCGGCCGCATCGCCGCCGGTGCACGCGCCGCGGGGGTGCCGGTGGTGCATGCGCTCGCTGCACGCCGCGCCGACGGTCTCGGGTCGAACACGAACGCACGGCTGTTCATGGGCGTGCGAAAGTCCCCGAACCCCCTGCTCCCGGGCTCGGCCGCGGCACAGGTGGTGCCTGAGCTCGGGCCTGAGCCGGGCGACCTGTGCAGCACCCGGCTCCATGGCCTCGGACCGTTCGCCGGCACCGACGTGGATGCGCTGTTGCGGAACCTCGGTGTGCGGACCGTTGTGGGCGTGGGCGTGTCGCTCAACGTCGGCATGCTCAACCTGGTCATGGACGCCGTGAACCTGGGGTATCAGGTCGTGGTGCCGCGCGACGCCGTGGCGGGCCTCCCGGCGGACTACGCCGCCGCGGTGCTCGACGGCACGGTCGCGCTCCTCGCCACGCTCACCACGGTCGACGACGTGCTGGCCTGCTGGGCTGCCGCGTCCGAGACCTGATCGGCCGTGGCCGTCGGTCGCCGCGGGTCGGTCACCAGCCGCGGTCGACCCACTCCTGCAGATGCGGGCGTTCGGCGCCGACGGTGGTGTCGTCGCCGTGGCCGGGGAGGACCAGCGTCTCGGGGTCGAGCACGCGGAAGAGCCGCTCGTCGACAGAGCGGATGATCGTGTCGAAGTCGCCGCCCTCCAATGAGGTGTTCCCGGGGCCGCCGGGGAAGAGGGTGTCGCCGCTGAACAGCACGGGCGCGTGGTCGAGGCGGAAGCAGATCGAACCCGGCGTGTGTCCGGGTGTGTGGATGGTCTGCACGCGCAGGTGCCCGACCTCGATCATCGTGTCGTCGTCGAGCGTGAAGTCGTACGAGGGCAGCATCGCTGCATCGCTTGCGGTGACGCCGACCTCGTAGCCGGCGTCGCGGATCGCGGGGATGGCCTGGATGTGGTCCCAGTGGCCGTGGGTTTCGAGCACGCGACGCACGCCGAGGCCACGGCACAGCTCGAGGAGCAGTTCGTGCTCGTTGGCGGCGTCGATGAGCAGACCGTCGCCCGTCTCGCGACACCGCAGCACGAACACGTTGTTGTCGAACGGGCCCACCACCACCTTGTGGATCTCGGCGCGGGCATCGGACCAGTGCAACGTCTCAGCGGCCATGCGTGCAGTTTGGCGCGCTCAGCGACCTCCGGCACGGGTGGCGACGACCTCGAAGCCGAGCGCCTCCGCGACCGCCAGCTGGTGCACGTCCAACGTGGCGTAGCGCACCGGACGGGGGAGGCGGTCAGCCGCGGCGAGGTGGATGGCGTCGACCGTACGCAGGGGATGGGCCCGTGCGAGCTCCGCGGCGCGATCGAGGCACGCCTGGTCGACCGGGACGACCGCGATGCGCGACCAGTCGTCGAGCAGCGCCTGACGCAGCGCAGCGGCCTGGATGGGCTCGGCGAGGCGCTCGACGAGCACGGTTGCCTCGGTGAGTGCCAGGGCGCTGGCGCACCAGTCGTGATCGTCGGCCATCGCGTCGACGACGGTGGCGCGGTCCGGTCCGGCCACGTAGCGGGCGACGAGCGCGGTGCTGTCGAGCGCGAGGGTCATCGGGGGCCGCGTCGCCCGGGGTCGCCGCGCAGCTCTGCGGCGGCGCGGTCGATGCGGGCGCCGGCCCAGAGGTCGACCTGGAGCGCGGGGTCGGGTCGGTCGGCGCGGTGTGGGGGGAGGAGGAGGCCGCGGGCGATCAGATCGTCGAGCGAGGAGTGGCCGTCGAGGGGATCGAGCGGGCCGAGCTGCGCCATCGGTTTGCCATCGACCGTGATGACGAGGCGTTCGCCTGCCCCGGCGCGTCGCACCGCCGCGGCGGTCTCGTTGCGCAGCCGGCGGATGCCGAGTCGTTCCATCGGGCCAGCCTACTGCCCCCCCGCAGTGCTGTCGCACCGGTGTACACATGTCGAGCGAGAAGCGTGCGGGCCGGTGCGCTAGACCGTCCAGGTCGATCCGTGACGAGCCCCAGGGGGACCCGCATGAACTTCGCTTTCAGCGACGAGCAGGAAGAGCTTCGCCGTATCGTCCGTCAGTTCCTCGACGACAAGTCGTCCGAGGCAGCGGTGCGGGAGCAGATGGAGACCGAGGCCGGCTACGACGCCGCCGTCTGGTCGCAGATGGCCGAGCAGCTCGGCCTGCAGGGGCTCGTGATCCCCGAGGCCTACGGCGGCTCGGGCTTCTCGTTCATCGAGCTCGTCGTCGTCCTCGAAGAGATGGGCCGTGCCCTGTTGTGCGCCCCGTACTTCTCGTCGGTGGTGCTCGCCGCCCAGGCCCTGCTGCACAGTGGCGACGAGGCCGCGATGCAGGCGCACCTCCCGGGCATCGCGTCCGGCGAGACGATCGCGGCGCTGGCGCTGACCGAGCCGAACGGGCGTTGGGACGCCGACGGCGTCACCGCAACCGCGACCGCCGCAGGTGACGGCTGGACCATCGACGGCACCAAGTCGTTCGTGCTCGACGGACACACCGCCGGCCTGCTCGTGGTTGCCGCTCGTACGCCGAAGGGCATCAGCCTCTTCACCGTGGCGGGCGACGCGGCTGGGCTCACCCGCACGCCGCTGTCGACCATGGACCAGACCCGCAAGCAGGCCAAGCTCGACTTCGCCGGCACCCCCGCCACGCTGCTCGGCACCGAAGGCGAAGGCTGGTCGGTGCTCGAGCGGGTGCTCGACCTCGCGGCCGTCGCACTCGCCGCGGAGCAGGTCGGCGGCGCCCAGCGCTGCCTCGACATGTCTGTCGAGTACGCCAAGGTGCGGGTGCAGTTCGGCCGCCCGATCGGCTCCTTCCAGGCCATCAAGCACAAGTGCGCCGACATGCTCCTCGAGGTCGAGTCGGCCAAGTCCGCGGCGTACTACGCCGGCTGGTGTGCCAGCGAGCTGAACGACGAATTGCCGTCGGTCGCAAGCCTCGCCAAGGCGTACTGCTCCGAGGCGTACTTCCACTGCGCTGCCGAGAACATCCAGATCCACGGCGGCATCGGCTTCACGTGGGAGCACCCGGCGCACCTGTACTTCAAGCGGGCGAAGTCGTCGGAGTTGCTTTTCGGCGACCCGACCTACCACCGCGAGTTGCTCGCCCAGCGCATCGGTCTCTGACCCCGCGCGCTGAGCACCGCCGATGCTGTTCGTCTTCGTCGCGCTGGCTGCGGTCGGCACCGTCGTGCTGGCGTTGGTGGTGGTGGGCCGTGAGGTCGCGCTCGGGGCGTCCCGGGCGCGACCCGCGGTCTTCGATCTGGAGGAGGCCGTCGCCTTCATCTCCGACGGCTTGCCGGCCGGTCCGGCAGGGCGCCTCACCCCTGACGACGTGCGATGGGTATTGCGTACCGACGCCGACCGCATCGAGGAGGCCACCGCGGACGCGGAGCACCTCGAACTCGGCTCTGAGATCCTCGACGAGTACGCGGCGCTCGCCCGGGTGCTCGGTGCCGCTGACCGTGCCGAACGCGACGTGTCCGATGCGGATGTCGCCGCGGTGCTCTCGGGCCGCACGCAGTACCTCGAAGCGATCGGCGCGATCGGTCCCGCCGCCGCCGGCGAGGTCTGACCGGCCCCGACCTTGCGACGGTAGGTAGCCGTCAGAGCCCAGGCGCTACCATGTTGGAAGCGTTCAGTATCGGACACGCAGGATGAACGCCGTTTGTGGTTCCCGTGGTCGGCTTGGTCTGTCCTGGTTCTCCGCAAGGGTCGTGCGTGGAGACAGAAAGTCGAAGGACAACCATGGCAACTGGCACCGTGAAGTGGTTCAACGCCACCAAGGGTTTCGGATTCATCGCCCCTGAGGACGGTGGCGACGACCTGTTCGTGCACCACAGCGAGATCCAGGTCTCGGGCTACCGCGAGCTGGCCGAAGGTCAGCGCGTCGAGTTCGAGGTCACGCAGGGCCGCAAGGGGCTGCAGGCCTCCGCGGTCAAGCCTCTCTGAGACGCACCAACACTCTCGTCTGCGGGGCGGGCTTCGGCCCGCCCCGTTGCGCGTCCGGGTGACGGCCACGTGTGGGTGAGCTTTCGGGCATCGTCGGCCGTCTCCTAGGGTGAGCCGCATGGAGCGGCCCATCAGGTTCGAAGAATCGCGCTGGCTCGGCGACAAGCGCACGCAGATCGTCCATGACCTCGACTCGTGCAACTCGCCTGCGGTCATCGACGAGCTGATCGCGTCGCGCCAGTACGCGAGCTTCGGGCCGGACACGCTCGCGGAGGCACGCAACCGCGGCTACCGGCGCTGTACGCGCTGCGCCGGTGCGAAGCAGGCCGCGCTCGCCGAACTCGACGCCTGAGCGGTCCTCTCCGCGTGGAGCACCGGTTCACGTCGGGGGAGCACACGCTCGCTGCACACCTGGCGGCTCCCCCGCACCGCAGCCTCTCGCGGCATGCGCTCGTGCTGTGCCACGGGTACCCGCCCACGACCGTGGGTGCCGCCGGTGCGGCGATCGACTTTCCCGAGTTGGCCGACCGCATCGCCACGACGATGGGTTGGACCGTGCTCACGTTCACCTTTCGGGGCTGCGGCGATTCCGAGGGCCAGTACTCGATGTTCGGCTGGCTCGACGATGTCGGTGCCGCCGTTGCCGAGGTCCGATCGCAAGGCGGCGCCGACGACGTGTGGCTGGCGGGGTTCGGCACCGGTGGTGGCCTGTGCATCTGTGCCGGCGCGCGCCTCCCCGAGGTGCGGGGCGTCGCGTCGCTGGGAGCACCCGCTGACTTCGACGACTGGGCCGGCCACCCGCGCCGCCTCCTGCAGCACTCCCGCGATGTCGGGGTCATCACCGATCGTGCGTTCCCTCCCGGCTTCGACGACTGGGCACGCCAGTTCCGTCGCATCCGCCCGGCGACCGACGCGACGACGCTCGCGCCGCGCCCCCTGCTCGTGGTGCACGGCTCAGAAGACGACGTGGTGCCGCAGTTCGATGCCCGCGTGCTGTGCGACGCGCACGGCGCAGCAGAGCTGCGCATCATCGCTGGCGCGGGCCACGCCCTGCGTCACGACCCGCGGGCGGTGGCGGTGCTGCTGGGGTGGCTCGACCGCACCGCTGGGTGAACGCACAGGGCCGTCCGCGCGGCCCTGGCAGGGGCAAGGTCGGCGACCGCGTGGTCAAACCCCTACGGCTCAGGGACCTCCCTGCGGTCAGCGCTGCGTCGGTCGCGCCATCAGTCACGATGTGACGCCAGAAGTCACGCCTTTCGGGTGAGGGCTCGCATTCTGACGGGCCGCACCCAAGGAGCGAACGATGCCTAGTGCCAACAAGATGACGACTTCGGTAGGGGTGGATCTTCCGCAGCTCCAGGGACGGTACGCCGAGCTGGGTGGCTACACGGTCGGTTTCGAGGTGTTCCCCGAGGACGTCGATCCCGCACCGTTCTTCAAGGGGCTGCCGGACGACCGTTGCCAGTGCCCCCATTGGGGGATCGTCCAGTCCGGGCAGATCACCTTCCGGTGGGCCGACCACGAAGAGACCTTCATGACCGGCGATGCCTACTACGCCGCTCCCGGCCACGTGCCCTTGGTGGCGGCCGGTACCTCGGTGGTTGAGTTCAGTCCTAGCGACAAGCTCAGCGAGACCACGGCGGTGGTCGAACGCAACCTGGCGATGGCCGGCGACCAAGGATGAGCACCATGACCGATCATCTCCCGGCGATCACGCGGCGCAGCGTGTCGGACTTCGTGACGTTCTTGGAGACCAGCGGCCAGACGGTGCCCGACGGTCTCTTCGCCCCGGACGCGTTCGCGGATCTCACCTTCCCGACCTGGCGGGTCCAGGTCGACAGCGGCGAGGCGATCGTCGAGGCACGTCGACGGATACACCCTCAGCAGGGCTCGGTGCGAATCGAGAAGGTCGTCGCTACCGCCACCGGATGGGCGATCAAGCTCGAGGAGCGTTGGGAAGACCACGGCCAGGAGTGGTACTGCCGCGAGGGATTCATCGCAGAACTGGACGAGCAAGGAAGCATTGCCGACTTCACCCTGTACTGCACCGGCGACTGGGACCAGGCTCGCGTGTCCGAGCACGCCCAGGCGGTCACACTCCTGCGGCCATAGGCTGGCCGGGTCATAAGCGCCGCGCGATGATGCACCCTGTGCAGACCGGCCAGGTCGATGCCACGGCAGCGGCCGCGCTCGCGCTCGCCGGGGCGTACCTCTTCGGTGCGGATCCAGGGCGGACAGCGGCGGTGCTGCACGAAGCCTACGAGGGTGCGGCCGATGAGGGCACCAGGGCGCGACTCGCAGCGGCGCTGGCGCGGTGTTGGGCCTATGCGGGGGAACACGCTCGCGCCGTACCGTTCGCCTCAGCGGCGCTCGACCACGCCGCCGCCGACGGTGACCCGTCCACGCGCGCGGACGCGCTCGACGCTGCGCTGGCCACCCATTGGGGACCCGACGAGATGGACGTGCGACGCCAGCTCGCGACGAAGCTGTCTGACGTCGCGGCATGTCTCTCGAAACCAGATGCCCGCACCCGGGCCCACATCTGGATGCTCACGATCGCCACCGAGACACTCGACGTGGCTGAGATGAACCGCCAGATGCGGGCGCTGGAGCTCCTGGGTGAAGAGTCGACCAAGGCCAGGTTCTACGCCGCGTCGAGGCGCCTGATGCTGGACCTCATGCACGGCCGCACCGACACCATCGAGCCCCTGGTG
Organism: uncultured Iamiaceae bacterium; assembly: GCA_964621605.1. Classification (GTDB taxonomy): domain Bacteria; phylum Actinomycetota; class Acidimicrobiia; order Acidimicrobiales; family Iamiaceae; genus CAZUMJ01. The sequence goes on along the minus strand of CAZUMJ010000024.1, from coordinate 8,835 downwards.
CGGATCGCGGAGGACGCGCTAGCCGAGCTGGACCTGCCCGATGGGTTCATCGTGATCGCCTGCATGCGCGGTTACGGCGCGTGCCAGTCGGGCAACCGGCAACCGGACATCGTGGAGCTGGCACGGATGGGGGAACGCCTGGCCGAGTCCGAAGGCATCCGTGTGCTGTACGCCGAGATCGCCTGGATCTACCAAGAGATCGGGATGCACGAGGATGCCCGGCGTCTCGTCGAGACGTTCGACGCCGACAACCTCGCCCGTCTGCCACGGGACTACAACTACTTGCTCACGCTGCAGCTGGCACTCGACGTGGCGGTGACGCAGAGGCTTACCCCTCTGGTGAGGACGATCACGCCCCTGCTGCTCCCCTACGCGGGTCGGGCGGTGATCAACGCCGGGGCAGTGATGTTCCACGGGGTCAGCGACGATCCGCTTTCACGGGCGTGTGCCCTGCTGGGCGACCATGAACGGGCAGCAGCCTTGCGCGCCCACGCGCTGGAGACCTATCGCCGAGTGGGGGCAAGTTGGTGGGCAGAGCGCCTCGCGGCAGTGGCAGCGCCAGTCTGGAAGGTCACCGCCGGCGGGGCATGCATGACCCTTCGGCCCGGTGCAGCTGGTGTCTGGATGGTCGGGCACGACGGCGTCCAGGTGCCTGTTGCGGCTCGGCGCGGGCTGGCACACCTGCACACTCTCTTGGCGAACGCAGGGGACGCCGTGCCCGCGACGCAACTCGCCGGAGCGGTGGTCGAGGAGTCCGGTCTCGGCCCTACCGCGGATCGAGCCGCTTTGAATGCCTACAGGCAGCGCCTGGCCGAGATCGATGCCGAGCTCGCACGGGCAGACGAATGGGCCGACGTCGGTCTTTCCGAGAAGTTCCTGGCCGAGCGTGAGGCGTTGCTGGCCGAGGTGGCGGCTGCCACCGGCTTGGGCGGCCGCGCACGCTCGTCGGGCAGCAGTGCCGAACGTGCCAGGGTTGCCGTCCGTAAGGCGATCGCCTCGGCGATCCAGGCGATCCATGCCGCTGACCCGGTGGTCGCCCGACATCTGACCACCCACGTGCACACCGGCCAGCAATGCGTGTACGAGCCGGATCCCGACCGTCCACCGACGTGGCAGCTCTGACCGCGACTGGTCGTCGCACCATGTCCGAACCGGGCTCGACGTGGACACCCCGCGCGGGTCTGGCTGCGGCTAGTCGGCCTTGGACAGCCCTTTGGCCTTCTGTGCCTTCTTCCACGCACGCACCGCGGTGAACGCCTCGCGTGACCCGATGTCGGCAACGGAGCGTGGGGTGCTGTCGGCGAACGGACCGGCCGCGGCCTTCCAGCCGCGGGGGCGGTGACCGAAGCGCTTCGCGAGCACCGCCACGAAGATGCGTGCCTTCTCCTCCCCGAACCCGGGCAGCTCACGCAGGCGTCGTAGCTCCTCTGCACCGGTCGTGGCGGTCTGCCAGAGCGCCGCGGTGTCGCCGCCGTAGGTGTCGACGAGCACCGCGGCGAGGACGTGCGTTCGCTCCGCCATCGCCTTCGGGAAACGGTGCAGCGCCGGTGGGCCGGTGAACAGCGCAAGGAGCTCGGTCGGGTCGAGCGCGGCCACGGTGACCGGGTCCAGTGGCCTGTCGCCGAGCCGCTCTGCCAGGCGGGCAGGTGACCGAAATGCCCACTCCATCGGCACCTGCTGGTCGAGCAGCATACCGAGCAGCAGGGCGAACGGGTTGGTCACGAGCAAGGCGTCGGCGTCGGCGTCGCCGGTGACCGGGAAGGTGGCGGTCGGCAGGGTGGTGCCGGTGGGAGGCGCGGCGGGTTGTGCGGGGCGAGCCATGGCGAACGACGGTACCTGTCGGGCGCGGCGACGCAGTGCCGCGGACGTGGTAGGGGGTGAGGGGCGGGCCGGTCTCGGTCAGCGCGTGGGGTCGTGAGGCCTGTCGCCTACGCCCAGCTTCTCGAGCCCTCGCGCCGCGTCCGCGGGAGCGAGGTCACCCGTGGCAGCCAGTGCTGCCAGCACCGCACCCGCAACGTGCGCGGCGTCGGTTCCGAAGAAGCGCCGGAGCGCGTCGCGGGTGTCGCTGCGGCCGAACCCGTCGGTGCCCAGCACGTGGAACGGACGGGGCACCCAGCGGGCGATCTGGTCCGGCACGAGCGTCATGAAGTCGGTGACGGCCACGACGGGCCCGGGGGCGCCCACCAACAGGCGTGTCACGCGCGGCACCCGGGGCTGCTCGGCGGGATGGAGGCGGTTCCAGCGTTCCGCCTCGAGGGCATCCTCACGGAGCGTCTTGTACGACGTGGCGCTCCACAGCTCGACGCCGATGTCGAACTCGGCGGCGAGGAGTTCTTGCGCCGCACGTGCCGCGAGGTTCGCGGTACCCGAGAACAGCACCGTCGCCACAGCGTTGACGCCGTGCGGTGTCGTCGCCCAGCGGTAGAGCCCGTCGATGATCCCGTCGGCGACACCGTCGGGCATCGCCGGCATGACCTGGTTCTCGTTGTAGAGGGTCAAGTAGTAGAGCTCGTCGTGCGGGTCGGCGCCGTACATCCGGTCGAGGCCGACCCGTACGATCTCTGCCATCTCGTACGCGAACGCCGGGTCGTATGCCCGCACCGGCGGCACGGTGCTCGCAAGGATCAGGCTGTGGCCGTCCGCGTGCTGCAGCCCCTCACCCGTGAGCGTCGTGCGGCCCGCGGTGGCGCCGACGAGGAAGCCACGCGCCCGAGCATCCGCGGCGGCCCAGATCAGGTCGCCGATGCGCTGGAACCCGAACATCGAGTAGTAGGTGAAGAACGGCAGCATCGGCACACCGCGGGTGGCGTACGAGGTGGCCGCGGCGGTGAAGCTCGCCATGCTGCCCGCTTCGGTGATGCCTTCCTCCAGGATCTGCCCGTCGGCGGCCTCGGTGTAGGAGAGCAGCAGGTCGTGGTCGACGGGTTCGTAGAGCTGGCCGTGGGGCGCGTAGATGCGCAGTTCGCGGAACAGCGCATCCATGCCGAAGGTGCGGCCCTCGTCGGGGATGATCGGCACGACACGCGCGCCGGCGTCGGGGTCGCGGGCGAGGTTGCGCAACAGACGGGTGAACGCCATCGTCGTCGACACGGCATGCTCACCCGACCCCGCACGCAGCTCGGTGTAGGCGCTGTCGGCGGGGAGGGTCACCGGGCGTCGCACCGTGGCGAGCCGCCGTGGGATCGACCCGCCGAGGGCCGCACGCCGCGCCCGGAGGTACTGCATCTCGGGGGAGTCGTCCGCCGGGCGGAAGTACGGCGGTTCCTTGCCGTCGGCCACCGCCTCCTCGGGGATCTCGTCGTGCAGGAAGAGCCGGTCGCGCAGCGCACGGAACTGCTCCATCGTCATCTTCTTGATCTGGTGGGTGGCGTTGCGTGACTCGACGAGCGGGCCGAGTGTCCACCCCTTGATCGTCTTCGCCAGGATCGCGGTCGGCGCGCCCGTCTGGCGCACCGCCGCGGCATAGGCGGCGTACAGCTTGCGGTAGTCGTGCCCGCCGCGCGGGAGCCAGCGCAGCTCGTCGTCGGAGAGGTGCTCGACCATCGCCCGCAAGCGGGGGTCGGGCCCGAAGAAGTGCTCGCGGATGTACGAACCGGGCTCGACCGCGAGGCGTTGGAACTCGCCGTCGACAGTGCTGTTCATCTTGTGCAGCAGCACGCCGTCGACGTCACGGGCGAGGAGCTCGTCCCAGCGTGAGCCCCAGATCACCTTTATGACGTTCCATCCGGCGCCCCGGAAGCTCGCCTCGAGCTCTTGGATGATCTTGCCGTTGCCGCGCACCGGTCCGTCGAGCCGCTGCAGGTTGCAGTTCACGACCCAGGTGAGGTTGTCGAGTCCTTCACGTGCGGCCAACGACAGCGCGCCGAGCGTCTCGGGTTCGTCGACTTCACCGTCGCCGACGATGCACCACACGCGCGAGGCGCTCGTGTCGTCGACCTGGCGGTTCTGGAGGTAGCGCAAGAAGCGCGCCTGGTAGATCGAGTTGATGGGGCCGAGTCCCATCGACACCGTCGGGTACTCCCAGAAGTCCGGCATGAGGCGGGGGTGGGGGTAGCTCGACAGCCCACCGCCGTCGACCTCGCGTCGAAACCTGTCGAGTGCCGCCTCGTCGAGGCGCCCTTCGAGGAAGGCTCGGGCATACACGCCCGGCGCGGCATGCCCCTGGAAGTAGATGTGGTCTCCTGCTTGGCCGTCGTCCTTGCCGTGGAAGAACCAGTTGAACCCGACCTCGGTCAGCGCCGCAGACGAGGCGTAGGTGGCGAGGTGCCCGCCGATGCCCTCGGCGCGGTGGTTGGCGCGCACGACCATCGCGGCGGCGTTCCACCGGATGTAGGCGCGGATGCGACGTTCGAGGTGCTCGTCGCCCGGGAACCACGCCTGCTCCTCGGCCGGGATGGTGTTCACGTAGGGCGTGCTCACCAACGCCGGCGTGCCGACCTGCAGCTCGCGTGACCGTTCGAGCAGGCGGCTCATCAAGAAGCGTGCCCGGGTGACGCCGTGGGTTTGCACGACGGCGGTGAGGGAGTCGAGCCACTCCTGCGTCTCGGTCGGGTCGGTGTCGGGAAGCTGGTGGACGAACCCGTCGATGATCATGCGACCTCCTGCCACGCGCGTGTGCTTCCAGTGAAGCGCGTGGGGCGGCGGTTCGTGGCCCACGTCGGCGACTGCCAAGCTCTGGTCATGTCGCAGGAAGATCTCGCCAGCCCGACCGTCGTCTACACCGATGGTGCGTGCTCAGGGAATCCGGGCCCGGGCGGTTGGGCGTGGGCGGTGCCCGGCGGCGCGTGGGCGAGCGGCGCCGAGGCGAAGACCACCAACCAACGCATGGAGATCACCGCGGCGCTCGAAGCCCTGCGTGCGATCGACGGACCGGTCGAGGTCGTGAGCGACTCGACCTACGTCGTGCACTGCTTCCGCGACCGGTGGTGGGAGGGCTGGATGCGTCGCGGGTGGGTGAACAGCCAGCGCAAGCCCGTCGCCAACCGCGACCTGTGGGAGCCGCTGATCGAGCTGTACCGCGCCCGCGCCCATGAGGTGCGCTTCCGATGGGTGAAGGGGCACAGCGGCGACCCGGGCAACGACCTCGTCGATGCGCTGGCTGTGACGGCGACGCAGCGCCAGCAAGGTGATTCGGGCACGCATCCACCGCGGCGGTGAACGCTCGCCGTACCCTGCGAGGTACGGCACCGGTGTTCGTGCACCGGCCAGGAGGTGGTTCGTGACCTTTCTGGGACTCATCACGCAAAACGTGGCCGTACACCGGCTCCGCGCGTGCCTCACCGCCGCGGCGGTGGCGATCGGTGTCATGGCGGTGCTTGCGCTCGGGGTGCTCACCGCCAGCCTGCAAGAGACCGCCACGCAGATCCTGCACGTCGGCGACGCCGACCTGACCGTGGCGCAGCGTCACGTCGACGACATCATCAACTCGTCGATCAGCACGGCGGACGTGGCCGAGATCGGGCGCACGCCGGGTGTTGCCAGCGTGATCGGCGCGCTGATCGAGACGGAACGCTACGACGCGGCCAACCCGCTCGTGATCGAGGTCGGCCTGCCGCCACAAGATCAGGAGCCGTTCGGCGTGCACGTGCTCGAGGGCCGCAGCTACCACGCAGACGCCACGAACGAGGTGATGCTCGGGTACTCGATCGCCAAGGGCATCGGCAAGAAGCCCGGCGACACGATCGAGATCGGCGGGCACCGCTACACCGTGACGGGGCTGTACTCGACCAACATCTCGTTCGGGAACTCGACGATCATGTTTCCGCTTGCCTCGTTGCAGGCGCTCAACCGGGTGTCCGGGCAGGTGTCGCTGGCGTTCGTCAAGGTAACCCCGGGGGCCGACAAGGCGGTGGTGGCGAAGGCCATCAATGAACGGTTCGTGAACCTCACGAGCGTCTCGACCGCCGCCGACTACGGCCGCGTCGATCGCAATCTGGTGCTCATCAAGGCGGCGAACACCGGAGGCACCGTGCTCGCCGCGGTGATTGCGATCACGGGCGTGCTCAACACCACGCTGTTGTCGTTCTTCGAACGGACGAGAGAGTTCGGCGTGTTGCGCTCGATCGGGTGGAGCCGCTGGCGCATCGTCGGGCTCGTCGTCGGCGAGGCCGTGCTGGTGGGGCTGGCTGGCGCCGCCCTCGGCGTCCTGCTCGGGTGGGTGGCCGTCAACGCGTTGCAGGAACTGCCGTCGCTGCGCGGCTACTTCGTGCCGACCTACGACGCCGAGATCTTCGCGAGGTCGCTGTACTTCGCGTTCGGTGTCGCGGTGCTGGGGGCGCTCTACCCCGCGCTGCGTGCTGCGTTCATCTCACCGATGGAGGCCCTGCGTCATGAGTGACCGCCCGCAGCCGGCAGGGCCGGCGATCCAGGTGCACGGCGTGGTGAAGCGCTACGGCCCCACGACGGTGCTCGACGGTGTCGACCTCGACGTCGACGCGGGAGAGGTCGTCCTCGTCACCGGGCGGTCCGGCGCCGGCAAGTCGACGCTGCTGCATCTGCTGGCAGCGTTGGACACGCCAGACGCGGGCGCCATCACCGTCGACGGCTACACGGTGCGTCGCCACCACAACCGCAACCTCAGCGGCTTTCGACGTGAGCACGTCGGCATCATCTTCCAGTTGCACAACCTCGTCCCGCGCTTGTCGGCGCGGCAGAACGTCGAGCTCGCCATGTTCGGCTCGCACCGCAAGCGTGCCGAGCGGGTGACAAGAGCCGACGAGCTCCTCGCTCAGGTCGGCCTTTCGGCGCGGGCCGACAGCCGGCCTCCGACGATGTCGGGCGGTGAGCGCCAGCGTGTCGCCGTCGCCCGCGGGTTGGCGAACGCGCCGGCCGTGCTGCTGGCAGACGAGCCGAGCGGAAGTCTCGACGACGCCTCGACGGCGGTCATCACGGCGACGCTGCGGCGCCTGGCAGACGAGGAGCGCACGGCGGTGCTCGTCGTGACCCACGACCCTCGGCTCCTCCCGGTCGCGGACCGCGTCGTGCGGCTCGAGGACGGCAAGCTCGTCGCCGTCTCGGCGTCGAGCTGAGGCGCTCAGCGCGCTTCGTGGTGGCGGCGCAGCTGGAGGTACGCCGCGTTGACGAGGCGCATCGTGTGCTCGCTCTCCGCACGCTCCTCGGGGCTGGCCTCGAGAAGGCGGTCGGGGTGGTGCATCTTGGCGAGGTGGCGGTGGGCCGCGACGATCTCGTTCCACGGGGCATGCGGAGAGACGCCCAGCACGTAGTAGGGGTCAGACCCGTCGGCCGCGAGGAAGGGCCGCTTGCCGGTGTAGGTCGCGCTCTCGGTGTGGGTGTTCGTTCCGTCGCCCCAGTTGAACAGCGACTCCGAGCTGAACTCCCGCTCGAACTGCGACGCAGGCTCGGAGTCGGCACCCCCGGCGCCCGCTCCGCCCCGCTTCTTCGGCTGCCAGGCACGTGAGAGGTCTTCGCGGGCGGCCCACCACGCGTGGTTCTCGTCGTTGAGGCTGATGGTCTCGGTGACCTCTTCTGCCTCGTCCTTCTTGTTCCTACCGAACACCGCCACGACCAACCTCCGAGATCCGCCCCGTGCCGGGCGCCATCCTATGTCACGCGGAGTGACAATGGGCCATTCGGCCCATGAGCGAGTTTTACCGCTTGACCAACCAGTCAATAGGGTGACGGCATGGAACTCAACGGGATCTCTGCAATCGTCACCGGTGGTGCTTCGGGCCTTGGCGAGGCGTCGGCACGGCTGCTCGCGCAGCGTGGCGCGCACGTCGTGGTCGCCGACCTCAACGAGGAGAAGGGCACCGCACTCGCCAGCGAGCTGAAGGGTGTGTTCGTCAAGGTCGACGTGACCGACACCGACCAGCTCATCGAGGCCACCGAGGCCGCCAAGGAGCTCGGCCCGGTGCGGGCGCTCGTCAATTGCGCCGGCATCGGTTGGGCGACCCGCACGATCGGTCGTGACGGTCAGTACACCTCGGCGCACGACCTCGACGTGTACCGCAAGGTCATCGAGGTGAACCTGGTCGGCACCTTCAACGCCGTCCGCATCGTCGCAACGGCCATGTCGCAGACCGAGCCGCTGGCCGACAACGAGCGTGGCGCGATCGTGAACACGGCGTCGCTGGCTGCGTTCGACGGCCAGATCGGTCAGGCCTCGTACTCCTCCTCCAAGGGTGGCGTCGTCGGCATGACCCTGCCGGTCGCCCGTGACCTCTCCGCGTCGGGCATCCGCCTCAACACGATCGCTCCGGGCCTGATCGACACGCCGATCTACGGCCAGGGCGAAGCATCCGAGGCGTTCAAGGACGGCCTCAAGAAGGACGTGCTGTTCCCGAAGCGCCTCGGCTTCCCGACCGAGTTCGCATCGCTCGCGATCGAGCTGCTGTCGAACAGCTACATGAACGCCGAGACGATCCGCATCGACGGTGGCGCCCGCCTCAACCCGAAGTGAGCGCTGACCGACCCCACTGAGGTCGAGTCGACGGGCGGGTCGTGCATGAGCACGGCCCGCCCGTTGCGCGTTGGCGCCTCCTGCTGCGTGGTGCGCGATGCCTGTGTGCATCTGGGGTCTGCGATGGTGTAGCCGCCTCTGACGATGTCTGGGGAAGGCACGACTACCGCTGGTGGCGGCCTCGGGCATGGCCGCCACCAGCCCGGGGCTGTGGGCCCATTGCCTCCCAGGTGGCGAGCAGCGAGCGGAAGTGGCGCGCTGCCCTCGCCCCCCGCCGTTGGCGCGAGCCCGCCGAAGGCTTGCCGATCCTGCCCTCTATGAACAGGCAAGCTCGGGCGCTTCCGCCCCTCGGGATTAGCGCTCAAAGTCTGTGAGGCACGTCGGGTCCTTGACACTCGGCGAGGCCCATGGTCTAA
>CAZUMJ010000023.1:44662-45083 GCA_964621605.1 uncultured Iamiaceae bacterium | reverse complement strand
AACTTCTACTCGGTGTCGATCTCCGGCTATCACATCGCCGAGGCCGGCGCGAACCCCATCAGCCAGCTCGCGTTCACCCTCGCGAACGGCTTCACCTACGTCGAGGCCTACCTGGCTCGCGGTCTCGCGGTCGACGACTTCGCGCCGAGCTTGTCGTTCTTCTTCTCGAACGGCATGGACCCCGAGTACAGCGTGCTGGGGCGTGTCGCCCGGCGGATCTGGGCGGTCGCCATGCGGGACCGATACGGGGCCGGGCCGCGGGCTCAGCGCCTGAAGTACCACGTCCAGACCTCGGGTCGGTCGTTGCACGCGCAGGAGATGGCCTTCAACGACATCCGCACCACCTTGCAGGCGCTGTACGCCCTGTTCGACAACGCGAACAGCCTGCACACCAACGCCTACGACGAGGCGTTGACGACGC
>CAZUMJ010000023.1:43409-44652 GCA_964621605.1 uncultured Iamiaceae bacterium | reverse complement strand
GATCCAGCTCATCATCAACCGCGAGTGGGGGCTGGGGTTCAACGACAACCCGCTCCAGGGAAGCTTCGTCATCGAGGAGCTGACCGAGCTCGTCGAAGCCGCCGTGCTCGAGGAGCTCGACCGCATCAGCGACCGGGGCGGGGTGCTGGGTGCCATGGAGACCGGCTACCAGCGCGGCCGCATCCAAGACGACTCGCTTCTCTACGAGCGGCGCAAGCACGACGGGACGCTGCCGATCGTCGGGGTGAACACGTTCGTGGCACCCGAGGACGCAGGGCGTGCCGACACCCAGGAGCTGGCGCGTTCCACCACCGACGAGAAAGAGCGTCAGCTCGAACGCCTCGGCGCGTTCCACGCGGCGCACGCCCGTGAAGTCGGTCCGGCCTTGGCTGAGCTGCAACGTGCCGCCCTCGACGGCGCGAACGTCTTCGACGTGTTGATGCGCACCGTCCGGGTCGCGAGCCTCGGCCAGATCACCGACGCGCTGTTCGAGGTGGGTGGGCGCTACCGCCGCAACGTCTGAGCCTGGGCCTCGCGATCGCCCCGGCGGAGAGATGCCCGCCAAACCCAGTCCGACCAATGTTGGTAGGCGCGCATCGGGACGTCTGCGCTCTTGGGGTTGTGGCGACCATGTGTAGTTCAATGATAAAACGTGTTCTGGAGCTGATGGTCTTGTTGGGGCGGATGCGCGTCGTCGGTGGTGTCGAGTCTCGGGCTGTTACCGGGGCCGGGTGTTGTCGCGGGTCGCGGACCGGGACCGTGCCCGCTGTGTTCGGGGCCCTGGTCGTGGTGGCAGTGTCGTTGCTGGTGGGTGCGGCCGCGCCTGCGGCTACCGCGGCCGAGCCGCTCGGCGCGGTCACGAACCGAGCCGTCGCAGACATCTCGCTCCCGAACGGGATCGCGGCGGGCCCGGACGGGAACCTGTGGTTCACCAACGCCGGGAACAACACGATCGGGCGGATCACGCCTGCCGGGGTGGTCACGCACTTCAGCGACGCGACCATCTCCCACCCGTTGGGGGTAACCGCCGGGCCAGACGGGAACCTGTGGTTCACCAACGAGTACAACAACTCGATCGGGCGGATCACGCCTGCCGGGGTGGTCACGCACTTCAGCGACGCGAGCATCTCCTTCCCGACGGGTATTACCGCCGGGCCAGACGGGAACCTGTGGTTCACCAACAACTACAACAGCTCGATCGGGCGGATCACGCCTGCCGGGGTGGTCACGAACTTCACCGATC
>CAZUMJ010000023.1:0-43309 GCA_964621605.1 uncultured Iamiaceae bacterium | reverse complement strand
GGTATTACCGCCGGGCCGGATGGGAACCTGTGGTTCACCAACGCCGGGAACAACACGATCGGTCGGATCACACCGGCTGGGGTGGTCACGCACTTCAGCGACGCGACAATCTCCGACCCGACGGGTATTACCGCCGGGCCGGATGGGAACCTGTGGTTCACCAACGCCGGGAACAACAGCTCGATCGGGCGGGTGACACCAGCGGGGGTTGTCACGAAGTTCACCGACCCGACCATCTCCCACCCGGAGGGGATAGCCGCCGGGCCGGATGGGAACCTGTGGTTCACCAACAACTACAACAACTCGATCGGGCGGATCACGCCGGCTGGGGTGGTCACGAAGTTCACCGATCGGAGCATCAATCAGCCGACGGGTATCACCGCGGGTCCGGATGGGAACCTGTGGTTCACCAACGCCGGGAACAACACGATCGGTCGGATCACGCCGGCTGGGGTGGTCACGAACTTCACCGACCCGAGAATCTCGACCGCGTATGTCATCGCGGCGGGTCCGGACGGGAACATGTGGATTGCAGAGGAGGGGCGTGTTGTTTCTGTGGGTACGGTGCCGGGGGTACCGGGTGTTCCGTTGGGGGTAACCGCTGTCGCGGCGGGGGATGGTCGGGTTTTGGTGTCGTGGTCGGCGCCGGTGTCCGATGGTGGTTCTGCGGTTACGGGCTACGTGGTGACTCCGATTAAGGCTGGGGTGGCGGCGCTGGCGTCAGTGATCTTCGCTTCGGCAGCGACGTCTGAGACGGTCGCGGGGTTGACGAATGGTGTGGCGTACACGTTCAGTGTGGCGGCGACGAACAGCGCGGGGACCGGTCGCGACTCTGTGGAGAGTGCTGAGGTGACTGCGGCGGCGTACACGGCAGATGAGTCGTTCGTGATTGCGGCGTATCACGATTTCTTGGGTCGGGCCCCGAGCTCGGCGGAGCTGTCGGCCACGGTGTCCGCTTTGGGTGGTGGCGCGTCGCGTGACTCGGTCGTTTCGGGGTTGGCGAACTCGATGGAGTGGGTGTCGCAGGTGGTGACCAGGTTCTACCTGGACACGCTGGGTAGGCCAGCTGATCCTGGGGGATTGAGCTACTGGGTCGGTTTGATCAGGTCGGGTCGACTGTCCGTTGCGCAGACCGCGGCGGCTTTCTACGCATCCGACGAGTACTTCTCGGGTATCGGTGGCGGGACGCTGAGTTCGTGGGTGACGGATCTGTACACGAAGGTGCTGCAGCGCTCAGCGGCGCAGGATCCCGCGGGGCTCGCGTACTGGGTCGGTGTCGCGCAGACGCACGGACGGACCACGGTCGCGTACGCGATCTACCAGAGCCTAGAGTCACGCCTCGACCGCGTGAACGGCCTGTACCAGCAACTGCTGGGGCGCCCAGCGGAACCGGCCGGGCTCACCTACTGGGCCGGGCAGCTCTCCGCCCTCGGCGACGTGGTCCTGGCCTGCAACCTCGCCGACAGCGCCGAGTACTACACGAGCGCACACACCCGCTACCCCTGAACGCCTCGACGCCACCCAGGGGGCCATCTCCAAGCTCAAGCCTCCGCCCCCGTTGGCTCGGCCGCACCTGGTCAGGGTCGAACCCGTTGAGCTCGATCGGGCGGGTGGCTACTCGCGGCGGAGGGCTTCGGGGTGTTGGTGGGGGCTTGTGGTGAGGAGCGTGAGTAGTGCGGCGACGGTGACGATGAGCGTCGGTGCGGCGCAGATGAGCCACCAGGTCTGATTGGTGACGTGCATCGGTTGGTGGATGACGCGGTCCCATGCGAGGTCGGAGCCGATGGCGCCAACGGCAGCGATCGGGAACACGGCGAGGGCGGGAAGCGCCAGCGAGAGCGCTGCTGCGAGCTGCATCTGGCGTCGTGGGGTCCCGAGGGCTTGGAGTCGGATGTCGGTGGATTGGCGGGCCGCGACGCGGTCGACGGCGGTGATGACGAGCGTGAGGAACAACACGGCGCATACGGCCCACAGCAGGAGTGCGGTGGCTCGGTCATCGATGGGGTGCAGGGATCGGTAGGTTGCTCGGTCGGATCGGGCGGTGCGCACCTGGGCCAGGGGGTCGGTGGTGGCGACGATCGAGCTGACGCGTGAGTAGTCGGCGTCGGAGGAGGCGCGCACGATCAGGCGGGTGGGTGGGCCGAGGTCCTGGCCGCGCAGCGCGGGGGCGGTGGGCTCGACCAGCACGCCAGCGGCGATGCCGCCGAACGCTTGCGAGTTGCCGTGTGGTCGGCCGAGCGGTCGTTCGCCACCGGTGATGCTGGAGTCTGGTGGTGGTGTCGTGCGACCGGTGAGATCCGATGCCGCGTACAGGTAGTAGCTCATTGTGCCGCGGTGACAGCCGTGGAGCGCGGGGTCGAAGCTTGTGAGTAGCACACAGTCGGCTACGACGGCACCCCAGGGGCCGGCTCCTGGGTAGGCGTCGAGTCGCCACAGTGGCGCCACGTTGCGGGCACCGAAGGCGGCACGCAAGCGGGGGAGGAGATCAGCCGAGGTGATTCTGCTGATCACGGCGGTGCGAGGGGGAGCCTGCATCGAGTACTGGGCGCTGTTGCTGACGGCGCTGAGGAAAGAGAGCCCGAGTGTGCCGACGAGCACGGCGCAGGAGATCGATGCGCACAGTCGCGCCGCGGCTGCGGGGTCGTGCTGGAGGGTTCGGCCGGCGAGGTGGGCGCCGACCGATCTGCCGCGGGTACCAACCAGGTCTCCGATCCGGTCCCCGAGCAGTGGCGCGGCGAGCAGCAGCCCGGCGGCGCTCAGCGCGGTGGCGGCGAGGTGGCACAGGAACAGGTTCGTTCCGACGTCGAGCTCGTCGTTGATGATCTGGGAGGAACTGAGTGCGAGCACCGCAGCGAACAACGTGAGCCCTCCAGCGAGCGGGACAAGCACCCAACGCCGCGTTCGCTTCGGTGCGCGGTCACGACGTACTTCGAGCGGGCTGTTGATGGCCGCCAACGATCGGTGTCGGGCGAGTGCGACGAACAGCCAGAGCGCGCTGGCAGCGAGGCACAGGGAGGGGAGCGACAGGTGGAGGTCGGCGGGGTAGAAGGTGCGTCCGGCGAGGGGGCGCGATCCGAGGAGACGTGCGCCGATCTCGAAGAGTGTGGTCCCGGCTACCGCTCCGATGAGCAGCGGGACAAGGAGCACGCCAGCCAACACCCTGGTCGTCTCCTGTGCCGACAGTCCGAGTAGCCGTAGCGCTGCCAGTTGCCGGTCGCGGGTGGTGGCGGTCAGGCGCAGGCAGGCGACGAGGAGCGTCACGATCGGTGCGAGTAGCACCACCAGCAGCCCGAGCGACCACTGCAACGTCTCGGCAGAGACGTCTCGTGGGGATGCACCGAAGCCGGTGGCGAGACCGATTCTGGAGGGTGTCTCACGGCTGGTGGCGGTCCGCCCGATCGCAGCGGGCGTGGTCCCGATGTAGGCCCGCAGTTCGCTCGGCTCCACGAGGCCAGCTGGGCTGATGACACCGTCGACGTGGCCGAGGCGGGCGCGTAGACCGGCGGCGTCCGGCTTCTTGAGGGTCGCAGCGAGTGTCGGGGATACCACCGAGTGGCCGACCGTCGGAAGCTCCGCCATGCCTGGTGGACCTGGGGTTCCGGCGGGGGCGGCGACGAACACGAGCTCGACGACTTGGCCACGCCAGACGTCCTGGCTTTCGAGCAGACGAAACTTCGGAGCGTTCTGATGCGGCTGATCGTTGATGCTGCGCGCAGCAGCGCGGTCTGTCCGCACCTGGGCCATGGCCGGGATTGCGGCGGCAACCAACACGATCACCCAGGCGAGCGCCGTGGCCACGACCAACACGATCGTGCGGAGCCGTGCGCCGCGCCCGGCGTGCCAGCCGAGACGCACACAGAGCAACGCCAGGTCACGTCGGCGCAAGCCGGTCCGACCGCTCGACGTGGTTGCGGCCGTCCGTGTCCTCTGCGTCGCTGGGCAGTTGCCCGGCGGGGCCGAGGTGGCCGTCCAGCATGTGTGCGGTGTGACCGACCCGCTCCGCGACGCGGCGGTCGTGGGTGACCAGAACCATGGCCGCACCCCGCGTCAGGACCGCGTCGATGAGCACGTCGAGCACCTGGTCCGCCGTGTCGGAGTCGAGCGCACCGGTCGGCTCATCGGCCAGTACAACCGCAGGGCGGTGAATAACCGCACGCGCAATCGCCGCGCGCTGTGCCTGCCCGCCCGAAACCTGCCCGGAACGCCGATGCGCCACCGACGCGACACCGAGCGAGTCGAGCAACTCCTTGGCCATCGCCAGTGCAGGCCGGCGGGCCGTGCCGAGAAGGCGCAGCGGCAACGCAACGTTCTCGAGCAATGACAGCTCCGGCACCAACTCACCGAACTGCAACACCAACCCGACATGGGAGCGCCGCAGCTCACTGCGTTGCCTCTCCGACGCGGTGGTCAGGGCCTGGCCCGCCAATCGAACCGTGCCGAGGCGAGCCGGCAGCACCCCTGCGAGTCCATAGAGCAACGTCGACTTGCCCGACCCACTCGTCCCCACGACGGCAAGCGCCTCACCTGCCCCAACAGCCAGATCCACGTGACGCACAACATCGGGCCCACCCGCATACCCGATACAGAGGTCCGTCGCCTGCAGCGCCAGCCGCGCACGTTGGCCGTGCTCGCGACAAGCCGCTCCCGCCGGCACCGTTGGGGCTCCTTGATCGCTCACCGGTCGACACTGTAGAGAGCTGCGCTCACGAATAGTTTCTGAGATCGTAGTGGTCCTGCGGATCGGTGCAGTCATCGGGGAGTGGGCCGCCATGTGTCTGGCAGGCCTTGAAGCCGAGGTCGTAGAACGGGTCGCCCACGCAACTCAGCCTGACGAGAGGAGTGTCTCCGCTTGCTCCGCCGTTGATCCGGTAGGGCGAGCACCCGCTGACGTAGACCAAGACGTATGGGTGCTCTCCTCCCCCAGCAGTGGAATGGAAGTAGCAGTGGACGTCCACCTGCCTGACGTAACCCTCCGGCCAAACGTCTATCCCTCGAAAGTTGCAAGACATGTCGCTGCTCTTGATGCTGCGGGTCCAGGTATCGGCGGTTTGCTTGTCGCACGAGGTTGCCGAGAAGACGACGAGGGCCAGTAGAGCCGTTGGGGCCAGGACGCGCTTGAACATCTTTATGGCGTTCTCCGATCTGCGTGCGCCGTTGCTGTGAGGCAAGCAAGTCCGCAGTCGGGTCGGGTCGCGATACGTGACCGGTGAGGGCGGCGAGAGTGCACAGTAGCAATCGTTGCATTGCCGAACCGGAGTCTCGCACCGGATGGGCCACGGTGCTGTCGCCCAGCGCTGGGCAGGTCGATGTCTGCGACCGCGGCGGCGATCTCGGCGGGCCCGAGGTCTGAGGCACCGCCACGGGCGTTACGAACCGCCTGGCGAAGGTGGGTCAGCGTACGCGCACGAGACGCAGCGTGTCCGATGCGGGATCGGGGTCGAGGGGCGACCCGACGACGACGGCGACCACGTCGCCGCGTGCGACGAGCCCCTCTCGCACCGCGGCCTCGACCGCGAACCAGACGATGTCGTCGGTGCTCTCGCGCCGTTCGACCACCACCGGCCGAATGCCCCAGGCCACCGAGAGCTCACGTGCCGTCTTCGGTGACGGAGTGGCCGCGATCAGCGGAGCTGTGGGGCGGTAGCGGGAGATCGCCTTCGGCGTGCTGCCCGTGTTGGTGCAGGCGATGATCGCAGCCACGTCGGCGTCGCGCGCGGCGCGCCACGTTGCGGCCGACAGCGCCGCGGTGATGCGCACGGGTGCGGGTGCGCCGTGGGCTTCGGCCGTCTGCTGCCGGCCGAGCGCGTGGCCCCACGAGTAGTAGTCGAACTCGGCCTCGGCGCGGGCGGCGATGCGCGCCATCGTGGCGACCGCCGCAACGGGATGCCGGCCGACGGCGCTCTCGGCCGACAACATGATGGCGCTCGTGCCGTCGAACACGGCGTTCGCCACGTCGGAGACCTCGGCGCGTGTCGGAACGGGGGCGCGGATCATCGACTCGAGCATCTGGGTGGCGGTGATGACCGGCCGGCCGTAGGCCACCCCGGTGTGGATCACCTTCTTCTGGAAGTGCGGGACGTCTTCCATCGCACAGCGGATGCCGAGGTCGCCGCGGGCCACCATCACGCCGTCAGCGGTGGCGACGATGGCGTCCACGTCGTCGACCGCTTCGGGGGTCTCGATCTTGGCGATGAGCATGGGCCCGTCAGGCCCCAGGTGGGTGCGGGTCCGTGCGATGTCGGCGGCGCTGCGCACGAACGAGATCGCCACGGCGTCGACACCCACCTCGCAGAGCTGGGCGAGGAAGCGCAGGTCGGTGTCGGTGGGGGAGAGGAGGTTGAGGCGTTCGCTGGGGATGCTCACCCCCGGTCGTCCCTGGGCCCAGCCGCCGGTCACGACCTCGGCGACCGCACCGTCGGGGCCCGCGGACACGACTCGCAGGTCGATGGAGCCGTCGCCCAACACGACCCGGTCGCCCTCCACCAGGGAGCGTCCCGCTTCGGGGTGGTCGATGGCGATGCGCGTGGTGGAGCTCGCGTCGCCGGGCTCCGCGGTGTGGAGCTCGACCTGTGCGCCGGCGACGAGCTGCGCGCCGCCGTCGGGGAACTCGGCTGCGCGCACCTTCGGGCCGGGCAGGTCGGCGAGCACCCCGATGAACTCGCGGGAGCGCTTGGCTGCGGCACGGATCGCGGCGAGACGGGTGGCGGTCTCCTCGAACGGCCCGTGCGCGAGCGACAGGCGCGCCATGTTCATGCCCGCGTCGATCAGGCCGTCGAGCACCGCCGGATACTCGGATGCGGGACCGATGGTGGCGACGATCTTGGTGCGGCGGGTCATGGGTGGAGCGTACGGGCGCGAGCACCCTGGCGCGGACCACCTCCTAGAGTGACCGCCCGTGACCGAGGCCGCGCCGATCACCCCGACCCGCTCGGGCGTGCCCCGACCGCCACGGTTGGCCATCGTGCTCGCACTGGCAGCGCTCGTTGCGGTGCCCTTCCTCGTTGCCGTGGTCGCGCTGCACGGGCAGGCTTGGTTCCCGACCGGAGACCTCGCCCAGGCAGAGATGCGTGTGCGTGATGTTCCGGCGCACCTGCCACTGGTCGGTGCTGCGGGACGCATCGCAGCAGGCTCGATACAGGGCAGCCACCCGGGGCCGCTGATGTTCTGGCTGCTGGCGCCCGCGTATCGCCTCGGCGGGGGAACCGCCTGGGCGTTGGAACTGTCGTGTGCGTTGCTCAACGTCGGCTGGATCATCGCCGTGGCCTTGGTCGCACGCCGGCGGGGAGGGCTGTCGCTCGTGCTCGGCGTGCTCGGCGTCGCCGCCCTCCTCGTGCAGGGGTTCGGTCTGAGTGCCCTGACGCAGCCGTGGAATCCGTACACCCCCCTGGTGCCCTTCCTGCTGTTCCTGCTCTTGACCTGGTCCGTGCTCGACGGCGACGTGGCTCTCCTGCCGGTGGCCGTCGTCGTCGGCAGCTACTGCATCCAGTGCCACGTGGGCTACCTCGCGCCGGTCGGCGCATTGCTGGCGTTGGCGGCCGTGTGGCGTCGTACCGACTGGCGTCGAGCCTCGTTCCTGATTGCGCTGTTGGCGGGCGTCGTGGTGTGGATCCCACCCCTGGTGCAGCAGCTTCGCGAGAGCCCAGGCAACCTCTGGATCCTCTATCGCTACTTCCGCTATTCGCCCGAGCGTCCGATCGGTTGGCTGCGCGGCGTCGAGGTCACGCTCGTGCAGTTGGAGCCCTGGGGGAACTGGCTGACCGGAAGCTGGCGCACGTCCGGGTCCGGTCTGGGGGGCCTCGCGTTCGTCCTCGTCTGGGCGCTCCTCGCGGTATTGACCTGGCGTGAGGACGAGCGTCTGCGTGCCCTGCACGTCGTCGGCGGCGTGGCGGTTGTCGTCGCGTGCATCGCAGGCTCTCGGATCTTCGGCACGGTGTGGGGGTACATCGTGGAGTGGATGTGGTGCATCACCGGCCTCGGTGTCTTGGCGTCGGGATGGTCGGCGTGGCTGCTCGTGCGACGAGCCCGACCGTCGGTCGACGCGCGTTGGGCGCGGGCGTGTGCCGCGATCGTCTTGGTGGGAGGCGTGGGCTTCGGCGTCGCAGACGGTGCCGGCGTGAAGGTCCCCTCCGAGCGCATCTCGCGACAGGAGCAGGTGCTCGCGACAGAGACCTTGGCGCGGATCGAGAGGACGCGCCGCTACCTCGTCGACTGGCGCGACCCGATCGGCCTCGGCGGTACCGGGTTCGGCCTGATGCTGCAGTTGGAGCGCCACGGCATCGCGGTGGGAACGTTGCCGGTGTATGGCACCGGTGTACGGGCACACCGCGTCTTCCTGCCCGGCGACTACGACGCCACGCTCCAGGTGGTCACCGGGTACTACGTCACGCTGTGGCGTGCCGACCCCGCCGCGACCGAGGTGGCGTGCGTGGATGTGCGCAGCGACGCCGAGCGACGTGAGTCGCTTCGACTCGAGCGTGAGCTGATCGCCGACCTGCGTGCCCGCGGGCGAGGCGCGGCGGCGGCCGATCTTGTACGCACGAACCTCTTCGCCGTGTACTTCGACGAGACGTTGCCGCAAGCCGACATCGACAAGGCGAAGCGGTTGCTCGACCTCATGGAGACGGTGGCGGTCTTCTCAACCCCGGCGTCTCACTCGCGGCTCAGCCGTCAGGTGATCGAGGATGCGGCGACGTGGCCCGCCGACCGCCTTCTCGGCACGACGGTAGGGTGCGACCCTGCTCACCACGGGGGTTGATCGATGGACATGCCATATCGCCGTCTCGGCCGATCCGGGCTGCAGGTCAGCCTGTTGTCGTTCGGTTCCTGGGTCACCTTCGGGACCCAGCTCGACACCGGCTTGGCCCGCGACTGCCTCGCCCGTTCCCGCGAGGCAGGCGTGAACTTCTTCGACAACGCCGAGGCGTACGCGGGTGGTCGCTCCGAACAGATCATGGGCCAGGCCATCGCAGAGCTGGGCTGGGCGCGCAGCTCCTACGTGATCTCCACGAAGCTGTTCTGGGGTCTCTCCTCCGACGTAAATATGCGCAACACCCTCAACCGCAAGTACCTCATGCAGGCGCTCGACGGCTCGCTGGAGCGCCTCGGCCTCGACTTCGTCGACGTCGTGTACTGCCATCGAGCCGACCCACGTACGCCGCTCGCCGAGACGGTGCGTGCCATGTCCGATCTCGTCAGCGCCGGCAAGGCCCTCTACTGGGGCACGTCGGAGTGGACGGGGGCCGAGATCGCCCTGGCGCACGGCATCGCGGAGCGCCACCACCTCCACGCGCCGGTCGTGGAACAGCCCCAGTACAACCTCTTCGAGCGCACCAAGGTCGAGCACGACTATCGCCGCTTGTACGACGAGATCGGGTTGGGACTCACCACCTGGAGCCCGCTCGCGTCCGGGTTGCTCACGGGGAAGTACGTCGACGGGGTCCCGGAGGGGAGCCGGGGCAGCCTGCCGGGCTACGAGTGGATGCGTGACCGCCTCACCGATGCCGGCCACAACCGGATCGTGCGCGGCCTCATGGAGGTGGCGGCACGCCTCGACGTGTCGGTGGCCCAGCTCGCGATCGCCTGGTGCGCGGCCAACCCGCACGTGTCGAGCGTGATCCTGGGCGCCAGCTCGGTCGAGCAGGTCTCGGAGAACCTCGGCGCGCTCACGGCGCTCGAGCGCCTCACTCCCGAGGTGCGTGAAGAGATCGAGTTGCTCTTCCTGTAGGCGGGCCGGGCACGGTCGCGCACTAGCGTCCACCCGATGCGCGTCGGCCTGGTGTGCCCCTACAGCCTCAGCCTGCCTGGGGGAGTGCAGGGTCAGGTGCTGGGGTTGGCACGGGCGCTGCGTGCCGCCGGCCATTCCGCCCGCGTGCTCGGGCCGTGCGACGGTCCGCCCCCGGAACCGGGCGTGACGCCGCTGGGCAACAGCATCCCGACCGCGGCCAACGGTTCGGTGGCGCCCATCGCGCCCGACCTTCCCGCACAGCTGCGCTTCATCCGCTCCTTGCGCGACGAGGACTTCGACGTGCTGCACCTCCACGAGCCGTTGGTTCCCGGACCCACGATGACGGCTGGCATCGTCAAGCACACCCCCCTCGTGGGAACGTTCCACGCCGCGGGTGGCAGTGCCGCCTACGAATGGCTCGGCCCGCCACTGCGGTGGCTCGCCCGCCGGCTCGACGTGGCGTGCGCGGTCTCCGAGGACGCTCGACGACTCGCCGAGGAGTCGCTGGGTGGGCACTACGACGTGCTGTTCAACGGCATCGAGATCGACAGGTTCGCCAAGGCGGATCCATGGCCGACCGATGGTCCAACGATCTTCTTCCTCGGGCGGCACGAGCCACGCAAGGGGCTGGCGGTGCTGCTCGCAGCGCTGAAGCACCTTCCGCCCGAGGTGCGGGTGTGGGTGGCAGGGGAAGGGCCGGAGACGGCCGAGCTGCGCGCCCTTCACGCAGGCGATCCTCGTGTCTCGTGGTTGGGTCGCATCTCGGATGCCGAACGGGAGGCCCGCCTGCGAGGCGCCGACGTCTTCTGTGCGCCGAGCCTGCACGGGGAGTCGTTCGGCGTCGTCCTGCTCGAGGCGATGGCAGCGTCGACCGCGATCGTCGCCTCGGAGCTCCCGGGGTACGCCAACGTGGCCCGGGCCGACCGTGACGCGCTGTTGGTGCCGCCCGGCGATGCAGACGCGTTGGCGAAGGCGTTGCTGCGCGTCCTGCACGACCCGCAGGTGGCCAGGGCGCTTGTCGCGTCAGGCGAGCAGCGGGCGGCCGGCTTCTCGATGGACCGCCTCGCGCAGGAGTACCTCCAGCGCTACGAGCTGGCCATCTCCCGCTTCCGCGGGCGCTGAGCCGGGAGGCCTCTACACTCGGGGGCACGTGACCGCTCACGCCCAGGAGGGCGCATGCTGCCCATCATCATCGTTGCCGTCCTCGTCGTACTCCTGCTCGCGGGTGTCGTGGCGTTGTACAACGGCCTCGTCCGCCTCAAGAACCGCGTCGACAACGCGTGGGCCCAGATCGACGTCCAGCTCAATCGGCGTTACGACCTGATCCCCAACCTCGTCGAGACGGTGAAGGGGTACGCGACGCACGAGCGACAGACGCTCGAGGCCGTTATCCAGGCTCGCAACACCGCGGTGGCGGCGCAGGGCCCGAAAGACCAGGCAACGGCTGACAACCTGCTCACCGGCACGCTGAAGTCGCTGTTCGCGGTCGCCGAGGCGTACCCGGAGCTGAAGGCCAACCAGAACTTCCTGCAGCTGCAAGAGGAGCTGACCGCCACGGAGGACCGCATCTCCTACGCGCGGCAGTTCTACAACGACAGCGTCCTGCGGCTGAACACCAAGATTCAGACGTTCCCATCCATGCTCGTCGCTGGTCTGGCGAAGGCCACCGAACGCGAGTACTTCGAGGCCGAAGGCGAGACGCGCGGTCCCGTCAAGGTCGAGTTCTGAGCTTCGCTCCTTGTACGAACAGATCGCACAGAACAAGCGCCGCACTGCCGTCTTGGTGGTGGGGTTCCTCTCCTTCACCGCGTTGGTGTTCGTCGCGCTGAACCTCCTCATCAGGGGTGGCCCCATCGGCTTCGCGATCGCCTTTGTGATCGCCGCCGCAAGCGCCTTCCTCGGGTACTGGAAGTCCGACTCGGTGGCGTTGGCCATGAGCCGGGCTCACCCCGCCGATCCGACGCAGTACGCGCGTCTGCACAACCTGGTCGAAGGGCTCTGCATCGCGTCGGGCCTGCCGAAGCCGCGGATCTACGTCGTCGACGACCACGCCCCGAACGCGTTCGCCACCGGGCGCAACCCCAAGCACGCGGCCATCGCGGTGACGACGGGCCTGCTCGAGCGCATGAACCGCGTCGAGCTCGAAGGCGTGCTCGCACACGAACTCAGCCACATCAAGAACTACGACATCCTGGTCTCGACGCTCGCGGTCACGATGGTGGGCGTGGTGGCGCTCGCCTCCGACTTCGGCATCCGGTTCCTGTGGTGGGGTGGCGGCCGGGCCTACGACGACAACCGGGGCGGTGGCGGGCCGCAGGTGGTCCTGGCCGTCATCGGCTTCTTCCTGCTCTTGTTCGCCCCGCTCATCGCGCAGGTCATGCAGTTCGCGGTGAGCCGCAACCGAGAGTCGCTGGCAGACGTCTCGGGGGTGCAGATGACCCGGTACCCACCCGGGTTGATCTCCGCGCTCGAGAAGCTGCGCGACGACCAGACGGTGGTGCACTCGTCGAGCCGGGCCACTGCCCATCTCTGGATCGAGTCGCCCATCGCTCGGACCGAGAAGGAAGGTCGTCTGGCGCGCCTCAACCGCCTGTTCGATACGCACCCGCCGCTCGAGGAGCGCATCGCCCATCTCCGAGAGCTCTGACGCACGGGGATCGTGCCCGTCGGAGGCTGCGGCGGCGTGGCTGGCGGCGATCTCCTGGAGCCCGCGGCACGAGCCCGATTCGGCTTCGGCCACCTGACAGGTCGCCCCTACAATGACGTGCATGTCTGCAACGCCGTCCACCACCTCCACCGGTCACGAGACGGGCACCGCCCGGGTCAAGCGAGGCCTCGCCGAGATGCTCGAGGGTGGCGTCATCATGGACGTCGTCGACCCGGAGCAGGCCCGCATCGCCGAAGATGCTGGTGCCACGGCGGTCATGGCCCTCGAGCGCGTGCCCTCTGACATCCGTCGTGACGGTGGCGTGGCCCGCATGTCCGACCCCGAGATGATCGAGGGCATCAAAGCCGCCGTCACCATCCCCGTCATGGCGAAAGCGCGCATCGGGCACTTCGTCGAGGCGCAGATCCTCGAGTCGCTCGGCGTCGACTACGTCGACGAGTCCGAGGTGCTGACACCGGCCGACGAGGCTCACCACATCGACAAGTGGGCGTTCACGGTGCCGTTCGTGTGTGGCGCCACCAACCTTGGCGAGGCACTTCGGCGCATCTCCGAGGGCGCGTGCATGATCCGCTCGAAGGGCGAAGCCGGCACCGGCAACATCGTCGAAGCGGTGCGGCACCTCCGCACCATCCTCGGCGACATCCGCCGCATCACGCAGGCCGACAGCGCCGAGGTCTACGACTGGGCCAAGCAGCTCCGGGCGCCGGTCGAGCTGGTGCGCGAGGTGCACGACACCGGGCGCCTTCCTGTTCCGCTGTTCTGCGCCGGTGGTATCGCCACGCCGGCCGACGCCGCGCTGGTCATGCAGCTCGGTGCACAGGCCGTGTTCGTGGGGTCGGGCATCTTCAAGTCCGACAACCCGGCCCTTCGGGCCAAGGCGATCGTCGAGGCGACCACGCACTACACCGATCCCGCCATCCTCGCGAAGGTGAGTCGGGGGCTCGGTTCGGCGATGCCGGGCCTCGAGATCGGCTCGCTCGACACGACCTTCGCCGAGCGGGGCTGGTAGTGCCAGCCGCTCGTTCCGGGGAGCCTCCGGGACATGGCCGCCAGCTTCGGTTGCAAGGTCGGGGTGCTCGCGCTGCAGGGGGCCGTTGCCCGGCACCTCGGCGCGCTCACTGAGCTCGGCGCCACCGCCACCACCGTCCGGACCCCGGCTGAACTCGCCGCGGTCGATGCACTGGTGATTCCTGGCGGAGAATCCACCACGATGTCGATGCTCCTCGACTCATCAGGGCTACGAGAGCCGTTGGCGGCTCGGCTCGCAGACGGCATGCCCGCGCTCGGAACGTGTGCCGGCATGATCTTGTTGGCCACCGACGTGCTCGACGGACGTGCCGACCAGCGCAGTCTGGGCGCGGTGCCGATGCAGGTCCGACGCAACGCCTTCGGTCGCCAGGTCGATTCGTTCGAGACGGCCCTCACGGTGCGCGGTCTCGACGCACCGTTTCCTGCCGTGTTCATTCGTGCTCCGATCGTCGAGGCGGTGGGGGACGGGGTCGAGGTGCTGGCGGAGGTATCGGAGAAGCCGGTGTTGTGTCGCTACGGTGCGGTGCTCGTGGCGGCCTTTCACCCGGAACTGACGGACGATCTGCGGTTGCACGAGCAGTTCTTGGCGAGGGTGGCGTGATTCCCGCGATGCCCCCTCTGCTGCATGCACTCAACGCGGGCGACGGTTCGGAGGTTTGCTGATGTCTGGTCACTCCAAGTGGGCGACGATCAAGCATCAGAAGGGCGCGAAGGACAAGGCTCGCGGCAAGTTGTTCGCCAAGTTGATCCGTCAGGTCGAGGTGGCTGCGCGTGAGGGCGGCGGTGACCCCGACAGCAACCCCACGCTTCGCACCATGTTCCAGAAGGCGCGTGACTCGTCGGTTCCGCTCGACACCATCGAGCGCGCCGTCAAGCGAGGGACGGGTGAGCTCGAAGGGGTCACCTACGAGGCCATCACCTACGAGGGGTACGCGCCGCACGGTGTGGCCATCCTCGTCGAGGTGCTGACCGACAACCGGAATCGCACCGGCTCCGAGGTCCGGACGTTGTTCAGTCGCAACGGCGGGAGCCTCGCCGAGCCCGGTGCGGTGGCGTGGCAGTTCGAACGCAAGGGTGTGATCGAGGTGGGGCGTTCCGCTGACGAGGAGGAGTTGCTGCTCGCCGCGCTCGATGCCGGCGCAGAAGACCTCAGCGATGGTGCGACCGTCTGGCGGCTCACGACGCCACCGAGCTCGCTCGGTGCCGTACGGGCAGCTGTCGAAGAGGCAGGCATGGCCATCGAATCCGCAGAGGGGCTGATGGTCCCCACCAGCGTCGTGACGCTCGATGCGCTGGACGAGGTGAAGCAGGTGTTGCGTCTCATCGACGCGCTCGACGACCACGACGACGTCCAGAACGTCTTCGCGAACCTCGACGTACCCGACGACGTGCTCGCCGCCTTGGACGATTGAGGTGCCGTTGGCCGTGGGCGAGGATGCCCCAGACTTCACCCTGCCCGGAGTCATCCTGCGGCCCGATTGCGAGCCGGCCAACGCCGAGTACCGTCTCTCGGAGTTCCGGGGCGAACCGGTCGTGCTGGTCTTCTACCCAGGCGACAACACGCCGGTGTGCACCCGGCAGCTGAACACCTACAGCGCCGGAGCCGAGCAGTTCGCCGCGCTGGACGCGCGCCTGTTGGCGATCAGTCCACAGTCGGTCGCCAGTCACGAGGAGTTCTCCTGTCGCCAGGGGCGGTTCGCGTTCCCGCTACTCGCAGACGAAGACAAGTCGGTCGGCGAGAAGTACGGCGTACTCGGCCCCCTCGGCTTCTACCGGCGATCGGTCTTCATCATCGACCCCGGGGGTGTGGTCCGCTACGCGCATCGTGCGGTGGCCGGCCTGACCTTCCGCCCTGTCGGCGAGCTCGTGGCGGAACTGCGCGCGCTCGCCTGAGGCCGGAACGCCGAACTACCGCTCGATCCGCCCGACCCAGAACGGGCCGTTGCCGGGGGGCTGGAGCTTGGCGACGACCACCACCTGCCCGGGCGGGTTCGCGTGCTTGAAGAGGATGTCGTACGCGGCGACGGTCAGACCCCAGTCGGCGATCCAGCCGATGTGGTTTCGACGGAGGAACGCGACCTCGCCGTTGTCTCGTAGGGCTCGAGCAGCTTCGGCGTTCACCACGCCGTCGAGGTTGATGACGGTCCTGTCTCCCTCGGCGTAGTAGCCGAGCGCGCCGCTCTGGTGCGCGCCGATGACCTGATGATCAGGAACGATGGTGTTGAGCCACCGCGCCTGTTGGCGGTAACCCGTTGCCGCTTCGAGGTAGTAGCTGCTTGCCGGCGCGCGGGACTTCCAGTGCAAGAGCCGGTCGAAGCCGTCTGGTGCCGGGAAGAACAGCGCCGCGCCCATGAGGGTGACCACGCTCCAGCCTGCGATGCGCACCGGCAGCTGCGGCCGTGCCCTGACCCAACGGGTGACGACCTCTGCGAGCGCGCCGAGATAGATGGCCTGCACCGCGGCGACCGGCCAGACGTACCGGTAGGCGTAGTACGGAATCTTGAGCCAGCCGTAGAAGAGCAACAGAGAGAAGGCGAAGAGCGCCAGGGCGCCGAGCGTGGCGGCTTCGACGCTGCGCTTGCCACGGCGTGCGGCGACGACCATGGCGAGCCCGATCGCGGCGACGACGCCGACGCAGAGCCAGTACGGCCAGGTGCTCTTGGTGGAAAGGGCCCAGCGCGGGAAGTCGGAGAACACCGCGATGGGGCCTCCCAGCACGCTGCCCGCGACGGCAGCGCTCACCGTGTGGTTGAACGGCCCGCCGCCTTGCAACGCACGGGCGGCGGTGCCGCTCATAGGTATCGGGTTGCCGAAGTGGGCGATGCAATAGCCCCACCACGGCAGGAGCGTGACGGCGAGCGCGCCTCCGGCGGTGAGCAGGGGACGCCTCGGGCCCTTCCACACCTGGACGGCGGCGAGCAGCACGACGATGCCGACCCCGTCGACCCGAGCCAACACCGTGCATGCCCCGAGCACCCCGACCAGGGCCCAGCGCGCCATCCCTTCCCTTCCGGCGGGCGGGCGGTCACGGGCGTAGAACCACGCGAGGACCAAGCCGAGCTGGCAGGCGATGGCAAGCGTCGTCTCGAGCCCACCTGCAGCGAGGCGAACCGCGGCGGGGGAGGCCGCCCAGATCGCCGCGGCGACGATCCCCGCGACCGGTCCGACGAGACGCCTGCCGAGGAAGGCGAGCAGCACCACGATGGCGACGTCCACCAGGAGGAGGAACGCCATGTCTGCCCGGACCGCGTGGTCCGGATTGTCGGTGACCCAGTAGACGGGCACCATCAGGAACGCGATGAGCGGCTGGAAGCCGCTCGTGAGGGTGTGGCCGTCGGTCGTCGGGCCGTGGCCATGGGCGATCGAGCGAGCGATGCTGAGGGTGTAGTAGGTGTCGTCCGGGATGAAGACCCGGTCGAGCACCGGCAGGGGACGCAGGAAGACCGCCGTGCGCAGCGCAGCCGCGACGATGACGAGAAGCGCCACAGCGCCTCCCCACCACGTCGTTAGGTTGTGCCATCCGCGCCGGACGCGCGCGGTCGGTGCGGCCGCGTCGCTCATGTCGGCCAGATCGTAGGGGACGGCTCAGAGCCCCTCGGCGACGCCCAGCAATCGACCGCGTGTCACGTCGCGCATGCCCCTCCAGAGTCCGAGAAGCGCCAGCACCCACGCGATGCCGCCGACCGCGAACCCCAACGCGTTTCCGCCGTAGATCGCCCCGGTGGATTGGCCATACGCCACCATGATCAACGGCAGGGTGACGAGCCCGGATGCCTGCTGCGCGGCGGCGGTGCTGCGCACCCGAGCCGAGAGGCGCAACACGATCGACAGGGTGAGCAGCACGAATGGCGGAACCACCCAGAGCATCAGGATCCACCACTGGGTGGTCGGGAAGAACCACCCCCCGACGTCAGGACCGACGAGGATGTTCACGATCGTCGAGTAGGTGGCGAACCCGACGATGGTGGTGAAGTACCCGGGGATGACGCTTGCGATCAGCTTGCCGAGGTAGATCTCGTGCACGGATGCGGGGGAGTGCGCCAGGAACTCGCCGGTGCCGCGCTCGCGCTCGCCGACGATCGTCGACGCGCCCACTGCCGTGGAGATCGTCAGCGGCACCACGATCGCCACGGGGGCGAGCAGGTACACCGCCATGGCGTAGGCGGCACGTCCCTGCTCGGTGTGCCCGCGG
Organism: uncultured Iamiaceae bacterium; assembly: GCA_964621605.1. Taxonomy (GTDB): domain Bacteria; phylum Actinomycetota; class Acidimicrobiia; order Acidimicrobiales; family Iamiaceae; genus CAZUMJ01. The sequence goes on along the minus strand of CAZUMJ010000023.1, from coordinate 25,696 downwards.
ATGGCTGCTTGTGCCTTCGCCGGCAGGATCTCGAGGGTCTGGGAGAGCTGCTGCACGGCATGGACGTTGCCCACGCGGGTCACCGTGAGGAGCAGGACCAGGGGGATCAGCAGGAAGAAGACCCCGCCCAGGATCATCATGGGGATCCAGAAGTCGCGTGCCTCGATGAGCTGGCGGAGCTCGGTCTTGGCGATGGTCGCGACGCGTGCGCGCTGCAGTCGGATGGGTGGCCGGCGAGGCGTGGAGCTCATGATCGTCCTGCTCGTTCGGGGGCGAGACGACGGCCGCCGTCGTCCGCCAGGGTCAGGCTGCTGGCACCATGCTGGCGGCGCACGGCGAAGTACAGGTCCTCGAGCGAAGGCACGTGCGGCTCGACACGGGTGAGGCGGACACCCCGCCCGACCAGTGTCGCCACCAGGTCGGGGATGACCGCGGCATCTTCGAGGCGCACGTCGACGGGCGCCGTCGTGCGCCCGTCCGTTCCGGCCATGCCTGCCAGCTCGGCGCTGGCCGAGCCGACGACGTCGACGCCCAACACGCCGGGGAGGCCTTCGACGCCGAGCAGCGCCGCGCGGTCTGTCGCGTCGAGACGGACGACCGGTGTCGGCCAGTAGCGGCGCGTCAGCTCGTCGGGAGGTCCGGCAACGAGGTCGGTGCCGCCTTCCATGACGACCACCTGCTGGGCAAGGCCTTCCGCCTCGAGGAGGAGGTGGGTGCACATGATGACGGTGACGCCGTCACCGACCATGTCCTCGATCATCTCCAGCACGGCGTGGCTGGACTCCGGATCGAGTCCGGACGTCGGCTCGTCGAAGAGGAGCAGCTCGGGCGCATGGAGCACCGATCTGGCAAGTGCGAGCCGGGTCTTCATGCCGGTGGAAAACCCGCCCACCTGCTTGTCGAGCGCATGGTCGATCCCGAAACGCGTGGCGACCTCCTCGATGCGCCGGTCGACCTCGGCCCCGCGACCGAGCCCGTAGAGCTCGGCCGCGTAGGCCAGGTTGGCCCGCCCGCTGAGACGGTCGTACAGCGCCGGCTTCGCGGAGACGACGCCGCACCGTCGCCGAACGGACTCGCCGTCGGTCGCGGGGTCGAGCCCGAACACCCGAACCTCTCCCTCATGGGGTTCGAGCGCGCCGGTGATGATGCGGGTGGCGGTCGTCTTGCCGGCGCCGTTGGGGCCGAGGAGCACCGTGATCGTGCCCGAGGGAACGGTGAGGTCGAGGTTCGTGAGCGCGGGAACGGTCCCGAAGCGGCGTGTGACCGCGCGCAACTCCACCACCGGTGAGGAGGTCATGGCCACCAATCGGCTCCCATGGGCTCGGACTTGACGGTCCTGCTCGCGGGCTCGGCCTCGAGGTAAGGTCGTACGCATGTTCGTGCTGGGGATCGATCCTGGGGTGTCGCGCTGCGGCTACGCATGCCTGCAGTCCACGACGTCGGGCGCGCATCCTGTTGCGATCGGGGTGCTGCGCACGGCGCCTGCCGACCCGATGCCGGCGCGCCTCGCCGAACTGCAGCGCGAGCTGCGCCAGCTCTTCGACGAGCTCCGGCCCGATGCGCTCGCGGTCGAGCGGGTGCTGTTCCAGGTGAACGCCCGCACCGCGATGTCGGTGGGTCAGGTGAGCGGGTTGGCGCTGGCCGAGGCCGCAGGTCGCGGGCTGGACGTCGCCGAGTACTCGCCCAACGAGGTGAAGCTCGCGGTGGCCGGTGACGGTGCCGCGGACAAGGCACAGATCCAGCAGATGGTCATGCAGCTGCTTCGCCTGTCGGCACCGCCCCGCCCGGCCGACGCGGCCGACGCCGCCGCGGTTGCCTTGTGCCACCTCGCGCACGCTCGCCTGCGTGCTCGCCTGCCCGTCGGGGCACCCCGATGATCGGCTCGTTGCGTGGGGTGCTGCTCGAACGGGGCGCAGGCGGGGAGGGGCTGATCGAGGTGGCCGGTGTCGGTTACCGCGTCACGATGGGCCCGGCCGATTCGATCGCGCTCGGCGACGTCGGCGCCGAGGTGTTCGTGTGGGTGCACCACCACATTCGTGAGGACGCCCAGACGCTCTACGGCTTCGCCGACCGAGACGCGCAGCGTACGTTCGAAGCGCTACTCGGCGCGCACGGTGTGGGCCCGGCGTTGGCGTTGGCCATCCTGTCGGTGCACCGTCCCGACGCCTTGCGCCAGGTGTTGCTGCACGACGACGTTGCCGCGCTCTGCCTCGTGCCCGGTGTGGGCAAGAAGACCGCCGCCCGCCTGCTGCTCGAACTGAAGCCGCGTCTCACCGGCAGTGATGCACTGCCTGCCGACACGCCGGGTACGAGCGGGGCGCTCATGGGCGATGTCGGCGAGGCGCTCGCCGGCTTGGGCTACTCCTCCGACGAAGTCGGTGAGGCGCTTCGCAACCTCGACGTGGCCGCTGGCGACGACGTCTCCACCGTGTTGCGACGCGCCCTTCAGCGCCTCGCGGTACGCACATGAGAGAAGAGCTCCTGACTGGCGTTGCGCTGCCCGACGAGGCCCCGGGTGAGGTCGGCGACGAGGCAGGGCTGCGCCCACGGCAACTGGCCGAGTTCGTCGGGCAGACGGAGCTCAAAGAGCACCTCTCGATCATCCTCGAGGCCGCACGGCGGCGCGCACAGGCGGCCGATCACCTCCTCTTCGCAGGCCCTCCGGGGCTCGGCAAGACGACGCTCGCCGGCATCGTGGCCGCAGAGATGGACGTCCGCCTCCACGTCACCTCCGGCCCGGCCCTGGAGCGTGCTGGCGACCTTGCGTCGATCCTGAGCCAGCTCGAAGCCGGTGACGTGCTCTTCATCGACGAGATCCACCGCCTCCCGCGGGCGGTGGAAGAGGTGCTGTACCCGGCGATGGAAGACTTCCAACTCGACATCGTGCTCGGCAAGGGTCCTGCCGCGCGGTCCATCCGCCTCGATGTCCCGCGCTTCACCCTCGTCGGTGCCACGACCCGCACGGGGCTCATCACCGGTCCGTTGCGTGATCGCTTCGGGCTGGTGGCCAGGCTCGACTACTACGACGCCGACGACCTCCAGGCCATCGTCAGCCGGGCGGCGGGCATCCTCGGGCTGACGGTCGACGCGGCCGGTGCCGGCGAGATCGCGCGTCGCTCACGCGGCACGCCCCGCATCGCCAACCGACTCCTGCGCCGCGTGCGTGACTACGCGGAGGTACGTGGCTCGGGTGTGGTCGACCACGCCGCCGCCCGCGAAGGGCTTCGTGTGTTCGGGGTAGACGAGCGTGGGCTCGACAAAGTCGACCGGGCGATCCTCGTGGCGCTGTGCGAGCGGTTCGGCGGCAACCCGGTCGGCCTGTCAACGCTCGCCATCAGCGTGGGGGAGCCGACCGAGACGGTCGAAGACGTCCACGAGCCGTTCCTCATCCAACAGGGCCTGCTCATGCGTACGCCTCGCGGCAGGGTGCCGACACCTGCGGCATGGACGCACCTGGGGCTGGGTGCACCGGGGTTGTTCGGGTAGACGACCAGCGCACACTACGCTCGACCCTCGCGCCTGGGGCCGGATCGCGGTCACGGTGCAGGCGTTCTTCTTCCAGGGCTCGATGGTGAGGTCATCCATGAACACGACTCGTCGAAGCGGGATGGGCGGGCTGCTCACGTGGCTGGTGATCCTCGTCATCGGTCTCGCATCGGTTGTCGGGTTCAGCTGGAAGCCGTTGCTCGGCCTCGATCTGCAAGGCGGGTTGTCCGTCACGCTGAAGCCGAAGGCGGGTACCCACCCGACCACGGAGGCGATCGAGCAGGCGAAGCAGGTCATTCGTGAGCGTGTCGACGGGCTCGGTGTGGCCGAACCCGACGTGGTCCGTTCCGGCAGCACCGTCGTCGTGCAGCTGCCCGGCTTGAAGGATCCGGCCCGCGCGCTCGAGATCATCGGCACCACCGCCAAGCTCGAGTTCCGTCCGGTGTTGAACGTGCAGAACCCGGTCACCCCGCAAGCGTCGATTCCGGGTTCGACCGTTCCAGGCGCAACGACAGTCCCGGGCTCGACCGTCCCAGGGGCCACCACCCTTCCTGGGGCGACCACCGTCGTCCCGGCGCCCAGCAGCACCACGCCGGCGCCTGCATCGACGGCAGTCCCGACCACGAGCCCCGCCTCCACCGGCGGCGCGAACCAGTCCAGCCTCGGCGAGCTCCAGAGCGGCGTCGGCCACGTGCAGCCGGTGAGCTTCTCGCAGGGCGCGCCCGCAACGACCGCCCCACCGGCCACGGCTGCACCAGCAAGCACAGTCGCCCCCGGCACCCAGCCTTCCACTACCCCTCCCGCGACGACGGCTGCCCCGACTCAGGTCCCTGTGACGACGCCGGGTGCTCCCTCGTCCACGTCGCCGACCATCACGGCCTCCGACAAGGAGGGCCGGATCTACACGCTCGGGCCGATGCACTCCGATGCCAACCCGAGCGCGGTCGGTTTCGACGGCACCGCGCTGAGCTCGGCATCCGCGGCACTGAGCTCCGGTCAGTGGTTGGTGAGCGTCACGGTGAAAGACAGCCAGAAGGGGCTCGCGAACCGGGCCTTCAACGCCTGCTACCAGGCGACCCCGACGTGCCCACAGCTCGGCACCAGCAGCGACACGGGTCGCCCCTCGGGGCTCATCGCGATGGTGCTCGACGGGCAGGTGCTGTCGGCGCCGACGGTCGGCGGTCTCGACCTCCCGAGCAATCCGTTCCAGATCACCGGGCAGTTCACGCACAGCGAGGCGAGCGACCTGGCGTTGAAGCTGCGCTACGGCTCGCTGCCCGTCGAGTTCGAGAAGGCCAGCGTCGACAAGGTCTCAGCCACGCTCGGTGCAAGCTCGCTGCATGCGGGCCTCGTGGCCGGCGCGGTGGGCCTCGCCCTCGTGGCGCTCTACATGTTGCTCATGTACCGCATGCTGGGTGCCGTGGCGCTGGCCAGCCTCGTGACCAGTGCCGGCATGCTCTGGATCATCATCTCCTGGCTGGGGTCGCACCGCGGCCTCGCGCTCACCCTCTCGGGCATCACGGGCATCATCGTGTCGATCGGTGTGGCGGTCGACTCGAACATCGTCTACTACGAGCATCTCCGTGAAGACATGGACCGGGGGCGATCATTCCGGGGCACGGCGCTCGCGAGTTTCACGGTCGCCTGGAAGACGATCCTGAGCGCCGACTTCGTGTCGCTCATCGGCGCGGCGATCCTGTACTTCTTCACCGTCGGGTCGGTTCGTGGCTTCGCCTTCTACCTCGGGCTCGCGACGTTCCTCGATCTCCTGGCGACCTGGTTCTTCATGCGGCCGGTCGTGTTCCTCATGGCGCGCAGCAAGTGGTTCGCGGCCCATCCGCGATGGCTGGGGCTACGCCCACGTGGCGCTCCGGCTACGTCCGACAGCGGTGCGCTCGAAGGGGCAGGTGCGTGATGGGGTTCTTCCGCAAGCTCTACTCGTTCGACGCCGACCTCGACTTCCGCAAGGGATGGAAGGTCGCGTTCGCTTTCTCCGCACTGGTGCTCATCCTCGGGATCGGCTTCCTCTCGACGAAGGGGTTGCAACTCGGCATCGACTTCCGTGGCGGCACCGCGTGGCAGTTCCCGGCCAACGGTGCCTCGGTCGAAGACGTCCGCGAGGCGCTGCGTCCCGTCAACTCGGCTGACGCCCAGATCCAGACGCTGTCTACCGACAAGGGCACCTACCTCCGCGTCGAGGTCGGCCTCGACGCCGACCGGGTGAAGGTCGCGGACGCGTTGGCGAGCGCCACGAAGCAGCCGCTGGCCGACATCAACGAGAACCGCAGCGACGTCGGCCCGTCGTGGGGGAAGGACGTCTCCCGTAAGGCGATCCAGGCCCTGATCGCGTTCTTCATCGCCATCGCCGCGTACATCTCGTGGCAGCTCGAATGGCGCATGGCCGTCGGGGCCATCGTGGCGGTGATCCACGACCTGGTGATCAGCGTGGGCGTGTACGCCATCTTCCAGTTGGAGGTCACCCCCGGGACGGTGGTGGCCTTCCTCACCGTCTTGGGCTACTCCCTCTACGACACCGTCGTGGTCTACGACAAGGTGCACGAGAACCAGAAGCTGGTTACCACCACTGGCCAGATGACCTACACCGACATGATGAACCTGTCGCTGAACCAGACGGTCATGCGGTCGATCAACACCACGTTGTCGGGGCTTCTGCCCGTGGCATCGATCCTGCTGGTCGGTGCGGTCATCATGGGCGCAGTCACGCTGGAGGAGTTCGGCCTCGCGCTACTCGTCGGGCTGTTCGTGGGCGCCTACTCCTCGGTGTTCATCGCATCTCCGATCGTGTCGTTCCTGAAGGAGCGCGAGCCCCGCAACCGCAAGATCCGCGAGCGCATCCTGGCCGGCGACGGCCCGGTCCTCGGTGCGGCTGCGGGCGCCGCCCTCGCTGGTGAGACCACCGACTCCTCCGGCGCGTCGGCTCCCACCGCGGCCCGAAGCACCAGGGAGGGTTCGCCCCTCTACTCGGCCAATCACCCGCCGCGGCCCCGCAAGATGGGCAAGAAGCGCTAGCTGCCGGTCGGGCCGCTGACTCCAGCGCCCTGCCCCGAGAACGAGAACGCTGACTCCAGCGCCCTGCCCCGAGAACGAGATGGGGCCCCGGCACGTTGTGCCGGGGCCCCATCTACTACCGGGTGTGTGTCGGGTCAGCCGGTGTACTTCGGCTGAGCCTGAACGGCCTGAGCCGCCGCGGGTGGCGTCGGGGCGACGGTGGTGGTCGGGGCAACCGTGGTGGTCGGGGCGACCGTCGTCGTCGTGGCCTGGGCGGTCACGGTGAACTGCTGCACCGGGTAGTTGAAGCCGTAGTCCTGGGCGCGCAGTGTGCGGCCCTGGAGCTTCGGAATGTCGAAGCAGAATGCGTCGACGCTGTAGAGGCCGGCGGCGGCGTCGGCCGGAACCGTGATGGTCGTGCTCCACGAGCCGGAACCGTGGTCGGTGAGGTTGGCTTCCTGGCTGGCGATGGCGTCGGCGCTCGAGCCGCCGTTGTAGCTCACGCCGTTGTAGCCCGGGGTGAGCGAGACGGTGAGGGTGCTTCCGGGGTAGCACCCACTTGAGGACGACACGGTGATGACCGTGGACGCAGGCCCGGACGACGGGTCGATGGTCATGGTGGATTCCCCAGCGGACGCCACCGGCGCGACCGTGAGGAGCAGTGCTGCGGCGCCGACCGATGCAGCAAGGCCGCGGCGAAGAACATGGGTGGTGGACATGGTGTTCCGCCTTTCAGGTTGGGGAAGCTGTCAGATTAGATGCCCGGAGAACCGTGATCGGGCATGCACGCTGCGGATACGTACCGGAGCCAGGCGGGGGTCTGGCATCCTGAGGGGATGGCAACGGTCGATCGCGTCCTCCCTTGGCGTCGATCCAGCGCGCCACCGGCGGTCGAGGTCGCACCCCTGGTCACGGCGTTCCACGTGCGCCATCCGAAGGCTCCGGTCGAGCTGTTCGCCCGTGCATACGAACGGGCGGATGCGGCGCACGCAGGGCAGGTGCGACGATCGGGCGAGCCCTACATCCAGCACCCCCTCGCCGTGGCCCGCATCGTCGCGGATCTGGGCCTCGACGACGTGACGATCGCGGCGGCTCTGCTGCACGACGCAGTCGAGGACACGTCGGTGTCCATCGATGACCTCGCGACCGAGTTCGGCCCCGAGCTCGCGGCGATCGTCGACGGCGTCACCAAGCTCGACCGGATCTCGTTCGACTCCAAAGAGGCGCAGCAGGCCGCGACGATGCGCAAGATGCTGGTCGCGATGGCGAAGGACCTGCGGGTCCTGATCATCAAGCTGGCCGACCGGCTGCACAACATGCGCACGCTCGCTGCGCTCCCCGCATGGAAGCAGGAGCGCATCGCCCGAGAGACGCTCGACATCTACGCCCCCTTGGCACATCGCCTGGGCATGCAGGACGTGAAGCAGCAGCTCGAAGATCTGTCCTTCGCGACGCTGCACCCCAAGCGCTACGCCGAGATCGACCACATGGTCGCGCAGCGCGCACCGGAGCGTGAGCTCTACCTCATGCAGGTGCTCGACCAGGTGCACGAGCGCGTGCGTGAGCTGAACATCGATGCCGAGGTGACGGGTCGCCCGAAGCACCTCTGGAGCATCTACGAGAAGATGGTCGTGAAGGGCCGCGACTTCGACGACATCTTCGACCTCGTCGGCATCCGGGTGCTCGTCGATTCGGTGAAGGACTGCTACGCCGCGCTCGGGTCCATCCACGCAACCTGGAAGCCGGTGCAGGGCCGCTTCAAGGACTACATCGCGATGCCCAAGTTCAACCTCTACCAGTCGTTGCACACGACGGTGGTCGGTCCGTTGGGCAAGCCCCTCGAGGTGCAGATCCGCACCCACGAGATGCATCACCGGGCCGAGCACGGCGTCGCGGCCCACTGGGCGTACAAGGTGGGCGAGTCCGCCACCGACGACGTGGCGTGGCTGAACCGCATCGTCGACTGGCAGTCCGAGACCTCCGACCCGGCCGAGTTCATGGCCAACCTGAAGGTCGCCCTCGACCAGGACGAGGTGTACGTCTTCACGCCCAAGGGCCGGGTCGTCACCCTGGCCAACGGCGCCACACCCATCGACTTCGCCTACGCCATCCACACCGAGGTTGGTCACGCCTGCGTCGGGGCCCGGGTCAACGGCCGACTGGTCGCGCTCGACCATCGCCTTGCCTCCGGCGACACCTGCGAGATCTTCACCTCGAAGGTGGAGGGATCCGGCCCGTCGCGCGACTGGCTGAACATCGTCGCCACCCCGCGCGCCGCGAGCAAGATCCGCCAGTGGTTCTCACGGGAGCGCCGCGAGGATGCCATCGACAACGGCCGAGAAGACCTCGCCAAGGCGTTGCGGCGGCAGGGATTGCCCGTGCAGAAGCTCCCCGCGCGGGTCCTCGAAGAGGTCGCAGCGTCGAGCAACTACACCGACGTCGATGCGCTCCACGCGGCGATCGGCGAGAGCCACGTGTCCGCACAGGCGGTGGCGGCGCGCATCGAGAAGGTGCTGCGCGGTGGCGATCCTGCCCAGCCTGAGCAGCTGCCGACGACCATCACGCGTCGGCGGCGTGGGCTCGAAGGTCGCGACGTCGCCGCTGTGCACGTCGAAGGCCTCGACGACGTCATGGTGCGGCTGTCGCGCTGCTGCACGCCCGTGCCGGGAGACGAGATCATTGGGTTCGTGACCCGTGGCCGCGGGGTGTCCGTCCACCGCAGCGACTGCGCCAACGCCGTCTCGCTCGTCGCCGGGCAAGCCGCTCGGTTGATCGACGTCGAGTGGGACGGCCACGCCGGGGGCATGTTCGTGGCATCAGTCGAGGTGAAGGCGCTCGACCGCACGCGTCTGCTGCGAGATGTCTCTGCGGCGGTGGCGGATCACCACGTGAACATCGTGTCCTGCAACAGCGCCGTGGGTTCTGATCGCATCTCGAAGATGCGCTTCGAGTTCGAGCTGGCCGATCCCTCTCACCTCGATGCGGTCCTGCGCACCGTGAAGGGCATCGACGGGGTCTACGACGCGTACCGAATCCTGCCGGGGAGAGGAGCCTGATGCCGGCTGTCGAATCGTTCCGGGCGCCGGTCGGCACCCATGACGTGCTGCCTCCCGAGTCCGATCGCTGGCAGGCGCTCATCTCCTGCTTCGCCGGGCACGTCGGTCGCGCCGGATTCGGGCTGGTCCAGCCTCCGATGTTCGAGGAGATCGGGGTCTTCAAGCGGGTCGGCGAAGGCACCGACGTGGTGCGCAAGGAGATGTACGACTTCGAGGACAAGGGCGGTCGCCACGTCGCGCTGCGCCCGGAGGGCACGGCGTCGGTCGCCCGGGCGTTCGCGCAGCACCGGCCCTCCACGCCGTGGAAGGTCTGGTACGCCGCACCGAGCTTTCGCTACGAGCGTCCCCAGGCGGGCCGGTACCGGCAGCACCACCAGCTCGGCGTCGAGGTGCTCGGCAGCCCAGACCCCGACGTGGACGTCGAAGTCCTCGCGCTCGGGTGGGACTACCTGGCATCGCTCGGGCTGCGCCGCGTGCGCCTGCTCCTCAACTCGATGGGCACCCGCGAGGAGCGCGCCCGCTACGTCGACGTCGTACAGGAGTGGCTGCTCGGGCGGGTGAAGGAGCTCGACCCCGCCGACCGCGAGAAGGTGCAGGTGCACCCGCTGCGGGTGCTCGACTCGAAGCGCCAGGTGACCCGTGACGTTGTCGCCGACGCCCCCACCATCGACACGGTGCTCGGTGCGGACAGCCTGGCGCACGCCGAACGGGTGCGGTCAGGGCTCGATGCCCTGGGCATCCCGTTCGAGATCGACCCGCGCCTGGTGCGCGGGCTCGACTACTACACCCACACCACCTTCGAGTTCGTCTCCGACGCGCTCGACGCCGCGCAGAGCACCGTGCTGGGCGGCGGCCGTTACGACGGTCTCGTCGAAGAGCTCGGCGGCCCACCCACTCCCGGCATCGGCTTCGGTTCCGGCATAGAGCGCGTCCTGTTGGCGTGCGATGCCGAAGGAGCGTTCCCGACCGTGCCGAACGCCGTCGACGTCTTCGTCGTCGACGTGTGCGGTGGCGACGACGCGCGTGACCTCACGGTCGCGCTGCGCCGTGCCGGTGTGGCCGCAAGCCGCGCCTTCGACAACCGGTCGATGAAGGCGCAGATGAAGCTGGCCGACCGCTCGGGTGCCAGGCTGGCCGTCATCGTGGGCGAGCAGGAGCGTGCCGAAGGCGCGGCCACGCTGCGCCCGCTGCGCGAGGACGGCACCCAGGTGCGTGTCGACCGAGAGAACCTGACCGCAGAAGTTCGGGCCCGGCTGAGCGAGGCCCCTCCAGGAACGAGGAACACGTGAGCGACCAACCACCCGCCTTGCACTTCGGCGGTCACGCGGTCGGCCTGCGCAGCGACTACTGCGGTGCGCTGCGAGCAGACGACATCGGTCGAACCGTTCGCGTCGCGGGCTGGGTGGCTCGGCGTCGCGAGCACGGCGAGCACCTGGCGTTCGTCGACCTGCGCGACAGGACGGGGCTGGTGCAGTGCGTGGTCGACGGCGCCGCCGACCTGCGCAGCGAGTACGTCGTGTGCGTCACCGGTGTGGTGCGTGCTCGTCCTGACGGGACGCGCAACCCCAACCTCGCGACTGGCGAGGTCGAGCTCGGCGACTGCCAGGTCGAGGTGCTTGCCACCGCGGAGCCGCCGCCGTTCCCGCTCGACGATCGTCGGGAGATCGACGAGACCCTTCGCCTTCGCCACCGCTATGTGGATCTGCGCCGGGCACGCATGCAGCGCAACCTGCTGGGGCGGGCGCGGGTCAACAGCGCGCTGCGACGCTCGATGGAAGAGCAGGGCTTCCTCGAGATCGAGACGCCGATGCTGATCGCGTCGACACCCGAAGGTGCACGCGACTTCGTCGTTCCTTCGCGCCTCAGTCCGGGCTCGTTCTACGCGCTGCCGCAGAGTCCGCAGTTGTTCAAGCAGCTGGCCATGGTCGGTGGTCTTGATCGCTACTTCCAGATCGCGCGGTGTCTGCGCGACGAAGACCTTCGAGCCGACCGCCAGTTCGAGTTCATGCAGCTCGACCTCGAGGCGAGCTTCGTCACCCAAGAGGATGTGCTCGACTTCGTGTCGGTCGCCGTCACGGCTGCGGTCGAGGCGATCACGGGCGCGCGTCCGGCGGACATCCCGCGCATGACGTGGCACGAGGCGCAGGAGCGCTTCGGTTCCGACAAGCCCGACGTGCGCTTCGGCATGGAGCTGGTCGAGCTCACCCCGGTCTTCGCGGCGACCGAGTTCAACGCCTTCAAGGCGCCGTGTGTGAAGGGCATCCGTGTCCCCGGCGGTGCCGAGTTCGGCCGCAACCGTCTCGACGACCTCACCGACCAGGCGAAGCGTTGGGGCGCAAAGGGTCTCGTGTGGATGAAGGTCGAGGAAGGCGAGATCACCTCGCCGGTCGCCAAGTTCCTGTCCGCCGACGAGCTGGCGGGGTTGCGCACCGCGCTCCAGGCCGAGCCCGGTGACCTGTTGCTGCTGGTCGCTGACGAACGCCCCGCGGTGCGTCACGTCCTCGGCTTGTTGCGTCTCGAGCTGGGTCGCCCCCCGGTGAACGAAGGCGGCTTCCACTTCCTGTGGGTGGTCGACTTCCCGCTGTTCGAGTCGCTCGACGACCAGGGCAACCCGGTGCCTGCACACCACCCGTTCACGATGCCGCACGCCGACGACCTCGACCTGCTCACGTCGGGGTCCGGCGAGGCACTGCTGGATGTCCGCTCCCAGGCCTACGACCTGGTGCTGAACGGCTGGGAGCTGGGGTCGGGAAGCGTGCGAATCCACCGGCCCGACGTGCAGCAGCAGATCTTCGCGATGCTGGGGATCAGTCCCGAAGAGGCCCAGTCCAAGTTCGGCTTCTTGCTCGACGCGTTCCGTTTCGGGGCCCCGCCTCACGCAGGCTTCGCGTTTGGCATCGACCGGTTGGTCGCGTTGCTGCTCGGGGAGGAGAACATCCGCGAGGTGATCGCCTACCCGAAGACGCAGTCCGGTTCCGATCCGCTCACCGGCGCGCCGACGCCCATCGACGCGACGCAACTCGGCGAGCTCGGCCTCCGGGTCTTGCCCCCGCCGGCCAAGGGCTGACCGGCGCAGGGACGGGCGTGGCTCCCGACGATCTCTTCTCGGCGGCAGCAGCCCAGCAGCTCGCTCGTCAGGCACCACTGGCCGACCGGCTACGGCCACGATCGCTCGACGAGGTCGTCGGGCAGACACATCTGCTCGGTCCGGGCAGGCCGTTGCGAGCGTTGATCGAGGCTGACCGGCTGTCCTCGGTCGTGCTGTGGGGTCCCGCTGGCACGGGCAAGACGACGCTCGCCCGCCTCATCGCCCGCAGCACCGCGAAGGCGTTCGTGTCGCTGTCGGCCGTCACCGCGAGCGTCAAAGACGTGCGGGCGGAGGTTGCGGCGGCCGAGCAGCGGCTGGGGGAGCGTGGGCAGGGAACCATCCTCTTCCTCGACGAGGTCCACCGCTTCAACAAGGCGCAGCAGGACGCCCTCCTGCCGTCGGTCGAGACGGGGCTGCTCACGCTCGTCGGTGCCACCACCGAGAACCCGCACTTCGAGGTGAACCCCCCTCTGCTCAGCCGTTCGACCCTGTTCCGGCTCGAACCGCTCGACGCCGATGCGCTCACGTTGCTGCTGCAGCGTGGCGCGGACATCGAGGAGGTCAGCCTCGCCGCCGATGCGGCGGCACACCTCGTGGGTTTGGCGGCAGGCGATGGGCGTCATCTGCTCACCTGCCTCGAGGTCGCCGCGGCGCTGGCACGTCATCGCGGTGACCGCCTCGTATCGCTGGTCGATGCCGAGGCCGCGCTGGGCGCGCGATCGGTTCGGTACGGCCGTGACGACCACTACGACGTCGTGAGCGCCTTCATCAAGAGCGTGCGTGGGAGCGACCCCGACGCGGCGATCTTCTGGCTCGCAACCATGCTCGAGGCCGGCGAAGATCCACGCTTCATCGCCCGGCGCCTCGTGATCGCAGCGTCGGAGGACATCGGCATGGCAGACCCGCAGGCCCTCGTCGTCGCCGTCGCTGCGGCGCAAGCGTTGGAGCACGTCGGGTTGCCGGAGGCGCAGCTCTCACTGGCCCAGGCGACGGTCCATCTCGCGTGCGCACCGAAGTCGAACAGGGTGGCTCGGGCGATCTGGGACGCTCGCGCCGATGTGCGGGCCGGTGTCGGCGGTGAGGTCCCCATGCACCTTCGTGACGCCCACTACAAGGGGGCCGCATCCCTCGGCCACGGCGTCGGCTACGAGTATCCTCACGACGACCCGCGTGGGTGGGTGCCACAGCAGTACCTTCCCGACGCCGCGGTCGGCCGGCGCTACTACCGGCCTGACGAACCTCCCACGGAACCCGCCTGAATCGTGTACGCCTCCCTCACCGCCATGGACCTGGCCGCGCTGTTGGCGTCGGCGTTGGTGCTCGTCGCCGTCGTCGCGATCGTCGTGGCGGCCCTGTCGTTGGTGCGTACGTTGCGCGAGGTCAAGGCCATGCTCGCCGACGTCCGGTCCGAGGTCTTGCCAGCGCTCGACGAGTTGCGGCGAACGGTTGCCGAGGCCAACGGCGAGCTCGAGCGGGTCGACGACCTCATCGGCTCGGCCGAGGCGTTGAGCGCGACGGTCGACTCGGCTGCTCGGCTCGGCTACCTCACGGTCGGCAGACCGGTCATCAAGACCGTCGCCTTCGCCAAGGGCACGTCTCGGGCGGCTCGCCGCCTGCGTGGCCGCGAGGTCTCCTGAGCATGTTCAAGCGGCTCGTGTGGTTCGCTGCCGGGACCGCCGTCGGGGTTGCCGGCGCGCGCCGCGCGGAGCGTGCAGTCCGCGACCAGGTCGCACGGCTCGCGCCGGCGAACGTCACCTCGTCGGTGTCGCAGGCCGCAAAGGATTTCGGTGGCGAGCTGCGCGATGCGGTCGCGGACGGGAAGGCCACCATGCGAGCTGAGCAGGCTCGTCTGGAGGCCGGGTTCCCCAAGGCCCGCAAGTAGGCTGCCCCCCATCATGGATGCCGTACAGCTTCGCCGCGCCTTCACGGACTTCTTCGCGGAGCGAGGGCATGCGGTTGTTCCGTCGGCAGGGCTGATTCCCTTGCACCCGTCGGCGCCGATGTTCACGAACTCCGGCATGATGCCGTTCGTTCCCTACTTCCTCGGTGAAGAGGCGGTGCCGTATCGACCGGCGCGTGCGGTGTCGGTGCAGAAGTGCGTCCGCGCCGGCGGGAAGCACAACGACCTTGATGCCATCGGTCGCAGTCCGCGGCACCTCAGCTTCTTCGAGATGCTCGGCAACTTCGCCTTCGGTGACTACTTCAAGGCAGACGCCATCCCGTGGGCATGGGAGTTCGTCACGGAGACCCTCGGGATGGACGGCGACCGGCTCTGGGTCACGGTGCACGACTTAGACGACGAAGCCGAGCAGATCTGGGTCGACGCGGTCGGGTTCCCGCGGGAGCGCATCCAGCGGCTGGGCAAGGACAACTTCTGGGAAATGGGCGACACCGGTCCCTGCGGGCCGAGCTCCGAGATCTTCTGGGACTACGGCGCCGCGGAAGGGCCCGACGGTGGCCCGGCGAACCCCGCTGCCGAGAACCGGTTCGTCGAGGTGTGGAACCTCGTGTTCCAGCAGTACTTCCGCCACGCCGACGGTTCGCTGAGCGACCTCCCGAGCCAGAACATCGACACGGGTGCCGGGCTCGAGCGCATCCTTGCAGCCCTCTCGGGAAGCCCCTGGTTGTATGCGGCAGACACCCTCGCGGTCCTCGTCGACGGCGCGCAGGAGCTGACGGGTCGTCGCCTCGGTGCCGACGCGCAGTCCGACGTCGCGCTCCGGCTGCTTGCCGACCATGCACGGACGATGACGTTCCTCGTTGCAGATGGGGTCATCCCGTCCAACGAAGACCGGGGCTACGTGCTGCGCCGCATCATCAGGCGCGCAATCCGCTTCGCGTACCTCCTGGGTGTCGAAGATGCCGTCACGCCCACCTTGGCGCGCCACGTTGCCGACGTGATGGGCGACGCGTACCCCGAGGTGCGGAGCAACCTCGACCTCGTGGTCGGCGTGCTCGACCGCGAGGAGCACCAGTTCCGACGCACGTTGCGGACCGGTCTCGGCATCCTCGACCAGGCGCTCGTGGAGCTTCCCGAGGGCGCGGACCTCCCGGGTGCGGTCGCCTTCCAACTGCACGACACGTACGGTTTCCCCCTGGAAGTCACCGAGGAGATCGTCGCCGATCGCGGGCTGGGCCTCGATCGGGCTGCGTTCGATGTCGCGATGGACGAGCAGCGCCGCATGGCCCGTGCCGCGGCGCGCAACACGGGCGTGGCGACCGGCGACGACCTCGTGCGCTTCCAGGAGGTGCTCGACACCGCGGGCACCACCGAGTTCACCGGACGCGTCGACAACACCTCGTCGGCCACCGTCCTTGCGGTCGTCGCGGCAGACGACGACCGCGCGTGGGTGCTCCTCGACCGCACCCCGTTCTACGCGGAGTCCGGTGGCCAGGTCGGTGACACCGGCACCATCACCACAGACACGGGCACCTTCACCGTCGTCGACACGCGCAACGTCCTCCCCGGGCTGCACGGCCACCTCGGTCGCGTGACGACCGGCTCGATCGAGCCGGGGCAGGCAGCCACCGCGGCAATCGACGTGGAGCGCCGTGACGCCATCAGGCGGAACCACACCGCAACGCACCTGCTCCACTGGGCGTTGCGCGAGGTGCTGGGCGATCACGTGAAGCAACAGGGGTCGCTCGTCGCGCCCGATCGCCTCCGTTTCGACTTCAGTCACTTCGAGGCGCTGAGCGCAGATGAGGTTCGACGAATCGAAGACCTCGTCAACGCGGACGTGCTCGCGAACGCGCCGGCCCGGCACTACGAGACAAGCAAGGACCACGCCCGCGAGCTCGGCGCCATCGCGTTCTTCGGCGAGAAGTACGGCGACATCGTCCGTGTCCTCGAAGCCGGCCCGCATTCGATGGAGCTGTGTGGCGGCACCCACGTGCGGGCCCTCGGCGACATCGGCCCCGTGAAGATCGTGAGCGAAGGCTCGATCGGCTCGAACCTTCGTCGTATCGAGGCGATCAGCGGCTTCGGGCCTGTGGAGCGCATCCGAGCGGACGAGCACCTTCTCGCAGAGGCTGCCGCGCGGGTGGGGGTGGCCCCGTCGGAGCTGTTGGCGGGCATCGACAAGCGTCTCGGCGATCTCGCCGCGGCCGAGGCAGAGGTCGTGCAGCTCCGCCGCCAGGTGGCGAACAGCGCAGCGCTCGATCTCGCGGCGACGGCCGTAGACGGGTTGGTGTTCGCTCGGCGTGATGGCGGCAGCCGTGACGACCTGCGCGACCTCGCGCTTGCCACTCGTGACAGGCCCGAGGTGCGTGCGGTCGTGCTCGTCGGGTCGCCCGATGGGGGAGGCGCCGCGCTGGTCGTCGCCTCCGCGGACCCCGACGCCGTGCACGCGGGCCAACTCGTCGGGGTGTTGGCGAAGGTGTTGCGCGGCGGAGGCAACACCAAGAACGCGGAGCTGGCCATGGCTGGAGGAAAGGACGCCAGCACACTCGACGAGGTGCTGGGCGCGGCACGAACGCAGCTCGGTGCGGGTCCGGACGCGTGAGCATGCGGGTGCTCGGCGTCGACCTCGGGACACGCCGGGTCGGGCTCGCGCTGGGCGATACGACGACGACCGTCGCCACGCCGCTCAGCGTCCTCATGCGCAGCGGCGACTTGCCGGCTGATCGTCGCGCGCTGGCGCGCATCGCCGAAGAATGGGAGGTCGGTTGCGTGGTCGTGGGGCTCCCTCGGTCGCTCGACGGCACCGACGGCCCGGCTGCACGCGCCGCCCGCGACGAGATCGCCGAGCTGGCGAGCGTCATGCCCATGCCGGTGGAAGTGCACGACGAACGCCTCTCGACGGTGCGCGCGCATCACGCGCTGGCGGCGGCGGGGTTGTCGTCTCGAGAGCGACGCGAGAAGGTCGACGCATCGGCGGCAGCGGTGATCCTGCAGGACTGGCTGGAGCTGCGCCGCTCGCGAGGGTTGGAGCTGTGACGCGGTTCGGTGACCTCGAGAGGCGGGCTCGATGACGTTCGACGACGGTGATGCTGGGTCCACACGGCCTGGTGAGGATGCGGCAGGCGCAGCGGCCCCAAGGCGCGACACCTCCGACGAGGCTGCGCCGGCGAGCGCGCCCGCCGATGTGCACGTGACAGGTGAGGTGCCGATCGTCGACCCGGACATCGTCGAGTTGCGCGCGCCGCGCGTGCGTCGTCGACGCAGCCGTGGACGGGTCGCGGCCATGGCGGTGCTGGTGATGGTGCTCGCTGGAGGGTTGTTGGGCCTAGGCGGGTATGTGTGGCTTCGCAGCCAGCTCGATCCCGGCGGTGCGCCCGGCGCGAAGGTCGAGTTGACGGTGCCCAGCGGCGCCACGACGCGTGACATCGCCGGCCTCCTGCAGGACCAGGGCGTCGTGCCGAACGCGCGTGTCTTCTCGTGGTGGGTGTCGTGGAAGGGGAAGGGGCCCTTCCAAGCGGGCCGCTACGAGTTGCGCAAGCACCTCGCCGTAGAGGATGCCGTGGCGGTGCTCGAACGAGGCCCGCTGCCGCCTCCCGTCGTGACGGTCTCGATCCCGGAGGGGTTTCGCGTCGCGCAGATCCTCGAACGCATCCACGAGCGCGTCCCCCGAGTCAGCGTCGCGGAGCTCAAGGCAGTCCTCAATCGGGCCGGCGTGACGTCGACCGCGCTGCCGGCGGGCACGCACGACTACGAGGGGTTGCTGTTCCCGGCGACCTACGACGTCGGCGAGCACGCCGACGCGCAGCAGATCCTGCAGTTGATGGCATCCGCCATGGATGATCGCCTTGCCGACCCGGCGGTCGCACCGGCGGCAGCGGCGTTGGGACTCACGCCCTACCAGGTGGTCACGGTGGCGTCGCTCATCCAGGCAGAGGCGGGCAATCCCGACGAGGCACCCAAGATCGCTCGGGTCATCTACAACCGCCTGGCGGACGGAGAGCCGCTCGGCATCGATGCCACCTCGCGCTACCTGTCGATCATCACGGGGTCACCCGTCGACTTCTCGTCGCTCTCGCCGTACAACACCCGCAAGGTCGCTGGCCTGCCGCCGACGCCCATCGCTGCACCGGGAGACTTCGCGCTCCAGGCGGCACTGCACCCGGCGGTCGGTCCCTGGCGGTACTACGTGCTCGACGTGCACA
Organism: uncultured Iamiaceae bacterium; assembly: GCA_964621605.1. GTDB lineage: Bacteria > Actinomycetota > Acidimicrobiia > Acidimicrobiales > Iamiaceae > CAZUMJ01. The sequence goes on along the minus strand of CAZUMJ010000023.1, from coordinate 6,952 downwards.
AGGACGCCCAGGGTCGCCCGCAGCACGTCTTCACCGACAACTACAACGACTTCCTCACGGCGAAGCGAGCGTGTCACGACGCGGGGCTCGGATGCGGCTGACCGGCGCGACGCGTGTCGCGGGCGTGATCGGCGACCCCATCCGGCATTCGCGTTCTCCGCTCATCCTCAACGCTGCCTTCGCCGCAGCCGACCTCGACTGGGTCTTCCTCGCCTTCCCCGTAGCCGCGGGCGCTGCGCCGGCGGCCCTCGCGGCGATGCGCACCCTCGGCTTGGCCGGGCTGTCGGTCACGACGCCCCACAAGGCGGACGTCGCCGCCGCGGTCGATCGGTGCACCCCCGCCGCGGCGGCACTCGGCGCGGTGAACTGTGTGGCATGGGAAGGTGATGAGCTGGTCGGCCACAACACCGACGGAGCGGGGCTCGTCGACGCGCTCCGTGTCGACGAGGGCATCGACCTCGAGGGACGGTCGGTTGGCGTCGTCGGGGCAGGTGGCGCGGCGCGTGCGGTGGTGCGGGCCTTGGCCGATGCGGGCGCCTCGCGAGTGATCGTGGTGAACCGCTCGCGTGACCGTGCGGAGGTCGCGGCGGCGTTGGCCGGCAACGTCGGCTCTGTTGGCACCGCGAACGACCTGGCGGACGTGGACGTGATCGTGCAGGCCACCTCTGTCGGGATGGGTGACGGCGAGGTGCCCTTCGACCCAGCGGTGCTCCATGCAGGCCAACTGCTCGTCGACATCGTGTACGAGCCGCTCGTGACGCCGCTCATGACCGAAGCTCGCCGCCGCGGCGTGCACGCCGTGAACGGTGTCGGGATGCTCGTGCACCAGGCAGCCCACGCGTTCCGGCTGTGGACGGAGGCGGCCCCTCCGCTCGAGGCGATGTCCGCAGCGGTCGTGGCGAGCCTCGCGGAGCACGTCGTCTTGGAGCCTTGATCTTCTGACGAGAGTTGCCGATAGCACCGCAGACGTATCGCTATCGGAGGTCATCGTGGCCCTGCAGGGAACTCTCGACACGTTCGAACTGCCGGACGTGCTTCGGCTGCTCGCAACCACCAAGAAGACCGGGCGCCTGGTGATCCAGGGCTCGGGCGGCAACGGCAGCCTCTGGTTGGACGCCGGCGCCGTCGTCGCGGGTGAGGACTCGATGGCGGTGTCGGAGGTCCCCGAGGACGTCCTCTTCGAGCTCCTGCGGCTCGATGACGGATCGTTCCTGTTCGACCCGGACGACCTCTGCAGCGCTCCCGGTGACGCCGTCGAGGTCGAGGCGCTCATCGCGGAGTCGCAGCAGACCTACGACGAGTGGCGTGAGCTCTCGCAGGTGATTCCCTCGATGGACGCGGGCGTCGGCCTGGTCGAGGAGCTCAGCGGCGGCAGCACCGAGATCGACGCAGAGCGTTGGCGCCTCATCGTCGGTATCGGAAGTGGCACCACCGTTCGCGATCTCGGCTCCTACCTCGGGCTGACCGAGATGCCCGTGCTGCGTGCGCTGCACGGCATGATCGCCGACGGGCTCGCCGAGCTGCGCGATGGCGTGAGCACCACGGCTCCTCGGAGTACGTCGTCGGCACTTCCTACGTTGGGCGATGCCCCGGACGCGGGCGATCTCTTCGGCGACCCGGCTGGCGACGACCTGCTGCCCGAGCCGCTGCCCGAAGTTGGTGACTCGCCGCTTTCGTGAGATGGGATGACGTTCTGCTGCTCGTCCTGTGCGGGGCGGGTGGCCTTGTCGCGGGTGTCTTCGTCAACGTTGTCATTCTCCGCAGCCCGACGGATCGTCCGTTGCTGCGTCACCTGAACCGCTGCCCGCGGTGCGACGTTCGCCAACCGCCACTCGGCTTCCTGCCCGTGGGCGGCACCATGGCGCTCGGCGGCCAGTGCGGAGGATGCGGGGCATCTCTCGGAATCTGGCAGGTCGCGGTCGAGGTGCTCACCGGAGGCGTGTTCGTGGTCATGGGCGCCCGCTTCGGCTGGAGCCTGCGGCTCCCGCCGTTCTTGTTCCTCGGCGCAGTGCTCGTCGCGTTGTCGATGGTCGACTCGTTCACGTACCGCCTGCCGGATCGCGTCACCTTCCCGGTGCTGTATGCCTCGGTGCCGCTCCTGGTGGTGGTCTCGTTGGTGCGCGGCGAGCCCAAACAACTGCTGTGGGCGGCGGTCGGCGCGCTCGGCTACTGGGGGGTGCTCGCATTGCTGTGGCTCATCTCCCCGCGCAGCATGGGCTACGGCGACGTCAAGTTTGCCCGCATCCTCGGGTTGTACCTCGGGTGGATCCATCCGGCGCTTCCGATCTATGCGCTGCTGGTCGCCGGGGTGACGGCCTCGGTCGTCGGCATCGGCGTTGCGGTCGTCGCGCGGGATCGCAAGCGGGCCTTCCCGTTCGGTCCGTGGATGGCCGTGGGATGCCTGGTGGCGATCGTCTGGAGCACCACGTTCACCGCGGGGCTTTGAGAACCCGGTTCGGCCGTAGGTGTCGGGGCCGGTAGATTTCCGCCCGTGCTGCGCTTCCTGACCGCCGGTGAGTCCCACGGGCGCGCGCTCGTCGTGATCGTTGAGGGGTTGCCGGCCGGGCTCGAGGTCGGCGTCGAGGCGCTGAACCACGAGCTGGCGCGCCGCCGGCTGGGGTATGGCCGCGGGCCGCGCATGCGCTTCGAGCAGGACGAGGTCACGATCGTCGGTGGCGTGCGTCATGGGCGCACGCTCGGTTCGCCCGTCGCGGTGGAGATCGGCAACAGCGAATGGGTTCGTTCCGACAAGTGGCACGAAGAGATGTCGGTCGAGCCGGGCGAGACGAAGGCTCCGCTGACCCAGCCGCGACCGGGTCACGCCGACCTGGCCGGCATGCAGAAGTACGGCTTCGTCGACGCGCGAGACGTGCTCGAGCGGGCATCGGCTCGCGAGACCGCGGCGCGAGTTGTGGCCGGTGCGCTCGCAAAGGCGCTGCTGGCGCCGCTTGGGGTGCAGATCGTGTCGCATGTGGTGCAACTCGGCGCGGCACGGGCCGACAGCGGGCGACGTCCTGGCCCCGACGACCTCGACGCCGTCGACGCGTCTGAGGTGCGCTGCTTCGACGCCGATGGTGAAGCCGCCATGATCGCCGCGGTGAAGGCCGCCTCGAAGGTCGGCGACTCGCTCGGCGGGGTGGCCGAGGTGCTGGCGTACGGGGTTCCCGTCGGGCTCGGCAGCCACGTGCACTGGGACCGTCGCCTCGACGCACATCTGGCGCAGGCCTTGATGAGCATCCAGGCCATCAAGGGTGTCGAGATCGGCGACGGCTTCGACGTCGCGGGTCGCCCGGGGAGCGAAGCCCACGACGCGATCCACTACGAGGGCGGCGACTACGCGCGGCACACCTCCCTGGCGGGTGGCATCGAAGGGGGCATGAGCACCGGCGCCCTCGTCGTGGCGCGAGCCGCGATGAAGCCGCTCGCGACCTTGAACCGACCGACGCTCGAGACTGTCGACGTCCTCACCAAGGAGACGGGGGTGTCGTTCAAGGAACGCACTGACGTCACCGCGGTGCCGGCGATGGGCGTCGTGGCCGAGGCGATGGTCGCACTCGTGCTGGCCAACGAGGCGACGCGGAAGTTCGGCGGCGACTCGATGCCCGAGTTGTTGCGCAACGCGCAGGGCTTCGACCGCCAATGGCGTGAGGGTCCCCTTGGATGAGGCCGTCCGCCACGTCGTGCTGGTCGGCCTGATGGGTGCCGGCAAGACCACGGTCGGACGGCGCGTCGCTCAGCGCCTCGACGTGCCCTTCGTCGACGCGGATGCTGCGCTGGAGGAGCGCACCGGGCGCACCATCGCGGACTGGTTCGCGCAACACGGCGAAGCCGCCTTCCGCGACGCGGAGGCCGATGTGCTCACGTCGCTGCTGAGCGAGCCGCAGCGCACGGTCATCGCCACCGGTGGCGGCGTCGTCGAGCGTGCAGAGAATCGAACCTTGCTGTGTGCACCCGATGTGCGGGTCGTGTGGCTGCGCGGCACACCTGGCCTGTTGGCCCGTCGCGCGACCCAGAAGGGGCCGAAGCCGCATCGACCGTTGTTGGCGGATGATCCGCTCGCCACGCTGACACGCCTGGACGGGCAGCGAGGCCCGCTGTATGCCGAGGTGGCAGACGTAGTTGTCGACATCGACCCTGTCCACGACGGCGACCCGAAGCCGAAGCGGCGGCTCGCCGAGCTGGTGCTGGAGGCGTTGTGATCGAGCTCGACGTTCCCCTCGGCGACCGGACCTATCCCGTTCGCGTCGGTGCGGGCGCACGCCACGCGCTCGCCGAGGTGCTGCCGACCGGCGCTCGCCGTGCCGCGATCGTCACCCAGGACAACGTCGGGGTCACGGTCGACGCCGGCATCGAGCAACGCGTGTTCACGATCCCCGACGGCGAAGACCACAAGCACCTCGGAACCGTCGAAGACCTCTGCCGAGCCTGGGCGACGTGGGGCCTCACACGCGGCGACGTGGTGGTCGGCGTCGGCGGTGGCCTCACCACCGATCTGGCCGGTTTCGCGGCGGCGATCTTCCATCGGGGGGTCGCAGTGGTGCACGTGGCCACGACGCTGCTCGCGCAGGTCGATGCGGCGATCGGTGGCAAGACGGGCGTGAACCTCCCCGAGGGCAAGAACCTCGTCGGCGCCTTCTGGCAACCCAGCGCGGTGCTGTGCGACACCGAGGTGCTCACGACCTTGCCGCCGCGTGAGCAGCGCAACGGCCGTGGCGAGATGGCCAAGTACGCGTTCCTCGGGGTGCCGCACCTGCGCGACCTCCCGCTCGACGAGGCGGTCGCGGCATGCGTGGCCTGCAAGGCAGAGGTGGTTGCCTCCGACGAGCGCGAGTCCGGACGCCGAGCGATCCTCAACTATGGGCACACGCTCGGCCACGCGCTCGAGACTGCGACGGCCTATGAGCTTCGACACGGTGAGGCGGTCGCCATCGGGCTCGTCTACGCCGCGGAGGTGGCGCGCCGCTTGGGTCGCATCGACGACGAGCGGGTTGCCGAGCACCGAACCGTGGTCGGTTCGTACGACCTGCCCATGAACCTTCCATCCGGTCTCGACCTCGACGAGGTGGTGGCGCTGTTCGGCCGCGACAAGAAGGCGGTCGAGGGCCTGACGTTCGTACTCGACGGGCCTGCCGGGGTGGAGCCAGTTCGGGTGGACGACCGTTCCTTGTTGCGCGACGCACTGGAGGCACTGCGATGACTGCTCGGCCGGTGGTGCTGCTGCTGTCGGGGCCGAACCTGAACCTGCTGGGCGAGCGCGAGCCCGACGTGTACGGCAGTGCGACGCTCGCCGACCACGTCGCCACGGCAACCGCCGCGGCCGAGCGGGCCGGGCTCGACCTGGAGCACGTGCAATCGAACCACGAAGGCGAGCTCGTCGATGCGATCCACGGCGCGCGTCACCGGTGCGCGGCCATCGTGGTGAACGCCGGGGCTCTGACGCACTACGCCTGGTCGTTGCACGACGCGCTCGCTGCGTTCGACGGTCCGATCGTCGAGCTGCACCTCTCCAACCCGAACGCCCGCGAGGGTTGGCGCCACACCTCGGTGATCGCCCCGGTCGCGACCGCAGTCGTGGCCGGCCTCGGTGGGCTCGGCTACCGAGTGGCGATCGAGGCCGTCGCCGCGCGACTGGCGGACGCAGGCCGATGAGCGAAGATCCGACCGCGCGGGCAAGGGACCTGCTCTCGTCGCTGCCTCCCATTCCCGTCGCCGCGCGCGTCGACGCGGTGCGGGCCGCGATGGCCGAGGCCGGGTGCGATGCCCTCCTGCTGACGCGGCTCGTGAACGTGCGGTGGTTGACCGGCTTCACCGGGTCGGCGGCGTTGGTTCTCGTGCTGCCCGACGAGGTGGTCTTCACGACAGACGGGCGCTACGGCGAGCAGTCCGCCTCGCAGCTGACCGCAGCGGGGGTAGAGGCCACGCGCACCGTGGCCGGGGCGGACGGCCAGCGTCAGGCGCTGGTCGCTGCGGCACGGTCGATCAGCCGCATCGGTCTCGAAGCCGACGACGTGACGTGGTCGCAGCAACGTCGCTACGCCGACTCGTGGTTCCCGTCTGCCGAGCTCGTGGCGACCAACGGGCTCGTCGACAACCTGCGCATCGTCAAGCACGAATCCGAGGTGGCGCGCATCGAAGCGGCCGCCGCTATCGCAGACGCGGCCCTTGCGTCGGTGCGCGACCGCTTGTGGGACGGGCCGACCGAAGCAGACTTCGGTCTCGAGCTCGACACCGCCATGCGGCGTCTGGGTGCCGAGGGCACGTCGTTCGAGACGATCGTCGCAGGCGGGCCGAACGGCGCCATGCCGCACCACCGCCCGGGCACGCGCGTCATCAGCGAGGGAGACCTCGTCGTGCTCGACTTCGGGGCGCTCGTCGACGGCTACTGCTCCGACATGACGCGCACCGTCATGGTGGGTGATCCAAGCCCCACCCAGGCCCGCATGCTCGAGGTGGTCGGTGCCAGCCAGCGCGCGGGTGTCGAGGCCGTGCGGCCAGGGGTTGCCACCGGCGAGGTAGATCGTGCTTGCCGGGCCGTGATCGAGGATGCCGGTTGGGGAGACGCCTTCGTGCACAGCACAGGACACGGCGTGGGGCTTGAGATCCACGAGGAGCCTCGGGTCGCGGCGGGGGCCGATGCTACGCTCGTGCCTGGCGCAGTGGTCACCGTCGAGCCGGGCGTGTACCTCCCCGAACACGGTGGCGTGCGTATCGAGGACACCGTCGTCGTCACCGCCGACGGATGCCGCGCCCTCACCCTTGCCCCCAAGTAAGCCATCTCCGGAGCCCTCATGGCCATCACCACCAACGACTTGAAGAACGGCATGACCCTCAACCTCTCCGAGGGGTTGTTCCAGGTGATGGAGTTCCAGCACGTGAAGCCCGGCAAGGGCGGCGCGTTCGTTCGCACGACCCTGCGCAACGTGCGCAGCGGCAACGTGCTCGACCGCACCTT
>CAZUMJ010000022.1:8433-49935 GCA_964621605.1 uncultured Iamiaceae bacterium | reverse complement strand
AAAGGCAACGAGCCTAAGAGCCAACCCCTCGGACGACGACCAGCCTGACACTGAGCCGGAGCCTACCGGCGCGCCCCGACCGGCCCGGTAGCGTCGCGCGACGTGGCCCGCCGTCCTCCCGGTCCGACGTTGCGCGTCGAACGCGAGCTGTGGGCTGCAGGGCATGCCGTCGTGGTGGGTGTCGACGAGGTCGGGCGTGGCGCCTGGGCAGGTCCGCTGACCGTCGGGGCCGTGGTGCTCCCTCCCGACCGTCGGGTGTACAAGGTCCGCGACTCCAAGCAGCTCACCGAGGATGCACGCGAGGCGCTGTTCGACCGCGTCGCGGCGTGGTGCGTCACGTGGGCCGTCGGGCACGCGAGCCACACCGAATGCGACGAGCTCGGCATGTCTGCCGCGCAGCGCCTGGCGGCACGTCGGGCCATCGACGGCCTCGGTGCACCCGTCGACGACGTGCTCGTCGACGGCCGGTGGGACTTCGTCGGCGGCGGGCGCACCCGCACCATCGTGAAGGGCGACGCCACGTGCCTGTCGATAGCCGCGGCGTCGATCCTGGCGAAGGTGACACGCGACCGGCTCATGCGCGAGCTCGCCCCGCAGTTCCCCGCTTTCGCGTTCGACAAGAACAAGGGCTACCCGTCGCCTGAGCATCAGGCCGCGTTGCGCCGCGAAGGCCCGACCGCGATCCATCGGCGCTCGTGGGCGTTCATGGACGACCTCCCCGGGGTCACCCGCTACGTGCGCGACACCGGCCAGCTTCCGGGCCAGGGGGCCCTGTTCGACTGAGCCTTGCTCAGCCCACGCCCGACCCCATCGCAGCGATGAACGTGTCGACGTCGATGAGCGGCATCGTCAAGGTCTTGAGCGTGCCTCGCGCGGCGAGCGTCGTCGCGACGCGGGCCATGGTGACCTCGTCAGGCGCTTCGAGGATGTTCACGAAGTCCCACTGACCGAGCACCGCGTACTGGGCCAGAACCTGCACGCCCATCGACTCGACGTCCCGGTTCACCTCCTTGAGGCGTTCGGGGTTCTCGCGCAGACGGGCAGACCCGTCGGGGCCGAGGGTTGAGAGCATCAGGAACTTCGGCATGGCCACGACGGTACCGCCTCCTCGCCGTCGAGTCCGTCGCGACGCACCCGTGCGCGTGGACGACCGACCCGCCTGCACCTCGCGTCGCCGTAGCGACAGGGCTACCGAACGACGCCGTACGCTTCAGCGCATGACGCGCACGGTGCACATCGTCCCGCACACCCACTGGGACCGGGAGTGGTACCGCCCGTTCCAGACGTTCCGCATGCAGCTCGTGGAGCTCGTCGACGACCTGCTCGACCTGCTGGAGCGCGACCCCGGCTATGCCCACTTCATGCTCGACGGCCAGATGGCCGTGATCGACGACTACCTCGCCATCCGCCCAGAAGCCGAAGATCGCATCAGACGCCTCGCGGCAGCGGGCAGGCTCAGCGTCGGCCCCTGGTACATCCTCATGGACGAGTTCCTCGTGTCGGGCGAGACCATCGTCCGCGACCTCGAGCTCGGGCTCAGCCGTGCGGCGCGCTTCGGCGGAGCGATGCCGGTCGGCTACCTGCCGGACATGTTCGGGCACCTTGCGCAGATGCCGCAGATCCTGCGGCAGTTCGGCTTCACCGACACGGTCGTGTGGCGGGGCACACCCTCGGAGGTCGCGCAACGCCCGAGCTTCCGCTGGGTCGCACCTGACGGGTCGGCCGTACAGGCCCGGTACCTCCCACGCGGCTACGGCAACGGCGCCCTCCTCCCCCCCGACGCCAAGGACCTCGTCACCCAGATCGACCTGTTCGTCCAAGAGGTCGGGAGTCGCGGCGGCTCCGACACCGACCCGGTGTTGTGGATGCACGGCACCGACCACCTCCTCCCCCAGGCACGCCTCGGCGACCTCGTCGGCGAAGCGAACGCGCTCCAGGACAGGTGGCAGCTGCGGGTCGGGTCGCTCGCCGACTACGTCGCCGCCAGTCGCTCGGACGACCTCGTCACGTGGAGCGGCGAGCTGCGCTCAGGCGCCAGAGCCAACCTCCTCATGGGTGTGGCGTCGAACCGGGTCGACGTGAAGCAGGCCGCAGCGCAGGTCGAGCGGGGTCTCGAGCGCTACGCCGAGCCGCTCAGCGCGCTCTACCTCGACGCGTCGCGTTGGCCTGCGGCCTTCTTCGCTGAGGCATGGCGCCTGGTCATCGAGAACTCCGCGCACGACTCGATCTGCGCGTGTTCGGCTGACGACGTGGTCGACGCAGTGCTGCACCGCTTCGCCGAAGCACGCCACCTCGCGACGGGCCTGACCGACAGAGCGCTGCTGCGCGCATCGATCGCCATCGGCGCGCTCGGCAACGCATCGCCGGCGATTGCCGGCATGCCCGCGGGGGCGGGTGCGCCGCTCGCGTTGAACACCACGGCTCGCACCCGCGGCGGGCTCGTCGAACTCGACCTGCCGCCGACCGTCGCGATCGACGGCGCACAGGTGCTGTTCGAGGCGCCCGATGCGCTTCCGATGGACACGATCACGCGTGCCGACGCGGCCGACTTCATCGACGTGATCGTGAACAACATCGGCGACGTCCACGCTGTCGAGATCACCGAGCAGGACGACGACACCGTGTGGGTCCTCCTCAAGGTCGACGCACGTCGATTCGGGTTGTTCGACCCGACCGAAGCGCGAGCGCAGCTCTCCCGCCTCGCAGAGGTCGACCCCACGGGGATCGTCCACGTCTTCATCGACTCGACCCCGCACCGCCGTGTCCTCGCCTACGTGCCGGACGTCCCGGGGTTCGGGTGGCGCCCCTGGGCGCCCGGTCCGCTCACGGTCGAGCCCGTCGTTGCGGACGGCCGCACCATCACGAACGGGGTCGTGCGCGTCGAGGTTGCCGACGACGGCACCTTCTCGATCAACGGCCATGGCGGTCTTGGGCGTCTCGTCGACACAGGCGACAAGGGCGACACGTACAACTGGTGCCCCCCGGCGAACGACACGGTCGTCGACCGACCGGTCGACCTGGACGTCCAGGTCAGCGCGGCAGGCCCGCTGCGCGGGCGCATCGACCTCACGGCCACCTACCGCTGGCCGACACACGTCGAAGGCGAAGCGCGTGTCGGCGAGGTCGACACCGTCGTGCGCACGACGCTCGAACTCCACGCGGGTGACGACTTCGTACGCGTGCACGTCCGCTTCGACAACGCCAGCCGCGACCACCGTCTACGGGCGTGGTTCCCCCTGCCCACGCCGGCGGCGACCTCACAGGCCGAGTGCGCGTTCGCGATCGTCGAACGTGGCCTGGTCGCCGAGGGCGGCCCGACCGAACCTGGGCTCGCCACCTACCCGAGCCGCCGCTTCGTGTCTGCGGGCGGGTTGACCGTCGCACACGAAGGGCTCCTCGAATACGAACTGGTCGACCTCCACCCTGACCCCACCGCGCCCACCGAGGCGAGAGCCCTCGCCCTCACGCTGGTGCGCGCCACGGGGCTGCTCTCACAGGCACCCATGGCAACCCGACCGCTCCCCGCCGGGCCCATCACCCACCTGGAGGGTCCACAGATGATCGGTCCCGTCGAGGCGCGCTATGCGGTGCACATCGGCACGCGAGACGCCTACGCAGTGGCCGATGACGCGTTCGTTCCGCTGTTGGGTGTGGGCGGCATCCGCACGACCGCACCCGGCGAGCCCTTAGACGACCGTGACGTCGATCGTCACGTCGAGCGCCCCAGGGTGCTGCGCCACGCGCATGTCGACGCCGACGGCTCGGGCTCGGCGCTGCAGGTCAGTGGGGCCGAGGTGTCGGCCCTCCGGCGCCGCGACGGCGGGCAACTTGAGCTCCGCGTCTTCAACCCGGGCACCGCACCCACGACGGTCACGATCGCGGGCCGGCGTGGATGGTTGACCGACCTGCGTGGTCGCCCGCTCGAGCCGTTCGATGGGTCGTTCCCGCTCGGCCCCGGCCGCATCGCCACGGCGTGTCTGCAGGAGTAGCTCGAGGCGCCGCCGCACCCCGTGGTGCTCGCTGCGCCCGGCGGTGACCTCAGGCGGTGACCTCAGGCGATGACGTCGACCGGCGAGCCGGTCGGCACCAGGTCGAGCAACTTGGTGGCCACATCGTCTGTGACCCGGATGCAGCCGTTGCTCACGTTCTGCCCGACGAGCTGCGGCTGGTTCGTGCCATGGATGGCGATCTGCCCGCTGCCGCCACCGAAGCTCATCAACACGTTGGAGAAGCCGGCCACGCTCACCTGCCCTGTGCCGTACGGCCCGCTCGTGTCGGCCAGTCGCACCTTCGCATCGACGAAGAAGCTGCCCGTCGGCGTCGGCGTCTGGTCGGTGCCAACCGCCACCGGCGCGCTGAAGAGCACCTTCGTGCCCTCGAACAACTGCAGCTGATGGTGCGAGACTGAGACGACGATGCGGTAGGCCACCGTACGAACCTTCACGTCGGCCGCACGTACCCACGCCACCGCGCCATTCGGTCTGCTGGGAATCTGGACCTGCACCCACCCCTTGCGTTGCGAACGCACCGCGAACACGAGTGGCATCCCCTCGCTCGTCGGGTTCGTGAGCGAACGCCCGGCAGGGTCGAGCTTGCCCGGCTCGGCGTAGAGCACCACCAAGGGGGTGGTGGCGTCCGCCGCTGACCACACCTTGGGCGGGGCGACGGTGAGCGCGCCGGTGTCGCTTCCCTTCGCGGGACCGTCGACCACGTGCGCGGACTTCTTCTGGGAACACCCCGCAACCGCGCCGAGGGCGACGAGGAGGAACACGACCGCCACCGCGCGAGCCCGACCCCGGACCGCACGGCCAGCGAACGCCGCACCCACTGCCCGGCTCTCGCTCGCGCGCACGTCGCGTCCCCCTCTCACCCCTGCCACCTCAGCCCTTGGAGATCTCCAAGTTCACCGTTGCCACGCCGGCCAGCGCCTTGGAGACCGGGCACTTCTCCTTGGCGGTACCGCCAAGCTCGGTGATCGTGTCGGCCGACACCTCGGCAACGACGACGCTCGTCAGGTCGATGCGGGTGATCGTGGGACCGTCGTCTCCAACCTCGATCGACACCCGGGCGCTCGTCTCGATCTTCGTCGGAGGCGTGCCGTTCTTCGTGAGCAGCAGCGCCAGGAACTGCGAAAAGCAGCCCGCGTGCGCCGCACCGATGAGCTCTTCGGGGTTCGTGCCGGAGCCATCCGCGAAGCGCGATGCCTTCGAGAAAGCTCCCTCGAGCCCCGTCGCCGTGGACATCGTCCCCGACCCTTCATCGATCGAACCCTGCCAAGTCGCGGTCGCGCGTGCTGCCATGTTGAACCCTTCCGGTCGTTCTCCGGCCCGTGAGTGTGACCGGATGCCGTCCACCCTACGAGGCACAGGCACGGTTCCGACGAGCACCTCGTGCGGCGACCGAGCTACTCCTCGCCGCGGCTCCGTCGCTCGGCGGCACGCTCGACGCGATCGGCACGGCGTTCTGCCGCGCGTTCCTGGCGTTCGGCTCGGCGTTCGACCGCTCGCTCGACGCGCTCGGTGCGCGCGGCTCGATCTCGCTCCCGGCTGCTGCGCGGACCGAAGCCATCGCTCGCCCAACGCACCGTCCACAGCGGAACCCGGCCGATGTCGGTGAGCTGGCGGCGGTGCAGGGACTGCCACACGAACGTCTCGTCCGCCACCAAGGCCTCGTGCACCGCGTCGGAGACGACGACGGTTCCAGGGAAGGCGATGCCGACGATGCGCGACGCCAGGTTGACCACGGGGCCGTAGCAGTCTCCTTCCTTGACCAGCACCGACCCGTACGCGAGCCCCACACGCACCTCCGAGAGCTCGTCGTCGTCACGGTAGGCAGCGGAGAGCGTCAGGGCGATCTCGGCCCCTGCCGCTGGCTCGGGCGCAGTGAACATCACCTCGTCACCGATCATCTTCACGACCCGGCCGCCGAGCCTGGTGACCACGTCGTAAGCGAGGCTCTCGAACCTGTCGACGACCGCCGCCAACTCGTGGGAATCCAGTTGCTGACTGAGTGCGGTGAACCCCACGAGGTCCGCAAACCCGACTGCTTGGGCCACGTCGCCGACCTCACCTGCACGCGCACGCAAGCCCATGCTGCGGGCAGCCGCCTGCACGTGACGGCGCCAGACGTACTCCATCGCACGTGGCATGAGCTCGAGCACCGCTGCGGTCTGCTCGACGAACACCGGATCGTCGAGCACACCTTCCTGCGCCGCGGCGTGGGCGAGGCGATGCGGGCCGATCTCGTCCCCTTCGCTCGGCGAACCGTGCGTCGGGTTGGGGTGGTCGGCGCCGGCGTCTGACTCGTCATCTGGATCGCCAACCTCACCGGCGGCCGCGTCGGCACCCTCAGACTCCTCGCTTTCGCCGGCACCCTCGTCCATGCCGAAGGCCTCCACCTGCGACAGTGCGATACGCGCGATGGACGAACCGATCACCCTCGTCATCTGCACGGCCAGCTCAGGGTCGATGATCCCCGCGGCGATGAGCTCTGACAGCACGGCCAACATCGCCACGTCGTCGTCGGTGAACGCCAGCTCGTCGGGCTCGGTGTCGGGAAATCCGAGTGCCCGCCAGAACTGGGCGACCTGGTCGCTCGAGAGGTGCGAGCGCTCGGCCAGGGCATCGAGCGTGTAGAGCGGACGACGGGGCAACACGAGCCGCTCGACGGCCAGCAAGACCAACGTCCCGTCGTGCTGTGCGCGGGCCAGCTCCTCGTCGGACACACCGAGTTCGGCGAGGGCAGCACGCAGGGTGTTCATGTGCCGCCCGTCGATGACGGTCGTCGCCCGATCTGCAGGCCGCCGATGACGACCCCGCCACGACCCGCGCCGGACTCGGCCGGAGCAGGCAGCTTCACCTCGGCAAGCAAGGCCTCTCCACTGGGTTCGCCGGAGAGCCACGCCGGATCGAGTCCCGGGGCGGTCACCTCGGTCGTGCCGCTCGCGCCGGAGACCTCCCAGAGCAACGCCGGGCGCGCCCCGTGCCAACGGACCGCATACGACACGACACCTGCCCTGGTTCGGAGGCCGTGCACCTCGAAGTTCTGCCCGAGCCACGACGACGGGACTGCCGGCGCCAGCACAACGGCACCCGGGCGTGCCCGCACCAACGTCGCCCCAAGCTGGTTCGCGACGTTGGCGGCAGCCAGCCAACTCGCTCGCGGCGGCCACGAAACGGTGCCCGACCCCTGCGACAGCTTCGCGTCGAGGTCGTCGGTGCCGTCGGAGCCAACTGGGTTCGCCATGCCATGGTCTGCGCCGACCGCGAGGTCGAGACGTGCGAGCACGGCCCGCACGTCCTGCGCGGCACGGGCCTCGCCTGCCGACGCCAGCGCCCGAGCGAACGCCTCGAGGTCGTCTCCGACGTCGAGACCTCCGGTCTCTGCGGGCGCAGTTCGGCGTCCTCGGCGAGGGCGCACAGCGTCGAGGAGTTGCTGCGCGGCGCTTGCGACGACGTCGGCAGCAGCACGGGCGAACGGTTCCCCGTGGGCTCGGTCGAGGTGGTGCGCCACGGCCCGGGCCACCAACAACCGCGCGGCAGGGGACGCGGCCTGCGCATGGTCGATGTCCGAAAGGCAGGTTGCGAGCAGGTGCTCAGCCTCCCCTGTGTACCCGAAGAGGTCCAGCGCATCGGCCAGCTCCGCACGCGCGTCGAGCGGTGCCCCTTCCGCTGCCTGCGCTGCGAGGAACAGCGCCGGAGGCAGCGCATCGATGGCCTTCTCGCGGGCGGTGTCGGGCAGCGTCGCCCGCGCCGCGTCACGGACGTGCACGCGCCAGCCCTCTGCGACATCCGCCGCCGACGGAAGCACCGAGGGGAACGCGTCGACGGCGTCGCTCAGCGGGATGATCGCCCTGAAGGTCTGGGTGTGCGCGACCGGCACGATCACCACAGCCTGTGCCTGCCCGGCCGGGTCGTGCAGAGGCTCGAACGTCGAGGCTTCGACGGCCACGCCTGTCACGATCTCCAATGCGTCGCCGGCCGCGGCATCGGCGGCACATGCCCGGTTGGGTGGCTTCGCCAGCACGATCACCGGATGCCCGTCGGCGTAGACGGTGCTCTCGCGCAGCTCGACGTGGCCCACGTCGACCGGGCCCGCTGCATCGAAAGGACGCAGTGCGAGCGCGAGCGCGAACGGGATGCCGCTGCGGTTCTCGACCTCGACCAGCACGGCATCACCGCCACCGTCTCCCACCGCGAGGCGCACCACCGTCGCACGATGGACCGCATCCCCGCCGGGGACGCGCAGCGCGGTCTCGACGACCGGGGTGCCACGGACCAACGACTGCCGGACCGCAGCCTCGCGGGCCGGGACGTGCCAGCCGTCATCGGCGCCTACCCACCAGTCGATGGCCGGGCGGCCCGGCGACGGAGCCACGAGGCCTGCACCGTCCACGAGAGGGCGAACCGTCCCGTCGATCGAACCGAGACGGGTCCACACCGCGTCGTCGGCGGTGAGCCCACGCGGCTGCACCCACGACGTGGTGATCACCGGAACTCCTCACGCACTCGCACGCGACGGTCGAGCTCAGGGCCGCTCGTCCGGCGAAGCAGACCCCGGTACGCCTCCTCTGCCGGTCGGCCGAGGTGACACGCTGCGTACACCTCCTCGGCGATCGGCAACTCGATGCCGAGCCCTTCCGCGAGGTCGTGCACGACCCGCGACGTCTTCACGCCCTCGGCCACCATGTGCATCTCGTCGATGATCTCGTCGATCGTGCGACCACGTCCCAGCTGCTCGCCGACGTGGCGGTTGCGGCTTTGCGGGCTGATGCACGTCGCCACGAGGTCGCCCATCCCGGCCAGACCGGCGAACGTCGCCTCCTCGCCGCCGAGCGCAAGACCGATGCGCATCATCTCGTGCAACCCTCGGGTGATCACCGCGGCACGGGTGTTGTCGCCCGTCCCGAGGCCGTCTGCCATGCCCGACGCGATCGCCATCACGTTCTTCAGCACCCCACCGAGCTCACAGCCGATGACGTCGTGGTTGGTGTAGACGCGGAACAGGTCGCCGCTGAACAAGGGCTGCAGGGCCCGTGAGACGTGCTCGTCGTCGAGTGCGATGACGGCCGCAGCGGCATCACCACGCAAGATCTCGCGAGCGAGGTTGGGGCCCGTCAGGACGCCGACCGGGTGACCGGGCAGCTCCTGCTCGATGACCTGCGTCATGCGCAGGTGGGTTCCCTGTTCGAGGCCCTTGGCGAGGCTCACGATCGGGACCCACGGCCGAACCCAGCCCGCCAACGTGGCGAGGGTCGTGCGAAAGCCGTGCGATGGCACACCCATCACCACGACGTCGGCGCAACGCACCGCCTCTTCGAGATCGTTCGTCGCGCGCAGCGTGGCGGGCAGGTCGAAGTCAGGCAGGTAATCGACGTTGCGGTGGTCCGCGTTGATCGCGTCGGCGAGCTCCGGACGACGGGCCCAAAGCGTGGTCGGCGTATTTCCGGCGGCCAGCGCGGCGACTGTCGTCCCCCACGATCCAGCACCGACGACCGTCACGCTGATCTCCATGGAGCTGCACCCTATTCCGCCATGCCGCGCGCTCCCGAGTGGGCGCTGGAGCCGGCCCGAGACCAGCGGAGTCTGCGCACGGTCGCCCGTAGACTCCGTCTCCGCATGCACCCTCACGCCTCGTCGACCGCTTCGCCAGCAGAGGTGCTCGTGCCTGTGAAGGCGTTCGCCCAGGCGAAGGCGCGCCTCGCTCCTCACCTCGGTGTGGCTGCTCGCGCCGACCTGGCGCGCCGAATGGGTGCTCAAGTGCTCGCCGCTGCCGCGCCGCTGCCGACGTGGGTCGTCTGCGACGACGAGGAGGTGGCCGCCTGGGCGCTGTCCCATGGCGCCTCGGTGTCGTGGCAAGCAGGCGTCGGGCTCGACGATGCCGTCCGCGCCGCGGTGGCCGACCGGGCCGCGGCGGGCATCCGCCGCGTCGTGGTGGCACACGCCGACCTTCCCCTCGCCGAAGATCTCGCACGGCTCGCGATCGCGCCCGGCGAGGTGATCTTCGTCCCCGACCGACGAGAGGACGGCACGAACGTCGCGGTCGTGCCCGCACACCTCGACTTTCCGTTCGCCTACGGTCCCGGCTCGTTCACCCGCCATTGCGCGATCGCCACGCGCATGGGGCTCGACCTCCGAGTCATCCGCGACGACTCATTGGCGTGGGACGTCGACGTCCCCGACGATCTCGCCGTGCTCGCGGACCGTCCTCCCCGATAGCAACGCCCCCATCCCTTTCCGACCACATGCAGGAGCATCAGGTGCCCGAGCTCGCTTCCGTCGCGACCCCTCCCCGTGCACTGGCGATCGCCGCTCACCCCGACGACATCGAGTTCGGCTGCGGGGCCACCTTGGCTGGCTGGGCGGCCGACGGCTGTGTGGTGCACCACCTCGTCTGCACCGACGGCTCGAAGGGATCATGGGACCCGACGACCGATCAGGCGGTGCTCGTGGCGCAACGCCAGGCTGAGCAACGGGCGGCCGCTGCGGCGCTCGGCGCGACCGGCGAGGTGGTGTTCCTCGGCTGGCCCGACGGCGAGCTCGAAGCTGGCCTGAGGCAGCGCTGGGAGGTCGCCTACTGGATCCGGCGACTCCAGCCCACGGTCGTGCTCGGGCACGATCCTTGGAAGCGCTATCGCCTCCACCCCGACCACCGGGCCGCGGGGCTCCTCGCCTGCGAGGGCATCGTCGCCGCACGCGACCCGCACTTCTTCCCGGAGCAGGCCATCGCGCACCACCGTCCCGACGAGCTGTGGCTGTTCGAAGCTGACGAACCGAACCACGTGCAGGACACCACCGGGTTCGGCGAACGGAAGATCGCCGCGCTGGAAGCACATCAGAGCCAGCTGCGCTCCACCATGTTCATCCCCGACGACGATGACGGCTCCGCGCTGGCGGCTTTCCGCAGCCGCGTGCGCGACGACCTCATCGCGGTCGGTGCGACTGCGGGCGTCGCGGAGGGAGAGGCGTTCCACCGCATCACCGAGCTCTGAGCGACGCGCTGGTCCGGCACCGTCCCGTCGGTACAGCCCTGGCGGCGGGCCCGTGACGAGCAGGGTTCGTCGGCACGCCTATGGACGGCAACCCGAACGCGACGAGGGGGGCCCGTAGGCCCCCCTCGCAGTCCTGCATGGCACCTGGGGCGACTGCCCCGGATGCTCAACCCTTCTTGGCCGGAGCCTTCTTGGCGGCAGCCTTCTTCGCGTTCAGCGTCTCCTTCAGCGTCGACGACGCCGTGAACTTCATCGCGAGACGGGCAGGGACCTTGACAGTCTCGCCGGTACGGGGGTTGCGCGCAGTCGTCGCCGCCTTCTTGACCCCCTGGAACGAGCCGAAGCCCGGCCATGCGACCTTGTCGCCCTTCTTCGCTGCGGACACCGCCGCCTCGAAGAACGCACCGACTACAGCCTCGGCATCCTTCTTGGATACGCCAGCCTCGTTCGCGATCTGGTCGATCAGGTCAGCCTTCGTGATGTTCGCCACCGCCACCTCCTAGGTCGTGTTTCTGGGTGTGAACGGGGTAGATAAGACTCTGTTCGCGGCCTGAGGTCAAGCATTTCCATACGGAGCAACGAAAAACGCGCCCGATCCCATCGCGCTGACCGTGTGCGCCGACCAGCCACGTGCGTCCGCGCGGACGCTGCGGGCGATCGGCTCAGGCGCCGATGAGCACGTGCTTCACGGCGGGCTCGGACTCTGCGGTCACGAGGGCCAACACCTCGTCGCCGGGCTCGAGCGCGGTGTCGCCACGGGGCACGATGACGTGACCCTCACGCACCACGGCCACGATGGTGGCGTCACGTGGCAGCTCGAGATTCGCGAGCGCCTGACCCGTGCAGGGGCAATCGTCGGCAAGCGTCACCTCGACCAGCTTGGCCTCGCCGTCACGGATCGGAAGGAGCTGCACGAGAGAGCCGACCGACACCGCCTCCTCCACGAGCGCGGTCAACAGGTGCGGCGTCGAGACGCACACATCCACTCCCCACGACTCGTTGAACAGCCAGTGGTTGTTCGGGTGGTTCACACGTGCGACCACACGAGGAACTGCGAACTCCTGCTTCGCGAGGAGCGACACCACAAGGTTGACCTGGTCCTCACCGGTGGTGGCGACCATGACGTCGACGTCGCCCATCCCCGCTTCATGCAGCTCGGAGATCTCGCAGGCATCGGCGAGGTGCACGTGCGCGTCTGGCAACTCTGCCCGCAGGCGCGCCACCACACCCGGTTCCTTCTCGATGATCAGCACCTGGTGCCCGGCACGCAGCAGGTCCTGAGAAATGTAGGAGCCGACTTTGCCTGCTCCGGCGATCGCAACCTTCACGAGTGCCCTCCCGAGCCGTCAGTGGTGGGCGGATTCAGATTGGCCGCAAGCAGCTCACGCGCCTCGCGGCTGACCGTCAGGTACAGCACGTCGCCTTCCTGGCCCACAAGATCCGGTGCTGGAAGGAGCGCCGCACCGTCACGCATCACGAGGGTGAGCGAGAAGCTGCCCGGCTCGTCCAACTCGTTGAGACGCCGACCCGCCCACGCGTCCGGGAGCGGGCGCTGCACGAGCGAGACCGAACCGGACGGGTCCGTCCACTCGGGAGCGACCTGCTCGGGGAAGAGCCGACGCGTGATCTGGTCGGTGGTCCAGCTCACCGTTGCGACCGTGGGGATGCCGAGCCGCTGGTAGATCACGGCACGGCGCGGGTCGTAGATGCGGGCGACGACCTGCTCGACGCCGTACTTCTCTCGAGCGATGCGCGCCGCGAGGATGTTCGTGTTGTCGCCGCTCGTCACGGCAACGAGCGCGCCGGCGCCGTCCGCCCCCGCCGCTTCGAGGACCTCCTGATCGAACCCCGACCCGACCACCGTCCGGCCCGGCCAGTCTTCAGGGAGCCGCTTCGCGAAGGAGTTCTTGTCGCGGTCGACGACCGCAACCGTGTGACCTTCAGCCTGCAACGCGAGGGCAAGTTCGGAGCCGACTCGCCCGCAACCGACGACGACGATGTGCACGGGCGCCAATGCAACACGGTTGTGGAACCGTGAGCAAACCGGAACGACTTCCGCAGACACGGCTTCCGTCAGAGTCCGTAAAGGTGGTTGACTTGGCCCCCGTGACCGAGACCTCCGGCGCGACCGACCTGGCCGCCCCTCCGGCCCCAGCGGCGCCACTCCCCCAGGCGTTGCTCCCCGACCTGCCCGACGCGTTTCGCTATCGCCTGAAGCGCAAGCTGCTCGGACCCCCGCTCCACAGCGAGGAGTTGGACGAACAGCGCCTGGGCATCCCGACCGCGCTCGCGGTGTTCTCGTCGGACTGCATCTCCTCGTCGGCGTATGCCACCGAGGAGATCCTGCACATCTTGATCCCCGTCGTGGGGCTCTACGCGTTCAGCCTCGTCGTCCCGATCACGGTGGCGATCCTGATCATGTTGACGTTCCTGATCCTGTCGTACCGACAGACGATCAAGGAGTACCCCACCGCCGGTGGCGCCTACATGGTCACCCGCGACAACTTCGGCTACAAGTCGGCGCTCGTCGCCGGCGTGTCGCTCCTCACCGGCTACATCCTGACGGTTGCGGTGTCTACCTCTGCGGGGGTTGCGGCGCTCACGTCGGTCTTCCCGTCGCTGCACTCCTACAGCGTGCCGATCGCGCTCGTGGTGGTGGCGTTCATCGCGTACCTCAACCTGCGCGGCGCGAAGGAGTCGGGGAAGATCTTCATGGTCCCGACCTACCTGTTCATGGGCGTCATGATCCTCATGATCGCCACGGGTCTCATCAGGTACTTCGCCGGAGGCGGGCTGGAGCACGTCTCCCTCGTGGACGGCATGGCGGGCGACATCCTCCGCAACCCGCACGGCACCTCGGGTGTGGCCGACACCCTCATGCGGGGCGCCGGCCTGTGGGTGATCCTCGGTGCGTTCGCCTCCGGCAGCTCTGCCCTCACCGGCGTCGAGGCGATCTCCAACGGGGTGAGCGCCTTCCACAAGCCGGAATGGCGCAACGCGCAGCGCACGCTCGTGATCATGGGCCTGACGCTCGCCACCTTCTTCATCGGCCTCGGCGTGCTCTCCACGATGGTGCACCCGGTCCCGTACGAGAGCGGCACGCCGACCGTCATCTCGCAGGTGGGCAAGACCGTGTTCGGGGGAGGCGCACTCGGCCACGGGCTGTTCTTCTTTCTCCAGGGCGCGACGCTCCTCGTCCTCATCCTCGGGGCCAACACCTCGTTCGCCGACTTCCCCCGTCTCGCCAACTTCGCGGCGGGCGACTCCTACATGCCGCGCCAGCTCATGAAGCGCGGGCACCGCCTCGTGTTCTCGAACGGCATCCTCCTGCTCGCCGCGTGTGCGATGGTCCTCATCGTCGTGTCCGGCGCCAGCGTGAGCCGACTCATCCCGTTCTACGGCATCGGGGTGTTCACGAGCTTCACGATGAGCCAGGGCGGCATGGCGAAGCACCACATCTCGAAGCGCGAGCCGGGCTGGAAGATCGGGTTCTTGATCAACGGCCTCGGCTGCCTCATGACCCTGCTTGTGACGTTGATCTTCCTCGTGAAGTTCGCCCCGCAGGGAGCGTGGATCATCCCGGTGCTCGTGCCGGTCCTCGTGGCACTCCTCGTCCGCATGAACCGCCAATACGTGGAGGAAGAGCACGAGTTGCGCGAGGAGGCGGAGGAACTGGCGAGCCGCCCGGTGCTGCGCAGGCACACGGTGCTGGTGATGGTCGACAAGCTCGACCGCGCCACCGCTCGGGCATTGCAGTACGCCCGCAGCCTCAACCCCGACGAGATCCGCGCCGTGCACTTCGCGATCGACGAACAACGCGCGAAGCGCCTGCTCGAGCGCTGGAGCGGCGTCGGCTTGCAGCGCATCCCGCTCGAGGTCATCGCCTGCCCAGACCGACGAGTGACCCGCGCGGCGCTCGAAACCGCCGCGGAAGCCTCCATCGACGGGGTCACCGAGGTGACCGTCCTCCTGCCGCGGCTCGAGTACCGCCGCGCCTGGCATCGCCTCCTGCACGACCGCACGGCGGCCGCGATCGCGCAAGCCGTCGACGACCTGCCGCACGTGAACGTGACGTTCGTGCCCTACCACCTGAAGGCCGGACGCCAAGAGACCCTCACGACCGCAGACCTCATGCAGCAGGCACCGACCACCGGACGTGTTCCTGCCGTCGCGGACAACACGCCCGCAAGTGCGGGCACCGGTGGGGCAACGGCTCTGGCCACGCTGCCGGGTTCTCGCCAGGGTGGCGATGGGCTGGACGAACGGCTCGCCCTGCTGAGCGGAGCTCCCGGGGTCGGGGGTGGCATCGGGTCTGTGCGCTTCCGGCAGCACGTCGCGCTCGAAGGTCGCGTCAAGATGCTGCGCCTCCAGTCGTGGTCCGGCATCGCGACGCTCGAGGTGACGCTCGCGGATGCGACGGGCGCCGTGCAGGTCGTGTTCCTCGGTCGTCGCAGCATCGCCGGCCTCGAAGCGGGCAGCCACCTGCGCGTAGAGGGCGTCGTTGGCCAGCATCGTGGCCGTCTCGCCATCCTCAACCCCAGCTACCGCCTGCTTTCCTGATCCTGCCCGGCTGCTGACGGAGACGGCCGAGCCGCGCGCAAAGATCCCGTAGAAAGCGACCGTCCGATCGCGGGAGCGCCGCGCCGCGATGGTTCGCTACGCAGGTGAGCCAGAACGCCCTCGCACCTCGCCCCGCGCTGCAACCGGAACCACCCGTTCCACCCCTCCCGGAGACGACAGGTCACCGGTGGAAGCGGCGCATGCTGGGCGAGGCGATCGACTCCAACGAACTCGACCATCAGCGCCTCGGCATCCCCACCGCGCTGGCGGTGTTCTCGTCGGACTGCATCTCTTCGTCGGCGTACGCGACCGAAGAGATCCTGCACATGCTCATCCCGGCGATCGGGGTCATGGCGTTCAGCCTCGTCGTGCCGGTCACCATCGCGATGCTCGTGGTGCTGACCTTCTTGATCCTCTCCTACCGGGAGACGATCAAGGAATACCCCACCGCGGGTGGTGCCTACATGGTCACCCGCGACAACTTCGGCTACAAGCCGGCGCTCGTGGCGGGCGTGTCGTTGCTCACCGACTACATCCTCACCGTGGCGGTGTCATCCTCGGCAGGTATCGCGGCCCTCACGTCACTCGTGCCCGCTCTGGCCGGCTATCACCTGCCGCTCGCCATCGCCACCGTGGTGCTCATCTCGTACATCAACCTGCGCGGGGTGAAGGAGTCCGGCAAGATCTTCATGGTCCCGACCTACCTGTTCATCGCCGCCATGTTCATCCTCATCGCGTGGGGCGTGGCCAAATCCACGATGTTCGGCGGGTTGCACCACATCCCACTGCAGGAGGGTGCCGAGCTCAATCCGCTGAAGCACCCCTTCGGCAAGCACGGCGTGTCGGACGCGTTCCTCTACGGCGCGGGGGTGTGGGTCATCCTCAAGGCGTTCGCGTCTGCCGGCACCGCGGTCACCGGTGTCGAGGCGATCTCGAACGGGGTGAGCGCGTTCCACAAGCCGGAGTGGCGCAACGCTCGCAAGACGCTCGTGCTGATGGGCGTCGTCCTCGGGTCATGCTTCCTCGGCTTATCGCTGCTCGCCACCAAGGTCCACCCGTCGCCGTACGAAGACGGCACACCTACGGTCATCTCGCAGGTGGGCAAGGCCGTCTTCGGAACCGGCGCGGTCGGCCACAGCCTCTACACCTTCCTGCAGCTCAGCACCCTGTTGGTGTTGGTACTGGCCGCCAACACGTCGTTCGCCGACTTCCCGCGCCTTGCCAACTTCGCGGCGGGCGACTCGTACATGCCTCGCCAACTCATGAAGCGCGGCCATCGTCTCGTGTTCTCGAACGGCATCGTGTTGCTCGCCGGCTGTGCGATCGCGCTGATGATCGTGACCGACGCCAACGTCAGCCGTCTCATCCCGTTCTACGCGGTGGGCGTGTTCACCAGCTTCACCATGAGCCAGGCGGGCATGACGAAGCACCACCTGCGCAAGCGGGAACTCGGCTGGCGCATGGGGGTGTTCGTGAACGGCACCGGTGCGGTGCTCTCACTCGTCGTCGACTTGATCTTCATGGCCACCAAGTTCACGCAAGGCGCCTGGTTCATCATGGTGCTGGTCCCCGTGCTGGTCGTGCTCCTGGTTCGCATGAACCGGCAGTACGTCGCCGAGGGCGAAGAGCTGCAGGCCGAGGTGGCTGAGCTGGCCGGACAGCCCGCGCTGCGACGCCACCAGGTGTTCGTCATGGTCGACAAGCTCGACCAGGCAACGGCACGTGCGCTGCGCTACGGACGCAGCCTCGCCCCGGACGAGATCCGTGCAGTGCACGCCGCGATCGACCGGCAGCACGCCGACGAGCTCGCCGAGGAGTGGAGTCGCGCCGGACTCGGTCGCATCGACCTCGAGATCCTCGACTGCCCCGACCGGCGCATCACCCGGGCCCTGTTGGAGCTCGTCGGCACGGTCGCTGCGACAGGCAACACCCAAGTCACCGTGCTCATCCCACGCCTCGAGTACCGGCGTGCCTGGCACCGTCTGCTGCACGACCGCACCGGCACCCGCATCGCCGAACAACTCGGTGACCTCCCCCGGGTGAACGTCACGTTCGTTCCGTTCCACCTGAACGCCGGGCGCCACCATGACCGGCCAGGTGCCGTGGACATCCTCGGGCCCGACGTCGCGACAGGCACCACCCCGCTTCCTCGCTCGACGACTCCCCCTGGCGCAGCCCCGGCGGGCGAGCCCGAGCGCGCGACACTCGGTGTGAGCACCGCGACGGCACAACCGGACGAGCTCCAAGCCGCCTCCGCACCTGGGGGCATCGGGGCGCTCCGTCAACGCCAGCGGGTGGCGATCACCGCGCGGGTCGCGTCGGTACGCGTCCAACCGTGGTCGGGCATCGCGGCCCTCGAGGTCACGTTGCGCGACCAGACCGGCTCCATCCAGGTCGTCTTCCTCGGTCGACGCCGTGTCGCCGGCATCGAACCCGGCAGCATGCTGCACGTCGAAGGCATGGTCGGCGACCACCGTGGCCGTCTCGCCATCCTCAACCCGAGCTACCGGATCGTGCTCTCGACCTGAGCGGATGCGACAATGCGCGCATGACCGGCGCGCGTCGTCTCCTTGCGCGTGGCGGCGCGCTGGCGACACTGGCTGCGGTCACTGGGGTGGGGTTGCTCACGGTGGCGATGGCCCCATTCCGCGAGGCGGTGGGGCTCCAGAACGCCGTCCTGCTCTACCTGCTCTGGGTGCTCGCTGTCGCTGCCTTCGGCGGGCGACGAGCTGCGTTGATCGCCGCGGTTGCCGCTTCGGTTTCGGCGAGCTGGTGGTTCATCCCGCCGCTGCACGAACTGGGCGTTCATCACGGGCGCGATCTCGTGACGCTGCTTGCGTTCGTGGTCGTTGCGGTCGTGGTGAGCACGCTTGTCGATGTCGCTGCCCGTCGCCGCGCCGACGCGTACCGAGCACGCCTCGAGGCGACCTCGCTCACGGGCATGGCCGCACTGACCCTCCACTCGCCAGACCCGCTGCCAGAGATCGCCGAGGCACTCGTGTCGACGTTCACGCTCGACGGCGTCGCGGTCTTCAGTCGTGCACCGTCGGGTGGTTGGCAGGTGGTCACCGCAGCGGGCCCGCACCCCCCACGCACACCGCTCGGCGCCGATCATGCCGTCCAGCTCGCGGACGACTCGCTCCTCGCGTTGAGCGGGCGAAGTCTGAGCCCAGAGACCCACCAAGTGCTCGATCGCTTCGCCACGCAGCTGGCCTTGGCCCTGCAGGGCCGGCGCCTCGCCGCGGAGGCAGCCACTGCCGCTGGCCTCGCGCAAGCGAACGAGCTTCGCAATGCCCTGTTGGCTGCCGTCAGCCACGACCTGCGTACTCCCCTCGCGTCGATCCGGACCGCAGCGACGAGCCTCCTCTCATCTGCAGCACAGATCGATCCGACTGAGGCGCGCGCGCTCCTCGAGACGATCGACGTCGAAGCCGAGCGCCTCGACGCGCTCGTTGCGAACCTGCTCGACATGAGCCGCTTGCAGACCGGCACCCTCGGTGTCGCATTAGGTGCGGTCAGCGTCGACGAGGTCGTCGGCACAACCCTCGTGGGCCTGCACGTCCACCCATCTCGAGCCGTGCTCGACATCCCCGAAGACCTCCCGGAGCTGCACACCGACCCTGCGCTGCTCGAGCGCGTCCTTGCGAACGTGATCGGCAACGCACTCCATCACGCGCCCGACAGCGAGGCGATCCACATCCGAGCGCGACTGCAGGATGGCGGCTGGCTGCTCATCGAGGTGGCCGACCGCGGGCGGGGCATTCCGAAGGAGCGCCGCCTCGACGTGATCAAGCCTTTCGAACGCCTCGGCACCGGTGGTGCACCCGCAGGGATCGGCCTCGGCTTGGCCGTGGCGTCGGGGTTCGTGACGGCGATCGGGGGCAGGCTGGCGATCGGCGACACACCCGGAGGTGGGGCGACCGTGTCGATTCGTCTCCCGACCGCACCCGTCGCGCCCTCCTCGGCGGTCGAGCGATGACGCACATCGTCGTCATCGACGATGAGGAGCGGTTCGTGACCGCGCTCGCGATCGGCCTGCGGTCGCGGGGGTTCACGGTGCAGACCGCACCCGACGCCGCTGCAGGCACTGCCCTACTGGCATCGGCCCACGCCGACCTCGTCCTGCTGGATCTCGGCCTTCCCGACGACGACGGCGTTTCCGTCCTCGCGTCGTTGCGGCGATGGTCGACGGTTCCGGTGATCGTCTTGTCCGCACGCCACACCGATGCGAGCAAGGTCTCGGCGCTCGACGCCGGGGCCGACGACTACCTCACCAAGCCGTTCAGCATCGAGGAGCTCCTGGCGCGCATGCGTGCGACGCTGCGACGAGCCGCTCCGACGGATGCGGAGCCCACCGTCACCACCGCCGCGTTCACCGTCGATCTTGCGGGGAAGCAGGTGCGGGCGCCCGACGGTTCGGTGATCCGCCTCACGCCCACGGAATGGGGTGTCGTCGAGGCGCTCGTTCGTGCCCGCGGACGACTGGTCGGCCAGCGCGACCTGCTCCAGGCGGTCTGGGGCCCCGAGTACGGCGACGAGACCCACTACCTGCGCGTGTACATCGCAGCCGTGCGCCGCAAGCTGGAGCCCACCCCACGTGCCCCGCGCTACTTCCTCACCGAAGCGGGCCGCGGCTACCGCTTCGTTGGAGACTGAGCGCTGCCGAAGCGGACTTCCGCGAGCATCCCCACTCCGCGCCCACGCGCGCGCTGCAATGTGGAGACCACGTGCTGCGCACCCCGGGAGGGTCTCCATGACCGACCTGCTCGACGCTTCACCGATGACCGCCGCTCGGGCAACGGTGTCGCCCACCCGCGTGGTGCTCGACACGTCGGTGTTGATCGCCGACCCCGAGGCGATCTTCGCCTTCCCGGGCGACGCCGCGGTGATCCCGCTGATCGTCATCGAGGAGCTCGACCAGCACAAGGCACGCCTCGACGACGTGGGACGCGCCGCCCGTGCAGTGATCCGCACCATCGAAGACCTTCGTGTGCACCACGGTGGCGACATCCGCACACCCGTCCCGCTCCCCGACGGCGGCACGCTGCACATCGAGATCAACGGCCTGCACACCGCCGAGGTAGCCGCGCGCGGCCTTGACCCCGACAAGGCCGACAACCGCATCCTCGCAGCCGCGCTCGGCCAGCGTGCGCAAGGCACGACGGTCGTGGTGTCGAACGACGCAGCCCTACGCATCAAAGCCGCGCAGCTCGGCCTGGAAGCAACCGAGCACCGCCGCCACCACGGGTCCGCCGGCGAGCACCCCGGATGGCACACCATCGAAGTCGACGCCGACCTTGTCGACCGGGTGTACGACGAACACGAGACGGTCCGAGTCGACGAGCTTCCTGCCGAGGCAGCGAAGGCGTTCCGGCCCAATCAGTTCGCCATCTTGCGCTGCGGCAGCCAGTCGGTGCTGACCCGCCGCGAGCACACCGAGATCCAGCCCCTGCTGCGCGTGCCAGAGGCGTGGGGGCTCCGGCCCCGTTCGAAGGAGCAGCACTTCGCGCTGGACCTCCTGCTCGACCCCGAGGTGCGCGTGGTTGCGCTCGACGGCACGGCCGGCACCGGCAAGACCATCCTTGCGATGGCCGCGGGTCTCGAACAGGTCATGGAGTCGGATCGCTACGACCGGGTGAGCGTGTACCGGCCCGTCGTTCCGGTCGGCAAAGCCGAGCTCGGCTTCTTGCCCGGCTCGATAGACGAGAAGCTGAGCCCGTGGATGGCGGCTGTGACCGATGCGCTGGTCGCCCTCACCGAGCGTCGGAGCCACGCCGAGGCGCGTGCCGTCATCGAAGAGATGACCGCCCGCGACAAGCTCTCGATGGAGGCCGTCACGTACTTGCGTGGACGCTCGCTCCAAGGGAGCTTCGTCGTGGTGGACGAGGCTCAGAATCTCGAGGCCACGACACTCAAGACGATCCTGACCCGCGTCGGCGATGGCACCAAGATCGTCTTCACGGGAGACACGAGTCAGATCGATGCGCCCTACCTCTCAGACCGCAACAACGCGATCGCGGTGCTCATCGACGCGTTCGCCGGCGAGCCTCTGTTCGGGCACATCCGCCTGACGCACTGCGAACGATCGGCGGTCGCCTCGCTCGCCGCGCTGCGCCTCTAGGCATCCGACGCTCGCGGGTGCGCACCTCGCCGGCGGTGCCTGCGAGCATCCCCCACCGGGCATGCCCCACTTTCTACGCTGATGCCACTCACGGGGGCGCCGAGCGGAGGTGAGCGATGGGTCGCAACGTTCCGTTGTACGGACTGGACATCGAGACCGACACGACGGTCGACGGGCTCGATCCGCGGGTTGCCCGGGTCTTGACGGTGGCGCTGTCACTACCGGGCGGTGACCACCTCTTCTCAGGGCCAGAGGACACGCTGCTGCGAGAGCTCGACGAGTTCCTGTGCGGTCTGCCGACGGGCGTCATCGCGACCTGGAACGGTGCCGCCTTCGACCTCCCCTTCCTCGCGGACCGGGCGGCCCTGCACGGCGTGCCGCTCAGGTTGCGGCTTCAGCTCGACAGATCCCTGCGTGTCCGGGGTACACCGCTTCCGGGCCACGACGGTGTCTACCGGAGCGCGTGGGGACCGCACCAGCACCTCGACGCCTATCGCCTCTATCGCGGTGACATGGGTCCGTTGCTGCGCGTGTCGTGCTCGCTGAAGTCGATCGCGCGCCTCATGGGCCTCCGCACGATCGAGGTCGACCGCAGTCGCATCCACGACCTGTCCTGCGAGGCGCTGCACGCCTACGCAGCCAACGACGCTCGCCTGGCGCGGGTGCTCACCGAACGCCGCTGGCCAGGCGCCGCTCGGCACGTCGACCGCCTAGATGCTCCGGTGACGCACAGCGACATCTCTGCCGCCCCACGCCACCGGCAACCAGCGGAGCGCTCCCTGCCGGCCCTCACCGCCCACTAGGAGCGACCGGCGAGGTCCCACCAGGCAAGGTCCGCCGGCGACAACCCCGGCACGCACAGCCACGACACGCTGCACCGTCACGCGCGCTGCGATGCCGCGCGCTCTGGCCCAACTCGTTGCACGCCCCGTTGTCATACCCCGGTGCCACACTCTCGGTTGAGGTCGCGATCCCCTCCGGGTTTCCCGGGTCGCCCGTCCGTGCCCCGCACACGGGAGATCCCCATGTCCGACCTGTCCCCTCATGCCACCCAGTTCGACGTCCCGCCCTACGGGGCCACCCCACATCCCCTAGACCTGCCCCTGATCGCGCACCTGTTGTCGTTCGGCTCGGGCGAGCCCCAGGCAATCGAGGTACGCCGTACCGCACGGGGGCGCCTCGACCTGCGCACGACACCCCTGACCCCCCACGATGGCCTCACCCACCCGGCCGACCTACTCGTGGGGTACACGGCGCCCGAGTACGCAGCTGCCTTCGGCATCTGCGCCGATGCGCGGGTCGCCGTCCTCGACACGTGCGCGGACGCACCAGCGGTCGACCCACCGGACGCACAAGTGGCCGACCAACCAGTGACCGGCACACCAGTGACAGACGCAAGGCGGCACGGTCGGCTCGTGCACCTCGTGGCGCGCGATGGGCGTTCGCTCAGCGTGCTGCGCGACAGCGCCGACGATGACGATGACGATGACGTCCTACGCCCGACGACCGATCCACTGGTGATCGACTCAACCGCGCCTGTCGCGGGGTTTACGGCAGACGCGTGTCGCCGAGTCCTCGGCCTCCCGACCGCGCCAACCGACGCGCGCCCCGCGGCATGGTCGCTGGCGCCATGGCTCGACCAGATTCTCGAAGACGCGCTGGCATCACCCTGCCGAGCCCACAGCCTGGGGTGGGAGCAACTCGTCAGCCGCCACCCGTGCGCGGCACACCTCGATGCTTCCGCCGATGCTGCTGCGCTCGTCAGTCAGCTTGCCGCCACCTCTCCGAGCTGGGAGGCGCTTCGCCGGGCCGTGGCCGATCGGGTTCCCTGGGAGGTAGCCGGGGGCAGCGCTGCGGCAGCGCTGTGCAGCGCGGAGCGCGCAGCGTGGCTTGACGCGCCAGCCTTCGCCCGCCACCTCTCGGGCAGCCTTCCCGACCCGTCGGTACTCGCTGGCGTCGTGTGCTCACTGCTCGACGACTCCCTCGCCGAGCGACTGTGCGAGGTGCTGCGGCTGGCTCAGCCGTGTGTCGTGTTGTAGTTCGCGAGCTTCTGGGTGAAGCTGTTCTCGGCATTCGTGAGAATCTGCGACGGCGTCAACTGCGGGGAACTTTGCACCTGCAGCATCGCCTGGCCGAGGATCGACACGAAGTCGTCGTACGGTCCGATCAGCGGGCCCGGCAGGTCGGGGTTGAGGCTCCCGAGCTCGGAGTTGGCCACGTTCAGCCAGCGCCCTGCCATGCCGCCCTTCGTGAAGAACTTGACGACCTGGGCATCCTTGCTCAGCGCGGGGGTCATCGGCAGGCCACCAAACTTGGTGAGCACCGTGATCTGGCTTGCCGGCTCATACATGAACTGCGAGAACTTCCACGCAGCGACCTGCTGCTCGGGCGCAACTCCACGCGAGATGAACCACGCCTTGCCCGACACGCTGACCTGACCTGTCCCCTTGCTCGTGAGGCCGGGCAGGGGGGCGGCACGGTAGTCGGTGGTGATCGTTCCGCCCAGGCTGCTTCCACCGTTGATCTGTTGCGACTGCTCGATGGCGTTCTGGTCGCCACCCACCACCGCAGCGATCGACGTCGTCGATGACGACGTCTCGAAGGTGATGGCAGACGAGCCTGTGGCGAGGGCCAGCAGGTGGTCGATGTTGCCGTTGCTGTTGTCGCTGATCTTCAGCAAGCCTTCCTGCACCATCTTGCGCAGCTCGGTGAAGACATCGACCGCCGCCTGGGTGTAGAAGGTCGCTCGCTGTGGCGCGCTCGCCCGCCCGTTGCTCTCAGAGACGAGCGTGGCACCGGCGCCGGTCAACCACGACTCGATGAGGTTCGTGTCGGTGGGCATCGCGATCGGGATCTGCACGCCGCTCTTCTTCAGCTTCTGTGCGACGTCGTGAAGCTCTGCGAGGGTGGTCGGCGGCTTCGTCGGGTCTAGGCCTGCCTTCTTGAAGAGGTCGGCGTTGTACTCCATCATCGCGACCGACGGAATTGCGTACGACGGCCACTGCACGCCTCCGATGGAGTAGTACGCCTTCACCGCGGGGTTCATGCCCGAGGTATCGAACTTCGTGGCATTGATGCACGACTGCGCCGGGAGCACCGCTCCCGAGTCGGACATCTCACGAAGTTGGTAGTTGTCGAGCTGCACGAGCGCCGGCGGCAGCGTGCCTGACGGCAGCCGATCCTCGGCTGGCGCGTCGGCGGGGTTCATGAGCCCGTTGGCCATGAGGTAGGCGCGGCGGAGCTTGCCGCCTGTCACCGCGTCGCCGTACACCCGATCGAGGGTGACCTCGACGTCCTTCTGGCTGGAGTTGAAGCGCTTCACCAGTTCGTTCATGGCGGTCAGTCCCTCGACCTGCGCATCGCTCCAGATCGTGATCTTGACCGGCTTCGGCGCCTTGTCGAAGGCGTCGATCGGACATGGAGGGAGCTGGTTGAAGGCGAGATTCGCCTCACTGGCCGGTGCCTTGGACGAGCTTCCACAGGCACTGACCACAAGCAGTCCGGCCGCCACGCTCACAGCGGCCGCGGCGAATCGGGACTTCAGCATTTGCACTTCTCCTCAGCGGTGGCGGACTCGTTGGAGGGAGACATCGAAGCATCGGCACGCAAGCAAGCAAACGTGAGCAATTCCCGCGAAGGTGACCTAGGTCACGCATCTTGGCTGTTCTCAGAACATCTGGTGTGACGTGAGAAGTGCGTTTTCCATCACTTGCAAGTGATCTCTTGCATTTTCTGATCCTGCTGCTAAGTTTCCATACCTTCAGCACGTGTGCTGACTCGGGTCGATGCGCCTTCCTTCTTCTTGACCCGGAGCTCCTCATGTGCGCCTCTCGTCTTGCCCTGCCGCGCCACTCCTCGCGCGCACGCGCTGCTGCGCCTCGCTCGCCGCGCGCTGCCATCACCCTCGCTGTGGCGTGCTGCATCACAGGCACCCTGCTGCTCGTCGCGCCACGTTCAGCGGGTGCCGTCGTCGTGCACGGCCGGGGGTACGAGGCGACGGTGCTGGGATGGACAAGTTGGTACGGGAGCTACGAGATAGCGGGGACTGGCCCGGTCTGGTGCATCGACCATGGGCTGCGGGCGCCAGACGCCGCATTCGGCTATGCCCCGACCGCCCTGCCCGACGTCTCTGCGCCAACCCAGGCGGCGATGGCGTGGACGGTGTCGAGATACGGGTCCGACGCCGATCCCCTCACTGCCGCGGCGATCATGCTGGTGCTGCACGACCTCGCTGGTGCGGCATACCCCTACGGCAGACTCAACGTCGACTCCCTCGGCACGGACGCAGTCGCCGGGTTCGGTGGCCGTGAAGGCGAACTCCTCAGCAAGGCCCGCGCGATCAAGGACGACGCGCTCCGCCATGCGGGAGAGCACGGTCCGCCCCACCTCACGGTCTCGTTCCACGACGGGGGTTCGGGCACCGGATTCGTCACAGCCACCCTCACCGACTGGGCCGCACAACCCCTTATTGGGGTCCCCATCGTGCTCACCGTCGATGGCTTCTCCGCCGCCGTACCCAGCAACGCCGCGGGGGTCGTGACGCGCCGCTACGGGCCCAACCCGACTGGTCATCGGGCATCCGCGTCCGTGGTTGTGATCGATCCCGCATTGCACGCCTACGCGCCCCGCGGCATCGCGGCACAGCGGGTCGTCCGCCCCGCCTCGGTAGAGGTGCGAGCTGGCGCCTTCCTTCCGCCTCCAGCCACCACGACCACGACGATTCCCGCCCCGACCACAACCGCTGCCCCCACCACGACGACTGCTCCCACCACAACCCTCCCGACCACAACGAGCACCACATCGCTCCCGACCACGACGACCGCCCCCGCCACAACGAGCACGACCACCCTCCCGACCACAACGACCGCCCCCACCACAACGAGCACGACCACCCTCCCGACCACTCCCACCACGACCACCCTCCCGACCACTCCCACCACGACCACCCTCCCGACCACTCCCACCACGACGCCTCCCCCACCACCTCCACTCGTGCCGCCCGAGCTTCCACGCACTGGCTCGCGCAGCAGGGCCGGCACCGCTGTCGGCTTGGGGTTGCTCCTCCTCGGCGCAGCCCTACTGCGGACCCAAAGGCGTCCCACGCCACGCTTGTAGGGTGACCAGGTGGCCGACGCGGACCAGCCCTCCGAACTCGAGTCCCCCACTCGTCGCCGCCTGTTGATTGCGGCCGGGTACGCCGCTGCGAGTGGCGTCGCGCTGTCGCAGCTTCGCCATCGGTCGGGGCGTGAGCCCGGAAGCCTTCCGCACACCACCGACTCGCGGACATCCACCACAACCGCGCCCGGCCGTCCCGCCCCTCCCGCGTTGGCGGACGCGCCACCCCAGCCACCCACCGACCACGTCTACGAGCACGTCATCTCCGGTGGCCGCGTGATGGACCCCGCGAGCGGATTCGATGCCGTCGCTCACGTGGGCATCGACGGTGGCACCGTGGCGGCCATCAGCTACGAACCGCTCAAGGGACGATCGACCATCGACGCGACAGGCAAGGTCGTGTCCCCCGGGTTCATCGACTGCCTCTCCTACGAGCCGAACGACAAGGGGGCTCGCTACAAGTTGCAAGACGGCGTCACGACCAACCTGGGCATGCACGGCATGCAAGACAGCGGCGTGTGGATCGACACGTTCCTCCGCACGTTCCAGGGGTCGTGCCGGGTCAACTTCGGTGGGGCGTTCAGCGACCACTGGGTCCGCTGGCAGAAGCTCGGGTTGGGGACAGGCGACACCGCCACGCCCAGTCAGATCTCCCAGCTTGCCGAGACCTGCGAGGAAGAGCTCCTCAAGGGCTGGCTCGGCGTCGACTTCGAGCCCGAGTACACCCCTGGCGTCGACGATGCCGAGATACGGGCGCTCGCCGCCGTCGCCAAGCGCCACGACGTCCCCTGTTACTTCCACGGCCGCTACTCCTCGCACGACGAGGAGGCCAAGACGGTGCCCGAGATCATCCAGATCGCGAAGGACACCGGCGCGTCTGTGCACATCGCCCACCTTCCGAGCACCGGCGGCACGTGGGACATCGACTCCGCCCTGAAGCAGATCCACGACGCACGCGACCAGGGCTACGACGTCACCGCGTGCATGTACCCGTACGACTACTGGGCTACGTATCTGGGGTCCGCGCGCTTCAGCGACGGCTGGCAGGAGCGCTTCCAGATCGGCTACCACGACCTGCAGGTCGCCAACACCCCTGATCGCCTCGATGCATCGTCGTTCGCTCGTGGGCGCGCCCAGAACCTGCTCAGCGTCGCCTACGCCATCCCCGACCGAAGCGTGCGCACCGCGATGGCAGACCCGATCGTGATGATCGGCAGCGACGCGATCATCGACACCGGCAACAACCATCCGAGAGCGACAGGCTGCTTCAGCCGCGTGCTCGGCAAGTTCGTGCGCGAGGAGAAGGTCATCTCGCTCATGGACGCCCTCGCGAAGATGACCATCCAGCCTGCCGAGCGAGTCGGCAAGAAGTCGCCGGCGATGCAACGCAAGGGCCGCCTCCAACGGGGCGCAGACGCCGACATCACGATCTTCGACCCGGCGACCATCATCGACAGGTCGACCGTTGCCGACACCATGGTTGCGTCAACCGGCGTCGAATGGGTCTTCGTGGGGGGCGTCGTCGCCAAAGACCCGACCGGGGTCGTAGAAGCGGGCGTCAACGGCAAAGCGGTGCTCTCCGTCCTGCGTTGACCTCGGCTGCGAACCGCTCAGCGGTCGCTGTGCGAGCCGGCCACAGGTCGCCGTGCGGGTCAGCGGTCGCCGTGCACCTTGCAGCGAGCGCGCCACCCGGTCGGGGTCACCAGCACCGCCAGGCGCGTGCCGCACTCGTGGCAGTAGCGAGGCGGGTCGAGAGGCCGGGCGCACCCCGAGCACACGGACGTGTCCCGCCCGCAGCCCGTGCAATGTGCGCATGACGCCGGGGCACCGGACGCGGCAGGTCCGCCGTCACCGGCCGCACCGAACGCCGCTCTGTTCACGCTCAGAGGACCTTGCTGAGCGCCTGGATGGGCATCTTGAGGTCCTGCAACATCTGGAGGTCTTCCTCGGGTGAGCGGCCGAGGGTCGTGAGGTAGTTCCCGACGATCAGGGCGTTGATGCCGCTCGTCATTCCCATGGCCTGCAGCTCCCGCAAGGTCACCTCGCGGCCACCGGCGTAGCGCAGCGTGACCGCCGGAAGGCCGAGGCGGAACAGCGCGATCCAGCGGATCGCCTCGAGCGCTTCGGTCACGGGCATGTGGCCAAGGGGCGTGCCTGGGCGAGGGTTCAAGAAGTTGACGGGCACCTCGGTGGGGTCGAGGCCTTGGAGTTGTTCGAGGAGCTCGATGCGCTGGTCCACCGACTCGCCCATTCCGAGCAGCGCACCGCAGCACAGCTCCATGCCGTGCTCACGCACCCGCTCACAGGTCTCGAGGCGCTCTTCCCAGGAGTGGCTGGTCACGACCTTCGAGAAGTACGAGCGGGCGGTCTCGAGGTTGTGGTTGTAGCGGTGCACCCCGCCCTCGGCGAGGCGACGCGCCTGCTCGTCGGTGAGGATGCCGGCGCTGACAGCCAGGTTGAGGCCGGTGTCTTCGCGCACGATCGGCACCAGGTCGAGGATGCGTTGCATGGTGCGCTCGTCGGGGCCGCGCACCGCGAGCACGATGCAGAACTCGGTCGCTCCGAGCTTTGCGGTCTCGCGTGCCGCTTCCAGCACTTCCGCCGTGTCGAGGAACGGCGTCGCCTTCACGGGCGTGTCGAACGCGGACGACTGGCTGCAGAAGTTGCAGTCCTCAGGACATGCGCCGGTCTTGACAGACAGGATGCCTTCGACCTCGACCTCGGGGCCGCAGTACGAGATGCGCACTTCGTGTGCGAGGGCCGCGAGTGACGGCACCGACTGGTCGGGGACACGAGCCAGCGTGGCCAGCTCCTCACCGGTCAGCATCCGACGCTCCTCCAGCAGCGCGACCTCAGCAGCACGGATCGCGACGCGAGCCTCGTCATGCGAGAGCGTCGGGCGGCTGTCCGTCGCCGGGGCGGGCCGGACCGTGAGGGCCACCGGCTGCGGATCGGACGTGGTTGCAGACATGCGGCGAGCGTACCGAGGGGCTCGGAGGCACCCGAAACCGGGGGCTCAGCGCCCGACGAGCGCGACTGCCACGATGACCGCAAGCAGTACGAGCGCGATGACCTCCCAGCGCTGGATGCGGCGCGCCAAGCCGGGCCTCTCGCTCCTCTGGGTTGGGTCGTCGTCCACGATGCTCCCTTTGCCGGTGGCCAGGCGCCACGCGTGACCACCGTTCTAGGTCACGTGACTCGAAGGGCGGGGATCAGCGGGCTCAACCAGCCACCCGAACGTGGGAGCGGTCAGCTCCCAACCATGGTGGCGACGTCCTCGAGGAATGCCGGGGGGCCGTTGACCAGAAGGGTTGTCACGCAGGTCTCCTTCCATGCCTCGAGCTCGCCGATGACCTTGTCGCGCGGGCCGACGAGCGCGACGTCTTCGACCAGAGCCAACGGCACTGCTGCGATCGCGTCGGCCTGCTGCCCGGCGAGGAAGAGGTCTTGGATCTTGGCGACCTCGGCCTCGTAGCCCATGCGGCTGAAGAGCTCGGCGTGGAAGTTGGCCTCCTTCGCGCCCATGCCACCGATGTAGAAGCCGAGGCTCATGCGCACGACGTCGGCGGCCGCTTCGACGTCATCGTCGACCACGATGGTCACCAGGTTCGGAATCTCGAAGTCGTCCCAACCGCGACGCGCGCCGGGGCGGTCAAAGCCCTCCTGCAGGTTGGCGCGGTACATCGCGTCGGTCGACGGGCTCAAGAAGATCGGCAGCCAGCCGTCCGCTATCTCGGCGGTCTGCGCCACGTTCTTCGGACCTTCGGCGCCGAGAAGGATGGGGATGTCAGCCCGCAGCGGATGCGTGATCGACTTGAGGGGCTTGCCGAAGCCGGTGGTGCCGTCACCGATCAGCGGGATGCGATAGTGCGCGCCGTCATGGGTGAGCGGCTCGTCACGTGCGAGCACCTTGCGGATCACCTCGACGTACTCGCGCGTACGGGCAAGGGGGCGAGGGTAGGGCTGGCCGTACCAGCCTTCGACGACCTGCGGGCCGGAGGCACCCAGGCCGAGCATCATGCGCCCACCGCTGAGATGGTCGAGCGTGAGGGCCGTCATCGCGGTCGCGGTCGGCGTCCTGGCTGAGAGCTGGCAGACGGCAGTGCCGAGCCGTACTCGCACGGTGCGGGCACCGAGCCACGCCAGCGGCGTGAAGCAGTCAGACCCGTACGCCTCCGCCGTCCAGATCGAGTCGAAGCCGAGGTCTTCCGCCGCAGCGACCTGTTCGGCGGGGTTCGGTGGCGGGCCGGCGAACCAGTACCCGAGCTGGAGTCCGAGCTTCATGGTCCGATGCTAGGCACGAACCAGTTATTGAAACGC
Organism: uncultured Iamiaceae bacterium; assembly: GCA_964621605.1. Classification (GTDB taxonomy): domain Bacteria; phylum Actinomycetota; class Acidimicrobiia; order Acidimicrobiales; family Iamiaceae; genus CAZUMJ01. The sequence goes on along the minus strand of CAZUMJ010000022.1, from coordinate 18,829 downwards.
GTTCTAGTTTTTGTCTAGAGTGAAACGCGTTCTCGTTCTGCACGGACAGGAGACCCCAGTGGTGGAGCAATCAGACCGCTACCCGTACCCGATCCCCTACGGCTGGTTCCAGATCGGCTGGCCCGAGGACCTCCCGCTCGGCGAGGCCAAGGCCCTGTACTACTTCGGCCGCCACCTCGTCGGCTGGCGTGACGAAGAAGGCACCGTGCACGTGCAGGACGCCTTCTGCCCGCACCTCGGCGCCCACATGGGCCATGGCGGCACCGTGCACGGGTGCGAGATCCGTTGCCCGTTCCACGGTTGGCGATTCAACGGCGACGGCGAGTGCACCGACATCCCCTACGCGGACCGAGTGAACCGCAAGGGCCGCCTCAAGAGCTACCCCGTCCTCGAACGCAACGGCATGATCCTCGTCTGGTACCACCCGAACGGCGAACCGCCGATGTGGGACATCCCCGAGTTGGCACCGTTCACCGACACCGAGACCTACAGCTCCTCGATCCACCGGGTGTTCGAGGTCGCCGCGTGCTGGCAGGAGATCGCGGAGAACGGCGTCGACTCCGCCCACTTCCGCTACGTGCACAACACCGCGGAGGTTCCCGAGCTCGACAAGTACGAGACCGACGGCCCACTCGCCAAGATGCGCTCATCGCAGAAGTTCGTCACACCCCAGGGCGTGGTGAACGGGCGCATCGACGTGGACACCTTCGGCCCCGGCTTCACGATGACCCACTTCAGCGGCTTCGTGGACCTGTACCTGCTCGGCTGCAACACGCCGATCGATGCCGACCACATGAAGCTGCAGTTCACCTTCGCCCTCGCCAAGATGGGCGACGAGGCGACCACGTCGAGCGTCGGCAAGGCCTTCGCGAACGAGGTGGCGCAGCAGGTCTACGAGGACAAGACGATCTGGGAGCACAAGGCCCACATCGTGCGCCCGGCGCTTGCGACCACCGACGGTCCGTTCATCAAGTTCCGCAAGTGGGCGTCGCAGTTCTACGTGGAGAGCGACCCGGCCGTGAACGACCCGGCCCAGACCGGCGTCTACCCGCCACCGGTCTGGTTCGACCGGATGGACGAGACACCCGGCCGCAACACCGCCTCGGCCCGCTTGGGGACACCCGCCCCGTAACGACACACCACCGACGCGACACACCACAGACGCGACACTCCACAGACGCGACACTCCACCGACGCGACACTCCACCGGCGCGCTTCGGCACTTCCACGCAGGAACGGCCGCGTCGCACCCACGCACGCTGGGCCGCACGGCGACGGCGGGTGTCAGAGCTGCTTCGCGAGCGTGAAGGCCACCGTGAACACGATCGTGATGAAGCCCGCCATCGCTCCGATGAGCTGCAACAGCAGCCGTTGAAATCGACGATCGATCTCGGCGCGGAGGTCGGCCATCTCGGCCCGTAGATCGGCCATCTCGGCCTTCAGCTCGCCCCGCCGATCGGCCATCTCGGCCTTCAGCTCGCCCCGCAGGTCGGCCATCTCAGCGCGCCGTTCTTCGCGCTGGAGCGCGGTCTGGTGGGCGAGGTCGGCCTTCGTCGCGACGTCGGCCCACCCGACCGGAGGCAGGTGCTCCATCAGCGTGAGCGCAACATCGGGCCCGACCACCTCCGCGAACCTCACATGCATCAGATGCCGGGACTCTTCGGTAACCGCCACCACCACTCCTCGAAATCGACGCAACACCGGGAGCGGGGACTCCGAGAACTCGTAGAACCCAACCTACTCAGGCCCTACGACAGCCATCGTACGCTATGGATCAGTCGCACCACAAGCAACCACTGCGACGCACCCCGCTGCGGAGCCGTGGCACAGGCTCCTCAGGTCGACGGACGGAGCGCTGCGTCGAGGACTGCCATGACCCCTCGCAACTGATCGGCGTCGACCTGCGTGCCGATCTGAAGAGAGGCCATCAACAGGGCGATCACGACCGCTTCGAGCCCGGCCGCCATGATCTCGGGATCGATGTCGCGCCGCATGCTGCCATCGACCTGGCCGGCCGCGATCGCCGTGGCGATGCCGCGCCGCAGTTGGACCTCGATGGGAAGGATGGCGAGCCGTTCGGCACCCTCGTCGTCACCACCGAGGATGCGCCGCGCAAGCGGATGGCGACGCAGGTAGCGCACCAAACGGCGGAACACCGCAGCGAAGTCGCCATCGAAACGCCCTGCCAACACCTCGGGCAGCGCATCTTGCAAGAGCCCTGCGACGTCAGCATCAACCGCCGCGGCATAGAGGTCGGCCTTGGTCGGGAAGTAGGCGTAGACCGCACTCGGCGAGAGGTCGACCGACCGGGCGAGCGCGGGCACCGACACACCACGCAGCCCGAGGTGCGCGAACTGCTCGACGGCTGCGTGGAGGATCGCCTGGCGTGTCCGCTCGCCCTTCGACCCGCGTACGAGCGCGCCTGCCTCGCCCTCGAGCGAGCTGACCGCCTGCCGCGCGACCGGTTCGGCCGGCGCGGCCATGATGGATTCGGTGCTGGTCGGCATGGTCAGATTCTAGCAAAACTGTTGGATTGATCGAATCCAACAGTCGCACTAGTCTTCTGTCATGACCCTGCTCGAGCCGCCTGCCACCGCCGACGCCACCCACGCCTCCGCCGACGCCACCCACGCATCCGCCGACGCCGCGGAAGCACGCGCGACGGCAACCGCGGCAGCCGCGCACGGGACACGCACCGCACGCGTCACCAAGCTCAACACGGCGTCCGCCCGCCGGGTCATCGACCCCGACGTCGATGTCGTCGGCGAGCTCGGCGACGGCGAGGTCCTCCCCCGCTCCTTGCTCAGCGTGGCGGGGCTCGACCTCGACCTCACCCCCGAGCAGTGGCGCACCCTCGGCCGTGAGGAGATGGCCGCGGTGTTCGACGCGGGCGTGCGCTTCGAGTCCACGCTCATGGCCAACTTCGGGCGTAGCCTCGCCTACCGGCGTGACCTCACCGACCCTCGGGTCACCTACATGCTCCACGAGGTCGGCGAGGAGACCCGCCACTCCCGCCTGTTCATCCGGGTGATCGCGCAGCTCCAGCCCACCGCCAAGAACCCGCTCACCGGGCCCATCGTGAAGTTCCTCGACAGCCGCATCACCGGCTGGGCGCTCCGTCACGACGCGGCGTTCATGGTGATGGTGCTGTTCGGCGAGGAAGGCCCCGACCTGCTCCAGAAGTTGGCGATGGACGACCCGGCCACCGACCCGTTCATCCGCGAGGTGAACCGCTACCACCGTGCCGAAGAGGCCCGGCACCTGTCGTTCGGCCGCATGGTGCTGCCCGAGCTGTTCGCCGAGGCCGGTTGGTTCGAGCGCTTCGCTATCCGCCACCTCGCACCCATCGCCGGCGCGGGCATGTTCGACATGCTCGTGCACCCCGGCGTGTACGCCACGGTCGGCCTCCCCACCTGGGAGACGTGGAAGGCAGCCCGCCAAACCCCCGAGCGCCGAGCCTTGCGCCGTCAGGTGCTCCAGCCCGTGTGCGACGCGCTCGTCTCGGCCGGCGTGTTCCGTGGCGGACGCCCCACCCACTCGTGGCGCCGCGCGCTCGCTGGGTAGCCGCTCCCTCGTGCCGTCGCAGCACCCTCGAGAGGGAGGGAGCGAGTGGGGGCCCTCAGACCGGTGACCGCACCTGCAGCACAGGTGTGATCGCGCCGCTCATCGGAACCACGAAGAGGTTGCCGGCACCATCGAGCACAAAGGTGCGCGCTCCTACCGGGCACCACCCGTCGGGGGCGTAGGTGACCGTCGTCTGGCTACCACGCGGGGTGCTGGGCACACACCGCGCCCCGACCGAGATCGACCGAACTCGACCGAGGAGCGGCGCCTCCGGACGTGACCACCAGTCGCCCGGTGCGCGCCTCGCGAGCAAGCCAGCTACCGCCGACGCCCTCGACTGGAGCCCGGTCATGAAGCGGGTCGCGCGCGTCGGTGACCCAGGTCGGAACCGTTGCTCCCGTCACCGCGCCTGTCGCAAGATCGACGCCTTGACCAACCTGGCCGACTCGGAGGCGCCCGCCGTCCACCGACAGCGAGGACGCGTCCTGGACGGATGACACCAGGGCATGCCTCCCGTCGAAACCGGCAACGAGAACCTGAGGAGGCAGCGCTACGGGCCCGTAGCCACGCGCGCCGAACGCCACGCGGCCGTTGGCAGCGAGTGCGACCGAGACGGCCTCATAGCCATCCGGCAGGGCGACCGTGGTGAACTGCTTTGTGCCAGGGTCGAACACGAGGCCGGTTGTCGCGTCCGAGACGGCCACTGCGACGTGCGTCCCATCGCACGCGACGGCATCGATCGCCGCCACACCTTGTAGGGATGGGGGCCGGTAGGCATCGACTGCCGCGATGGGCGAGGTCTCCGGCAGGCGGAATCGAGCAACCACCCCTGAGGCGGAGTCGAGGTGGATGAGCGTGTGGTTGACGCCCAACCACGCCTGGTCACCACATGCCGCCATGGCCGGCTGGCTCGCCGGGGCACGCACCTCGGCGTCGCTCCCGAGCGACCACGAGCCCGACTTCCCCGCACCATCGACGTGCCAAACACGCGAGTCGGTCGCCGATGCAGACCACGCCCACGCGCCGGCGGCGTCTCCCGGGGCGGCGATGGTTTGGATCGTGCCGTAGCCGCTGGGAGGAACGATCACTGCCCGTGCTCCCGATGACCCCGGGGTATAGACGGCAGCGAGCTCCGTGGATGCCTCCGGGTCGACAGATGCGCTCGACACAAGTGCTGGCCTTGCGCTTACAGCGTCACCCGCCCCAGCAGCACCCGAGCTCTGCGCGTTGGAGCCGGAACCGCACGCCGGCAACAGTCCCAGCGCCAACAGCGCCAGCCAGCGCGAGGCGGAAGCCGCCATGCTCACGTTCTGTGGCATCTCTGCCCACCTCCGCCATCAGCGAATGCGTACCCGCTGTCCCGCTCCAGGGTATTGCGGCCCGCATCTGCCGGTGGAACGCCAGTGCCGCTGCCGCGTGCCACTGCAGCGCGGCTGGCCAGCTCTACGCGGAGGAGACCGGTCAGTCGACGGCGGATGGGGTGTGCGACCGAATCAGCTCATCGAGACGAGCGGCGACGGGCCGCGCCACACGGTCCTGGGTGAACAACCCCACCTCGGTGATCGCACCGACCGGTTCGAGCAGTGCGGTCTGCCAGTCGAACTGATCCCCACGGCTGTACCAGCACAGCCCACGAACCGGTAGGCCCGCGTCGCGCATGGTGCCCAACCGCTCGGTGAGGGCATCGAGCCAGGGCCCTTGCTCCCCGACGTCGAGTCCGAGGTTGGACGTCTCGGCCACCCAGAAGGGCACGGCATAGCGGGCGTGCCAGTCGGTCGCCCAACGCTCGTAGGCATCGAGGCGGTCGGCGATCGTCAGGTCTCCGGGGCCGAACACCGAGATCGGATACAGGTCATGGCCGGCAACCACGTGCTGTGTCGTGGCGAGCTCGCCAACGCGCATCCGTGCCGCCTCGGGCACCCTCGCGAACGCCGGCTCGGCCAAGGGATGCAACTCCTTGCCGAACGTCAGGTCCCACGCGGCGCGCTCCAGCGCGAGACGGAGCTGGGTGTCGTCGTCCTCCACGGGCCCCGCCGGGACGGCCAGTGCCTCAGCGCCGATCGACCACCCGTCGCGGTCGCCCACGATGCGGGCGTGCGCCTCGACGTTCGCCAGCACGCAGTGCGTGAGGGCGAGGGCGTAGTCGTGATCGCTGGCCCGCCGGTCGTTCCAGACGCCGTACCTACCCGACATCACCGCTGTCATCGTCGGCTCGTTCACCGGCGTGAACCACCGTGGCTCGGGGTAACGAGCGAGGAAGGCGTCGACGTAGCGCAGGAACGCCGGCACCCACGTGTTGTCGCAGAAGCCACCGAGATGGTCGGGCAGGCCGAAGTGGCAGAGGTCGACGATCGGCTCGAGGCCGTGTCGCTCACAGGCCGCGAGCGCACGGTCCCACAAGGTCCAGTCGTACGACCCGGGTGCCACCTCGACCTGCGCCCACGGCATCCCGTAGCGCACGACCCGCACCCCGAGCGCTGCCACGTCGCCGAGATCGGCGTCCTGGCGCGCCAGGTGACCGGACTGCCCGAGCTCGTCCACGCGGTACGGCTCGCCGCCGCGCAGCACGACCGGGTCCGACGATTCCTCGCCGACCGCCCAACAGAAGTCCGGGAACGTCACCGATGCCTCGCCGGACCGTGCACGCTCAGCCGGTGAGCAGGTTGTGGAGGCCGCACGTGCCGCCCCCGTCCACGACGAACTCGGAGCCCGTGCAGTAGCTCGACTCGTCGGATGCGAGGAAGAGCACCATCGACGCGATCTCCTCGGGGTGGGCGTGGCGCTTGATCGGCAGCGACTGGTTGAACGGTGCGTCGTGGGTGGGGGTGCCGTCGGGGTTCTGCGTCATGGGGGTGTCGACGCCACCGGGGTGCACCGAGTTCACCCGGATACCAGCGTTCGCGAAGTCGATCGCGGCCGTCTTCGTGAGGCCACGCACACCCCACTTGGCGGCGACGTACGCGGGGAGCATCGGGAGGCCGGTGAGCCCGCCGAAGCTCGAGATGTTCACGATCGAGCCGCCACCGCCGGCCTTCATCGACCGGTACACGGCCTGCATCCCGAGGAAGGTGCCGGTGAGGTTCACGTCGAGGCTGCGACGAAAGTCCTCCACCGCCAGGCGCTGCATGGCGCCGAACACCAAGATGCCCGCGTTGTTGACCAGCACCGAGACCGACCCGAACGCACTCTCCGCGGCCACGACCGTGGCGGCCCACTGCTCTTCGTCGGTGACGTCGAGGTGTTCGAAGAGTGCGGCGTCACCGAGCTCGGCCGCGAGCGCGGCGCCCTTGTCTTCGTTCACGTCGGCGATGACGACCTTGGCGCCCTCCGCCACGAAGCGGCGAGCCTCGGCTTCGCCCTGACCCTGGGCCGCACCGGTGACGATGGCGACCTTGCCTTCCAGACGACCCGACATCAGAGCTTCTCCGATCCGACGACCCACATCGCGAAGTACTGCGAGCCCCCACCGTAGGCGTGGCCGAGCGCCCGTCGGGCCCCGTCGACCTGGTGGTCGCCACACAGGCCGCGCACCTGGTTGGCGGCTTCCGCGAAGCGGATCATCCCCGATGCGCCGATCGGGTTGCTCGACAGCACCCCGCCCGACATGTTCACCGGGAGGTCGCCTCCGATCTCGGTCACGCCCGCCTCGGTCAGCTTCCAACCTTCGCCGGGCGCGGCAAACCCGAGGCTCTCCAACCACATCGGCTCGAACCAGCTGAACGGCACGTAGATCTCGGCGCAGTCGATCTCGGCACGCGGATCGGTGATGCCGGCGTCGCGGAACAGCGCCGCGGCGCAATCCGCGCTGGCATGTGGCAGCACCGGGTCGCGGTCGGCCGAAAGGGTCGGCTCGGAACGCATCGCGGTGCTGTGCACCCACGCCGGCGGGCGCGGTGCCCGCGCGGCCACGTCTTCCGCGGCGAGCACCATCGCGCATGCCCCGTCGGACGACGGGCACGTCTCGGCGTAGCGGATCGGGTCCCACAACATGATCGACTCCTGCACCGACTCGAACGTGATGTCGGTCTCGTGCAGGTGCGCGTAGGGGTTCTTCAGCGCGTTGCGCCGGTCCTTCAACGCCACGAGGATCCCGATGTGGTCGGGGGCCTGCGCTCTGCGCATGTAGCTGCGGATGTGCGGGGCGAAGTAGCCGCCGGCACCGGCGTGCAGCGGTGGTGTGAACGGGATCGGCAGCGAGAGCGCCCACATGGCCTCGCTCTCGGACTGCTTCTCGAACGCGACGGTCAGCACGCGCTTGTGGATGCCGGCCTGCACCAGGCTCGCCGCCACGATCGCGGTCGAACCGCCGACCGACCCCGCAGTGTGCACGCGCAGCATCGGCTTGCCGGTCGCGCCGAGCGCGTCGGCGAGGAACAGCTCGGGCATCATCACGCCCTCGAAGAAGTCGGGCGCCTTGCCGATCACGACGGCGTCGATGTCGGCCCAGGTGAGCTCGGCGTCGGCGAGGGCACGCACGGCGGCCTCGCGCACCAGACCCGCCATCGACACATCTCCGCGGGTCGCGGCGTACTTGGTCTGGCCGACGCCGATGACGGCGACACGTTCCTTGGCCATCAGCGGTCCCCTTCCAGGACGGTGACGAGGTTCTGTTGCAGGGCCGGGCCCTGGGTTGCGTGGGCGACCGCTCGCCCGGCGCTGCCGTCTGCGATGCGTGCGGCGGCCTCGCCGATGCGCACGAGGCCGGCGGTGAGCATCGGGTTGGCGCACAGCGCGCCGCCCGACGGGTTCACGACGGCGTCGTCTGGCACGCCCATCGCTCGCCGGAGCAGGAGCTCCTCGTGCGTAAAGGGTGCGTGGAGCTCCCACACGTCGACAGGGCCGTCGGCCACCCCGGCGTGCTGCGCCGCGAGCCGGGCCGAGGGGACATCCGCGAGGTCACGCAGCCCGATGTGCATCGGGTCGACCCGGTGGTCGATGCCGCGGATCCAGGCCGGTCGCTCCGCGAGGTCGCGAGCACGGTCACCGGCGGCGAGCACGATCGCGGTCGCGCCGTCGGAGATCGGCGGGCAGTCGGAGCGTCGCAACACCCCGCGGTGCGGGGGCTCGGCCGCCACCTCGTCCGCGCTGCGGTCCCAGCGGAGCTGCGCGTGCGGGTTGTTGGCGAGCGCGTCACGACGGCTGCGGGCGGCCACCGCGGCCATCGCATCGAGCGTCACCGCCCCGGCGTCGAGCGCGGCCTGCGCGCCGAGCGCGGCGATGCTCACCGAGTCGGGCCACAGCGGACCCGCGGAGTACGGGTCGAGTTGGCGGCTGAGGACCATCGGCAGGTCGCCCGGCGACGACTTCGAGTAGGCGTAGACGAAGGCGGTGTCGATCTCGCCCATCTGCAGCTTCACCCACGCCTCGTAGAGGGCCCAGGCGCCGTCCATCTCGACGTGCGACTCCTGGATGGGTGGCCACGGCCCGACGCCATCGAGGGTGGAGACGAACGAGAAGGCGCTGCCGGCGAGATAGTCGGTGCTCCCCGAGCAGGTGAACCCGATGTCGCGGATGGTGAGGCCAACCTGGTCGAGCGCGGCGCGCGTGACCGGCATCAGCATCTCGACCTCGTTGAGGTCGGTGACCGAACGCTGGTGGTCGGATTGTGCGAACGAGACGATGGCGACGTCGCGCATCAGGCCTCCCCTCCCCATGCGGTGACGTGCCCGGCTTCGTCGACGGTGGCGTCCTGCCGGTCGAGCGGCTTGAAGTAGCGGATGCTCTCGAGCGTCGGCTGCAGGTCGGCGTCGTCGACCCACACCGCCTCGACCCACTGGCCGACGCGGATCGCGGCCACGTCCGCCTCTTGGATGAGGTGCATGAGGAACATGTCGGCGCCTTCGAGCTGGATCAGGGCGCTCACGTACGGAAGCTCCATGACCGAGCCGTAGAAGGCGACGTTCACCACGCAGTACGACACGATCACGCCGCGGTCGGGGAGCTCCACGATGCCCTCGGTCGGCACGCCGTGCGACGGGCACGCACCACGAGAGGGCACGTACACCTTGTGGCAGATGGGGCACGCCTCGCCGAGCAGCTTGTGCTCGAGGATGCCGCGCAGGAACGTGGAGGTTGCCCGCCCCGCGGTGAAGTCGTAGTCGAGGCGAGCAGGTGTGCGGACGCTGCGGACCGGCTCGGCCGCGGCGATGCTCGGGGGCAGCACGACCTGCGGCGCGTCGGGGATGGGTGGGGCTTCGGGCATCACGCGTCCTCCAGATCGAAGCAGACGATGTCGGTGATCTCTCCAGCTCGCTCGTCGCGCCAGCGGGGGCGGACGCGGACCCCGGTGGTGACGTGCGCAGCCGACGGCGCATCGACGACGTGCAGCATCGTGGTGTCGGCGCCGTCGAGGCGGATCAGGGCCCAGGCGAACGGGCGGTCGAGCGGGTGCTTCTCGTGCGGCGTCTCGACCCAGGCATAGCTGGCGACGGTGCCACCGGGGCCGACCTCGACGAGCTCCGTGAGGTCCTCGGCGGTGATCGGGTCATACTCGACAGGCGGCACGATCACCTGCCCGGCTGCGCCGCGGATGCCGAGCAGCACCCGCTCGCGCAAGCCGGTCAGGAACGCGCCGACGACCGGACCGGTCGTGCGCGAGAACGGGTACTCGATGGTGAGCGGGGCTCGCAGGACGCCGCCGTCACCCGTCGCTTCGTCTGGGTTGGCCACGTCCGAGAAACTAGAACACATTCCAGTTCCGCGCGCGACGCGCCCCGGCGCCTTTCTGCAACACGTTTCAGTTTGGCGGTAGGGTGCCCGCCATGCCAACGACCGGATTCTGGCGACTCGCGGCCGAAGACCCTGCCCGCATCGCCGTCATCGACCCCGACGA
>CAZUMJ010000022.1:0-8333 GCA_964621605.1 uncultured Iamiaceae bacterium | reverse complement strand
CGAGGCCACCGCCGCGGTCGCCGAGGCCGGGTTCCCCGCCGACGCGTCGTTCGCGATTCCCGACGAGGACGGAGCCGTCCCCGCCGGCTTTCGTGCCTACGCGGAGCTGAAGGACGGCCAGCCGACCGACGCCCCCGCCGACCGCACCGCCGGCAACTCGATGCACTACACGTCGGGCACGACCGGCAAGCCCAAGGGCGTGCGCCGGGGCCTGTTCGACATCGACCCCGACGAAATGACCTCGCTGTACGCGGGCTTCCTCCAGATGTTCGGCGTGGGCCCGCACGACGGCAGCGTCCACCTCGTGGGCTCGCCGCTGTACCACACCGCGGTGTTGCTCAGCACCGGGTGCTCCCTGACGCTCGGCCACCAGGTCGTGTTGATGGACCGCTGGACACCTGAAGGCATGCTCGAGCGCATCGACCGCTACGGCGTGACCTCAAGCCACATGGTCCCCACGCAGTTCCACCGCATGCTGGCCCTGCCCCAGGAGGTCCGCGACCGCTACGACTGCAGCTCGACGCGCACGATGATCCACGCGGCGGCACCGTGCCCACCCGAGATCAAGCGCCGGATGATCGACTGGTGGGGCACATCGATCTGGGAGTACTACGCCGCCACCGAAGGCGGCGGCTCGATCGTGAGCGCCGAGGAGTGGCTCGAGCGCCCCGGCACGGTGGGCAAGGCATGGCCGTCGTCGGAGTTGCGCATCCTCGACGAGGACCGCAACGAGCTCCCCACCGGCGAGATCGGCACGGTGTACATGGCGTTGGGCCTCGCCGATTTCGAGTACAAGGGCGACCAGGCGAAGACGGACGAGAGTCGACACGACGGGTTCTTCACCGTGGGTGACGTCGGCTACCTCGACGAGGACGGCTACCTGTTCCTGTGCGACCGCAAGAGCGACATGATCATCTCCGGCGGCGTGAACATCTACCCCGCCGAGATCGAGTCGGTGCTGCTGACTCACCCCAAGGTCGGTGACGCCGCCGTGTTCGGCATCCCCCACGCTGACTGGGGCGAGGAGATCAAGGCCGTGATCGAGCCCGCCGAGGGCATCGCGCCGGGCGAGGAGCTGGCGGACGAGCTGCACGAGTTCTGCCAGGGACGCCTCGCCCGCTACAAGCAACCGAAGTCGATCGACTTCGTGGCCGAACTGCCCCGCGACCCCAACGGCAAGCTCTACAAGCGCAAGCTGCGCGACCCGTACTGGGAAGGCCACGAGCGCGCCATCTGACGCGCGGAGCGGTGGCGAGGACGTCCTGCCAGAATTCGGCCCGGTTCAACCCCGAGGCCTGGAGGACGTTCGTGCACACCCCAGACAAGGTCGTCTCGATAGGCGCATGGCTCCTCGAGCACGGACACCGAGCGACGCTCAAGGTCACGGGCGGGCGTTGGCCGCGCTCCGTGCTCGGCATGCACCCACTCGAGTTGCACACCATCGGCCGCACCTCGGGGCAGCGGCGTTCCACCATGCTGACCTCGCCGATCTACGAGCCCGACCGGGTGGTGCTCGTCGCATCGAAGGGCGGCTACAGCGACCACCCCGACTGGTACAAGAACCTCCGCGCGAACCCCGACGTCGAGATCACCGCCGACGGGTCGACGCGCCCGATGACGGCACGAACCGCCACCCCTGAGGAGAAGGCCGAGCTGTGGCCCCGTGCGGTCGCGGTCTACAAGGGGTACGAGGGCTACCAGCGCAACACCGACAGAGACATCCCGGTCGTCATCCTCGAACCCCGCTGAGGCGGACGGCTCGCACGCACATGGCGATGCGCGGCGGCTGCATCACCGCCCGACGCCGGTCAGTCTCGCCTGGCGGCGAAGAAGTCCTGCAGGAGGGCGGCACACTCGTCGGCCAGCACCCCGCTGGTGATCGTCGTCTGGTGGTTCAGGCGCTCGTCGTCGACCACGTTGGCGATCGACCCCGCTGCACCCGCCTGGAGATCTGCCGCCCCGAACACGAGCCGGCCCACGCGTGCCGCCCACACCGCCCCCGCGCACATGGGACACGGCTCGAGCGTCACGACGAGCGTGGCGTCGTCAAGCCGCCAGGTGCCCAGCGCGGCGGCCGCGTCTCGCAGGGCAAGCACCTCCGCGTGCGCGGTGGGGTCACCGGTGGTCTCGCGTTCGTTGTGGCGGCTCGCAACGACCCGCCCGCCGTGCAGCACGACCGCACCGACGGGAACCTCGCCCATCGCCGCCGCCTTGGCCGCAGCACCGAGCGCGAGACCCATCGCGGTGATGTCGTCGATCTCCCCGTCCATGCCTCGACGCTACCGGCGGCCGGCCACCGCGGTTGCAGACGCTGCCGCTCCCCGGCGGCAACGATCGTCCCGCGCGCCGATGACGGAAGACCTGCTTCCCGGGCATCGAACGTGCACCCGGGAAGCAGGCATCACTCAGCTCCCCAGGTCGACCGCGGGGACCGTCCCCATGCGTCCGTGCTCGAAGTCGTCGATGGCCTGGAGGATCTCTTCACGGGTGTTCATGACGAACGGCCCGTAGTGCGCGATCGGCTCCCCCAGCGGCGCGCCGCCCAGCAGCAGCACGTCAAGGGTCTCGACGTCGCCTTCCTGATGATCCGCCGCGCGCACGACGAGCTCGTCACCGGCACCGAAGACGGCGAGGTCGTGGTCCGACACGGGACGCGCCTCGTCTCCCACATACCCCTGACCACCGAGCACGTGCACGAGGGCGTTGAAGTCGGGTCGCCACGGCACCCGCAGCTGCGCACCGGGAGAGATCGTGGCGTGGGCGTAGGTGATGGGCGTGTACGTCACGCCAGGGGCATCGTGGCCGTCGAGCGACCCGGCGATGAGGCGCACGAGCGCGCCGCCGTCGTCGGAGCTCAACAGCGTCAGCTCGGCACCCCGGATGAGCTGGTAGCGGGGCGGCACCCACTTCTGCGCGGCCGGCAGGTTCACCCAGAGCTGCACGCCGTGGAAGCGGCCACCGGTCTCGTACACCGCTTCGGTCGGCATCTCGTCGTGCAGGATGCCCGCTCCCGCGGTCATCCACTGGGTGTCACCCTCACCGATGATGCCGCCGCCGCCGTTGGAGTCGTGGTGAGCCATCTCGCCGTCGAGGAGGTACGTCACCGTCTCGAAGCCACGGTGGGGATGCCACGGTGCACCCTTCGCCTCGCGGGGCCCGTACACGACAGGCCCCATCTGGTCGAGGAGCAGGAACGGGTCGGCGAGGTGCATGCCACGACCGGTCGGGAACGGGCGATGGACGAGGAAGCCCGCCCCCTCCCGCGTGGTAAGGGAGGGGATCACCTGCTCGACCGGACGGGGAGTGCTCACCGTCGGGTCAGGTCGGCGGATGCGGGGAAGGACGAGCGGGTTGTCGACGGTCACGGCAGGCATGGCGACGCTCCTGGGTCACGACTCCGGAGGGTCCGGGGTCACCATCCACAACATACTTGCTTCTACAAGTATTCCGCCGGAGGTGCTGGCCCTCCCCGATCGCGGGAGCAACGACTTGCCTTGGTCGGGTCGCGGCCGAGCAAGGACTCGGCCTGGCCAGGTCGCTGCCGGGGACCCGCCCGCCCTGCTCGCAGCGCGTCCTAGGCGGGGTCGAGGTGGTCGAGCATGAGGTGGCACGCCACCTCGACCTCCTCGTGCACGTGCGCGATGCCCGACCACCCGTTGACCCATCCCACCAGCGACGAGAACCACACGTGGCCGAGGATGCGGGCAAGGTCGGTCTTCACCTGCGGGTCGAGGTCGTCGCCCAGACCGCGGCTGAGCGTGCGGATCATCACCACGGTGAGTTGCCGTTGCGCCTCGGCCGAGCCCGCGTCGGGAGACGCAAGTGCGGTCACGACCGCCTCGGAGAGGCGCGGCTCACGCTCCATCGCACGGTGTGCGCGCTTGAGCACGCTCAACACCCGCTCGGTGACGGTGTCACCGACCAGCGGTCGCGCGGTCACACGGCGTTCGAGGTCTTCGACCCAGGTGACGAGCGCCGCCGAGAGGAGGTGATCCTTCGAGGAGAAGTACCGGTAGATCGTGCCGAGCGCGACCCCCGCCTCTGCCGCAACCTCACGCATCTGCACCGCGTCGTAGCCGCCGTCGCGACCCAGGATCAGCGCTGCGTCGATGACACGCGCCCGACGAGCCGCCTGGCTTCGGGTCAGGGTTTCGGGGTGGGCGGGGTCCATGGCTCGGGGCACGCTACCGGTGCTCAGACGTTGGCGCGAGCAGCTTCACGGAACGGGACATCACGGTCGTTGCGGGGCTCGCCCGGTAGGCCCAACACCCGCTCGCCGATCACGTTGTGCTGCACCTCGTTGGTGCCTCCGGCGATCTTGATGGACGGTGCCGCGAGGAATCGTCGCTGCCACAGCCCGTCGCCGGTGGCGTCACGCCACAACATGCCCTCCGGCCCCTCGATGTCGAGCGCGACTGCGGCGAGACGCCGGATGTGCTCTGCGTAGAACAGCTTCAGCACCGACACCTCGGCGCCCATCGCGGTCCCCTGGCTGAGCGCGGTCTGCATGCGATAGCCGAGGAACGTGAGGATCTGGTGGCGTGTGTAGCAATCCGCGAGCCGTTGCCGGACGGCCGGGTCGCGGTCGCGACCACGTGCCCGGGCGAGGTCGAGCAGCAGGTTGAACTCCTTCCCACGGTCGCTGCCGCTGATCGCCGCACGCTCGTTCGACAGGGTGGTGATGGCCGCCTTCCAACCGCCGTCGACACCGTTCACGACCATCGCGTCGGGAATGCGAACCTCGTCGAGGAACACCTCCGAGAAGTGCTCATGCCCGGTGATCTGCCGCAGCGGACGGATCTCGATCCCCGGCGTCGCCATGTCGAGCAGGAAGTAGGTGATGCCCGCGTGCTTCGGGACGTCGGGATCGGTGCGGGCGAGGAGGATGCCCCAGGAAGCCTGCTCGGCCTGCGACGTCCACACCTTCTGGCCGGTGACCACCCATTCACCCGCCTCGTCGTCGTGCACCGCACGAGTGGTGAGCGCGGCGAGGTCGCTCCCCGCGCCGGGCTCGCTGAACAACTGACACCACACGTCCTCGCCGCGCAGCATGGCGGGCAGGAAACGCTGCTGCTGCTCGGGCGTGCCGTGACGCATGAGGGTCGGCCCGACCATCCCGTGCGCGATGGCGAAGATGCCCGTGGTCACCCCGAAACGTGACTGCTCCTGGTTGAAGATCGACTGCTCGATCGGTCGGCCGCCACGCCCGCCGAACGCCTTCGGCCACGCGATACCGGCGAAGCCGCCGTCCCACAGCGTGCGCTGCCAGCGCTGGCAGTTCGCCGTGTGCTCGGCATCGCTGGTCGACTCGTTGGCGTGGCCGTCGGAGAAGTCGTCGGGATGACCCTTTGGCACGGCGTGTGCCTCGAGCCAGGCACGTGCCTCGGCCCGGAACGCGGCCTCGTCGGGCGTGTCGTCGAAATCCACTCGGTGAGACTAGCGAAACGAGAACCCGTTCTAGTCTTCGGCGAGCACCGCCTCGCGGGAGGAGGCGGTCGCGCGAGGCCGATCGTGCGCCCAGGTGAGGAAGCGCAGCGCACCCTCGACGCTTGCGCGGGCACGCATGGAGTGGAAGATCTCGAACGCGTGCTCTGCCCCGGCGAACTCCACGTACTGCACCGGCTCGCTCGACACCGCCCGCAACCGTTCGACGAACAGGCGGGCGTCCTCGACCGGGGCAAGCGTGTCGTGATCGCCGTGCAGGATGAAGAACGGAGGCGCAGCGGCGTGCACCGCATCGATCGGCGAGGCGCTTGCGAACAACGCCGGGTCGTCGGCCAGGCGCGCCTTCATGACCCAAGGCTCGATGAACATCGGCAGGAAGCCTTCGAGCATGGTGCCCTGTCGGTTCGTGAAGTCGTACACCCCGTAGAACGGCACGGCAGCAGAGAGCGAGGTGTCGACGGCTTCGAAACCCGGCTGATACGCGGGGTCGTTCGCGGTGAGCGCCATCAGCGCAGTGAGGTGACCGCCCGCCGACCCGCCCGTGACGCAGATGAAGTCGGGGTCGATGGCGTACTCCTCGGCGTGTGCACGGATGTAGGCCAGGGCACGCTTGCAGTCGATGAGGTGCTCTGGCCAGGTGGCGAACGGGCTCAGGCGGTAGTTGATCGAGAACCCGACCCACCCGTTGGAGACGAGGTGGCCGAGCAACGGAAGCCCCTGCTCCCGCTTGTCGCCGATGACCCACGCCCCGCCATGGATCTGCACGATCGCGGGACGCCGCTCGCCTGGCCGGGCTGCCTTCGGCGCGTACACGTCGAGGCGCTGCGTCCGCCCACCGGCGTGCCCGAACTCGACGTTGCGCGTGCGGCGGACCCCCTTGCGACGGAACGAGAACGGGTTGAACAGCTTGCGAGTCGGAAGGCGTGGCACGTCACCCGCCGCCGGTGCGCCGTCAAGGCCGTCCAGTGCGGCGGCCACGGTGGCCCGGGTCGTGGCGCTGCGGACGATCATCGAGCCGAGCCCCACCCACGACAGGACGCACAGCGCGAGGCCGACCCAGCCCTGCCAGGCATCGAGTGCGCCGGCCCCGATCAGCACCGCGGTGACGACGATCTGGAGGAGGAGTTGGAAAGGCGCAAGTTCGATCGTCAGCCACGCGGCGAAGAAGCTCGGGGCGAGACCCACGCGAGAGCGCGATGGGCGGAACGCGTTGAGGGTGAACAGCAACCCCCACACGCTGAGACCGAACAGCAGCCAAGGCATGCGGTCCAGTCTGGCCCCGCACGACGACGGGGGTGAAGCTCTGCCAAACTGCCGCCCATGGAACGCCTCTCTGGCCTCGACGCAACCTTCTTGTACCTCGAGACCCCCAGCCACCACATGCACGTGGCCATGACCATGGTCCTCGACCCGGCGACGATGCCGGGGGGCTACACCTTCGACAAGCTGAAGGCGTTCATCCGTTCGCGCCTCCACGTCGTGCCGCTGTTCCACCAGCGCCTCGTGCAGGTCCCGTTTCGCCTGAACCACCCCATGTGGGTGTCAGACCCCAACTTCGACCTCGACTACCACGTGCGGCGCATCGCCGCTCCCTCACCGGGTGGCCGTCGTGAGCTCGCCGCGCTGGCCGCGCAGATCGCCAGCACACCGCTCGACCGCACGAAGCCGCTGTGGGAGATGTGGGTCATCGAGGGCCTCAAGCAAGACCGGGTCGGCGTGGTCACGAAGGTGCACCACGCGGCCGTCGACGGGGCCTCGGGTGCCGACTTCCTCGTGCACCTGTTCGATTTGGAGCCGGTGGCGGTCGACGAGGGGGCTTCGGAGAGCCTGCCGGTGGAGCACATCCCGAACGACTTCGAGTTGGTCAGCTTCGCGACCGCGTCGCTCGTGCGGCGCACGATGTCGGTCCTTCCGCTCATCGGTCGCACCGCCCAGTCGGTCGCCCGCGTCGTGCAGGGCCGGCGCGACCCCGAGAAGGGCGTGGGCGCGGTCCCGCTCACAGCGCCACAGACGCCGTGGACCGCGTCGATCACCCCGCACCGAACCGTCGGCTTCGCCCGCGTCCCTCTCGCCGACGTGAAGCAGGTCAAGAACGCGTTCGGGACCACCGTCAACGACGTCGTCCTCGCACTGGTCGCCGGCCTGCTCCGCACCTACCTCGAGCAGAAGGGCGTCATGCCCGACGATCCGCTGCTCGCGGTCTGCCCGATCTCGGTGCACAGCACCGCCGCGAACTCGCCGTCCGCGAACAAGGTGTCGGCCATGTTCGTGTCGCTCGCGACAGACGTCGACGACCCCGGGGAACGCCTCCGGACGATCCAGCAGTCGACGCGCGGCGCCAAGGAGGAGCACAACGCGCTGGGCGCGTCGATGCTCATGGAGTGGGCTGAGTTCGCGAGCCCGAACCTCTTCAACCTGGCATCGCGGCTGTACTCGAGCATGGAGCTCGCCAACCGCCACCGGGCCATCCACAACGTGATCATCTCGAACGTGCCAGGGCCCAACTTCCCCCTGTACTACGCGGGCGCGGAGATGGTCGCCGCCTACCCGATGGGGCCGATCATGGAGGGCTGTGGTCTGAACATCACCGTGTTCAGCTACCGCGACTCCGTCGACATCGGCATCATGGCGTGCCGCGAGCTCATCCCGGACGTGTGGGACATGGCGTCCGCCACCGAGAAGGCGATGGCCGAGTTGCTCGCTGCCGCCGCCGCACAGGAAGGCGTCGCAACTGCACCTTCCGCCCCGAGCACGGTCGCCTCCTCCGCCCCCGCGAAGAAGGCGCCCGCCAAGAAGGCACCCGCCAAGAAGGCCCCCGCCAAGAAGGCCCCCGCGAAGAAGGCACCCGCCAAGAAGGCAGCTGCCAAGAAGGCAGCTGCCAAGAAGGC
>CAZUMJ010000021.1:0-57200 GCA_964621605.1 uncultured Iamiaceae bacterium | reverse complement strand
TTCGGTCGCCGTCGCGGGTGCGAACCCGGAAGCTCGACAGGTGACGCAGGTCCGCGGGCTCGAGCCCGCCGGGCATCCGCGTGAACACCTCGGCCTCCGCTCCCGCGTCGGCGTGGCCGCGGGCGTTGGTCATGATGCGGGCGTCGACGCTGTTGAGCGCGTCGCAGAGCCGTTGCAGGTTTGCAGTCGACCAGGATGCGACGGTGTCGATGTCGGCGGTTTGCACACTTGATCCGTGCAGCAGCGCCGACATGCCGCCCACGAGCACGCACTCGACGCCGTGGCGTTGCAGGAGGGCTGCGACGCGGGGTAGGTCAGGCAACGCCGCGGGCTTGCAGCCTGGCGCGCAGCCACGCGTCGATCTCGTCTTGGGTCATGTCATGGCCGTCAGCGTCTGACATCCCTGAGTCATCGGGGTGGGGAGGAGCGATGCTGGCCCAGTCCATCCCCTCGACACGTTGACGGGCATCAAGCGTTTCGCGTTGCCGCTTCGTTTCCGCGGTTGCCATGGTTCCAACGATAGCGATCTGAAGAGTCGCTGGTTGCGCACACCGGGGTGTGTTGCGACGCGGGTGACAGGGTGTCGGTGGTGTCGGTGTGCAACGCTCGGGTCCAGGCGACGATGGCATACACGCCCGTTCGATACTCACGGCTTCGGAGTTCAGCGGGGCGTGACCGTGGCGAGTGGTGAGTAGCTGCGCTGGCTGGCGTAGAGGGGGCCTTGCTTCCGCTACAGCCGGGGCCACGGCGGGTTGGGGCTAACGTCGCCGCCCATGTCAAAGGTTGCAATGGTTGCGAAGCTTGTCGCGGTCGACGGTCGTGGTGCCGACCTGGGGGAGGTGCTCGGCCGCCTCGTCACGGCGGCGCAGGCTGAGGAGGGCACTGAGCTGTACGTGCTCTCGCAGGACGCCTCACGGCCCGAGGCGTGGTTCGTGTTCGAGGTGTACACCGACCACGACGCGCTCGGCGTCCACGGCTCGAGCCCGACCATGGCCGAGGTGTTCGGTGCCCTCGACGGCATGCTCGCCGAGCCACCGGAGCTGACGCTCGTCAACCCGGTCGCGGCGAAGGGTCTGGTGCTCTGAGCTCCACCTACCTCGACCGGATCGTCACGGCACACCGCCGGGCGGCGAGTCGCGACACCCGCTCCACCGCCGACTTGCGTGCTGCGTGCGAGGAGCTCCCTCCGGCCCGTGGCCTGCGCGACGCGATCGCCGCGGTGGCCCGCGCCGGTGGCGTCGGGGTGATCGCAGAGGTGAAGCGCCGTTCACCGTCCAAGGGCGACCTCGCGCCCTCGCTCGACCCGGCCCTGCTCGCAACCACCTACGAGGCGGGTGGCGCGGCCGCGTTGTCGGTGCTGACCGACGAGGAGTTCTTCGGTGGCAGCGCCGACGACCTGCGCGCGGCCCGTGCCGCGGTTGCGCTTCCGGTCCTCCGCAAGGACTTCACGGTCTGCGAGGCCGACGTGCTCGACGCTCGCCTCATGGGCGCCGACGCGGTGCTGCTGATCGCCGCCGCGCTCGACGACGCCGAGTTGTCCCACCTGCACGCGCTCGCGCTCGCCGTGGGGCTCGACGCGCTGGTCGAGGTGCACGACGAGGTCGAGGCGGCCCGCGCCGTCGAGGTCGGCGCCCGTCTGGTCGGGGTGAACCAGCGAGACCTCGTCACCTTCGAGGTCGACACGACCCGTGCCGTGCGGGTCGCCGCCTCCCTCCCCGACGGGGTGGTGCGCGTGGCCGAGTCCGGCATCACCGACGTGGCACAGGTCGGACGCCTGGTTGCCGCCGGGTACCACGGGATCTTGGTGGGGGAGTCGCTGGTCACCTCCCCCGATCCGGCCGCGGCGGTCGCCGCGTTCCGCCACGGTCGGAGCTGACGGCTCTCGCCCACTCGCGCGCCGAGCCGGGAAAGGCTGACCAGGTGGCAGGCCCGCCCCGCCTACGATCGGCGCCGTGTTCGTCAAGATCTGCGGGATCACCACCGAAGAGGACGCGCTGCTCGCGGTGGCCATGAACGCCGACGCGGTCGGGTTCGTGTTCGCCCCGTCGCCTCGCCAGGTCGCCGCCGGGCACGTCCGAGACATCGTGCGCCGCCTCCCGCCCGAGGTGCTCACCGTCGGCGTGTTCCGAGACGAGGCCCCGAGCCGTGTGCTCGACATCGTCCACACCGCCGGGCTGCGCGCGGTGCAACTCCACGGGCACGAGCTGCCCGAACACGCCCGCTGGATCCGCGAGCGGGTTCCGCTGGTGTTCAAGGCCTTCGCCGCCGGCGACCCGATGCTCGACCACTTCGACGACTTCGGGGTCGACGCCGCGCTCATCGACTCTGCGGCGCCGGGTTCCGGCGAGGTGTTCGACTGGTCTCTCGCCGAAGGCGCACCGTCGAACCGCCGGGTGATCCTGGCGGGCGGCCTCACCCCCGACAACGTGGCGCTCGCCATCGAGCGCGTGGCGCCGTGGGGGGTGGACGTGGCGAGCGGCGTCGAGGTCGTCGGCGGGGAGCCGGGGCGTAAGGACGCCGCGAAGGTACGGGCATTCGTCCTCAACGCACGGGCGGCCGAACCGCCCGGCTACCAGGGCCCGGGTGAGCTTCCCTACGACTGGATGGACGAATGAGCACGCCTGACCCGCTCGAGCCGTGGACGATGGGCGACCCCTCCGCTGACGGCCGTTTCGGTCGCTTCGGGGGTCGCTTCGTGCCGGAGATCCTCATGCCGGCGTGCATCGAGTTGGAGGCGGCGTTTCGCGACGCATGGGCCGACCCGGGGTTCCGTGCCGAGCTCGACGGGCTCCTGCGGAGCTACGGCGGCCGGCCGTCCGTCCTCACCGAGTGCCACCGGCTCTCCGCACAGCTCGGCTGCCGGGTCGTGCTCAAGCGTGAAGACCTGAACCACACCGGGAGCCACAAGATCAACAACGTGCTCGGCCAGGCGCTGCTCGCCCGCCGGATGGGCAAGCAGCGTCTCATCGCCGAGACGGGCGCCGGGCAGCACGGGGTCGCCACGGCCACCGCAGCCGCGCTGTTCGGGATGGAGTGCCTCGTCTACATGGGCGAGGTCGACATGGAGCGCCAGGCGCTCAACGTGTTCCGCATGCGGCTGCTCGGCGCCGAGGTGCGCCCGGCCCTCACCGGAAGCCGCACGCTCAAGGACGCGGTCAACGAAGCGATGCGCGAATGGGTCGCCCGCGTCGAAGACAGCCACTACTGCCTTGGTTCGGTCATGGGACCGCACCCGTACCCGTGGATGGTCCGCGAGTTGCAGCGCGTCGTGGGTGACGAGGCCCGCGCCCAGTGCCAGGAGTTGCTCGGGGGGCCACCAGACGTGGTCGTGGCGTGCGTCGGCGGCGGATCGAACGCGGCGGGCATCTTCGCCGGGTTCGCCGACACGACCGCCGAGCTCGTGGGCGCCGAGCCTGCCGGTGGGGCCGCGGTGGGCCGTGGGGTGCCGGGTGTCGTGCACGGCATGTTGTCGTTCCTCATGCAGGACGAGGCCGGCCAGGTGCTCGAAGCCGAGTCCATCTCGGCCGGGCTCGACTACCCGGGTATCGGGCCTGAGCACGCGCACCTGGCGGAGTCGGGCCGGGCACGCTACGAGCCGGTCACCGACGACGAGGTGCTCGACGCGTTCCAGTTGTTGGCCCGCACCGAAGGCATCATCGCGGCGCTGGAGTCGTGCCACGCGGTGGCGTGGGTCGTGCGCGAGCGAGCGTCCCTGGCGGGGCGCACGGTGCTCGTGAACCTCTCGGGTCGCGGCGACAAGGACGTCGCCCAGGTCGCCCGCATGCTCGGCGAGCGGGCCGACGAAGGGGCGCACGCATGACACCCGATCGACTCGACACCCTCGGTGCCCACCTGCGCACCCGCCGCGCTGCCGGGCGCAAGCTGCTCGCCCCCTACGTGTCGGCTGGGGTGCGCGACGACTGGGTCGACCTGGTGCGGGGCTTCGCCGACGCCGGCGCCGACGCCATCGAGATCGGCATTCCGTTCTCCGATCCCGTCATGGACGGCACGACCATCCAAGAGGCGTCGCTGCGTTCGCTGGCCCGCGGCACCACCCCCTACGCGGTCCTGGCGGAGCTGCGCGGCCTCGAGGTGCCCGTTCCGCTGGTGGCGATGACCTACTACAACCTGGTCTTCCGTGCCGGCGTCGACCGCTTCGCTGCCGAACTACGAGACGCCGGCCTCGTCGGGGTGATCCTGCCCGACCTCCCGCTCGAAGAGGCGGGACCGTGGCGTGCCGCGGCCGCCGCGCGCGGTGTAGCGACCGTTCAGCTCGCAGGTCCGGTCACGCCCGACGAACGCCTGCGGCGGGTGTGCGCCGAGGCGGAGGGGTTCGTCTACGGCGTCAACCTGATGGGCGTCACGGGCGAGCGCGGCACCCTCGCCTCCACGTCGGGCGTGCTCGCCCGCCGACTCAAAGCGGCGACCGACACGCCGGTGCTGATGGGGTTCGGCATCTCCACCCCGGCACAGGCGGTCGAGGCGGCCGCGCCGGCCGACGGGGTGATCGTGGCGTCGTCGCTCATGCGACGCGTGCTCGACGGTGCGTCGGTTGCCGACGTGGTCGCCGACGTCGCGGCGTTGCGCGCCGCGCTCGACGCGAGCTGACCTTCCACGCCCTGCCTCGGGTCGCGCTCGCGCGGCGTTCCCGGTGGGCACGTTTGCCGCTTGGCGGTGCCGTCAGTTCGGCGAGTACATCGCGGAGCTGACCACCCAGCCGATCGCGCGTCGTTCGGTGTTCACCTGTAGGGCGCCGGTCTGGTCGGCACGTCGCAGGATGCACCCGCCTTCGGTGAGCTCCGGCGCGTAGGTCTGCGCACAGCCTCGCTGGTCGAGCTCACCGGGGGGCGTGGCCCACATGCCCTCGACCGCCTGGGCATCAGCGCCCTGGGCGGCGGCGACCTTGTCGTTCGCCTTCCACGCGTCGAGCAGGTGCACGACCGCGTCGTAGGACGACGAGAACCCGACCGTCGCCTGCGGCGGCACGGTTGTGGTGGTCGTGGCGATGGTGGTTGGCACAACGGTGGTGACCGGCGCGGTCGTGGTGGGTGCAGGCTTGGCACTGCTGCTCGCGCAACCAGCCAGGAGGCCGAGCGCGGCGGACGTGGTTGCCAGGGCGAGCGCAACACGTCGGGTCGCGCGCAGGGAAGGCGCGGCGCGGTCGGCGGCGTGCGCGGTCGGTCGGGTCACGTCGAGGGTCCTTCCAGGTTGGCTCTGAGAAAGTCCACCGTCCGCTGCGTTGCGAGTTCGGTCGCGTCCGCGTCGAACGCGGGATCGACCGGTTCGGCGAAGCCGTGCGCGGTGGTGGGGTAGTGGTGGATGTCGACGGGGTGTCCGCCGAGCATGAGTGCCGCTTCGAGCAGCACTCGCTCGTCCTGGTCGACGAGCGAGTCGTGCTCGGCGAAGTGTCCGAGCACCGGGACGTTGATGTCGAGGTGGTCGACCTCTTGGCTGCCGTAGAAGAAGGTGACGGCGCCGACGTGGTCGGGGGCACGCGAGGCGAGCCACAGCGCCCACGACGCCCCCATGGCGAAGCCGACGACACCGACGGGCCCGTCGCCGGTGTGTTCGACGAGCCGCAGGGTGGCGGTGGAGGACAAGATCAGGTCCGCGGCCCGGTTGACGTCCTCGCCGGCGAGCACGGCGCGTGCGTCGTGTTCGGTGGCAGGGAGCGCGCCCCCCAGCAGGTCGGGTGCGAGCACGACGAAGCCCTCTTCTGCCAGGTGGTCGCACCAGCGGCGGATGCCGTCGGTCAACCCCCACCAGGAGTGCAGCACGAGCACCCCGGGGCCGCGTCCCGCATCGGGGAGCGCGAAGTACGCGGAGCCTGCGTTGGTCGGGGACGAGCGTGGCGCGTCGGTCACGACGCCCGACCCTATCGGCCTACGCTCGGCGTTCGGTGAGCGACGACGACCGACCCCACGATCCGACGTGCCTGCTGTGCCGAGCGGAGCGCATCACGCCCTGGTTCCACGAGGACGACACCTGCTGGGTCGCGGAGTGCGAGATCTGCGCGACGCCGATGGTCGTGTGGCGCTCGCACGGCGTGACGCCGCCGGCCGACGAGCGCGCCCACATGCTCGCCTGCCTGGAGCGGGCGGCCCGAGAGCACCTCGGTCCGTTCTGGGTCGACGACCACATGCGCAACATCCCCGATCACTTCCACGCGCACGCCCGGCCCGAGGGCGGGTTCTTCGGTCCGCGATCGAGCCGCCGGTAGGGTGCCGCGGTGGCATCGCTGTACGAGCTGGTCGGGGGGCAGGGCTTCTTCGACGCGTTGGTCGACCGCTTCTACGAGGGGGTCGAGGCCGACGAGCGTCTTCGTCACATGTACCCCGACGACCTGACCGAGCCCAAGTTGCACCTGGCACTCTTCCTCGGGCAGTTCTGGGGCGGTCCGGGTGCCTATCAGGACCTGCGAGGCCATCCCCGCCTGCGCCTACGACACGTTCCCTTCGTCATCGACCAGGTCGCCCGTGACGCCTGGATGCAGCACATGGGTGCCGCCGTGCGCACGTGCGGGCTCGACGCCGACATCCAGCAGGAGATGCTCGACTACTTCGAGAAGGCCGCGACCTTCCTCATCAACGCGGACTGAGCAGCTCACCTGCCGCAGCGGGAGGCGCCGCCCGGGGAGTCGCCGCCGCTGACTCGGCTTCGACCTTGAGCGAGATCGTTCTGTCGTCTGCCGGCGCGTCCGCAGGTTGTGCACCGCGGCCGAAGATCGCCGATGCCACGCCGACGCCGGCTGCTGCGCCGATGACGAGCAGGGTCGGGGCGTGCAGCAGATGGAGGCCGGTTGCCATGAGCACGACGGTGAGCACCGATCGCACGAGGCGATCGGGCGCGGCGACCGATGCCCGCGCACCGAGGTAGACCCCGGGTATGGCCCCGACTGCGAGCGACGCGGTGAGGCCGAACGACACCTCCCCGAAGAGCACGTGGCCGAGCGCCGCGGCGGCCACGAGGGGCACCGCTTGCACGAGGTCGGTTCCCACCAGTTCGCGGGCGCTCAAGCGTGGGTACAGGAGCAGGAGCAGGACCATCATCAGCGACCCGGAGCCGACAGAGGTGATGCCGACCAGGAGCCCGCCGAGCACACCGACGCTGAGTGTGGCGAGGGGCCGCACCGCGACGGCTTCTGTCGCGGGGCTGACCCGATGGCGCCGCGCCAGGTGCTGGCGTGCGGGGATGCCGACCGCTGTGATGAGCAGGGCGATGCCGAGCACGGGGGTGATCCAGGCGCCGCCCGCGCTTCCGTGGCCGAAGTGACCGACGAGGATCGACCCGACGAGTGCGGCGGGCACCGAGCCGGCGATGAGCCACAGCACGAGGGGACGATGGACGGTGCCGCGCTTGCTGTGGACGTACCCGCCGATGGGTTTCATCAGGAGCGCGACGACCAGGTCGCTCGAGATGGCGGCCATGGGCTGCACCTTGAACACCAGCACAAGAAGGGGAGTCATGAGCGCGCCGCCCCCCATGCCGGTGAGTCCAACGGTGAGCCCGACGAGGAGTCCGGCGATGCAGATGGCTGGGTCAATGCCCAAGGCGAGCCTCGAATCTCATGAACTCGGTAATCCTGACCAAGAAAGTAGGGTATTGCTGGTGGCGGAGCAAGCCAACAACGCGGAGTGCTCGTCTACGGTGGCGCCCATGACCGAACGCAACGTCCTCGCGGTGGGTGCCAAGGCACCGGCTTTTGCTCTGGCCGACCAACGAGGCGAGAAGGTGCGCCTGTCGTCGTTCAAGGGGCGCAAGGTGCTCGTGTACTTCTACCCAAAGGCCGATACGCCGGGCTGCACGACGCAGGCGTGCGGGCTGCGTGACATCGCGGACGAGATCGGCGACACCGTGGTGCTCGGCATGAGCCCCGACCAACCGGAGAAGCTCGCCAAGTTCGACGACAAGTACGGCCTCGGGTTCACGCTGCTGTCCGACCCCGAGCACACGACGCTCGAGGCGTACGGGGCGTGGGGCGATCGGTCCCTCTACGGGCGCAAGTTCATGGGTGTCGTGCGTTCAGCGGTGCTCGTCGACGAGAAGGGTGTCGTGACCCACGTCTGGCCCAAGATCAGCCCGAAGGACACACCCACGAACCTCCTGAAGGCGTTGGCGGGGTAGCACCGCCGCGGCGGTCCTCCACGCGGCGAGAGCGCCGACCGTCCGAGCTGCCGCTGCCGGCGGCTACGCTCGTCAGTCCTGCCCGGATGGCGAAATCGGCAAACGCGGTGGTCTCAAACACCACTGCCCGAAAGGGCTTGCGGGTTCAAGTCCCGCTCCGGGCACCACGCCTCAACCCCTTATCCCGCGGATCCACCGTCACCGCCATGCGGTCGCTCCCGTCGGCCCCCGGCTCGGCTGGCGAACGCGTCGGCGATCGCTCGCACGCCGGGCTGTGACGCGAACTGCTCGACCGAAAGCGGCACGCGCTGTACCCAGTTCGGGTGCGTGCCCACGGTGCCAGGAAGGTTGGGTCGGTGCCGCAGGCCGAGCGCGTCTTCGATCGTCGCCGCAGCGATCCGGGCCGGGCTGGCCGCAAGTGCGCGATGCACGCCCTTCAGGATCTCGAGGTCGTCGGGCACGACTGCTTCGACGCGAGCCTCGGCCATCGCGGGCACGTCGCCGTCGACTGACGCCGCCGCGGCGAGCACTCGACCTTTCAGCAGTGCATCCGCCGCCGGATCGTCGTCGGCGCCCGCGGCCCGCCGGTCCTCCGCATCGGTGCCGTCGAACAGGCCAGTGATCGTGGGGAGGTCATGGGTGGTGACCGCGGCGAAGCAGTGCTCCGGGTAGGCGTCAGGGGGGTCCTTCTCGAACAGCACAAGGCGAGTGGAGAGAACGCCCCGTTCCGCGAGGGCGCTGCGTACCGAGGCCCCCACGGTGCCGAGGTCTTCTCCGATGACGAACGCACCGGCGCGCACGCTTTCCAGGGAGAGCAGCGCCAAGAGGTCCCGTGCCGGGTACGAGACGTAGGCCCCCTGGTGGTTGGGACGGCCATCGGGAACGAGGTACAGGCGGAACAGGCCCATCACGTGGTCGATGCGCACCCCACCGGCGTTGTTGAACGCCCCACGCAGCATCTCGATGAACGGCCGGTAGCCGGCCTGCTGCAGGGCTGTGGGATGGAACGGGATGACACCCCAGTTCTGGCCGTCGACGTTGAAGTCATCCGGTGGCGCACCGATGCGCGCGCCCAACGCCATGCAATCCTGCAATGCCCACGCATCGGCGCCGTCCGGTGTGGAGCCGACCGCGAGGTCGCAGAGCAGCGTGGTCGTTGTCGCCGCGTGCGCCAGCTGCTGTTCGATCAGCCATTGCAGCCACGCATGGAACGCGACGAGCGTGGCGTGGTCTCGAGCGAAGCGACCGACCGTGGGCGAGTCGGGGTGACGAGAAGCGGAAGGCCACTGCGGCCACGGCCGTTGGTAGGTCTCGGCGAGTGCTTCGTGCGTTGCGAAGACCGTGAGAGACGTGCCCTGCGTCGCTCGCCACGCCTCGAAGGCGGGTGCGGGGGCTCGGCGTTGGACCTCCCACAGCAGCCCCAGCGCCTCGCGCTTGACGGCCCACGCGAGGTTCCTGTCGATGCGGTTGGCTTCGTTGAGGCCACGAGCGCGGCGGGCGAGCGCGTCGAGGGTGGGTTCGTCGTCTGTCTCCGGCAGCGAGCGCCGGACCTGGTCGATGTCGATGAGCAGCGGATTCCGCCAGCGTCGACTCGATGCGGAGTAGGGGCTGTCCTGCTGGGGGAGAAGGCATCCGGTGGCGTGGAGGGGCGACAGGAGCACGTGGGTGGCACCCAGCCGCGTGGCCGCGCTGCCGAAGCGGGCCACGTCTCCGAGGTCACCGATGCCCCAGTCGCCAGCGGCGCGCAGAGACGGAACCTGCACCGTCCACGCCCAAGACCGCGGCGGGGCGCTGTGGGCCCGGGGCGGGGTGACGATGAGCGCGCGGGCTGGCTGCTCATCGAGCGGGATGAGGCTGTGGTAGCCGAGCGGCAGGTCCGGCGGTAGCTGCCGCTCGCATCGGAGGACGCTGCTGTCTTCGAGGTGGATCGTGGCTGCGTGCACATCCTCGGGAAGGGCGACCGTCTGGCCGGCGTCCACGATCCAGGGGGGAACGAGGCCGGCGCCTCCCGCTGGGCTGGGTGTGGCGAGTGCAGCACGGATCAGTGCCGCCACGTCGGGGTCGGTGGCGTGCCATCGACCTGCGGTGTCGACGTAGCCGTCCTCGATGCGGATGGCAGCGGGACCCACCCGGGTCACGGTATCGGTGGAAGCCGGATCAGGAGTGGCCCGGCCCGTGACCGGTGTGTGCCGTGACGAAGCGCCGCAGAGCCGGCAGGTCGACGCTTCGACACGTGACCTTCTGCAGCCATGCGGTCCCGACGATGCGGTTGCCGTCGGGAAGCTCGGTCGCCGGTGCGACCACGACGTGCTCGCCGACGAGCGACCGCACTTCGTCGAGTTCCGCTGCGGTGAGGCCGCGGTACTGGATCAGCACCGCGCCTCCTTCGAGGAGGCCGACCTGCTGCGGGGCAGGAATCGGTTCGGTCCTCAGCCCGTGAATCGGTGGTGAAGGCTGGTGCGGTCCGGAGGTTGGGGGATCGCTGAGGTACGTCGGCGGCGTCGCGCCAGGCAGCACGTGCTGCAACGATCGACTGTCGAGCGCCTCGCGCAGCGGCTTGGCACACCCCGCGGAGGCGGGTGCCGACCCACTGCTGCAACCGGTGGAGACGACGAGGAAGGCGGCACCCAGCGCGGCCACCCGGACGGCGCGGCTCGTGACGGAGAGGCGAGCCACGGACATGGCCCCAGTCAATCGCGCGGTGTCGTGGGATGCGACTCGCCGGGAGTTGCCGAGCACGTCCCCTACACTGGCGGCCATGTCTCGGTCGATGCTGGAGCGCCGTCTCGGCGACGTCGCTGCGCGGTTGCGAGAGCTGCGCGCCGAGCTCCAGGTGAGCGACGAGCAGTTCCTCCAACTCGAGAGCGAAGCCGACGAGGCACGGTTGCGGGCCTTGGTGTCCGAGACACCGTTGGCCGGGCGCGAGCACCGCGAAGCGCAGCGGCACGCCGACGCGCTTGCGCAACATCGGGCGAAGGTGCGCAGCCAGATCACCGAATTGGAACGGGCGCAAGACGACTTGCTCGACCGGATGGTCGCGCAACGCCCGTGACCACCTCCGCACTGGCGGTGCACGACGCGCGTCCTGCCACCGTCCACTCCGCCCGTTCCCGAACCCACTGAGAGAGGTAGCGACCGTGCCGACCCGCGTGGTCATCGCCGAAGACGAGGCCATCATTCGCCTGGACCTGCGTGAAACCCTCGAAGAGGAGGGGTACGAGGTCGTCGGCGAAACAGGGCGCGGCGACGAGGCCGTGCGGCTCGTCAAGGAGCTCCAGCCGGACGTCGCCATCCTCGACATCAAGATGCCGGGGCTCGACGGGCTGTCGGCCGCGCGGGAGATCGCAGGCGAGGGACGGTCCGCCGTCCTCATCCTGACGGCGTTCAGCCAGCGTGACCTCATCGAGCGGGCCCGCGACGCCGGGGCGATGGCCTACCTCGTGAAGCCGTACCAGAAGGTCGACCTCTTCCCCGCGCTCGAGCTGGCGTTGGCACGCTTCTCCGAGTTGCGGGAGCTGCACGCACAGGCGACCTCACTCGAAGACCAACTGCGCACGCGCAAGGTGGTCGATCGGGCCCGCGGTCGCCTCATGGACGGGCACGGCATGAGCGAGCAGGAGGCTTTCGCGTTCGTACAGCGGACCGCCATGCACGAACGTCGCACGATGCGCGAGGTGGCGGAGCAGATCCTCAACGGTGATCTGACTCCGTGAGCCTCCTGCTCATCGACGGCAACTCGCTCACCTACCGCGCCTTCTTCGCCCTTCCCACCGACCTGGCGACGGCGGCTGGGCAGGTCACCAACGCGGTGTTCGGGTTCACCTCGATGTTGGTGAACCTGCTGCGCGACCACCAGCCGACCGCGCTCGCGGTTGCGTTCGACCGCCCGGAGCCGACCTTTCGGCACGAGCGTCTCGACACCTACAAGGTGCAACGCGACGCGACCCCCGACCTGCTGGTGCAGCAGTTCGGGTTGGTCCGCCAGGTCATCGACGCCCTGGGGATCACCACCGTCGAGGTGCCGGGCTTCGAAGCAGACGACGTCATCGCAACCTTGGCCACCGCCGCGCGTGATGCCGGCCAGGACGTCATCGTGGTGACCGGCGATCGCGACGCGTACCAGCTCGTCGAAGATCCCCACATCCGGGTGCTCTACAACAAGCGTGGCGTGTCCGACTATGCGCTCTACGACGAGGCCGGCATCCAGGAGCGCACGGGCGTGCCTCCGCGGCTCTACTCCCAGTACGCGGCGCTTCGTGGCGACCCGTCCGACAACCTGCCGGGCGTCCCGGGCGTGGGTGAGAAGACCGCCGCGAAGCTGATCATGCGCTACGGGGGCCTCGACGGCATCTTCGAGCACCTCGACGATCAGACTCCCAAGCTGCGCGAGAACCTTGCGGCGCACGAAGCGCAGGCTCGTACCAACGGCGAGCTCATGGTGCTCGTGCGTGACGTCGAGCTGCCGGTGACCCTCGACGACCTGACCTGGGAGGGCGTGTCCGCCGTCGACGAGGTGCGGCGCCTGTTCGACTTCCTCGAGTTCCGTTCCCTGTTCGATCGCCTGCTCGACGCGGTCGGGCAAGACGCACCGGCGCACACGTCGGGCCGCGTCGTGCTGGAAGCAGAGGTGAGCTCACCCGACGATCCGTCCGCCGCCGCGGCCTTGTTGGCAGCGCTAGCCGAGGGCGCGGGGGGAGCAGGGCCGCTCGTCGTGGCCGCTTCCTGGGCTGGCACAGGTCCACGGTCAGACCTCGACGGCCTGGCGTTCGTCACCGATGCGAGCGCCGCGGAGGTGCTCTGGGTCTCCCGCTCCCAGCTCGACGAGGTCGCGGTGCGGTCTGCGCTCGAGGCCGTCCTCGCGGCGCGCCCGCTCGCGACCCATGACGCGAAGCCGTTGTTGCATGGGTTCGCTGCACTCGGGTGTGAGCACGTCGCCCTCGCCTTCGATACCCAACTGGCCGCCTACCTGCTCGACCCGGCCGAGGCGCGCTACGTGCTCGCGGAGTTGGTCGAGCGCTACGCGGACGCCGAGCTCCCTGGCGATGAGGCCGCGCCGGTGGGTCAGCTCGCGTTGGGAGGCGAGCCGGACGATCGCAGCCGCCATGCCGGTCGCGCGGCGCTGGCGATCGATCGCCTGCTGGTGCCGATGGGCGCAGCCCTCGAGGCCCAAGGCATGCGGCGCCTGCTCGACGACGTGGAGCTTCCGCTCGTCGGCGTGCTCGCCCGCATGGAACGCATCGGTGTGGGGGTTGACGAGGCCGAACTGCGGCGGCTGAACGACCACCTCCGCGACGAGTGCGCCGTCTACACGGAACGCATCCAGGAAGCGGCGGGTCGTTCGTTCAACGTGAACAGCACGGTCCAGTTGCGGGTCGTGCTGTTCGACGAGCTGGGCCTGACACCGACGAAGAAGACCAAGACGGGGTATTCAACCGACGCCACGTCGCTCGAGAAGCTGCGCGGCCAGCACCCGATCGTCGAAGACCTCCTGCGCTACCGCGAGATCGAGAAGTTGCGGTCGACCTACGGCGAAGGCCTCCTTGCTGAGGTGGACCGTCGCGACGGTCGCATCCACGCCACCTTCAACCAGACGGTGGCGCGTACCGGGCGTCTCAGCAGCGATGCGCCGAACCTGCACAACATTCCGGTTCGCACCGAGGAGGGTCGTGCATTTCGCCGGGCGTTCGTGCCACGGCCCGGATGCGAGCTGTTGGTCGCCGACTACAACCAGGTGGAGCTGCGCTGCATCGCGCACCTCGCCCAGGACCCTGGGCTGATCGCGGCGTTCGCGCATGGCGACGACATCCACACCGCGACCGCGGCGCGGGTGTTCGGTGTCGACCCCAGCGAGGTGTCGGTCGAGCAGCGGGCCAAGGCGAAGATGGTCAGTTACGGCCTCGCCTACGGCATGGAGGCGTATGGCCTTGCGCAACGCCTCGGCATCGAGGTGAGCGAGGCGTCGACCATCCTCGACGCCTACTTCTCCGCGTTCCCCGCGGTGCGCAGCTACATGGAGCGCACGGTGGCCGAGGCTCGCGAGCGCGGCTACACCGAGACGTTGTTCGGGCGCCGCCGCCCCATCCCCGAGTTGGCCTCGTCGAACTTCCGGCTTCGTCAAGCGGGGGAGCGCCAGGCCATGAACGCGGGCATCCAAGGTCTCGCCGCCGATCTCTTCAAGGTCGCCCTGGTGCGGCTCGACCGTCGTCTCGATGATGAGGGCTTGGCGAGCCGGCTCGTGCTCCAGGTCCACGACGAGGTCATCCTCGAGGTGCCTCCCGACGAGCGCGAGCAGGTCGCGACGCTGACGCGTGACGTGCTCACGACCGCGGTCGAGTTGTCCGTGCCACTCGAGGTGCACCTCGCGTTCGGCCCGACCTGGGCCGACGCCAAGTCGTGACCGGCCAGCCGGAGGCCGGCTCCCACTGGTTCGAGGCGTTGGCCGCGCGCTTGGGCTCGTCGTATCTCCGCTACTCCTTCACCAAGGGCACGGAGCAGGAGGTGACCTTTCTCTGCGACGTGCTGGGCCTCGAAGCGGGCCATCGTGTGCTCGACGTGGGGTGTGGGCCTGGCCGTCACGCACTCGCGCTCGCGGCACGAGGCATCGAGGTCGTCGGGGTCGACATCTCGGCCGAGTTCGTGGCGCTGGCCCGCGCGGCGGTGCCCGATGGGCACCCCGCCACGTTCGAGCGGCTCGATGCCCGCTCGTTGCCCTACGAGGGGCAGTTCGACGCGGCCATCTCGCTCTGCCAGGGTGCGTTCGGCCTTGCTGGTCTCGACTCCACCGACGACGCGGTCCTGGCGGGCATCGCCCGTGCGCTGCGGCCGGGCGGCCGAGTTGCCCTGAGCGCCTTCTCTTCCTATTTCCAGGTGCGCTACCTGGAAGACCAAGACACCTTCGACGTCGACCTCGGCGTGAACCACGAGCTCACCTCGGTGCGAGACGAGGCGGGGGTCGAGCATCCTGCCGAGCTGTGGACCACCTGCTTCACACCGCGCGAGCTCCGTCTGCTCGCCGCCGCCGTGGGACTCGACGTCGAGCACCTGTGGTCTGTCTCGCCCGGTGCGTACGCGCGCAACGCGCCCACCCTCGACTCGCCCGAGTTCCTGCTCGTCGCCCGGCTGCGGCCGTCCTGACCTGGGGCTGCTACCCTTTCACGACCTGCGTTTGCAGGTGATCCATCCCTTTCCCGTCCATCCACAGAAGAGCCACCCCGTGTCCGACCAGCCGACTTCCACCTCCACCCTCGACGACCTGGACGGCTACGTGCCGCGCCAGATCATCGCCAACGACCTCGATGTGTCCTTCGACGAAGCCGTCGGCGCGACGCTCGTCGCGGTCGAGGACGGCGAGATCGTGAACGGTCGGGTGGTCCGGGTCGACAAGGACGAGGTGCTCCTCGACATCGGCTACAAGTCCGAGGGTGTGATCCCGGCTCGCGAGCTGTCGATCCGCAACGACGTCGACCCGAGCGAGATCGTCACCATGGGTGACCTGATCGAGGCGCTCGTCCTGCAGAAGGAAGACAAGGACGGCCGCCTGATCCTCTCCAAGAAGCGTGCCCAGTACGAGCGCGCCTGGGGCGACATCGAGAAGAAGAAGGAAGAGGACGGCGTCGTCTCCGGCCCGGTGATCGAGGTCGTCAAGGGTGGCCTCATCCTCGACATCGGCCTGCGTGGCTTCCTGCCCGCGTCACTCGTCGAGTTGCGCCGCGTGCGCGACCTGCAGCCGTACGTCGGCCGCACCCTTGAGGCGAAGATCATCGAGCTCGACAAGAACCGCAACAACGTTGTGCTGTCGCGCCGCGCCTGGCTCGAAGAGACCCAGCGCGAGCAGCGCGAGGAGTTCCTCGAGAACCTCAAGCCTGGCGAAACCCGCAAGGGCGTGGTGTCGTCGGTGGTCAACTTCGGTGCGTTCGTCGACCTCGGCGGCATGGACGGTCTCATCCACGTCTCGGAGCTGTCCTGGAAGCACGTCGACCACCCGGGTTCGGTCGTGGCCGTGGGCGACGAGGTCGAGGTGCAGGTGCTCGACGTCGACCTGAGCCGTGAGCGCATCAGCCTGTCGCTCAAGGCGACCCAGCAGGACCCGTGGCAGGAGTTCGCGTCGGGTCACCGCGTGGGCGAGCTGGTCTACGGCCGGGTCACCAAGCTGGTGCCCTTCGGTGCGTTCGTCCAGGTGGGCGACGGCATCGAAGGTCTCGTGCACATCTCCGAGATGTCCGCGCACCACGTCGACCTTCCGGAGCAGGTCGTCACGCCGGGTGAGGAGCTCTGGGTCAAGATCATCGACCTCGACCTGCAGCGCCGTCGCATCAGCCTCTCGATCAAGCAGGCCGCCGAGGGTGGTGTCGTCGCATCGGAGTACCAGGAGCACTTCGGCGAGCACGCGTACGACGACGAGGGCAACTACATCGGCGGCGACACCGGCGCCGAAGAGGCCTGGGCTGACTACTACGCCGAGCAGGCCGCAGCCGATGCCGCAGCGGCCGAGGCTGCGTCGCTCGCAGGTGAGGGCGATGTCGCTGCCGAGGCGCCCGCCAGCTCCGAGGAGCCAACCAGCTCTGAGGAGCCAACCAGCGAGGGTTGATCCTTCAGATTTCCGGCCAACGGGTCAACACGCGGCCGCGTTGGCCGAAAGAACATTCGTCGTTGTCGGATACCCCACCCTGACTCCTCCCGGGGCCACTGGGTCTGAACGAAGCGAGGGACGCGTTGAATTCGCGGAAGCCCCTGGTCCTCATCGTCTCCGTCGTGCTCGCCGCGTTGTCGGCGTTTGTGCTGTGGTCCTACGTCAAGGGCCTACAGGACAAGGCGTTCGACAACGCCGAGCGCGTGAAGGTCTACCTGGTCAAGCCAGGCGAGACCGTGAAGAAGGGCGTCTACGGTCAGCAGACGACCGGCATCATCGTGCAGGACGAGATCCCCAAGAAGTGGTATCCGTCGAACGCCATCACCAGCCTTGACCAGATCCAGGGCAAGGTCGCGGTTGCCGACATGCAGAGCAACCAGATCGTGCTCACGGGCAACTTCGTCGATCCGGCCACGACACTCGTCTCGCTGTCTGCGCAGCTGAAGCAGATCAACAAGGTCGACCAGGTGGCGGTTTCCATCCAGGTCGATCAGGTGCGCGGGGTTGCGGGGCTCATCGTCCCCGGCAACTACGTCAACCTGATGGTCACCAAGACGGAGCAGCTCGCCGGAGACCAGGGTGACGGCGGCGCTGGTGCCGACTGTGCCGGGCCGCCGCAGCCTGGGCAGAACCCCGACAACATCCTGTTCTGTAAGCAGGCTCGGTACGTGTACCAGAAGATCGAGGTGCTCGCGGTCGGCCAGACGGCCACGCCGCAGCCGGGTGATCAGGTCGGCACCGCCGACAACGGTGCGCCGACCACGGTGACGACGGGCAACACGGGCCTCATCACCTTCATCGTTCCTGCGAAGGCCGCCCAGTACATCGCCTCCCTCCCCCAGCAGAACATCTACTTGACGCTGGTGGGCGACGACTACAAGCCGGTAGCCCAGACCCCGATCAAGGCCGACGACCCACTTCCCGCCGAGGACGCCACCAAGCTGACCCCGTACGGCGAGAAGGGGCCGGAGTGATCGGTGGGTTACCCCGCCTACTCGTCTGACGGGCCACAACGTGGTCGGGAGCCCAATGCCGTGTCACCCTCCTCAATCTCACTTCCAGTAGCAGTCGTCGACCCCGACGAGGCGGTTCGCAACCGGCTGGCGATGCAGCTCGGCGAGAACTGCGTCCCGTTCCCGTCGGTCGGCGACCTCGCCAAGCGGCTTCCGGGCACGCCGACGGTCGTCGTCTTCGGGCCGTCGTGTGCTGCCGAGGGAGCGCTGAGCGGCGCCGAACAGCTGCTGCGGAGCCGCCCTGAGGTGGGTGCGGTCCTCGTTGCGGAAGAGCTCACGACCGAGCTCTTCCAGCGAGCGATCCGCGTCGGCATGCGTGACGTGCTGCCGGTGCCGGTCGAGACGGCGCAGCTCAACGAGGCCGTCCGTCGGGTAGCCGAGACGCTCGCGGTGTCGCAGGCGGCAGCGCCGCCGCCACCCGCGGCGGGTGGCGTTCCCCAGGAGATGGGTCAGGTCGTCACCGTCTTCTCCACCAAGGGCGGCGCCGGCAAGACGGTGGTGGCCTGCAACCTGGCTGTGGCGTTGGCCCGTCGCAGCGATCGACCCGTCGTGTTGGTCGATGCAGACCTGCAGTTCGGCGACTGCGCCGTCATGTTGAAGCTGGCACCGCAGCGCACCATCGTCGATGCGGTGGGGGCGATCCAGCATCTCGACGCCACGCTGCTGCGCGACATGCTCGTGCGGCACGACCCCTCCGGGCTGTTGGTCCTGCCCGCTCCACTCGAGCCGGCATTCGCCGATCAGGTCACGTCCGAGTACATGACGCAGATCATCGAGCTGCTGCGTTCGTTTGCAGCGTTCGTCGTGATCGACACGCCGGCGTACTTCAACGAGATCGTCCTTGGCCTGATCGATCAGAGCGACGACGTGCTGCTCGTCGCGGGCATGGACATCCCGAACATCAAGAACGTCAAGATCGGGTTGCAGACCCTGCGGATGCTCAACACGCCCATGTCGAAGCTGCACCTCGTGCTCAACCGCGCGAACGCAAAGGTGAAGCTTGACGTGGCCGAGGTTGAGCGCACGCTGCAGGTACGTGCGGACGCGCAGGTTCCAAGCGACGTCGCAGTCCCGACGTCGGTGAACAAGGGCACTCCGGTGATCCTCGACAACCCCAAGTCCGGGGTGGCTCGAGCGCTCGAGGGCCTTGCCGACCTGTTCCTGGCCGACGGGCAGGAGAAGAAGAAGCGTTGACCACCGTGGGCGCCTCAATGGGCGCTCACCCCCGCCGATAGGAGTGGCGATGTCCCTCTACAAGCGACTCCACGAAGTTCAGCAGGGTGCGGCAGGTCCCGGCGGCAAGCGGCGTGACCCCGTGCTGGACGAGCTCCGCCAGAAGATCCACCACCACCTGATCGACGAACTCGGTCCGATCCTCTACGACAAGCGATTGTCAGAGGACGACCTTCGCCGTCGGGTCCACGAGCAGCTCCACTCGGCCCTCGCGCAGGAGCGGGCGCCGTTGTCGGCTGCCGACAAGGCGCAGCTCATCCAGGACGTCTCCGACGACATCCTCGGCTACGGCCCGATCGACCGTCTGCTCAAGGACGAAGAGATCACCGAGGTCATGGTGAACGGCCCAGGGGCCGTGTTCGTCGAGCGGTTCGGCAAGATCGAGAAGACCGACGCCACGTTCGTCGACGAGCAGCACCTGCGTCGCATCATCGACAAGATCGTGGGTCAGGTCGGCCGGCGCATCGACGAGGCCACGCCCTTGTGCGACGCCCGTCTGCCCGATGGTTCACGCGTCAACGCGGTCATCCACCCGCTGGCCATCGGCGGGCCCTTCCTGACCATCCGGAAGTTCGCCACCGACCCATACAAGATCGATGACCTCATCCGCTTCGGCACGCTGAACGCCGCATCCGCGCGCTTCTTGCAGGCCCTGGTGGTGGGTCGCCTCAACATCATCGTCTCGGGCGGTACCGGCACCGGCAAGACGACGACCCTCAACGTGTTGTCGTCGTTCATCCCGAACGACGAGCGGATCGTCACGGTCGAGGACGCCAAGGAGCTCCAGCTCCACCAGGAGCACGTCCTCGCGATGGAGTCCCGCCCGCCGAACATCGAGGGCAAGGGCCAGATCACGATCCGCGACCTCGTCCGCAACGCACTGCGTATGCGGCCCGACCGCATCGTCGTCGGTGAGTGCCGTGGCGGTGAGGCGCTCGACATGTTGCAGGCCATGAACACCGGTCACGACGGCTCGCTCACCACGATCCACGCCAACAGTCCGCGAGACACGCTCGCCCGCCTCGAGACCCTGGTGCTCATGTCCGGGTTCGACCTCCCCGTCCGGGCCATCCGTGAGCAGATGGCATCTGCCATCGACTGCGTCGTGCAGCTCACCCGGCTCCGTGACGGCACACGCCGCATCACGCACATCACCGAGGTGCAGGGCATGGAAGGCGACGTGATCACCCTCCAGGACATCTTCCTCTTCGACTACGGCATGGGCATCGACGACCAGGGGCGCTTCATGGGGCATCTCAAGGCGACGGGCGTGCGTCCGAAGTTCGCCGAAAAGCTGGCTGACCTTGGCATCCGACTCGGTGCCGAGGTGTTCCAGCCCGAGGCGTTCAGCCGACGTGCTGTTGGTGCCCGGTGAGGCGCATCCGCTTGGGGGCTCTCGCGAGCCTCGCTTCCATCCTCTTCCTGCTCGGGGCACCGGTTGCGTTCGCGCAGAGCAACCCGAGCGTCTCTGACGAGACGCCGATGCGCAGCGCGAACAAGCTGCAGATCGCGAAGATCGACAGCCGTGACCTGAAGAAGGTGCAGGTCCAGTTCACCTACAACGGCCCGCCACAAGATCTTGAGCGCGTCACGTTGCGCGAGAACGGGCAGCAGGTGCAGACGAGCAGGCCTGAGTCGCTCAAGACGCTCGGCACCTCGCGTGCGACGGTCCTCGTCGTCGACCTGTCGGGCTCGATGGACGACAACGGCGGTCTCGCCACCGCGAAGCGGAAGATGAAGGAGCTCATCAACGCCAAGGACGACGGCGACATGATGGGCATCGTCGGCTTCGGCTGGACGTCGAACATCTACCAGCGCCTCACGAGCGACAAGTCTGAGCTGCTCGCTTCGCTCGACAAGCTGACCGCCGACCCGAAGGCGCACACCGCCATGTGGGACGGGATCGCCAACGCGACCGCCATGCTGTCGCGACAGCCCAAGCTGCAGCACAACCTGATCCTCGTCACCGACGGCGCCGATGATGCGTCGCAGGTGACCGCGGCCGCGGCCCGAGGCGATCTGGTCACGAGCCAGACGCAGATCTTCGCCATCGGCATCACCCAGGAAGGCCAGCTCGACCAGAAGGGCATCAGCTCCATGGTCTCGGCGGCCGGCGGCCGGTTCTTCGTCGCCCCAAAGGCGACAGACATCTCGGCCGCGTTCGATCAGGTCTCCTCTGCCCTGGGCAACCAGTTCGTCATCACCTACGCATCTCTGGCGGGTCGGGGCCGTGCCGGTCTCGAGCTGACGATCGGTGGGGTGACGGTCCCGGCGTCGTTCACGACCGGTGGCGTTGCTTCGGGGAACGAAAACCTGAAGCCGCAGATCGTCCCGCCGCCGGGCGGACCAGCCTTCCTGAGGAACTCGGCCGGTCTCTGGTTGGGGCTCCTGCTGCTCG
Organism: uncultured Iamiaceae bacterium; assembly: GCA_964621605.1. Lineage (GTDB taxonomy): Bacteria > Actinomycetota > Acidimicrobiia > Acidimicrobiales > Iamiaceae > CAZUMJ01. The sequence goes on along the minus strand of CAZUMJ010000021.1, from coordinate 35,803 downwards.
CCCTCGCGGTCGGGGTTGCCGCCTACGTGATCACTCAGTTGGTGATGGCGAGCCGTACGGGTCTCTCGGCGGTGCTGTCGCCGTATGCGGACGGCTATGGGCCGGCGCCCGCGGCAGAGGAGGGGGGCGGCGGTCTCTCCCAGTCGGCGTTCCTGCAACGTGCCGTGGAGCTGACCGAGGGCTTCGCCCAGAAGCAGGGCTTCCTCGAGGAGCTTGAGCACCGACTCGAGCGGGCAGACATCCCGCTGCGTGCCGCCGAGGTGCTGTTCTTCTACCTCATCGCCGTGCTCGTGCTCGCGGTGTTCGGCTTCTTGATGTTCAGCATCGTGGGTGCGCTCGTGATGCTGGTCCTCGGGGGCTTTGCCGGGCCCGGCATCCTGAGCTTCCGTGAGCGTCAGCGCAAGATGAAGTTCACGGCCCAGCTGCCCGACATGCTCCAGCTGCTCGCTGGTGCCCTGCGAGCGGGCTTCTCGCTCATGCAGGCGGTCGATGCGGTTGCGGTCGAGGTCGAGGACCCGATGGGCAAGGAGCTGCGACGGGTCGTGACCGAGGCTCGTCTGGGTCGTGAGCTCGAAGATGCGCTCTCCGACACGGCGGACCGGACGGGCAGCGCCGACTTCGCATGGGCGGTCATGGCCATCCGCATTCAGCGAGAGGTCGGCGGTAACCTCGCCGAGCTCCTGCTCACCGTGGCAGAGACCATGGTGCAGCGCACCCGCCTCCGCCGTGAGGTGCGGGCTCTGACCGCTGAAGGTCGTATCAGCGCCATCGTGCTGGGCGTCCTGCCCCCGGGTCTGGGCTTGTTCATCACCGTGACAAACCCTGACTTCATCCGGCCGCTGTACGAGGAGCCCCTCGGGCAGATCATGCTCGGGCTCGCGATCGTGTCGATGATCATCGGCTTCATCTGGATGAACAAGGTCATCCAGATCGACATCTAGGAACGGACCGACGATGCCCAGCCAGTTCCTCCTCGCCGCCATGGACTCCCAGATGGCGCTCGGCCTTGGCCTGTTCACGCTTGCCGCGGGGCTCGCGTTCTTCTTCGTGCTCAACCTCGTCGAGCAGCGCAACACGGTGCGCTCGTCGATCCGGCAACTGGAGGAGTACGGCCAGACGACCGTGGTCGAGACGGAGCGCGACCGAGAGCTGTTGCGTCCGGCTCGTGAGCGTGCGCTCGAGCCGATCCTCGGCGGCTTGATGAACCTCGGGAAGCGGGTCTTCCCAACCGACTACGTCGCGCGCACCCGCAAGAAGTTCGTCTCGATCGGTCGCTACGACACGGTGACGGTTGACCGCTTCCTCGCGGTCCGCGTGGCCTGCCTCGTGGCGATTCCGGTTGGCCTGCTCCTGATCTTCGTGGTGCTCGCCATGACGGGCATGATGTCCCTGCTCGTTGCCGGTCTCCTGATCCTGATGATGTTGCTGGGCCCGGAGGCGTGGCTGAACCGGCAGGTCGACGACCGCCGCATGGAGATCCAGCGCTCCCTGCCAGACATCCTCGACCTGCTCGTCATCAGCGTCGAGGCAGGCCTCGGCTTCGACCAGGCGCTCGACCGCACCGTGGCCTCTGTGCCCGGCGCGCTCAGCCAGGAGTTCGCTCGCATGTTGGGCGAGACCCGGGCGGGTGCCACCCGCGCCGACGCCATGCGTGCCCTCGAAGCCCGCGTGCAGGTGCCCGAGGTGCGGGCGTTCGTGCTCGCCATCCTGCAGGCGGACACGTTCGGTGTCTCGATCGGTCGGGTGCTGCGCTCACAGGCCGACGAGATGCGCATCAAGCGCCGTCAGCTCGCCCAGGAGCGTGCGCAGAAGGCGCCGGTCAAGATGCTCATCCCGATGGTGTTCTGCATCTTCCCGGCACTGTTCGTGGTGATCATCGGTCCGGCCATGATCAACATCATCAACGGCTTCGGCGGCTGAGCAGCTGATCCGGGCGGGGACCCCTGCCGTGCCCGACGAAGTCGCCGCGTCCACCCCGGCGCCGCACCCGACCATCAGCGAGAAGTTGCGGTCCGGCACAACGCGGGGTGCGGTGCTCGGTGCCTTCTGCTTGGCGTTCGGTGCGACGGTTGGCTCACAGCCGCTGTTCGACAACAGCTTCCTGACGCACCTCGCGACGGGCCGGCTCATCCTCGACGGTCACTTCCCCCACAGCGATCCGTACACCTTCACCGCGCACGGTCACCCGTGGGTCGTGCAGAGCTGGCTGGCGTCGGTGCTGTACGCCACGGCCGAGAAGGTCGCCGGAGGAAACGGGATCCGCCTGCTGATCGCAGCGTTGTCTGGTCTGCTGGCGATGCTGGTGTGGCGCCTCAGTCGTCCAGGGCGCACCCTGGGTGCACGTGTGCTCGCCGTGGCGGGTGCGCTCCTCGCAAGCGGCGTCGGGTGGGGTTCGAGGCCCTTGCTGTTCGGGCTTGTGTGCTTCGCCCTGACGATGGTGATCGTCGAGGAGCGACGCGACCCACGCTGGCTGATCCCGCTGTTCTGGTTCTGGGTGAACTGCCACGGTTCGTTCCCGCTCGGCATCGTGTACCTGGTCATCGGTGTTGTCGGGCGTCGTCTCGACGGCGAAGAGCTACGCGCCGATGTGCGAGCGCTCGCCTGTGCAGCGATCGGCTGCGTGGTTGCAGTGCTGAACCCGACGGGCCTGCGGATCTTGGTGTTCCCAGTTCAGCTTCTCCGACGGCAGGACGTGCTCTCCGCGATCGTCGAGTGGCAGGCACCGACGTTCCGGTCGCTCTGGCAGCGCGTCTTCCTGTTGCAGGCCATGGCGGTCGTCATGCTGCTGCCGCGCCTTGCGAAGCGCGTGCGCTACCGGTCCGGGCTTACCTTCGTCGTCTACTTCTCTGCGGCATTGCTCGGGAGCCGCAACATCACGTTGGCGACGATTGTCTTGGTGCCGATCCTGGCCCGTGAGCTCCGAGACCTCGGTTCGCTGCGTGCGTCCATGCGTGGGCGACTGAACACGGCGGTCGTCTGTCTGTTGGTCCTGGCCGCGGTCGGCGCCGTTGCGGGGAGGCTCGTCGCCACCAAGCCCTTCGATCTCACGAGCTACCCGGTGGAGAGCCTCGATCGCCTCGACGCGCAGGGCCTTCTGAAAGCACCGCACCGGTTGGCCACCCGCGACATCGTGGGGAACTACGTCGAGTACCGGTACGGACCCAAGGTGCAGGCGTTCGTGGACGACCGCGTCGACATGTTCCCGACGCCGCTCGTCAAGGACGAGGGTGTGCTGTTGGCCGGTGGCCCCACCTGGGAGAAGGTGCTCGACCACTGGAAGGTCGACGTGGTCCTGTGGGAGAGCGACAAGCCCCTCGCCACGCTGCTCAGCTTGAGCCCGCACTGGAAGCGCGTGGCGGTCGACAAGAGCCCGGAGCGTGGCTCGAAGACGCAATGGTGGACGTTCCGCCGAGTGGAATCGTCGCCGGCGGCGGGGTAGCGCGACCCCTCAGACCTCGCGGGCGGACGCGCGTACGCGCTCGACCACCGCGTCGACCTGCGCCTCGAGGTGCTCCGGAACGCCGCGGTTGTCGATCACGACGTCGGCTTTTGCGAGGCGTTCGGCGCGGCTTGCCTGATTGCGCACCCGTGCTCGGGCATCGGCCTCTTCCATGCCGCGATGCTCCACGAGGCGCTGGATGGCGACCTCGGGGTCGACGTCGACGACGACGAGCAACGCCAGATCGTCTCGCCCCGACTCCACGAGGAGGGGTACATCGAGGATGACGATGTTGTCGCCGGCTTGCTCGTCGTGAAGCCGGCGTGCCATCTCGGCACCCACCGCCGGGTGCACGATCGCGTTGAGGGCCGCAAGCTCATCGGCATCGTTGAAGACGCGCGCGGCCACGGCCGCCCGGTCGAGTGATCCGTCCGAGGCAAGGATCGAGACACCGAAATGCGCCACCATCGCATCGAACACCGGCTGGCCAGGCTGCTGAAGCTCACGCGTGATCTGGTCGGCGTCGATCACGACCGCACCCCGCGAGGCGAACAGCGCGGACACCGTGGACTTGCCCGCACCGATACCACCGGTCAGCCCGAGAAGGATCATGAGGCGTTGACGCTATCAGTGGGCGCTGATCGGCCGATTGGAGGCACATGAGCGCGTCGCCGGCTGGCGCCGACAGTTCGAAGGATGCGTCCGCGGGGCGGTTGGCACGGGTTGGGCGACCCGCGCTCCGACGAGGCGCGTCCGCGTCTCGTGACACGGGTCCGCAGCGGCGGCGAAGCGACCCCTCTCCGGCCGTCGAGGCTGGCGAGGTAGCCGACGTCGAGAACACCCTCTGGCCCGAGCTGCGTGCGATCGCGCCGCTCGGCGGGGCGAGCGAGACGACCTTCATCCAGGTCGCGACTGGGGTTCGTGTCGCGACGGCCGTCCTCGCGGTGATCCTGGCGTCGCCCGATCTGCTGCATCGCCATTGGGGCTTGGTGACCTGGGCGGGCATCGTGCTCCTCTACAACCTCTTTCGTGTGCTGCAGCCGATTCGCCCCGGAGAGGACCGCGCCACCATCGCTCGCGTCGCGTTCGACGTGGTGCTGCACATCCTCGCCGTGCTGGCAACGGGAACCTGGGGTTCACCCTTTGTGTATCCCTTGCTCGGCGTGCTCATCATCGCGGGGCTCGTACGGGGGTTCACGACCGCCCTCGTGCTCGCTGCGATCTCGGCCGTCTGCGTCAGCGGCGTCCACGTCCCGAACTCGCCGGCAGGGTCGAAGCCGTGGCTCACGAATGCGCAATGGAGCGTCGAGCTTCTGCTCGTGGCGGTCATGGCGGGCTACGCGCGTCGCATCTCCGGCGATGCGACGCGGACCCATTCGGCGGCGCTGCATCGACTCGACCAGCTGGCGGACGCGAACTCGCTGCTGTCGTCGCTGCACGAGGTCGCGCAGGCGCTTCCGGCGTCCCTCGACCTCGAGGAGTCGCTCGACTCCACCATGGCCCGTATTCGTGAGCTGTTCCGGTTCGATGCGGCCGCGCTGTTGTTGTTCGACGAGACAGACGGTGACTGGATCGTGGCGCGTTGGGACGGGAGCCGTCTTCCGCCGAAGGTCTTGCAGCGAGACCTCGTCGCCCCATTGCGGCGAGCGGCGGCAACCCGTCGAGTCATCTCGGTTGCGAACCTCACGGAGTACGGCGGAGGGTTGGCGTCTCCGGCACGGTCCGGGCTGTACGGCGCCCTCTCTGCCCGTGAGGGCTTGATCGGCCTCATCTCGATCGAATCCAGCAAGGAGGGGGGCTTCACCGAGCGAGACGTCGACCTGCTCGACGGGTTCTTGGAGCCCGCCGCGTTGGCCCTCGACAACGCCCGAGTGTTCAGCCGGCTTCGCACCGTTGGCGCGGACGAGGAACGCACGCGCATCGCACGTGACCTCCACGACCGGATCGGGCAGTCGCTTGCCTACCTAGCCTTCGAGCTCGATCGGATCGTGAAGAGCAACGGCAAGGGCGAGGACGTCGGGCCGTCTCTCGATCGTTTGCGCGGCGACCTGCGTGGTGTGATCGGCGAGGTGCGCGACACCCTCTATGACCTGCGCACCGACGTCTCAGATGAGTCTGACCTTCCGAGCACGATGGAGCTCTTCCTGCGGCGCGTCCAAGATCGCAGCGGCCTCGAGGCGCGCATGATCTCCCGCGCGACGGGTCGCTTGCCGCTGATGCAGGAGCGCGAGTTGTGGCGGGTCGCGCAGGAGGCAGTGACGAACGTCGAGCGTCACGCACAGGCGACGAGTGTGGTCGTTGCATGGCGTTGTGACGGGAAGCAGGCGCTGCTCGAGGTGATCGATGACGGGCGCGGCTTTCCGAAAGGCAAGGCCGGACGCCTCGATTCCTACGGCATCATGGGTATGCGCGAGCGAGCAGCCAGCATCGGTGCCACACTCGACATCAACGGCTCCGACGGCCGTGGCACCATCGTTCGTTGCCGCCTTGCCGGGTCGTAGGCAATGATGAGCCGACTCACCGTGTCCCTATTCCCGCAGCAGGAGCGCCGAGGTTGACGATTCGCCTGATGTTGGCCGATGACCACCGCATCCTTCGTGAAGGGTTGCGGCGCGCGATGGCTGACGAGGGTTTCGACGTGGTGGGCGAGGCGGGCGACGGCGAAGAGGCAGTCCGGTTGGCAGTCGAGCTGCATCCGGACGTGGTGTTGATGGATGTCTCGATGCCCGACGTCGATGGCGTCGAAGCGACGCGACGCATCCGGCAGCTCCTCCCGGACCTTCGCATCATCATGCTGACGATGCACGCCGACCAGGACGTGGTTGCAGCCGCGCTGCGAGCGGGTGCGAGTGGCTACCTCGTGAAGGACTGCTCCATCGAGGAGATCGCCGAGGCGGTGCGCCTTGCTGCCGACGAAGATGCGTCGCTCACACCTGACATCGCCGCGTCGATGCTCGACGAGGTGCGTCGCCTTCCGGGTGCCGACAGTGACGACGATCGGGTGGTCACACGTCGTGAGGAAGAGGTCCTCCAGCTGATCGCGGATGGCTGTTCGACGGTCGAGGTTGCCGAGCGTCTTTACATCAGCCAGAAGACTGTGAAGAACCACCTCGCGTCGATCTACCAGAAGCTCGATGCGCGCGACCGCACCCAGGCGGTCCTCCGGGCGGTGCGCATGGGCATCGTTCGCCTGTCCTGACCTGCACGTTTGTGGCAGTCGAGGCAGTTGTTGCCCGTGCCCGATCAGTTGCGCTCGCCGTCATCTCTCGTGGAGGAGCGCGTACGCATCGTGCGCCCGGCGTCACAAAATAGGTCTTCTGGCCCATTCAAGTTTCGGCCGTATAAGCCGAAGCTAAGGAGGACAGGAACCTGGTCCCGGGACGGGGACCAACGACACCAGGGAGTCAACCTCATGCTTAGCTCGTACGAACACCTTGCCGCCTACCTTCGGGCTCGCTTCGGCGACACCGAGCGTGGTGCCTCCCTCGTGGAGTACGCCCTGCTCGTGGCCCTCATCGCCGTCGTCTGCATCGTTGCCGTGACCTACCTCGGCAAGCAGGCCTCCAGCAAGTTCTCGTCGGTCGGCTCGGCGATCAGCTAGTCCTCTGCAGGTCTTCTGACCTGCTGCAGTACCAACAGACGGGAGAGGCAGGCCCTTTTGGGCCTGCCTCTTTCGCGTTAGGTGAGAGATCGGGCTCTACGGGGAGGAAAAGCCATGGAGATCATCCGCCGGTGGCGTGCAGCGAGAAGCGAGCGCTCGAAGGATGAACGAGGTGCATCGATCGTGGAGTACGCCCTCCTTGTGGCGCTCATCGCCGTCGTGTGCATCACCGCCGTGACCTACTTCGGCAAGGTGCAGCGCAGCCAGTACAGCCGCTACAGCGTGTGCGTCGGGCACGCCGGCAAGTCCGGTCCCGTGCCTGCCGAGTGCACCCAGTAAGAGGCCGAAGCACGTCACCCGCTGGCGTCGTACACTTGTACGATGCCTGACCATCAGTTCAAGGTCGTCTCCGAGTTCGCTCCGGCCGGCGACCAACCCACGGCGATCGCCGGCCTCTCCGAAGGGATCGAGGCCGGCGATCGGTTTCTCACGCTGCTGGGCATCACCGGGTCCGGGAAGTCGGCGACCATCGCCTGGACGATCGAGCAGGTGCAGAAGCCGACCTTGGTGATCGCACCCAACAAGTCGCTCGCCGCGCAGCTCGCCAACGAGTTCCGCGAGTTCTTCCCCAACAACCGCGTCGAGTACTTCGTCAGCTACTACGACTACTACCAACCCGAGGCGTACCTCCCCACGAGCGACACGTACATCGAGAAGGACTCGTCGGTGAACGACGAGATCGATCGGCTGCGCCACTCCGCCACGTCTGCCCTCCTCACCCGGCCCGACACGATCGTCGTGGCATCGGTGTCGTGCATCTACGGCCTCGGCTCACCCGACGAGTACCGCGACAAGCTGTTGGTCGTCCGGGTGGGCGAAGACGTCGACCAGCGCGACGTGCTGCGCAAGCTCGTCGACATGCAGTACGAGCGCAACGACATGAACCTCGTGCGGGGCAAGTTCCGGGTGCGAGGCGACACGATCGAGGTCCACCCCGCGTACGACGAGACCGCGGTGCGTGTGCAGCTCTTCGGCGACGAGGTCGAGGCGATCGTGGTCGTCGACCCGCTCACCGGCGAAAAGGTGGGGGAGCTGCAGGAGCTCATCGTCTTTCCTGCCACCCACTACGTGGCGAGCGACGAGCGCATGCGCGTCGCGATCGGGCGCATCGAAGCCGAGCTCCAGCAGCGCCTGGCACAGTTCGAGTCCGAAGGCAAGCTCCTCGAAGCCCAGCGGCTGCGCATGCGAACCCAGTACGACCTCGAGATGATGGCCGAGGTCGGGTTCTGCAACGGGATCGAGAACTATTCGGCCCCGATCGACGGGCGGGCCCCTGGGGAGCCGCCGCACACGTTGCTCGACTTCTTCGGTGACGACTTCCTCGTGGTGCTCGACGAGAGCCACCAGAGCGTGCCGCAGCTGCACGGACAGTACGAAGGCGACCGCAGCCGCAAGGCGACCCTCATCGAGCACGGCTTCCGCCTCCCGTCAGCGGCCGACAACCGTCCGCTGCGCTTCGAGGAGTTCATCGAGCGGGTGCCGCAGCTCGTGTTCTTGTCGGCCACGCCCGGCGCCTACGAGCTCGAGGTGTCGTCACGCGTCGTCGAGCAGGTGGTGCGCCCCACCGGGCTCGTCGACCCGGAGGTCATCGTGAAGCCCACGAAGGGGCAGATCGACGACCTCCACGAGCAGATCGACGCCCGCGTCGCGCGTGGCGACCGAGTGCTGGTCACGACGCTCACCAAGAAGATGGCCGAAGACCTCACCGACTACCTGCTGGAGCTGGGGGTGAAGGTCCGCTACCTGCACAGCGAGGTCGACACCATCCAGCGCATCGAGATCCTGCGCGACCTCCGCCTTGGCGAGTTCGATGTGCTGGTCGGCATCAACCTGCTGCGAGAGGGACTCGACCTTCCCGAGGTGTCGCTCGTCGCGATCCTCGACGCCGACAAGGAGGGCTTCCTGCGCAGCGAGACATCGCTCGTGCAGACGATCGGGCGTGCTGCCCGCAACGTCGACGGCCAGGTGATCATGTACGCCGACACGGTCACCAACTCGATGCAGCGCGCGATCAGCGAGACGAACCGGCGGCGTGGGCTACAGCAGGCCTACAACGCCGAGCACGGCATCAACCCCCAGACCGTGCGCAAGGCGGTCACCGACATCCTCAGCTTCCTGCGGCCCGCGGAGGGTGCTCCGGTCCCCGGCGCCGGTCGTCGCAGAGATCGGCCGGCGGACGAGGCTCGCCGGCGCGAGCTCGCCGAGCTTCCTGGTGACGAACTGGCGCGCCTCATCGCGACGCTCGAAGAAGAGATGGCGGAGGCGTCCTCCGACCTGCGCTTCGAGTACGCAGCGCGGCTGCGTGACGAGATCAAGGAGCTCCGCCGGGAGCAGCGCGAGGTCGGCTGATCACCGTGCGCCTTGCCGCGGGTGCTCGGGCTTGGCAGAAGTGGCGGTGGATGTGCAGGCCACGCTGAACGCACGGCGTCGGTGGTGCGGCGTGCCAATCTGTGACGGTCATGTCACGCACCTCGCCCACCGCACGAGTCGCCGCCCGGTGGGCGGACCTCCCGGTTTCCCGCCAGGTCGTGTGCGCGGGGGTGCTCCTCCTGCTGTGCTACGTGGGGCTGTCGTTCCTCAACGACGCTGGGGGCTACCTGGGCACGGACACCGGCGGCAAGGTCAGCACCCTCGCCGCGATGCAGCAGCACGGCACCTGGACCGACCCTGACGTCGGGTACTGGGCGCAGCGGTGGGACCCCACCGGCGACCTGCATCCGTTCTTCGGCACGAAGCACATCGACGGGCATTGGGTGCAGGTCACCACGCTGCCGATGATCCTGGCCGCCGAACCGCTGTATCGGCTGGGTGGGTACCGCCTGGCGCTGCTGCTCCCGATGCTCGGAGGCGTGGCCTGCGCGTTCGCTGCGCGGGCGCTCGCGCGGCGGCTCGGGGGCCGCCCTCGCGTCGCGTGGTGGGCGTTCTGGCTGGTGGGGCTCGCCTCGCCGGTGCTCATCTACTCCCTCGACCTCTGGGAGCACACGATCGGCCTCGCCGCCATGGCGTGGGGGTTCGACGCGCTCGTGGCCGGGCTGCAGCGCGAGAACCAGGAGGGCGGGTGGCGCCGCGCGCTCGGCTGCGGGCTGCTCACCGGGCTCGGGTACGGCGTCGCGTCGACGATGCGCAGCGAGGCACTGGTGTACGTGGCGGTCTGCACGGCCGGGGCCTGCCTGTATCTGCTGTGGCGAGACCGCCAGCTCACGCGTCCGCTTGCGTTCGGCGCCGGCGCGACCGGGGCCGCCCTCGCGATGTTCGCGGCGAACATCGCGCTCGAGACCTCGATTCTCGGATCGAGCATCCGTTCCGGTCGCACGGCAGGCGCCGCGTCCAGCGCTGGATCCGACGTCGGGGTCCGCCTGCGAGAGGGTCTCGTGACGACCTTCGGCATCAGCCCGTCATCGTCTGTCGAGTGGATCGCGCTGAGCATGGTGGGCGCGGGGCTGCTGGCGTGGTTGGCCGTGCGCGGCACCGTTCGTCGAGACAGTTCCGTGCGGGTCGACGAACGTCTGCTCGCACTGCTCGCCCTCGGTGCGTGCGCGCTGTACCTGGTGCGCTTCGCCGGCGGGTTGGGGTTCGTCTCCGGGCTCTTCGGTGCGGCACCGATCGCCGTGGCAGGCGTCGTCGGATGGCGTGGGCAGGTCGCTCGTCGTAGCGCGGTCGTGCTGGCGCTCGCCACGCTTCCGTTCATCTGGGCCACCCAGTACACCGGCGGGGCCGGGCCACAGTGGGGTGGGCGCTATGTGCTGTTGTCGGGCTTCGTGCTCGTGGTCGTCGGCGCGTTGAGCCTGCCCTCGTTGCACCGCCTTGCCCAGCGCACGTTCGTCGGCCTTGCCGTGGCGGTCACGCTGTTCGGCCTCATCTGGATGAGCCAGCGGACGCATGACACCTCACGGGCCGGCCGCGAGCTGGCGGGTGGGCCCGAGCCGGTGCTGGTGTTCGAGCGCACGCTCGGCTTCGTCCCTCGCGAGTTCGCGGCCCACCCCGGAGCCGGGCGGTGGCTGGTCGCCGCGGAGCCGGGCGAGCAGACTCGGGCGGCCGAGATCACCCTGGACGCCGGCTTTCACGACTTCGGGTTCGTCACGCTCGATCGCTCCAACGCACCCGCGACCATCGACGGGTTCCGCCGGGAGGGCGACCGGGTCGTGTACTTCATAGGCAACATCCCCCTCTACGTGGTGCACTACCGCTCGGTCGGCAGCTGATGCGTGACGGCCGCCCGCCCCTGTGGTGGGAGCTCGCGGGTCGTGGAGTCGGGGTGCTGCTCGCCGTGTTCGTGCTGCCCGGCGTGTTTCCCACCGACGTCGGGCACTTCCGAGCGCAGGCCGACTGCATCTGGCGACCGACCGGCAAGGTGCTCGGGATGTGCACGCACAAGCACTGGTTGGTCGGCGGTGGGGGAGCAGACCTGCTGAACCTCCCGTACCGGCACCTCGTCTACGAGTTCCCGCCGCTGCCCATCCTCACGATGCCGTTCGCCGCACGCTTCTGGGGCCCCCTCGAGGTCTCGATGGTGGTCTTCGGCGTCGCGATGGCGAGCGTCGAGTTCGGCAGCCTCGTGTACCTCAGGCGCTCCTACCCCGAGCATGCAGCCGCCCTCACCCGTTGGTGGACGGGCATCGTGGCGCCAGGCGCGCTCATCGCGTGGTTTCGCCTCGACTTCCTCGCGGTGGCCTGCGCCACGGTCGGACTCGTCGCGCTCGAGCGGCAAAGGCGCACCACCCTTCCGGTGGTGCTGGGGTGGTTGGCGAAGCTCTGGCCCGTGGTGTTGCTCGGAGCACTCGTCGCCCAGCGGCGCTGGCGGGCGCTTGCGTCGGGCGTGTGCGGTGTCGTGGTGGCCACTGCAGTTTGGTACGCGTGGTCACCGGAAGGCTTTCGGCGGTTCCTCGACTTCCGTGCCGGGCGCGGGCTCGAGGTCGAGAGCCTCCTGGCATCGGTGCGCTTGCTCGGGTGGCGCGGGCCGATCACCTTCGAGTCGGGCGCGTACGTGATCGACGCCGGTGGCTTCACGTGGGTGAACAACGCCATGCTCGTCGGCCTTGTCCTGTTCGGGCTCGTGGCGGTGTGGCGGGCATGGCGGCCGGGGGCCGACATGGTGGCACTGACCGGTGCGCTCACGGTGGCCTCGATGGTCTTCTCGCGCATCATCTCGGGCCAGTACGTCGTGTGGGTGGTGCCGTTCGGCGCTCTCCTCGCGGCTCGGGGCAATCGACGGGTGGGCTGGCTCGCCGCCGCAACGTCGCTCGCCACGTTCGCCTACCTGTGCACGTTCGACTCGTGGGTCGTCACCGGCAACCGGCTTGCCGGCTCGCTGGTCCTGCTGCGCAACCTGCTGTTGCTCGCGCTGCTCGTCGAGCTCTTCCGTGCCATCCGGCCGCCGGCAGGCACGAAATCGAACGAGTGTTCGACACCGGATGTTGCGGGCTCGCTAGGCTGATCGACGATGTCCGACCAGCTGGTGATCCGCGGCGCGCGGGAGCACAACCTGCGCAACATCTCGATCGAGCTTCCACGTGACCGCCTCATCGTGTTCACGGGGCTGTCGGGCTCGGGCAAGTCGTCGCTCGCGTTCGACACGATCTACGCAGAAGGGCAGCGCCGTTACGTCGAGTCGCTCTCGTCGTACGCGCGGCAGTTCCTGGGGCAGATGGACAAACCCGACGTCGACTTCATCGAGGGCCTGTCCCCGGCGATCTCCATCGACCAGAAGAGCGCCTCGCGCAACCCGCGCTCCACGGTCGGCACCATCACCGAGGTCTACGACTACCTGCGCCTGCTGTACGCCCGCATCGGGGTGCCGCACTGTCCGGTCGACGGCTCGGTGATCACCCGCCAGACCCCGCAACAGATCGTCGACCGTGTGCTGGAGCTACCCGAGGGCACGCGCTTCCAGGTGCTGGCCCCCGTCGTCCGTGGGCGCAAGGGCAACTACGACACGTTGCTCGCCGACCTCGCCGCCCAGGGGTACGTCCGTGCGCGGGTCGACGGCGAGCTGCACGAGCTCGGCGACGAGATCGACCTGGCGCGCTACGAGAACCACACCATCGAGGTCGTGATCGACAGGCTCGTGCGTCGCGAGGGCATCGAGCGTCGCTTGACAGATTCCCTCGAGACGGCGTTGCGTCTCGCGGACGGGGTCGCCGAGGTCGAGATCGTCGCGCGTGACGAGCCTGCCGACGGCGAGTCTTCGCCCGAGACGCTTACGTTCAGCCAGCACCTGGCGTGCCCGAAGTGCGGGTCGTCTTACGACGAGTTGGCCCCCCGCAACTTCTCGTTCAACTCGCCGTACGGGGCGTGCGAGACCTGTGACGGCCTCGGCACCCGCTTCGAGGTCGACCCCGAGCTCGTCATCGCCGATCCGTCGCTGAGCGTCAACGACGGGGCCATCGCTCCTTGGGCGGGCGGCCACATGCGGTACTTCTCGAAGCTCCTCGAGGCAGTCACCGACGCGTACGACATCGATGCCGCCGCGCCGTGGGAGAAGCTCCCGGCGAAGCATCGCAAGCTGCTGCTGCACGGCACAGGCGCCGGCAAGGTCGACGTCACCTACAAGAACCGGTATGGGCGGGCGCGGCACTACACCGCCAACTACGAGGGCGCGGTGCCGTGGTTGCAGCGCCGCCACGCGGATGCCGAGTCCGACGCGCAGCGCGAACAGGTCGAGAGCTACATGCGCCAGGTTGCGTGCCCTGCTTGCGAGGGCGCCCGCCTGAAGCCCCTGTCGCTCGGCGTCACGATCGACGGGCATTCCATCCACGACCTGGGCGCCATGTCGATCGCTGACGCGGCGGCAGTGCTCCGGTCGCTCACCCTCTCGGAGCGCGACCGCCTCATCGCCGAACGTGTCCTCAAAGAGGTGAACGCTCGCCTCGGGTTCCTGCTCGACGTGGGGCTCGACTACCTCAGCCTGACCCGTTCCGCCGCCACGCTCGCCGGCGGTGAGGCGCAGCGCATCCGCCTTGCCAGCCAGATCGGTTCCGGCTTGGTCGGGGTGCTCTACGTGCTCGACGAGCCGTCGATCGGGCTGCACCAACGCGACAACCACCGCCTCATCGAGACGCTCCTGCGGTTGCGCGACCTCGGCAACACCGTGCTGGTCGTGGAGCACGACGAAGACACGGTGCGCGTCGCCGACCACGTCGTCGACATCGGTCCCGGTGCGGGCGAACATGGCGGGTCGGTCGTCTACAGCGGCAACGTCAAGGGCCTGCTGCGGTCCAAGGATTCGATCACCGGGCAGTACCTGGCAGGAAAGCGCACGATCCCGGTTCCGGAGCGCCGGCGTGATCCCGGCGGCGCGTGGCTCGGCATCCGTGGCGCACGAGAGCACAACCTGCGCAACCTCGACGTCGACATCCCGCTCGGTTGCTTCGTCGCCGTGACGGGCGTTTCGGGCTCGGGCAAGTCCACGCTCGTGAACGACATCCTGCACCGCTCGCTCATGCAGCAGGTGTACAAGAGCCGTGTCGCGCCGGGGCTGCACACGCGGGTAGAGGGCATCGAGCAACTCGACAAGGTCATCAACATCGACCAGTCGCCGATCGGGCGTACGCCTCGTTCGAACCCGGCCACCTACACCGGCGTGTTCGACCACATCCGCAAGCTCTTCGCGCAGACCTCCGAGGCCAAGGTGCGGGGGTACCTGCCCGGCCGCTTCTCGTTCAACGTCAAGGGCGGCCGCTGCGAGGCCTGCGCAGGTGACGGCACCATCAAGATCGAGATGCACTTCCTCCCTGACGTGTACGTGCCCTGCGAGGTGTGCAAGGGGGCTCGTTACAACCGAGACACGCTCGACATCACCTTCAAGGGCAAGAACATCTCGGAGGTGCTCAACCTCTCTTGTGAGGACGCCCTCGACTTCTTCGCAAACCAGCCGCCGATCGCGCGCCACATGCAGACGCTTGTCGACGTCGGTCTGGGCTACGTGCGGCTCGGCCAGCCCGCCACCACGCTTTCGGGCGGTGAAGCGCAGCGCATCAAGCTCGCGAGCGAGCTCTCGAAGCGCTCGACCGGCCACACCATCTACATCCTCGACGAGCCCACCACCGGCCTGCACTTCGAGGACATACGCAAGCTCCTGACCGTCCTCTCCCGGCTCGTCGACCAGGGAAACACCGTGCTCGTCATCGAGCACAACCTCGACGTCGTCAAGACCGCTGACTGGGTCATCGACCTTGGTCCCGAGGGTGGCACCGGTGGGGGAACGGTCGTGGTCGAAGGCCCGCCCGAACTTGTCGCCAAGACGGCCGAGAGCTACACGGGTCGTTTCCTCGCACCGCTGCTCGGGCTCTGATCGTCGCGGGTCGTCCGTTCTGTCGCAGTGGGAGGCACCCCACGACGCGTGCTGCGCGGCAGGTGCCTCGTCTCTGGGGCTGCCCCTGAGGTTTTCGCGGGATCTGCCGATGTGTGAGCAGAGCTTGCAAAGGACGTGATGCGCCGCCTCTCGAGACTGTTGTTGTACGCCGCGGTGCTCGTGGTCGTGCTCTTGCTGAGCAAGGTCCACGCGGCCTACGTCGCGCCGCGCCCGTACAGCTGGCATGCGTCGTCGCGCTTCGCGTGGTCGTTCGCGTACATCGGGCTGCAATGCCTCGTCGCGTACGGGGTCGGCCTGCCTGATCTCGTGCGTTCTCGACGCACGGCGTGGTTGAGCGCGATCGCCGCCTCTGCCGGAGGAGCCCTGGCGATCTCGGTCGTACAGCTCGCCGTCGGCGACGCCCTCCTGCCACGGTTCGTCGTGTTCGGCACGATGCTCGCCCTCCTCCCGCTCTACGTGGCGATCAGCGCGGTCGCCAGGGGCGGAGAGGAACGCCTCGCGGCGCGCGACCAGGTGCTCTTCGTCGGGGATGCCCAGCTCGGCGCGCAGCTCGAGGCCGAGCTGCGCGGAGAGGTCGAGCAGCCCGCGCAGGTGGTTGCTGTGCTGCGCACGACCGAAGCTCGACCGCAAGCGGATGACCCCCGCCCGCTCGTGCGTGCTGCAACCGAGTCAGGCGCAAGCGTTGTGGTGCTGTCCGGCTCCGCTCGGGAGGACGATGACATCGTCGCCCAGGTTGCCTCCCTGCACGAACAGGGCTTTCGGGTGCGCACCTTGTCGTTGTTCTACGAGGAGTGGCTCGGCAAGCTGCCGGTGGCCGAGCTCGAACGTGTGTCGTTGATGTTCGACATCGGCGAGCTGCACCGGGTGCGCTATGCCCGCCTGAAGCGCTTGGTGGATGTGCCCCTGGCGGCGCTGGGCCTTGTGCCCTTCGGGGTGGCGATCCCGCTTGTCGCCCTTGGCAACCTGTTCGGCAACCGGGGGCCGTTGCTGTTCTGGCAGGAGCGCGTCGGCAAGGACGGCACCCTCTTCCGGATCGTCAAGTTCCGCACGATGGTGCAGGCCGAGTCCTCAGAGGGCGAGTGGACCGCGCGAGACGATCCCCGCATCACACGTTTCGGGCGGATCTTGCGCCTCACCCACGTCGACGAGCTGCCGCAGGTGCTCAACATCTTGCGAGGCGAGCTGGCGCTCGTGGGGCCACGGCCGGAGCAGCCACGCTACGTCGAGGAGCTGCGACAGAAGCTGCCGTTCTACGACCTGCGTCACCTCGTGCATCCCGGACTCACCGGCTGGGCGCAGGTGAAGTACGGGTACGCGGGCGACGAGCGTGACGCCTTGGAGAAGTTGCAGTACGAGTTCTTCTACCTGCGCCACCAGTCGTTGCGCCTGGACCTGCGGATCCTCGGCCGGACGGTCCGGTCCGTGCTGGGACGTCAGGGGCGGTAGGTGGCGGGAACCGTGGAGGCGTCGGCTGCGACGCCTCGACCGGCGGGTCGAACGGTCCAGCAGGCGGCAGGCGGTGCGTGGGAGCGTGTGGTGTTCGGCGCGGTCGCACTGGTCTGTGCAGCGCGCCTCGCCTGGACCGGCATACAGATCCGATACGCCAGCCAAGCGTGGCTCTACCGACTCCCAGATGGTGCGTTCACCTACCTGGAGATCGGTCGGCGCATGGCCGACGGCGACGGCGTCACCTTCGACGGCATCCATCGGACGAACGGCTTCCAGCCGCTCTGGCAGCTGATCGTCGCCGGGCTCGCGCACAAGTGGGACGGAACGGCGCTGATCCGAGCCGCGCTCCTGGCGCAGTTGCTGATCGTCGCGCTGGCCGTGGCCTTGGTCGCCCGCATGGTGGCGCGCCGCTGGGGTCATCTGGCTGCGGCAGGTTGCCTGGTCGTGGCGACGGCCCCGAGCTTCACGTCCCCGCTCCTCGACGGCATGGCGGGAGCACTCACCCTGCTCGCGGTGGTGACGATGGTGGCGCTGGTGGCACGCGAGCTGCGTGCGCCCGACGATCGGTACCCCGGGTTGCTGACCGGAGTGGGCGCCGGTCTGGTGGTGTGGGCGCAGGTGGACTTCCTCCTCCCTCTCTTCGTGTCGCTCGCCGTGCTCGCATGCGCGGCGCCGCGGCGCCTGCGGTGGGGGGCGCTCAGCGTCGCGTCGATGGCGTCGGTGACGGTCCCGTACTTCGCCTGGAACCTTGTCTGCTTCGGGCACGTCTTCAGCGTGAGCGACACGGTGCGATGGCACGAGATGGGCACGATCGTGGCCGACCAGTACGGGTCGCGTATGTCGCTCGGCTACCTCGGCCTTGTCTGGGGTCAGGCCCGCAGCGTGTGGGGTCAGGCGCTCTCTGCCGCGAACCCGCTGTCGGGCGGCTCCGCCGGATCGGTGGGGACGTGGCTGCTCGCGGTGCCCGTCGTGCTGGGCTTCGTGCTGCTGGTGCTCGCCCGGAAGGGTCATGCCGCACGCGACAGATCCGCGACGGACCTCGAACGGGTGCCGCGGTCGGTGCACGTCGCGTCATGGGCGCGGCGTGCACCGTTCGAGGCCGCGGTGGCGTTTGGGGCACTTCTGCTGCTCCTCCACCTCGCGCTGGATCTCGTGCTCCTGCCGTCGTGGGTCACCGAGGAGTCCTCGCTGCCGGCGCGGGCGACGTTCGCGCTTGGGGTCGCGGCCGCACTCGGTTGCGCGCTTGGAGCGGCGTCGCGCCGTTGGGTCAGGCCGGGACGGAGTGCCACGCTTCTCGTCATGGGTGCGCTGCTGATCCTTGCCGGCTGGCCCAGCGTGGGTGAGGCGAGGCACGAGCAGGCCAAACGTGGCGCGTGGCAGACCGAAGCCGTCGTGACCGCACAATGGATGGGTGCGCAGAAGGGCTTCAGCGGTGGACTCAACGGTGGACTCATCGGGTCGTACACTCCGGGCCTTCTCGACTTCGTGCTGCAGGACCGCGCGGTCGTCGACTTGAGCGGCCGGGCCAACGACTTCGCATATGCCGACCTTCTGGCAGCCACCCCCGCACGAGGCGACATGCTCGAGCGCTATCGCCAATCCGGCGTGTGGACGCTGGTCGGGCCCCTCGCGCCCGACGATCCGCGTCGCCCGGCCTGCGCTGCGGTCATCTGGGAGGATCCCGTGTCGGTGATCGATGGACCTGGCCCGGAAGGGGTCGACGACGTGCCCGCGGTGGCGCTCGACATGGGCGGTTCCTGTGGGCTGAACCCTGAGGTCATCCGTTGAGCGCAACTCCGCTACTCGCCACGGTCCTCATCCCCGTCCGCGACGATGCGGCCGACCTCCCACGGTGTCTCGAAGCGGTGTTCGGGCAGGACGTGGGTCTGGATCACCTCGAGGTGGTGGTCGTCGACGGCGCGTCACGTGACGGCAGCAGTGACGTCGCCCGCGCGCTGCTGGAGGGGTCGGGCGTCGGGGCTTGGCGGGTGGTGGAGAACTCACGGGCAACGACGCCGTCGAACCTCAACGTCGGGTTGGCGGTGGTGCAGAGCCCGGTGCTGTGCCGCGTAGATGCGCGGAGCATCATCCCGCCGCAGTATGTGCGCCGCTGCGTCGAGGTGCTCGACGCACGGGCGGACGTCCGCGTGGTCGGCGGGTCGCAGCGGGCGGTCGCGCGAGACCGCACGGCGCGGGCGGTCGGCATTGCCCGGGCGTTGAACAACCGCTTCACGATGGGCATGGCGCGCTACCGGCGGGGCGCGGCGAGCGGGCCCACGGACACGGTGTACCTCGGGGCCTTCCGCACCGCGGAACTCCGTGCCGCGGGCGGATGGGACGAGTCGTTCGCGACCAATCAGGACTTCGAGTTGAACCGTCGCATGGGCCGTGACGGCATCGTGTGGTTTGCCGACGACCTCACCGTCGGGTACCTGCCGCGCACCGATCTGCGAGCGTTGGGCGCGCAGTACGTGCGGTTCGGTCGATGGAAGGCCCGCTACTGGGCAGAGACCGGAGACCGCCCCGGTCTGCGGCAGCAGGCTGCCCTCGCCGTCGGCCCGCTCGCCCTCGTCGCGGCGCTTGGGGCGACGCAGCTCGGCTGGCGTGGCCGAGTGGCCGCGTGCGGCGTGGCGGTCGCAGGGGTGCTCGTCGTGGAGACAGTCGGGTCGCGTGAACCCGAAGCCGGTCCCGCGGCCCACCTCTGGGCCCTTCCCGCCATGGCGCTCACCAGTGGTGGGTGGCTGTGGGGCGCGTGGAGCGGCATGCTCCAGCGGCGCCGTCGACGGTGACCGCCGCGGTGCACACGCTCTGGGCGCGCGTCACGCGGCTGCTCGGTGCGCGAGTCGGGGTGCTGCTCGTGGCCCGTTTCGTGGAGCAGGCATGTCTCGGCTTGGCCTCGCTGGTGCTGGCCCGAGTCGTCGGGGTGCACGGGTACGCGCCGCTGATGGCCATCTTCGTCGTGAACTCGTTCGCGGTCACCCTCTCCGACTTCGGGTTGGGGACCGCGATCATGGGTGCGCCGGTCGGCGCAGGTGGCACGCAGTCGCTGTGGCGGATGCGTGCCGGCAACGCCGCGGTGCTCGCGTGCACCCTGGTTGGGGCCGCCTGTACGAGCGGTGACCTTCGTGCGTTGCTCGCGGGCGGTGGCGCGATCTGGTTGCTGAGCGCTGAGGCGTTCGTGCGGAAGTCCGCGCTCGTCCGTCTGGGGGAGGTGCGGCGGGTCGCTCGTGCGGAGATCCTCGGATCGCTGCTCTTCCTCGCCGGCACGGGCGGCGCGGTCGTCGACGAGCGCCATGCCCTCCTGTGGCTGATCGGTGCGTTGCTCACGAAGCACACGCTCGAGTCGCTGCTTGCGTTCGGCTGGCGGGACGCCTTCGGGACAAGCCCGGGCGACGCGCCGGTCGGTGCCGTCTGGGTGGCGCAGGTGCTGAACTTCCTGTGCGCCAACGTCGACTACGTCGTCGTCGGCGTGTTGATCTCGTCCGCCGCCTTCTCCGTGTACTCACTCGGGTTCCGCGTCGCCTCGCTCGTCGCTTCGCAGGTGGCGTTCGCCGCGGTGCGCGTCATGCTCGGAGACTTCGCCGATGCCGCCACGACCGAGGCGCGCCAGCGAGTCGTACATGCCCGGACGCGGCAGATGTTCCAAGCTGGCGCACCGGCCGCAGTCGTGTTGCTGTTGGCGGCACCCTTGGCTCCCGTGCTGCTGGGCGATTCCTGGCGAAGCCTCAGCGGGGTCGTGGTCGTGCTCGCGCTCGCGGTCCCTTGGCGCATGGCGCTCTCGGTCACGCTCAGCATGGCGATGGGATCCGGGCTCACGCGACGGCTCGTGACCTGGGAGTGCATGCGCTTCGCGTGCATCGTGGTCGTGCTGTGCTGCACCGCGGCGGTGAGCTTCCCGGTGTTCGTCGTGGCAGTCAGCGTGACGATGGTGGCGACGTCGTGGGCCGAGCACCATGTCGTCACCCGTGCGCTCGGCGTGCGCGCTTGGCCGCCGCTTGCGGCCCTCACTGCGGTAGCGGCGGTGGCTGTCGTCGTTGCGGGTAGCTTCCTGCTGGTCACGCCGACGTGACGACGGGTTCCTGAACGGAGGACGATGGCACGCTTGGACGGGGAGATGGGGGAGCGGCTGAAGCAACTCGGTGTCGTCCAGGGCGCACGGCGAGCGGTTCGGCATTGGCAGGGTCACGACGAGATCGAGTACCGCCAGGTCGAGGCGCTCGCCAACCTGCATTCGCTGCTGCGGCCGACCGCACCTCTTCCGTCCACGCGCGGCTGGGCCGCCAGCCCCGACGTGCTCCTCTACCTCGCCCAGGACATCCTGACCCGGCGCCCCACCGTGGTGGTCGAGTTCGGGAGCGGCACCTCATCCGTCGTCATGGGGCTCGCGCTTGTGCAGGCCGGCGGTGGGCGGCTCGTGAGCTTCGACCACGACGAGCAGTGGGCGCAGCGCACCCGTGACGTTGTGGCGGCACACGGCTTGGGCGACGTCGTGACCGTTGCGCACGCGCCCCTCACGCCAACCGGTTCGTCGAACGCGGACGCGAAGGGGCGGCACCCGACGTGGTATGGCGGGGTGGAGGTGCCCGACGGCGTCGGGCTGGTGTTCGTCGACGGCCCTCCGTCGACGCGGGACCCACATGCCCGCCAACCGGTGCTGGCCGCGGTCCGCCCGCATCTGCTCCCTGGCGCCAAGGTCGTGCTCGACGACGCGGATCGATCGGGTGAGCGCGAGATCGTGCGTCGCTGGTGCGCCGCGGACCAGACGTTGACGTCGACGCATCTGCCAGCCGAGAAGGGCATCGCGGTGGTCGAGGTGCGCGCCGCGGACTGAGAGACGCAAGGGCGGTGGCGGTGCCAGGCTCCGGGTGGCAACGGCCGTCGGACGCCAGCGCGACGGATGACGACGTGTCGCTCAGCCGGTGATGTCGATCATGCGCTGCAGCGCGACGCGACTCCACTCGGCGGTCTCGTCGTCGACGCGGATCTGGTTGACGACGTTGCCGGCGACGAGCTCGTCGAGTGCCCAGGCGAGGTGCGGGTCGTCGATGCGCGACATGGTCGAGCAGGGACACACCTCGGGGTCGAGCGACACGACGGTCTTGTCAGGGTTCTCGTTGCGAAGGCGGTTCACGAGGTGGATCTCGGTGCCGATCGCGAGCGCCGACCCCGCTGGTGCTTGCTCGACCGCCTTGATGATGAAGCTCGTCGAACCCACCTGATCGGCGATGCTGCACACGTCGTGGGAGCACTCGGGGTGCGCCACGACGATGCCGTCGGGGTACTGCGCCCGGAACGCCTCGACCTGTGCCGGCGTGAAGCGCTGGTGCACCGAGCAGTGGCCCTTCCAGAGCAAGAACGTCGCATCCTTGCAGTCGGCCTCTTCGAGCCCGCCGAGGTCGCGGCGCGGGTTCCACAGCCGCATGGAGTCGGCGTCGTAGCCGAGGTCGTATGCGGTGTTGCGGCCGAGGTGCTGATCGGGGAAGAACAGCACCTTGTCGCCGCTGCCTGTCGCCCCCTGCGTGGCGAGGCCGGCGTTGTCGCCGAGTCCCAACGCCCATTGCAGGATCGCCCGGGCGTTCGTCGAGGTGCACACGGCGCCGCCGTGCTTGCCCACGAACGCCTTGATGGCGGCTGAGGAGTTCATGTAGGTGATCGGGACGAGACGCTCGACGTCGATCACCTCGCCGAGCTCTTCCCATGCCAGCTCGACCTGGTCGAGGTCGGCCATGTCTGCCATGGAGCACCCGGCGTTCAGGTCGGGGAGCACGACCTTCTGGTGGTCGCCGGTGAGCACATCGGCCGACTCGGCCATGAAGTGCACGCCGCAGAACACGATGTAGTCGGCCGACGGTCGCTGCTGGGCGAGCACCGACAGCGCGTAGGAGTCGCCGCGGGCATCGGCCCAGCGCATGACCTCGTCGCGTTGGTAGTGGTGGCCGAGGATGAAGACTCGCTCGCCGAGGGTTGCCTTGGCGGTTGCGATGCGGTCGGCGAGCTCTTCCTTGGATGCGGTGAGGTACCACTCGGGGAGCGGTGTCTGTAGGCGCAGCATGTGGGTTGGGTCCTCCCATCGAGGGAAGCTCCGGTGATGGCCGGTGGGGGCAGCCTGGTCGCCACGCCACGGGGGTGTCGGCCCCGGAACTCGATATGCCGCCGGATACCAGGCCGGCGTTTCCGTCACTCTAGAGAGCCTGCTCACCGGATGCCACCATGGCGACGGGACGTGGCCGAGTCCGGCGTGTCCGCCACGTTCGGGGCCCGTGCCGCGGTGATCGGCGACGGGGCCGTAGCCGCGGCGGTGGCGAGGTCACGGTGGCAGGCAGCGCGTGCCGGGAGTGCGCCGTTGGAACAACCTGACCGTGATGCTGGGTGTGAAGTGCTCCTCGTCGGTGACGCAGTAGCGGGCCGTGATGGTGGGGGTGTCCAAGAGACGCGAGCTCGCCGCGAGGCCCTGGTAGTCGATGACCCACACCCTGTCGAAGGTGGCCCAGCGTCGTTGGATGTCCGCGATGGGTGTTGCGGGCTCGTCGCGCACGGGCATGCCGAGCGGGCGCGGGTGCGACAGCACGAACGGCGTTGCGCGGTGGGGCACCTCACGCCACGCCGCTTCGAAGCCAAGGCGTGTGCTGGCCGTTCCCGAGGACGAGCCGGGGTTGCCTGCAAACACGATTGCGTCACCGGGATCGACCCCGGCTGCGACGGCCTTCGCTGCGCCCCGCCAGTCCTCGACGAGCGCCAGGGGGCGGCGTACGGCACCGATGCCGGCGACGACAAGCACCGCGGCGCAAACCACGGCCGCGATCGCATGGAACCGAGTTGGCATCAGTGGGTGTGCGGTGGGGTGCGGGGGCGCCGATGCCACGGTGGCCGTGGGGCCGGGATGGCTCGTCACGCCATCGAGTGCCACGGTTGCCAGCAGGGCGAGGCCCGCCGCGCTCGGGGCGAGGTAGTACGGGGCGAAGGGCCCGCCTGCTGCGGCGACGAGGAGCCCGCCGGCGATTCCCCCGATGCCCCACAGGAGCGGCGCAAGGTGCGCGGCGCGCTCAGCAGGATTGCGCGCGCGGTCGGCGGCCCGCACTGTGAGGACCGCTCCGGTGGCAGCCGCAAGGCCGAGCGGGATTGCCACCCACGCCTGCGGGCCGAGAAACCAGGTGCGCAGGGTGCGGAGCTGCGCGGCGGGCGTGTCCGCCCAGGACGCGCCCATGTTCGTCCCGCCGGCCGCGGCGATGAGGGCGGTCGGGAGGAGGGCTGCGATGCCGGCTGGTCCGATGCGACGGAGCGCGGCGTGACGGTCCGTCCGGTCGACAAGGGCCACGAGGGCCAGACCGGGCACTTGGAGGATGAACAGCCCGTGCAGGAACGGTCCGATCGCGCAGCAGACGGCGAGCGCCTGCCACCAACGGGGTGCGTGCGCGTCACCGCGCGCCGATGCGTCGATGCCGCGGAGCAGGAGCAACCAGCATCCCGCGACGAGCGCTGACTCCCATGCGTAGGAGCGGGCTTCGACGGCGGTCCAGGCGAAGATCGGGACGGCCACGAGGAGCAGCGGTGCGGCGAGCGCGCTCCAGGTACGTCCCGCACGCCGGGCGATCATCGCCACGAGCACGAGCGTGGTCGCGGCGCCGATGGTGGAGAACGCCCGCAACCACCACGTTGCCGTACTCGCCCGAGCCCAGACCCAGAGCGCGAGGTAGTACAGCCCCATCGTCCCCTTTGTGCTGCGCAGGCTGAGGCCGAGGCGGTGCGTCGCGGCGAGTGAGAACACCTCGTCGACCCACAGCGACGTGCGATCGAGGCGCCACGCCGCGAGCGCGAGCAGCGCCAGCAGTGCCGGAGTAGCCGCCTGCCACGGTCTCGGAGGCGCCTTCACCCGCCACGCATCGGCCCCTGGTGTGTGCTCTTTAGGGCCGTGCGGGCAACCGTCGAGGTTGCGCGGGCCGTGCCGCGGCCGTGAAACGGGTGCCCGATGGTGGTCGGGCGCGCTGCGGGACCGCTGCACGCAGAGCGCTCCCTACGATGTCGGCGTGGTGCAGCGCCCCCCAACCGGCACGATCCCGGATCGGCCCGGTTCGTACCAGTTCCGTGATCGCGACGGTCGGGTGATCTACGTCGGCAAGGCGAAGTCGCTGCGTCAGCGGCTCTCGAACTACTTCGCCGATCCGCGCACCCTGCCCGCGCGCACCGCCCAGATGGTTGCCACCGCGGAGTCGGTGGAGTGGATCGAGGTGCGCAACGAGGTCGAGGCGCTGATGCTCGAGTACAGCCTCATCAAGCGCTTCCGTCCGCGCTTCAACGTGCGGCTCGTCGACGACAAGAGCTACCCCTTCCTCGCGGTCACCGTGGGGGAGCAGTGGCCTCGCCCGACCGTCATGCGTGGGGCGCGCAAGCCCGACGTCCGCTACTTCGGCCCCTACGCCCATGCGTACGCGATCCGCGAGACGCTCGATCTCTTGCTGCGCACGTTTCCGCTACGGACGTGTTCGGATGCGAAGTTCGGTCGGCACGAACGCCTCGGCAGGCCGTGTCTGCTCTTCCACATCGAGAAGTGCAGCGGACCGTGCGTGGGGGCCGTCGACGAGGCCAGGTATCGGGCACACACGGAGGGCCTCGTGCGGTTCCTGAGCGGCGACACCGACGACGTGGTCGAGCACCTCGACGCGGAGATGCGGCGCGCGGCCGCCGAGCTCGAGTTCGAGCGCGCTGCCCGCCTTCGCGACCGCCTCGCGGCGGTGCGCCGGGCGGTCGAGCAGCAGCAGATGGTGGCCGAGCGCAGCGAAGACCTCGACGTCGTCGGTCTGGCCGACGACGAGCTGGAGGCGGCTGTCCAGGTGTTCCATGTCCGACGCGGCCGGGTGTTGGGCCGCAAAGGGTTCGTGCTCGACAAGGTCGAAGACCTCAGCGCCGCGGAGCTCATGGGTCGAGTGCTCGAAGGGCTCTACGACGAGGAGCCGGTGCTCGGGTGGCCCAAGCAGGTCCTCGTGCCCACGATGCCGGACGACCCCGCGCTGTACGAGGCCTGGCTCGGCGAGCAGCGCGGGAGTGCGGTGAAGATCCGGGTTCCCCAGCGCGGAGACAAGCGCACCCTGCAGGAGACGGTCGCCCACAACGCGAAAGAGGAGCTTGCACGCCATCGCCTGCGGCGTGCGTCGGATCACAACAGTCGGGCGCGGGCCCTCAACGAGCTCCAGGCGCACCTCGGGCTACCCGAGGCACCGCTGCGCATCGAGTGCTTCGACATGAGCCACTTGCAGGGCACCGACTACGTCGGGTCGATGGTCGTGCTCGAAGACGGTCTCCCCGCCAAGCGCGAGTACCGGCACTTCAAGGTGCACGTGCCAGGCAACGACGACTTCGCCGCGATGGAGGAGGTGCTCACCCGCCGGCTCAGCAACTTGCTCGCTGAGCGCGAGAAGCCGGTCGCGGAACGCGGACGCTTCGCCTACCCGCCGCAGCTGCTGCTCATCGACGGTGGCAAGGGCCAGCTCTCATCAGTCGTGCGCGTCCTCGAGGAGCTCGGCCTCGACGAGGAGATCCCTGTCGCGTCGCTCGCCAAGCGCTTCGAAGAGGTGTACCTGCCGTATCGATCGGAGCCGGTGCGCATCCCACGCCAATCCGAGGCGTTGTACCTGCTGCAGCGCGCCCGTGACGAGTCGCACCGCTTCGCCATCTCGTACCACCGCAAGCTGCGCGGCAAGCGCATGACCCGGTCGGTGCTCGACGACGTCCTCGGCCTCGGGCCGACACGCAAGGCGCGTCTGCTCAAGGAGCTCGGCGGCGTGAAGGCCGTCAAGACCGCCTCGCTCGAAGAGCTGCAGGCGTTGACGTGGCTCCCCGACGCGGTTGCACAGACCTTGCATGCGAAGATCCACGACCCGGGGGTTGGCCGCGGGGGCACCCAGCGGCCACGATCGTCGTCGTGAGCCGCCCGACCGACGACGCCAACCCGACGCATCTGTGGGAGGAGCACGCCGGCTGGTGGCAGGAGGGCTTCACCGAGGGGGCCGACCCCGAGTACGTCGAGCAGATCCTCCCGCTCGCGGCCCGCTGGCTGGCGGGCGCGGACGTGGTGCTCGACGTCGGGTGCGGCGAGGGACAGGTCGCGCGGCTCGCCCGCGCCGGTGGTGCCAGCACGGTCGTGGGCGTCGACCCGACGTGGGCGCAGGTGGAGGAGGCGGCTCGTCGCGGCGGTGATGTTGCCTATGCCCGAGCGGGCGCGGCGGCATTGCCGTTCGCGTCCGGCTCGTTCGACGCGGTCGTGGCGTGCCTGGTGTTCGAGCACATCACCGACGTCGACGAGGCAATTGCCGAGGTCGCCCGGGTGTTGCGTCCCGGTGGCCGCTTCGCCTTCTTCCTCAACCACCCGCTGTTGCAGACGCCGGGAAGCGGCTGGATCGACGACCAGATCCTCGACCCGCCGGAGCAGTACTGGCGGATCGGTCCGTACCTGATCGAGGACCTGAGCGTCGAGGAGGTCGAGAAGGACGTGTTCATCCCGTTCATCCACCGGCCCCTGTCGCGCTACGTGAACGCGTTGGCGGACGCGGGGCTGGTGCTGCACCACATGGAGGAGCCGGCACCTCCGCCCGGGTTCCTCGCCCGCGCGGCCGAGTACGAGGCGGCCGCGACGATCCCGCGCCTGTTGGTGCTCGTCACCGAGAAGCGCTGATCGACCTGGCGTGACGGCGCGCGGCGGCCGGTGTCGCCCAGCGTTGGTCTCACGTCCAGAGCGTGGCGGTCCACCGGCCTGACGTCTCGCGCTGGGTGAGCACCGCGGTGGCACGCAACAAGAACGTCGCGAGCGCCGCGGGGTCTGCGTCGATGGGCACGGCGATCACGAGCCCGCGCCGCACGGCGTCCTGCACGAGGCGGGCTCCGTCCGGGTAGGTGACGCCGACGGCTTCGAGGATGGGGCGGGCCTTCGACGGGTAGGGGTGTTGGATGCCGACCTGCGCCGGGCCGTCCGCACGGCGAGCATCGGGGGGTGTCCAGGTGCCCAACGCCAGGTCCGGGATGCGCGGGCCGAGGATGCCGAACATGCCGGAGCGCTCGGCGGGCTGCTCGTCCGCGGCGATCGGCTGGACGTTCACCCAGCCGCGGCCGGTGGTCGCAGCGTCCGCCAGCATCGTGACGAGCTCGTCGCAGGCGTCGAGCGTGACTTCACAGGTACGGGTGGCGGGCATGCGGGTGCGAAGGTAGCGCCTCGTGCTGGGCGAGACTGGGCCGGTGGAGCCCGCCGACGACCTCGACCGGTGCATCGCAGACGAGCTTGCCCGTCAGGCCGCGGAGCGCCGAGCCGCCCCGATGGCCGACACGTCGATGTTCCTGTCGCACCATTGGCCGTCGCGCTACGACCGCTGCGTGGTGATCGGCGGCCGTCACGTCTGCCGCCGCTGCATCGTGCTGTACCCGGTGGCGCTCGCCGTGTGTGCGTTGGCTGCAGCGGGCGTCACGTGGCCGACGAGGCTCGACCCGTGGGTGCTGTGGCTCTTGCCCTTGCCCGGTGTGATCGAGTTCTCGCTTGATGCGCTCGGGGTGATCCGCCACCACCCGTGGCGCCAGGGCGCGGTGAGCGCGCTGCTCGCCATCGCGTACGGCAAGGTGCTGTGGCGCTACCTGCAACACCCGGGTGACGCGTTGGCCTGGGGGGTGGTGGCGGTGGACTGCGGGGCGTGCTTCGTCGCCGCGCTGGTCGGTCGGCGCTTCAGCGGCGCGGCTGGTCTGCATGGGGACAGCAACTGGCCGGCGTCTCCCGATGCGGAGGGTTCGCCGGGCGCTGGAGCAG
Organism: uncultured Iamiaceae bacterium; assembly: GCA_964621605.1. Classification (GTDB taxonomy): domain Bacteria; phylum Actinomycetota; class Acidimicrobiia; order Acidimicrobiales; family Iamiaceae; genus CAZUMJ01. Next base: position 7,161 of record CAZUMJ010000021.1, on the reverse strand, counting down.
GGATCGACGCCGGCTCTTGACGCCGGCTTGTCACACCGTGCCGCCATACTGGCCACGGTGACCGAGTTCCTCGTGATCGCAGGGTTGTCCGGCGCGGGTCGTTCCTCCGCGGCCGACAATTTGGAGGACACGGGTTGGTTCGTGATCGACAACCTCCCGGCACCGCTGTTCCCCAAGTTCCTCGAGCTCACCGCGGGCACCGCCGGTCCGGTCGAGCGGGTTGCCCTCGTGGTCGGCACCGGGCCCTACCAGGGGCAGGTGGTGCGGGCCATCGGCGACCTTCGGGCGACGGGTTCGCGGGTGCGGGTGTTGTTCCTCGACGCATCCACCGAGATCCTCGTCCGTCGCTACGAGGCAACTCGGCGTCGCCATCCCCGCGGGGTCGGGGGCGAGAGCCTCGCCGACGCGATCGACGCCGAGCGCACCGTGCTCGAGGCAGTGAAGGCCGAGGCCGACGTCGTGATTGACACGACAGACCTCAACGTCCACCAGTTGCGTGCGCGGGTGCTCGACCTGTTCGGCTCAGAAGAGCCCGAGCACGGCATGCAGCTCTCGGTGCTCTCCTTCGGCTACAAGCACGGGCTGCCGCTCGACGTCGACTTGGTGTTCGACTGCCGCTTCCTGCCCAACCCGTACTGGGCCGATCAGCTCCGTTCGCTCAGCGGGCTCGACCAGCCGGTCCGCGACTTCGTGCTCAGCCAACAGCTCGCCGGCGAGTTCCTCGGCGAGCTCGGCCGCCTGCTGTGGTTGCTCATCCCCGCGTACGTGCAGGAGGGCAAGGCGTACCTCACGGTGGCGGTCGGGTGCACGGGCGGGCGGCACCGCTCGGTGGTCATCGCGGAAGAGCTTGGGGCGATGTTGCGCGAAGAAGGCCACCGCGTGTCTGTGAGCCACCGCGACCTCGACAAGTAGGCTGTCGGGCCTGCCCGGCCAGCGTGCCGCGGCGGGCAAGGTCGTCACCCTTGCGTCGATCTTGCACCGTCCCTCACCGACCCACTAGGCCATGCCGCCAAGACGGCGCAGCCTCGTGAAGGAGCACTCCGACCATGACCATCCGCGTTGGCATCAACGGCTTCGGGCGCATCGGGCGCAACTTCTATCGGGCACTCGTCGCCCAAGGAGCCGACATCGAGCTGGTCGCGGCGAACGACCTCGGCTCGGTCGAGAACATGGCGCACCTGTTGGTGAACGACTCGGTGCAGGGGCGCTTCGCAGCGGATGTGAAGGTCGTCGACGGCGGCATCGAGGTCAACGGAAAGCTGATGCGCATCCTCGCCGAGCGTGACCCGAAGGCGCTGCCGTGGGGCGAGCTGGGGGTCGACCTCGTCGTCGAGTCGACCGGCCTGTTCACCGACCGCGACAAGGCCGCCGCGCACCTCGACGCCGGCGCCCCGCTGGTGATCGTGTCGGCACCGGCGAGCGGTGCGGACGCCACGTTCGTGATGGGCGTCAACGAGGACACGTTTGATCCCGCGACGCACAAGGTGATCTCGAACGCCTCGTGCACCACCAACTGCTTCGTCCCGATGATCAAGGTGCTCGACGACGCGTTCGGCGTCGACAAGGGCCTCATGACGACCATCCACGCCTACACCGGCGACCAGCAGCTCGTCGACGGCCCGCACAAGGACCCACGTCGGGCCCGCGCAGCGGCGCTCAACATCGTGCCGACGTCCACGGGTGCCGCCCGGGCCACGTCGCTCGTGATCGAGGCGATGAAGGGCCGCCTCGACGGCTACTCGCTGCGGGTGCCGATCCCGGTCGGGTCGATCACAGACTTCGTCGGAGTGCTCAACCGTGACGTCACCGTCGACGAGGTGAACGACGCGTTCCGTGCCGCGGCCGACTCGGGGCCGCTGGCGAAGGTGCTCGAGTACTCCGAGGGGCCGCTCGTGTCGTCAGACATCGTCGGGTCGCCGGCGTCGTGCACGTTCGACGCACCCCTCACGATGGTGATGGGCAACCTCGTCAAGGTATTCGGCTGGTACGACAACGAGTGGGGCTACTCGAACCGCCTCGTCGACCTCGTCGTGCACGTGGGCACAGCGGGGAAGTAGGCCCGCATGGCTGCGAGCGGACCGTTCGGCATCCCGGTCCTCGAAGACCTGGGTGACGTCGACGGCAAGCGGGTGCTGGTGCGGGGCGACTTCAACGTCCCTCTCGACGAGCACGGTGCCATCACCGACGACATGCGGATCCGCGCCGCGGTCCCGACGATCGCCTGGCTGCAGGAGCGGGGGGCGAAGGTCACCGCGTGCAGCCACCTGGGGCGCCCGAAGGGCGAGTACGACGCCCGCTACGTGATGGACCCGGTGCGGGCCCGTCTCGACGAGCTGGTGCCGGGGTGCGGACTGCTCGACAACCTGCGCTTCACGCCGGGCGAGTCGGGCAACGAGGCAGCGTTCGTGGCCGAGCTGATCGACGGGCAGGACCTGTACGTGAACGACGCGTTCGGCGTGTCGCACCGGGCGCACGGGTCGATCGTCGGGCCGCCCGCGCACCTGCCGAGCGCCGCGGGGCGCACGCTCGCCCGCGAGATCGAGGTGCTGTTGGGCCTGCGGGCCAACCCGCGCCGGCCGTTCGTGGCGGTCATGGGTGGCTCGAAGGTGAGCGACAAGCTCGGTGTGATCCGTGCGCTGCTCGGCATCGTCGACGAGCTCGTCATCGGCGGCGGCATGTGCTTCACGTTCCTCGCCGCGCAAGGCCACGAGGTGGGCGACTCGCTCTTCGAACCCGACATGGTCGAGACGTGCCGTGAGCTGCTCGCCAGCGGCGCCAAGCTGCACCTGCCCGTCGACGTGACGGCGCTCGGCCCCGGCGGCGAGATCGGCAACCCGGCCGCGGGCGGCGAGGTGCGCCAGGTCGGGGCTTCGGTGCCGGCCGGGTGGAAGGGCCTCGACATCGGCCCGGAGTCCGCGGCCGACTTCACCGACGTCATCGAGCGTGCCGGGACGGTCCTGTGGAACGGCCCTATGGCCGTGTTCGAGGACGACCGCTTCGCGGCGGGCACCCGTGCGGTGGCCGACGCGGTGGTGGAGTGCCGGGCGTTCACGGTGGTGGGCGGGGGCGACAGCGCCGCGGCGCTCGCCAAGTTCGACCTACACGACGGCGTCGACCACCTCTCCACCGGCGGCGGCGCGTCGCTCGAGCTGCTCGAGCTGGGCGACCTGCCCGGCCTCGCAGCGCTCCGGGAGGCACCCAATGCCCGCGCCTAGCCGTCGGCCGCTGATCAGCGGCAACTGGAAGATGCACCACAACCACTTCGAGGCCATCCAGTCGGTCCAGAAGCTGTCGTACATCCTCGACAAGGACCAGCTCGCCAAGGTCGAGGTGTCCGTGCATCCGCCGTTCACCGATCTGCGCTCGGTCCAGACGGTGCTCGAGAGCGACAAGATCGACATGGCGCTGGGTGCGCAGCACTGCCACTTCGAAGACAAGGGCGCGTTCACCGGCGAGGTGTCGCCGCTGATGCTGGCGAAGCTGAACGTGCGGTACGTGATCGTCGGGCACTCCGAGCGCCGTGAGCTGTTCGGCGAGGACGACGAGCTCGTGCACCGCAAGGTGCTGGCGGTGGTGAAGGCGGGCATGACGCCGATCCTGTGCGTGGGTGAGACGCTCGCCGAGCGCGAGGCAGGCACAACCGACGACAAGGTCGCCGGTCAGGTGCGTGCAGGCCTGGCGGGGTTGAGCCCCGAACAGGTCGGGGCGATGGTGGTGGCGTACGAGCCGATCTGGGCGATCGGCACGGGACGCACCGCCAGCGCGGACGACGCCCAGCAGGTGTGCGGGCTCGTGCGGCGGGTCGTGTCGGAGGTGGCCGGCGCCGACGCTGCCGCCACGGTGCGGGTGCAGTACGGGGGGTCGGTGAAGGCCGACAACATCGCCGAGCTCATGGCCCAGCCCGACATCGACGGCGCCCTGGTCGGGGGCGCCTCACTCGACCCCGACTCGTTCGCCGCGATCGTGCGGTTCGACCGAGCCTCCTGACCGCGCACGCCACCCGTCAGACGACCGCGACCATGCCTAACAGGGCGGGGGCGCCTGCTAGCGTTTGCATCCGCTGCCTCGACCGGGGTGGCTTCCGTGTCGCTCGAGGTTCTCGGTAATGGTCGCCTTCGTCGTCGTACTCCACGTGATCGTCTCGCTGGTCATGTGCGTGCTGGTGCTGCTGCACAGCGGCCAGGGCGGCGGTCTGTCCGACTTCCTCGGTGGTGGCGGCATGGCGTCGAGCTCGACGGTCATGGAGCGCAACCTCGACCGCATCACCGTGGTGATGGCGTTGGTGTTCACCTTCACGACGATCCTGCTCGGCTTGTTGATGTCGAGCTGACCGAAGCCGAGCGGGGAGGCCTCCGGTGCTGATTGCCCAAGCGTCGAGCAGTGGCGCATCGGGAGCTGCCGGCGTGAGCTTCGTCGTGATCCTGCTGTTCGCGATCGTCGGATTCGGCGGCTTCATCCTGGGCATCTGGGGGCTGATCGACGCCCTGCAGAAGCCCGAGTGGGTGTGGCAGCAATCGGGCGAGAACAAGACGACGTACGTCGTGATGTTCGTGTTGGGCTTCGCGCTCTGCCAGATCTTCGCCTGGATCGGTGCGTTCATGTACTTCCTGAACGTGCGCCCGAAGCTGAAGGCCATCCAGGCGAACCCGCCGAGCTGGGGTGGACCAGGGGGGTTCGCGCAGGGCTATGGCGGCTACGCGGGTGCCGGCGGTGGCTATGCCGGCGGCACTCCGTCCTATGGGGCGGGCAGCGCGTACGGGGCCGGAAGTGCGTATGTCGCTGGGGCGGGCGTGAGCTACCCGGCCGGGTCCGGGGTCACCGCCTACGGCGAAACGCCGGCGGCGCCTGTCGCGTACCCGCCGTACGACCCGTCTGCGCCGGCGGCACCTGGGCCATACCCGGCCTCTGACCCGAACCAACCTGGCGCTCCGTCGGCCTACCCCGCCTACGACCCGTCAGCGCCGGCGGCACCCACGGCTCCGGCGGCCGCTCCGACGTATGGCGCTGCGGCACCCGCGGCGTATCCCGCGTATCCGGCGTATGACCCGTCGATGCCCGCACCCCCGCCCCCGACGGGGGCGAGTGCAGGGCCCGAGAACCTGCAGTACGGCACGCCGCGGTTCGCACCGGGCGGCTATCAGGAGAGCACGGTCGCATACGACGAGTTCGGCTTGCCCGTGACGGGAGCTCCTGCACCTGCCCCGTCGCCGTACCCGGCGCCTCCCGCGGCGGATTCGGGCATCACGTGGCCGGGCGCGCCTCCGGCCTGGGCACCCGGAGCCGACCCGTACCTCCAGTCGGGGCAGACAGGGAGCGCACCGCCGCCGCCTCCCGCACCGTTCGTGCAGCCCGGTCGGGTGAACCCGGGCGTCGATGTATCCGCTCCGCCTCCCTCACCGACGGCTGCGCCGTTCGGCGAAGCGCCCGACCCCTCGACAATACCGTCGGCGTACGACGCCGTGCCGCCCGCGTACGACGCTGTACCGCCCGCGTCTCCGCTCGAGCCGCCGGGTGACAACGAGAACTGGCCGCCTCCTCCCACGTCGCCGGGCCAGTTCTGAGGCGGCCGCTCGGCGCGCTACAGTGACGACCTCGCCGAGGGTGACCTTGGTGCCACGTCGGAGTGGCGGAATAGGCAGACGCGCTAGCTTGAGGGGCTAGTGCCCGCAAGGGCGTGGGGGTTCAAGTCCCCCCTCCGACACCACCTGACCAGCACGAAAGTGCTGGTCATCGTGGTTTTCGGCGGCGGCCGAGGGGCCCGGATCGGGCCCTTGTCATTGATTTGTCATCACTGGGATTCCCATCGCCCCTGTCGGCTCGCCAGTAGGGTCCGGTCGCATGCTCACCCGCCGCCGGTCGCTCGCTGCTGTCTGCTTCTCGCTCGTGTTCGTTGCCAGTTGCGGAAGCAACGGACAGGCTGACAGCTCGGCGAGCTCTGGCACCTCCGTCGCTGCCGAATCCAGCGCACCGGTCCCGTCGACCGAATCGAGCACATCAACGACGTCGACCACGCCGGAGGCCCCTGTCTACCGGCTCTTGTCCGAGGAAGAGCTCACGGATGCCGTCCTCGACGTGCAGGATCTTCCTGCCGGGTATAGCCAAGACCCATCCGAGACCGACAGCACCGAGAAGACGTTCTGCGACTACGAGCCGCCGTTCGCCGCCGAGGTCCAGGTCCGTCAGGACTTCATCAAAGGCGGCGGGCTGTCCGCCGAACTCCTCAGCATCGGCATGAGGCAGTACGCCAGTGCTTCAGAAGCTGAGGCCGTCTTCGACGCCCTCGCCGAGGCGCTCGAATCTTGCACTGGCGAGACCTACCAGTGCACCAGGTTGACCTACGCGCCCATGTCGGCGCCGACTGTCGGCGATGCCTCCCTCGGAGTGAGGATCAACGCCGAGGGCACCGACCTGCTGCAGTTCTTCGCACTCGTCGGACCCACGCTCATCAACACCGGCGGTGGCGGTCTCATGAACGCCAGCGCCGAGGAGGTAACGAGCCTCCTCGAAGCCCAAGTCAACGCATACCAAGCAGCCGCTACCCAGTAGCAGACAACGGCCCGTTCACCGGTCGGCAAATGCGCCCCGGCGTCGGCCTCGGCAGACCCCGGGGCACCCGTGCTCAGCGCTCATCCTCGGCAGTCGAGGTGTCGCCGGGGCCGAGCGACGGGAGGGCATCCTCGTCCTCAAGCATGTCGATCACGCTGATGATGCTGTCGTTGCCGCGGGTCGGTGCCTCAGGTCGATCGTTGATGCCGGACAGCTTCCCTCCCGACTTCTCGATGAGGAAGCGTTCTCGGTAGGCATCGTTGGCTGCTGGAGCGATGCGGTTAATGAGCGCGAAGTTGAGCACTCCACCGATCGCCATTCCAGCTACTGGGACGATCTTGCCAAGCTCCTTCTTCGTGAGGTTGACGCTGAACTTGGTCGCGAACTGTTGAGCGATCTTCGTGAGCACCTTCTCGTTCAGCTTCTCCCAAGTCGCATTTCGGAAGAGCAGCTGAGTCAACTGCGAGAGGTCGGCGTAGGCGGCGGCCTTGGCCTGAGTCCCGGCTGCCATGCTGAGCCCAAGCACGGACATTGAACCGTCCCGGGTTTCATGCATCCTTGGGTGGTTGGGAACCGACCGGTTGTTCGGTCGGGGTGTTGGCATAGTAGGCGGTC